>JABABI010000167.1 GCA_014238335.1 Fuerstiella sp.
GATCAATTTTAATTCCTACCAGTGGGAAGACGCCGACAATGTGTTGGTCGTCGAACTCTCTGGAAAACTGGACACTGACAGTGCCGAGACATTCTTTGCGCAGCTGGAGAAGGAAATCGAAAGCGGCCACATCAATCTGGTATTTGATTGCAAGGAACTTGAGTTCATATCAAGCCTTGGGTTCGGCATGATGATCCGTGCCCATTCCCGAATGCAGAAAGCCAACGGAGTTGTCAAGTTTGCTCGACTGGAAGGGTTCATCGCTGAAGCATTCCACGTGGTCGGATTTCACAAGTTGTTCGAAAATTATCCGACAGTCGAAGAGGCCGTCAAATCATTCTCTGAGTGACGCGACTGCCCGCAGTAGCATCAGTAGTTCACAGGTTGAGATGCTCTGAGGTAGGCAAACAGATCGCGAATCTCCCGAGCGCTGAGCTTCTTCAGCGACCCCTCAGGCATGATCGACACTTTGCTCACGATCATCTCGTCAATCTCGTCGCGTCGCAGAATGATGTTCTGACCGTCCACACCGCGCAGAACGACCACCTGACTGTCCTGGTCGGCCAGAAACCCGTTGACGACTCGCCCATCAGCAGTCAGCACAATGTGGTTTTCAAATCCTTCTCGGATTTCAAGATTGGGGTTCACGACGTTCGCCAGAATGCGCTCCTGATTGTCTCGCTTGAATGACGTCAGGTTCGGCCCGATGTGGCCTCCTTCTTCAAACAGCCGGTGACATTTGCCGCAGTTCTTCATGAACAGCGGCTTGCCCTTCTTCGGATTTCCCGACGCGCTGTTCAGCAGCTCGGCCAGACGCGTTACTTCCGCCTGCATCTGTGCTGTGGAAGCACCCGCGACTGAACCCCAGTGTTTGCCAACCAGCTGTTTGATTTCCGTGTTGTCATGCAGCAGCATTTTTCGCAGAGCTGTTTCCGAAACCAGGGCCGGTTTGAGTGCGCCGGCGTTCACGGCATTCAGCAGTGCAAGAGCCCAGACAGGACGACTCGCCAGCAGCGTTTCTGCAACCACCAGAGCATCTTCAGGAAGTTCTGCGAAACTGCCGACAACGCGTTCACCGATTCGCAGGTCGTCAAACGCCTGCAGCGCGGTCAGTGCTGCTGAGACCAGAGACGCGTCTTTTTCGTTGTCAACGATCTGCAGCAGAACGGGAATGAATTCGGAGCGCCGGACCTGTCCGAAAACTTCCAGAAACTGTCGTCGAATGTTTAGTTCTGTCTTCGGGTTGCCCACCGCAGCCAACGCTTCCGCGATCGCGCCAGAGTCACCCTGACGCAGTCGAAGAACGACCGATCCACCGCCGGTCGCGGCAATCGCGTTGACAAGTTCATCCGGAATTCCTGCCAGAGACCGTCCCTTGTAGGCTTCTTCGAATCCTTTCAGTAGTCGCTCGGTTGCGTCCTTGCTGGGGGCCTTTCCGAATAATTCTGCGGCGGCCAGCAGTTCTTCTCGAGTGCCCGCCAGGGCATATCGTTTCATCAGACGTTCGGTCAGATGCTGCGTCATCAGTGGTCGGTGCCAAACATCGTCGTCGGACAGAATGATGTCCAGAATCAGGTCACGGCCAGTGCCGACAGACTTTGCTTCCAGAGCCCACCAGAGCAGCAGAGGCTGATGAATGTCGGCCGCATCTTCATCATATTTCAGCAAATTACGAATGATCGGCAGCGCATCCTCTGCCGGAAGGCGTTTGGCGGATGAAGCCAGCTGTTTTCGTACTTCGATGTAGGGTTCGTTCGCCGCCAGGTCCGCCAGGGCCTGCGCAATCAGTGGAGCCACCTGATAATGATCACACAACAGACGCACCGTCCATGCACGCACAAACTGGTCTTCGTGTGCCAGCATTTCGCGGGCGACATCCGTCGTCAGTCCCCCGCTCAGGTGCACAGCCCAAAGTGATTCGACAGCCGTTTGTCCCGCCGCTTCGCTGATCTGGCTCAGCAGTGGTGGAATCAGGGAGGCATCTTTACGGTCGCCAATCAGTCGCAGGGCTGTTTGGCGATGCCATTTGGCCGGATGTTGCAGTGCCTTAACCAGGTCTCCATCGGCATCAACAGCAGTCGAACGGATTAATGATTTGGCTTTAGGTTTCAGTCGGTAAATCCGACCACTTGTGCGGTCAATACGTCCTGCGTAATGGCTGCTGTGATCAATGCGCTGTTCGTGCATGTCGGCAACATAGATGGTTCCGTCGGGGCCGGTCTTGATGTCCACGGGACGAAACCACTGGTCGTCCGTCTTAACCACTCGCGAAATGTCTTCCGTTTCAAAGGACGACTGATAGGGACGGAAATGGCTCATGACCACCTGCCCCTGCAGCGGTTCGATGCCGAATAGTCGGCCATGGTACTCAGCCGGCAGAACGCCTTCCTCGTAAATCACGAAGTTGTGAGTGAACCGGGCTACACTGTGATGTTTGATATTCTCGAAGTAACCGAAGGAATACGGATTGGACAGCGGGCCATGTTTGCCGAATCCCTTCCGATAGTAGCCCCCCTGTACGTAGTGAAATCCGCGTGTGTTGCCTCCGTTATGTCCTGAATAAATGCGTCCCTGATTGTCGATTTCGCAGCCAAACGTGTTGCCCCCGCCCTCTGCAAAAACTTCAAAGCGTTTTTGTTCCGGGTGGTAACGCCAGATCTGCTGGCCCATGGTGCGGATCGGTTTATCTTTGGTTCCCGGCCGTTTCACGTTGGCAGAAACTGTGCTTCCCTGAGCTCCATACAACCAGCCGTCGGGACCGAACCGCAGACTGTTGATGACCGAATGTGAATCTTCCAGTCCGAAGCCTTCCAGCAGAACCTTCGGATCGCCGTCGGGAACGTCGTCGCCATCTTTGTCCGGGTAGAACAGCAGGTACGGTGGATTGGTGACAAATGCTCCACCACGCCCGATGGCGACGGATGTCGCCAGATTCAGTCCGTCGACAAAGATCTTGTGCTTGTCATAAACGCCGTCACCATCTGTATCTTCATGGATGGAGATGCGGTCTCGTCCTTTCACACCATGCGGTGGCGGTTCCGGCACCTTGTCATAGACGCTCCGCAGGTACACGTCGCGACTTACCATTTTGACGCCGGCAATATCCGGATACTGCCGATATTCCATGACCCACATCCGTCCCCGTTCATCCCATGTCATGAACAGCGGCTGAGCGATGTCCGGCTCACTCAGCACCAGCTGAATCTCCAGATCGTCCGGTACCTGGAAATTCTTTTCCGCAGCCTGTGGCGACACCGCATCATTGTCACCTTTGCGGCGAGTCACATAGCGTTCGACATCTTCCACCTGGTCCAGCTGCGAGTACCCGCCCAGCTTGCGCAGATCTGCTTCCGCCAGCTCCGCCGTCACGTCGATGCCGAAGTCAGTCGCCGATGCCCGTGCAAAATTCACGTCGTCACCGGGACGGTAATGCCAGATGCCGTCCAGCCGAATCCCCTGTTTCTTAGCTGTGTTCAACAGCACGGGCGGGGCCACGCTGAAATTGGGACGTGGATCGTTCTGAAAGACGCGAACAGCGATACAGTTGAATTCGCCGACTTTGATCAGCCCGGCCGCGACTTTGTACCGCCCTTTTTCACCCAATCCGCTACGAAAGCGAGGCGGAAATGTTCCGGTCGCGCCCACGTTCGTTCCGTTGACGTACGTCGCCCTGGCATCGTCCAGAGCTTCCATGAACAGTATCAGTTCGGCCCCTTGCCAGTCCGCCGGGACCCGGACCATTGCTCGATACCACGAAAAACCCTTTACCGGCGCCAGATCACCCGTCGGCATCTTGCGCCAAACATCGGGAACGGTCACGGAGTGCCATCCGTCCGGCGCATCAGCATGAGCCGACTGAACAGCGCAACAGCAAACAGAGGCTGCGGAAAACAATGACAGACAAGCGGCGCGACAGGACATAAGCGTTCACTAACTGGATGGACGGCGATGAGCGGAGGACGACAATTATTCCGTCATCTTACCGAAAATGCACGCGATCCGGGATGAACGATAAGCTTTTCGAACGGAGATGTCGGCATCAGTCACCTGGACTGAACCTCTCAAGGTCGCCGCTTCTTCATCAGAACGATAGCGTCCTGCCGAACGCCATGTGACCGGGGAAGACCCGCCGTTTCGGATTCTGTGGCCTGCCACAAACGCCACGATTCGTCAGTGCCGAATGATTCTTTCCGGTGGCCGACGCAGGGAAATGCCATCCGGCAGCTGTCATTTACGTTCCGTTTACAGACGGTTGCGTTTGTCCTCAATCAGCGCAGTAATGGACGCATCGGATCGGTCCTGTCCCAGATGCTCAATATTGATTCATATGGCGTGTCATGCACGGCTGCGAGACAATCGCCGCCAGGCAAAAAACTTCATACCGAAAGTCCGAATCCATTATGGCCCCGAATGTGAGCAAGAACTCCTTGCTGTCGAGGTCGAACACACGAATATCGCTGCTCCCGACCGCCAATAATCGTCCGTCCGGAGAAAACGAGAGTGTCCATGCGCCTGCAGGAAGCGGGAATTCTGCAGCGATAGATGATGTTTCAAAATTCCAGATGCAGACGACCCGGTCTTATCCCGCAACAGCCAAACCCTTCCACCCGGCTCGAATGCACAGAGGCTGTGGGCTCGCACAAAGACACAAAGCCGGGAAAAACATTGCTGTCCGACTTCCTGTAGGCCAAATCCAGCAATACGCCGCTCCGGCACCGCGCGGAAACCACAGGCAGCGCCGCCATGTGCCTGGTCGCCGACCCTGCTGGTGCATCGTCTCTGCGTTTTCTGATTCGGCCTGCGGGCCTAACCCTCGTTCCCATATTCCTGCGTCCGCTCTCGACTAAAAATTCGCCCGCGCGACGCGGCAGCTCTGAGATCGTATTGTTCGTGACAGTGGCGCACAATTGCCTGACGGATACACGGCCCCTTGCGACGAAACGACTTGCTCAGAAAACGGCGAAGTTTTGCAGATTGCGCGGCCGTTTTTCTTTCGAACCGCGCCCTTGTTGCTGAGGAATATTCTTGAGTTGAAATCACGAGTCTTCCTGCGGCGCGTTATGGCAGTCGCCGCAAGAACAGGTGCTGCCGCCAAACAGAATCTTCGGAAACGGTTCCTGGCACTTTTCCCATTCGCCTTTTCCATTCCGATTCCAACACGAACACCCTGTTCGGCGCGGACGCTGATACGAATCAGCTGCGAAACATCATTACGTCGACGGGCTCGGTTGTCGGCTCGTTTAGTTTCCTCGATGTACAGGGACTTGCTGTCCACAGCGCCGCCGTCCCCGAACCTTCCAGCCTGGTGATGATGTGTGTCGGCCCGTGTGGTATGGGAGTAACACGCTGCCAACGGCACCGAAGAAACACGAAACCAGCCACCGAGAATTGGTGTTCCGCCTGCAGACCGGACCTCGGATAGTGTCACTCCGCCCTGTCACTACTGAGCGGAGTCGCGTTTTCTGCGGGCTCTGCATTTGCGGCAGACGGAGATTGCGCTGGAGCCACCAATCGTCGCTCGCTGCATCCGGCCAGAAACACGGTCGCTGTGATAATCCCGCAGACGATTAACCCGGACCGAATGTCCGCGGCAATACAGTTGAGCCGTGAAGTCTGGTGACTCATGAAGCATTCCAAAAAGACAAGGCCAGGAAGAGGTGCATTCTACCGGTAAGCGACCGGTCTTTTCCAATCGCGAATCATCATGTCGAAGTGACGACAAACAGAAAAGGCAACCTTAGTCCTGTGACAGATCGAGTTCAGGATTTGGTGACTCTAAAGGAAAACAGAGGTTGAGAGCTATGCCGGTGGCGGGGGCTGGGAGTCTGAGGTAGTTCCTGCGAAACACAGACGATTTCATCGCAAAACGTACGTCAGACTACACTTACGCCGAAAACGGACCCATCGTGGTGCCGTAGGGTTAACCAAACGTCAGAATCTGTAACGATTGTGAGGATTTTGCTGAAAATCCGGACGCATCATGTCGATAACGGATGATGTTGTGCGGTCCTTTGCCGCTACGACCTGTGATCTTTGGCAACTCAATCTGAAGACATGATCCAGTGCGAACATTGGGTGTGCCTGGGACCGTTCGGTCCGATAGCCGCACGTGTGTTGAACAAGGGTCTTGACAGTAAGTCTGTTGCAACCATACAGTTGAGTCATTCTGGTGGTTGCATGAAGATACTCAAAAGGCCTTTGTCGGGAGATTTTGGTCGTGACCAAGAAAGAGATTGTGAAAGCAATTTCGGAAGAGTTGGGGCTGACCCAGCTGAAGACGAAAGAAATCGTTCAAAAGACCTTTGATGCCATCGTCGAAACGCTCGTTACCGACCGCCGCATCGAGTTACGGAACTTTGGGGTGTTTGAGGTAAAAAAACGAGCGGCTCGCAAGGCCCGCAATCCTCGGACCGGCGGACAGGTGGAAGTCCCTGCCAAGTTTGTAGTTACGTTCAAGCCTGGCAAGGAAATGGAAGAACGCGTGCTGCAACTGGAAGAAGCCGAATTCGCTCGCGAACAGGCAGAACGGGCGGCTCAGGCGGTCGCTTCCAGTCTGGCACCGCTTCCGGGAAGGCAGTCAACTGTTCCGTTGCAGCATGGACCGGGATCGATCGCACCACCGCCCGTTTATAAGCCACCGGCAGGTCCCTCCCCAAACAGTCATAACGGCTGAAGAGAAGTCGCCGTCGCATCAGATCATGTTTTCAGGTTGAGTTGCCGGATACAAAACTGGACAACCGCTCGTTGAGCATTGAAAACACCGGGAAGTGATCATTCGGCCTCTGGATTTGAAAGTGCGACAACGCACGATGATCAGGAGCCGGGGCCACGGAAGGATACGATGATGAAACTGCGAAAACGTCTTCTCATGGGATTATTGCTGGGTTGCATGTCCTTCAATATCGGGTGTGCAATGCCGATCTGGCACCCTTCTCCGGACATTCGCGCTCGACAATTAATCTACTCGTCCGAAAGTCTGCGTCACATCCCGGAAATCTGGGAACGCATCTGGGGCCTTGAGCTTCCCGACCTGGCAACGCCATACCGTGTTCATGGAGGCGTGATTTAGCGCGCTGCGACACAAATCACCAACAACGTTCATACAGACCGCCTCGCGCCTTGCGCGAGGCGGTTTTCGTTTGTACTGCGCTGCCCAGGCCGACACCGTTTCACACGTTGGTGCTGACGTTGTTGCGGTCGCGAAACCAGGGCAGACCCGCTTTGGCAAACTCAGGCACAACACCGCCGTACGTTTCTTTTGAAACGCGGTCGTAGGTGCGGATAATCTACGGCTGCTGCACCACGTTCAGAATACGTTGAAAACGGCCTGCTCCGTTGGTATTCTAATTCTGCAATTAAGGCTGTTGCAGTCCGCTGCTGAAGCTTCTGCCCCTAACACAATCCGCGATATTTGGACGCACATCTCAAATGTCTTCTCGTGCCCCATCATCAACCACGGTGGAGCGACGCCGCAGACACGTGCGGAACAGGCGGTTGCTGGTGTGTCTGGCAATGTTGGCGTCGGTCGGGTTGGTTATCTGGTGGCAGGATCAGCCTCTGCGAGACATTTCAGCGCTGCTGGACGAAGAAGATTTTGGTGCGTCGCTGACATTGGCGAACCAGTTTCTGGCAGGCCATCGGAACGACAGTCGGGCGCAGATTCTCAAAGCCCGCGCACTGTCCGGGCTCCGCCGCCACGATGCCGCGGATGCATTGTTTCGAAGAGTTGCGTTGGAATCGAACGGGTTTCCCGACGATACGGATGCTGTGCGTGCGTGGTCGGTGAGTCTGCTTTCTTCCGAAAAATGGCTTCGCGCGGTTTCCGTTCTGGAAATTCTTCTTCAAAGTGCACCTGCCGATCCGGAAACGCTTTATCGCCTGACGGTGGCCCGAATTCGTCTCAGGCAATACGAAGACGCTCTCCACACGGCGAAGCAACTGTCAACTGTCTCTGGTCATGAAGAACAGGCCTACGTCATGATCGGAACAATCCATCACGATCGAGGGGATCGCCGAGCCGCACTGGATGCCTGGGAGATTGTCCTGAAGACGAATCCGGCAGCGACGAATCTTCAGATTTCGTCTGGAGAGTTTAAGGCGATGGTCGGTGAGGAATTGCTCGAACTGGGATTTCCACAGCACGCAGCCGAGGTTCTGGAAGAAAGTGTGAAAACAGAATCTATCGCCAGAGCCTATACATACCTGGGCAAAGCGTATTCTCAGACCAATCGGCAGGACCAGGCCAGTCAAGCCTGGCAGGAAGCGTTGCGCTGCGACGAAATGAACGCGGACGCACGCGAGGAACTGGCGAATGAGGCGCTGCGAGACCGGCAGCCTCAGCGAGCCGTTGAACTGATGCAGCCGTTGGCAGCGGCAAATCACATGAAAAGCAGTTCAGCATATGTACTGCAGCGTGCATACGCGCAGCTGCAGCAGAAAGAGAATACCGAGCGGTGGCGAGACCGTGCTAACGTTTTGAGAGATTCGGAGAAGAAGCGAAGTCAGATTGCTGAGCTCATTCGGAAGGAAAAGGATCCCTTCTGGTCCGGTTTCCTTCACACCTACGACCTGGCAGATCAGAAGCAATGGGCCAGTGCTGAGAGAATTGTGAGTGACATGCTGTTGCAGCACCCGGACGCAGATCTGCTGCGGGATCTGGCGGAGTCCATTCGCCAACGGACTGAGCTTCCTGAGTTGAGTAGCCTGATAGGAAAGCAATACTAGACTAGTGCGGATGTATAGCGGGTTCGACGAGCAATTAGGCAACGGAACATTGGCGAAAGTCGCTACACTCCGGTGACGCGTTCTGGAGCCGACGAATTACCTGAGAGCGTCTGTTGCAGATACCGCCGGAACTGTTCGAACGTTGCCTATTCGTCCTGACCACATGCCACTTACACCATCAACTATATGTGCCATCGTGCTTGCGTGTGTCGTCGTTGGCTGTACGCAGCAGACCGATTCCGATATTCCGATGGGCGGGTCCCAGCCCTCTGGCGAACAGGTTTTTATTGAACCGACCACGAACGCATCGGGGAATGGTCCGCGAAATGGCCAGGCAGATCAGAATGCCACAATTCAGCTGTTCGAGGTCCCCGTTACTGCAACTGGAGTCGAATTTCAGCACGTCAGTGGAAATTCAAAGCAAAAGCCGTTTCCGGCAGCGAACGGAAGCGGGATGGGGATGATCGATTGCGATCTTGACGGTCGAGTCGATCTTTATTTCGCGACCGGACGTTCATTTCCAATTGATTCCGGAAGCGACGGTCCCGTCAACAAAATCTATCGTAATCTGGGCGAATGGAAATTCCAGGATGTAACCAGTGAATCGGGACTGGGCGACCCTGGGTACGGAGTTGCTGTCGCGGTCGGTGACTTCGATTCGGACGGATTTCCGGACGTATATGTCACTCGGTTCGGCCGGAATCGTCTGTATCGAAATCTGGGTGACGGTACATTTGAGCCATATCCGATTTCTTTCGGGGGAGATTTTTCGACCAGCGCTGCGTTTCTCGATTTCAACGCCGACGGTTTGCTCGACCTGTATGTCTGCAATTATGGCGAGTGGTCGTTTGATGAGAATCCATTTTGTGGTGATCGAGCAGCCGACGTTCGAATCTTTTGCAGCCCCAAGTCACTGAAGCCCGAGCAGGATTGTCTATTGCGGAATCTTGGAGACGGCACGTTTCATGACGTCACGTCGGCAGCAGGTCTTGACGAACAGAGCGGTCGTGCTCAGGGAGTGCTGGCGTCCGATGTTGATGGTGACGGCGATGTCGACTTATATATCGGGAATGACATACATCCGAACTTTCTGTACCTGAATACCGGCGGTGGCGAATTCTCAAACGTCACGGAGATCAGCGGGACCGCATATGATCGGAACGGTCAGATGCAGGCTGGCATGGGTGTCGCGGGGGGCGACGTTAACCGGGATGGACTGTCGGATTTGTTCGTGACAAATTTTGAAGGTGAATACAACACCCTGTATTTGCAGCATTCTGCAAATGATTTTCACGATGTTTCAACGACCCATGGCCTTGCCGCGGCTTCGAAGCCGTGGGTCGGATGGGGAACCGCAATCGTGGATTTGAATCTTGATGGCTGGAAAGACCTGATCGTCACGAACGGGCACGTTGACGACAATCTGCAGCAGATGTCACGCGATGTTCCCTATGAACAGCCTGCACTGGTGTGGCAGAACAACGAGGGGCGTTTTCAGATGCTGGGAAGTTCTGTGGGGAGTTACTTCCAGAGATCGCATCCTGGGCGTGGGCTGGCGACTGCCGATCTCGACAATGATGGTGACGCGGATGTCGTTATCACGCATCAGGATCAGTGTCCGGCCGTACTGCGTAACGACATTGTGACAGAGGCCCCACGTCCTCCTGCGTCGCTTTGCTTAAGACTCATCGGAAAGTTCAGCAATCGC
>JABABI010000168.1 GCA_014238335.1 Fuerstiella sp.
TGCCGTCGCTGGTAAGATCGAGTGCCGAGAACGACTCGGTGGCATGCTGAAGTACGACCTCCGACGCGATGCTTGAGGATACTTCTCAGCGACTGGAACATGCACGATCTGCGATGACGGTACGGGCTCACCGCAAAACGCCGCCAATTTCACGATCAGTGGTCGCTATCTCTGGCCGACGCACGGCCGAAATCGCAAACGATTTCTATTTCTAAACCTGAGTGTCAAAGAGCTTTGCGGTCGGTTCAGTTTTTTGACCATTCGGCCGTGATCGCCATCGGCCTGCACAACACAACGACGTGACCGCGTGACTCTGTCGTCTGCTCGAAACCAGTGATTCGACTACGGAAGCATTCCCTGCAGCTTCCGGATTTCCCCGTCGACCGCGCGGAAGCGTTCGGGCCATTGTTTCCGGCTAAGCTTTCTGACCGTGGCTTTTGCACTGTCCCAGTGCTCTTCGTGGATCTGGGCGGCGGCCAGTTTCAGCAGTCCGTTGGGTTCGAGTGAACGTAGTCGGGCGACATGTTGCCAATGAGTGATCGCGTCTGACCACCGATTCTGCTGCTCCCGGAATTCGGCCAGAGCCTGATGGTGTTCCGCTTCCATGGGAGCGGCTTCGATCAGCGATGTGGCAGCTCGTTCGGATAGTTCTTCATTCTCTTTCAGTCGCTCAGCGATCTGTTTGTACAGAGCCAGGTTGTGGCGGTCGAAGTTGAGCTGGGCGATCATCTGATCAACGGCAGCGTCTGATTTCTTCAGCGCGTCGTACGATTTGATCAGCGCGGTGTGCGTTTCGGCATCGGTGGGCTGCAGTTCGATGGCGATCTTGAGTTGGGTGACGGCTTTGTCGTGCTGTTTCAGTTCGGCGAGCACCATGCCCAGCACCTTGCGAATGACTGCGCTGTCACTGCCGGTTTCTTTTGCCTGTTGGTCCAGATGAGCAACAAAGCCGTGGCGATCTTTCGAGCTGATGATGGCCGACTTCATCACGTGCGTTGCACTCTTGCGATCTTCGTGTCGCGGTCCCCATGACACGATCGCTCCCGCTGCGGCGTCGACCGCATCCACCGTCTGATACAACCTTGCGTGAGCCCGTGACAACTGCTGGTAGTATCCTGAAAGCGTGCCATTCCCGATGCCCTGATTCGGAGCGTTCCGCTGATGCAACGGAATCAATTCGCTGTAGTACTTTACGGCCACTTTGTTTTCACCGATCTCCACCATGCAACCGGCAAGCTGAGCCATATTGCCTTCATTCCACAGTTTCTTTTCACGGAAGTGAGTTTCGGTTTCGGCCAGCAATTCGTCTTTTCGCTGATGACGTTTAGATCGGTTGTACGCTTTCAATAATCGCACGCGGAACGCCATCTGATCCGGTGAACTTTTCACGATCGGCTGCAGCAGCGGTACAGATTCGCCCCAGCGTTTGCGATTGTGCAGCATGTCGACCAGTTGAATCTGCTGCGTTTCGTTCAGAATCTCACGTTCGTGCGCATCGAACATGAGTTCGATCGCTCGGTTGTGGTGATCGAGGTAATGGAAAAGGTACTGTGCCGACCCGGACACAATCTGTCCGGAGTCCTTGTGTTCCTGTGCCACTTCGTTCGCGACACGAGCAAAGTCAGCTTCCTTTTCGCCCCAGAAATACGAGTGCCGTTTTTCCATCATCGCTTGATTGCGATGCTGCGAACTGATCAGGTTGCGGCGCAGCTCAGCCAGCGCGATCTTCAGCAGTCGTTTTTCCAGATCGCCGAGACCTCCGGCTTTCTTTCGCCATTCCGCCATGCGATACCCGAACTGCTGCCAGCCGTTTTCCCATGTGTGTTCAAACCGCGCCGGATAAACTTCGAGACGTTCAATCAGGAAGGCCAGGCCATTGCGGTAACCGATCAGATCCTTAACAGCTTCGGATGTGTTGCTGATCTGATTGCGGTAGTTGCTGTCCTGCGGTCGAATCAGTTTCGGAAACTGTTCGAAGGCGTACCTTTTCACATCTTTGTCGTACGTACTGTCGCGGTGCTGTTTGTTACGGAAGACCGTCAGGACGTGTGACATCGCCTGGTCTCGATAACTGTCACGACGTGATTCGGCTTCCTTCAACAGGTATTTCAGAAGGTTGTGGTAAAGATCTCCACCGCTGCCGAATGCGAGTCGACCTTCATTGCGGTAAGCACTCATGTAACATTCATTCAAACGCTGCTTCAGCCAGAACTTTTGAGACACGTTGTGCGGCTGCTCCAGTTCCTTCAGGATCACCACTTCAGCTTCTGCGAACAGCTTCTGTCCTTCCAGCAGCAGCATGTGACCGCTGAACTGCGTATTCAGACGACTCGGCAAAGCACCCGGATGTTCGTCGCGGTACTGCTTCAACGCGAGTTCAATGATGGAGAGGCCTTCGTTTCGTTCGTCGTGCGAATAGTAAAGAGCATGAGCCAGTGACCAGCCGATTTCGACATTCTCGACCGTGCCGGCTTCGCTCATCGCGTGAAGAGCTCGCAGTTGCCTCAGTCGTTCGGCATTCAGTCCTCGCTGGCTGATCGTTCCCATGCCGTCAAGGAAAGCGGCCATCTGCACAAATTCACCGCTCGCCCATTCGTGTTTGAAGGCTCGCTTCATCGCCGTGACCGCCGCCTCGACATGGGGCCCTGGTTCGTTCAGAACTTCGGAGGATCTGCGTTCGATCATTGCTTCGAGCAGATCGAGAGCACGACGATCAATCGGCGTTTTGGCTTCGTCGCGGACTTCCTCCAGTCCCTCCATAATCTGATCGGCCGTGGCTTCGTTGCGAACTTCCTGAAGCAGATTGCTCTGCACCTTTGACAGGAAGTTGTAAACCTGCTGCGGCGTGCGACCGACCACCGAATCCGCCACCATCTTCAACAAACGGAAATCGCGACACGCGGTATAGAAGTTTCGCAGCGTGTAAACGTAGTCGCCGGGCGAGTTGCTTTTTTCAAAGAGCGCTTGGAAAGCGAACAATACCTGTTCATCAAGTTCCGTGGGGTGGCGAATACCCCTTGTGTTCCACGGCTGTCGCTTCTGATCGATCCACTGAGCCAGCCGCCACTCTTCGACCTGTTTGAAGACCTGCACGCGAGCTCGGCGGTAATCATCTTTGCGATCAATCACCATGTACCAGTCGGCCAGCGCGGAATAGTCGCTGCCGGAAAGCGGTACCTTGCGTTCGGCAGTTTCCATCAGCGTGATCGCCTCTTCAACTTTTCCCTGTTCGGCCAGAATGCGTGCCAGCATCATTTGTTTGTCAGCCACATAGTCTTCTTCGCGAATCCATTTGCGAAGATCTTGTTCAATTTGTTCCGGCTGATCGAGAGCGATGAGCATCGACAATCTCTGTTCTTTCCAGGCCAGCGCGTCGCCGCCGCCGGACGCGATGCCTTTGTTGACGAACGCCATCACGCTGGCAGGCAGTTCCTTCGGGGCCGATCGTCGCAGGGCGAGGTTTGTCAGCATGGTCAACGCGCGCTCCTGTCGCATAACTTCCAGCAGCTGCAGGCGAAAACGGTCCTGTTCATCTTCGTCCTTTGGACGCTTCGGCAGAGCGGTCGGAGCGTCACCGATGATCGCTCGACATTCCCGAACGATGCGATCGAACGTGCCGTTTTCGTCGAACAGCTTTCCATCACTGTTGTCGGCCGTCAGGACTTCGAAGTGCATGGATTCGATGTGCATCCACCGTCGCAGCAGTTTGTAGATGTCGCCCGTAGTGAATCCGGGAACAGGTACGTCCAGCCGTTTTCGTTCGCTGTTAAGCCGGTCGATCAGTCCCTTGCGAGCCGCGTCGCGGAATCCGACTCGTTCTTGAGCGAGTTCGCGGCGCGTTAGTTGTTCCGGGTGATCTTCGTTCTGCAGTTTTTCATTGTCGGCGTTGATGCGTTGCTGCACCATGGCATCGACAGCCTGATGCAACGCAGCCAGCAGCGGCACAAAGTGCATTCCATTGCTGTGCCAACTGTGAATGTCGGGCAACAGTCGGAAGACTTCCGATTCACGATCGGCTGTCCACGTCCGAGTCAGCAGTGTATCGAACAGCACTTTACGGAATTGAGCGGCGGGATTCGGATCGTCGATCTTTTCTGCGCGAGCAATGCGGTCTCGCATGAACTGCAGATGCAGATCTTCCGGCGAAATCTTTTGGTAGATTCGCAGCAACGCGGCGGCGAAGTTACCTCGTTTGTTCAGTTCTTCGATGCCGTCCCATCGACTTCGCAACGTTTTTGCGATGGCTACCCAGTCGGAGGTTTCCAGATCCGGGGAGTTCAACGTCCAGCTCATCAGTGCTGAAATCCGTTCGGCCGAAAATTCGCTGACGTTAACTTTCAGCAGCCGCGCTGCTTCGGTTCGAGCTTCCAGAGCCTGCTTACTGCCCTCAAAAAGATGGTGTCCCAGAAATTGACCGACAATGTCGATGTGGTGTTCATGGTTCAGGAAGTAGATCGCCACGTCTTTGAGCGGCTCTCGCCACTGGGGGGCCATCCAGTTGTTGTGGTGCTGATAACGATTGCCGATGCCGTATAGCAGTGCGGCCCGCAGTTTCATAAGTTCATGGTCTGCCAGTTTCCCCGGCTTCCGGAAGTCCTTCAGCCACCTCGAAGCCTGATCGTCGGCTTCGTCCATTCGATTCTCCATCACCAGCGCCGCCAGATACCGATCGTACGGTGTGCGGTCTGTCGGTTCTTCGGCGATCCATTCGGCAAGGAACGGAATCAACCGGGCGACGAAGTCGTTTTGCTGCAACAGGTCGGCGTACGTGGTTCGCAGATTCTGCATTTCGTGGGGCATCCGTTCGGCATCGCGTGCCATCTCCTGTTTGAGCCACGCAAACGCTTTTTCGAATTCGCCGACAGCGGCAAGTTGCCGAGCGTAACTGGCCTGAAGGTTGTATTCCCATGACGATTCGGCGGCGATTTCACGATACAGCGGCATCCATTCGTCAACTCGTTGCAGTTTCACCAGCGCATTGACGCGTTGTTGCTTCCATTGACGCGGTGCCCGAGCAAACTTCGGCTGACGATCGAAGACCGGTTTGATGACCTCCAGCAATTCCAGCAATTCGTTACTGTCGACGATGCTGCTGGCCTGGCCGATGGTCTGATTGGCAAGGAAATGTTCGTTGGTTTGCTTCTGGTCAGCCAGCGATTTCGCGAGTGTCAGTAACAACTGTCGAGACTCTTCATTCTTTCGAGCGGCCGTGAGAACGCGCTGACGGATCCACCGAAGTCCTGGTTTATCGGCCGCCGTTGCTTCCAGCTTCGCCAGGAACTTCAGAGCCGCGTCCCAGTCCTGAATCTGGCTGGCGTCGAGCAATAGAATCAGACAATCGTCGAAGTCGGCCGTGGCGGATTCGTCAGCGACCCGAGCTTCCTGTATCGTTGGCATCGGGAATGACAACAGTTGCGTGGCTTCCGGATTCGGCAGCTCGTCGGTGTAACGAGTCGCGAATTTGTCGGCGGTCAGTTGCTGCACCTGTTGTGTCCAGCGATGTGTCAGTCGACCTTTGCTGTCCCGGATTTCGCCCTTTTGCGGCCACCAGCAGCCGGCCAGCTGAACGTGATCGGAATACACGTTCGTGAAATTTAGTTTGTCGCCGGTGAACGATTCGACCTTCAGCACGACGTTGCGTTCTGTGTCGATGAACAGCTTCATGGTCTGTTGATTCTGTTCCGCCGGTGAACGCAGCGTCAGCACGGTGTTACCATCGGCGTCCCTGCCGACTTCTGGTGTCCACGTTGTGTGCGTTTTCGCCAACGAAGATGTCGCGTGCGGCCGAGTCCCCGGATGAAACGTACTCAGGTCGCGTGATGTGGAAGCGCGCGATCGTCCAAGATTGTAGGCTCGGGAAGCGATCCCGCGGAGCTTGTTGTCGCACCAGTTGACCAGGTCATGTCCGTTGCCGGAGGAAGGCACGGACACCCAGCGCTGCGGACTGTAGACGATGGTGGTCGACGAATCGCCGGACCGAAACCCCCAGCGAGCGTTGAAGCTTTCCGACGTCGAACGGATTTCCATCCCCCCACCATCGGCGAGTTGAATCGAAGTCATCAACGCGTCGGCAACGGCCTGAGCTTCTTTCGGCCAGCTGGAAATGATGTTAGCCGGCTTCGCAGGAGGTGCCGACAGTCCCGGGAACAGTTCGTTGAGCCAACCGGTGTACTGTTGCGGATTGAAGTAGCCGGAGTTGTATCGACCGTACGCCGCGCCGGAGTACGATTTTCCGCCGACTGGCAGGGAGGAGGGCAGGATTCCGTTCATGTCTTTGCCAAACAGCCCCCTCGCGCGAGAAGCCTTATCCCTTCTGTTGCCAAAGATCGCCTGCTGATTCAACCGACTCGAGGCGACCTGTTGTCGCGCAGGGGCCACGTTGGCCGGCATGTCATAAATCGTCTTTGCCAGTCCAGCCTCCTTCTTGACCATCCGTCGCTCGACCGACTTAAATTCTTCCTCCAGCCCGGCCATGAGATTTTCGTCTTCGATGTCCATGTCTTCCAGGTCCATCAGGCTTTGACCCTCAGACAGACCATCCATGGGCTGCATTGCTGACAATGCGTCCACCTTCATCGACAGATCACGACTCAAACGCCCACCGCCGCCCATGCGTCCGTCATAACCCCTAAACCATCCGCTGCCACCGCCGCCAAATCCACCGCCAGTGCCGGCCCCGCCCACCACGATCATGCCACTGGATTCGGCTTGGAAACCGTACTGTTGCTGTTGCAGAAACAAATCCGGATCGCGTCCCATTTCGACCAGGCTGCGAAGAATGTCCTGCCGCAGACCGAGACGCCAGTTGCCCGCGGCTTTCATCTGTTGCTGCAGCAGTTCGAAGTTCGCATTGCTGTGACCATCGGCGAAGAATTTTTCGCCGTCGCGAATCAGGAATCGCCGCTTGACGCCAAACTGTTCTCGTTGAGCATCGCTTTCCAGAACCAGCAGCGACGTATACGGTGTCATGATGTGGAACTCTTCCGACATCGCGATGATTTCGTCTTTGATGAACTGATTGCTGCCCTGTTCCATCAGGTGATCAAGGTGAGCTCGTGCCCACAGCCGTGGAATGAAGCTATTGCCCTTTTCCGCTTCCCGAAGCGTGATCCGCGACGCGTAACGCACGCTCTCGCCGTTGCGTTTGCCGGTGATGATAATTTCGCCCTGTTGATTCTTTCCGTCGGTTGGCAGGTAACGACCAACGATGATCTGCTGCATGCCCGCCGACAGATTCGGCAGTTCACCCGGATAAACGGCGGCCACCTGGATGCCCTTGAAGTCGACTTCGATGTCCGTCAGGCCCGGTTGAGCGATCTCATTCAGCAATTCATGAGCCGTTCGCTGCGGTGTCACTTCGCCTTCGATCTTCCGCACACTGCCACCGCCAACGGCAGCAATCGCTTTCAGGACGCCGGATTCAAAACTGCTGCCCACCGATACCGCGTGGAACGTTCCGCCGTCCAGGTCTTTCGTCATGCGACGAATACGATTCACGAATTCCTGCGGGTCGGCATCACGAGCCGTCGCAATGCCATCGCCAACGTAAATGACGTGCGTGTGGGCGTCGGTCGCGTTCCCGGCCTCACTCTCTCGTTCAATGTTCCGGCCCGGGACATGACCTTCCCCGCTGCCCTGTCCGCCAGCACCTCGCGACAACCGATCCACCACCGACTTCGTCATTCGATCGAGGTCCGTCCATCCGAGCGACCGTCGTCCCTCAAGCCACTGCACGGCGGCTTCCGTTGTTTCATCGCCGGCTTTCACCGCGGACGGATTTTGCCAGCGTGTGTCCACGTCGCAGTACGCGATATTGAAACTGTCTTTGTCCCCGAGCGATGCCAGTACCGCCGACACAAACTGTTGCTGTTGTTCGCGTTTCGTGGAATCCATCGACCCCGAAGTGTCACACACCAGCAGCAGGTTCAGTGGACTTCCGTCCGGCAGAATTTCTCGCTGCCAGTTGCCAGCGGGAGATGGTGGTGTGACCTGAGCCAGAAAATAACCGTCATCGCCGCGCTGATGCGGGACAACAACAACGTCGGCCTCCTGGGAATTCACTTCACAGACAACTTCGAAATCGCGCGTCGGCGTGTAGTCTTGAGCGTCAAATTCCAGCGTCGCCGAATGCTTCGCGATGTCGGACCGCACGGAATGAGTCGCGCAGTTGATGGACTTCAGCGACAGCGCCGAACTGACCGTGACGTTCAGCGAAAGTTCTCGCAGAGGCGTCTTCTGCAGCATCTCACTGCGCAGTCCGCAGGCATACCGGTACTTGTTGGCGCGCATCGGCAGCACCTGCGTGTACACAATTTTGATACGTTTCTCTGATCGAGCTTCAATCGGGAATACGCGGGCCTTAAAGATGTTACCACCCGTCCATTCCAGCAGGCCGGGGTCTTTCTTCTGTCGCAGAATCTCTTCGTAGATCTCACGTGCTCGTTGTTTTTCGACGACGTCTGCTTCGATTAATTCGCCGTTGATCCACATGCCGAACCCGCTGATGGAGGCGTCCTGCGGCAGCGGGAAGTGGAAGACGCCTTCCAGTCGCGACCCCGTGTGATTGACGAACGATTCTTCGATTGTCGTGCGCGCAATCTGGTCCCGAATTTCGACGTTCACCTTGTGGAAACCAACCGTCAGCGGCACGTCGCGGCCGTCAACTTTTGTGATCAGCGCGCCAATCGATTCGTTGTTCGTCGAACCTTCAAATCCGGCTAACCAAAGTGGTTTGACATCCTGTTTCTGCAGTCGATCCTTACGATCGATGTTGAAGTGAAATCGTTCACCACTGCCGAGGCTGGCGGACTGTTCGTTCGAGGCGACAAGCTTCAGCGATGCGGCTGCTTTCTTGCTGCCGGTGACATTCACTTCCCCGCGATGAAGGACAACGTCGCCCGGCTGAGCGATCTCAACCAGCGTTCCGGGACCGACAATCAGCCGATACCCGGAACTCAGTATGATCGATACCGCGTTGGCTCCGCGAACATCTGTTCGAATCCAGTCACCAGGCTTCACCGTGATCGGACCATATACCGGAGTCCAGCGGCGATTGGCTTTTGGCCGCAACAGCACCATTCCCTGAGTTTCGGTGATCTTGCCAATGCGACCATCTTCGGAAAGCGACTTGCCCACGACGAACACCGATTCGTCGAAGTCGATGTTGCGTTTCACAAGTCGCAGTTCGGCCAGCGGAAGAGTCGTCGCAGGATCAATCCCCGGTGCCCAGCACGCCAGGGAATACAGTTGATTCGACTTCGCGTCCGCGTAAGCCCGCACTGTGGGGCCGGCTGAGTCACGGCCTGCCTGAAACAAAAAGACGTTACACAACACGCCAGCGTGTTCAATCTGCTTCGACGCGCGAATGGACCGCAGGCGGTTCGAATTCATCCCATCGACCAGAGCAATAAGATCTGTTTTCCCTCCATCCCTCGTGGCCCACGGGTTGGCACCGTCGCTGACAGTATTCGCGGCTTCGTCGATTCTCCACAGTCGCGAGCCGCTTGCGATGCGGTACTGCTGAGGCGAATCCTGCCAGCGCACAGAGTTGCCCGCCACCAGCACTTCCGCGTCTTTGCCATCTTTGGTGACCTCCAGCTTCAGGCTCTTCGCGTCCTGCAACTGATCCAGAACATCGCCCAGTGTGATATCCGCCGTGACCGTTCCGGGCGACCAGAACCACGCGACCACGAACATCGCGACGGAAGCAGTCAGCACGGCAAGAGGCTTTGCAAAGGCAAACATAGTTCTGCGTCCTGGGGGTTTCGGAGTGGTTTCCGGTTGCGTTTCGAAGGCCGGGCCGAGCATGGTACGGTTGCGGCTGCTGAAGCTGTCACTGTCCACATTGGCACTGTCTACATTGGCACTGTCTACATTGGCACTGTCTACATTGGCACAAGCGGCTGTTGAATGCGTCGGTTCACCGGCAAAGACGTCGCCAGCCGCGGCAATCGCGTTGGCCACGACATCCGCCTGCAGCTGCGCAGCGTCCTCGTCGAGCGACTGAATTGCCGACTCAGGAAAATCGTCGTTTTGTGTGATATCGTTGGTCATGGTTGAGATCGTCAGTTTCGTCAATCATCTGTGTCCGCGGATCAGTCGCAGCGAGGCCAGGTCAGCCACACCAGGCGGCACTGCGACCGAACTTCGCGACGAATTGCGCGACATCCGTCGTCACGATTCCCTTCTCACAAGTTTCGTCTTCTTCAAAGCGTCATACCTCTTCCGAAAATCTTTCTTTGCCCGAGCCAGGCGGGACCGCACGGCTTCGGCTTCTT
>JABABI010000169.1 GCA_014238335.1 Fuerstiella sp.
GAAAATCGGAGATTCGTACAGCTTGTGGCTTCCCTGGGATGACGCGGGTGGTGCACACAAAGAGTTAACTCTGGTGGCTCGGTTTGTTGGCCGCAACGGTGCCGAAGTCACCTCTGCGCCGGCGAAAATCATTCTTGCCGGGGCAGTGCCGCTGCCCGCGCGCATGGCGTCCGGAAAATCTGCAAATGGTGTGCAACAGGTCTCATACGAGACGAGCACACCAAAGCGCGAAAAACGTAAACCGCATCCGGGATTAAATACATCGGAAATTCATTTGACGCCGGGATTCACGGACAGGAATTTCAGCAATCATCATCAGGCATACACAGCCGTTGACTTGTTTTCGAACGCCACCAGTCAGAACGTCAGAGGAAACGATGACAGGACATCAACGGCACAGCACGTCGTTCCTGATGTATTGACTCCATCAGGCCAGGAGGTGTTTCCGACGCCGCCCGCAGCGCTTACGGAACTACCTGAAGATCGTTCTTTACGCTTTCAAGACCGGGTTCGAACATCACGAGCAGCTCAGCGATCTTTCGGTCGTGCTTTGTCGGAACGGTACCAGTCAGAACCACGGACCGCTGTGTGGGAGAAAGACTGATCTGAAACCCGCGTTGCTCACTCAGACTGCTGAGAGCGACGGAAATTGCGGGCCTCTCCGTAAAGTTGCCATGCCCCGGAAGGTGCATCGCCATTGTGGGCGAAAGCCGTGCCGCGTAAAGTCCGGTTGTTTTTCGCACACGCGCTCGATTCACTCTCACTGTCGCCTGTTCACGCAGTCCAGCGACTGAATCTGTGACTACACCGTCGTTTGTCGACTGGATGTTCCCGACGAAGGCTGCCGCATCGTCACGATCAGATCCGACAAAATCATTCACCGCACGTTGTCCCCGCACAAATCGCCGGTTTGCTCCGACCGATCCTGCTGATTCCATGCCCGTCAGCTGCTGCCCACGAGCATTGCGACCGATATCTCGTGGGCCAAACAACTGTGCTTCCGCACGATCCGCCGGCACCATCGACCAGATAATCAGGATTAACCAGACACCGTTTGAAAACTTCATTGATTCGGCACTTTCCAAAACCAGCGTCCGGCGATTCGAAAACAGCACTCAGAAGATCGGGGCCAACGATAAAGAACCATAATGTGGATGCCTTCATATCGTCTCACAGAGGCCATAGTCTCAAGAACTGGACAGCAATGTTCAACTCTTCCATTTCTGAGGAATACGATAGCTGCGCAGCCCGGGGTGTCAGTCCTGGTCACTCGGAACATTTCCCATGATTCACAGCGATTCCGACCGTACGTGTTTCGACAACCTGCCTCCGGTACTGCGTGACGAATGTTTTTTCCGGTGGAGTTCAGTCAGAACGCTGAGGGTCGCGAAGTATTTGATTTGCAGCGTGCTCCCGAGAGAAAAGTGGTGGCAGGTCGTTTCCACAGATGTTCGCTGTTCTCAGCCAGCAACGCATTATGATCGTGTACCAACAGCCATCGTTCGCAGGCGTCAGATCGCTTGAGCTTAATCAGCACTCGGTTGCAGATCCGGTTCGTTCCTGATGAAGTGTAAGATTCAGCACAGACTTCGTTCCGGCACGTCGCCGCGATTTTCGTTGGTCGATGCTGTCACAAGATTGCCATCACCGTCCAAACAAATGAAAGACCGGAGTTAATGAAGTTCGAAACAACGTGCCTTCACGGCGGCGCCCAGCCGGACCCAGTCACCAATTCACGCGGCGTCACGCTGCATCGGACCAGTTCTTACGTGTTTAACAGCACAGAGCATGCGGCTGATCTGTTCGCATTGAAAGAACTGGGCAACGTCTATACGCGCCTGATGAATCCGACGCACGATGTCCTTGAGCAACGAGTCGCTCAACTGGAAGGCGGAGCTGGGGCGCTGGCGCTGGCTTCCGGTACCAGTGGAGTGTTCTACAGTCTGATCAACATTATGCAGGCTGGTGACGAATTCGTGTCTGCCAACAATCTTTACGGTGGGTCCTTCACGCAGTTCAACGACATCCTGCCACAGTTTGGCATTAAGGCTCGATTCGTGGATCCGGGCGATCCCAACAACTTTGCTGCGGCCATCAACGATAAGACCAAAGCGTTGTTTTGCGAAACGGTCAGTAATCCGGGCCTCGAGATTTCGGATCTGGAAGCCATTTCGAAAATTGCGCATGACCACGGTCTGCCGCTGATTGTTGACAGCACATTCAGCACACCGGCCCTACAGCGTCCGATTGAACATGGAGCAGATATCGTCGTGCATTCCCTCACGAAGTGGATGGGAGGTCATGGGACGGGCATTGGCGGTATCGTTGTCGACAGCGGAACATTCAACTGGAAAAGCGAAAAGTTCCCGCTGATGAATGAGCCGGACAGCAGTTATCACGGTATTCGCTGGGCACACGATCTCGGTGATCTTACACCGCTGGCATACATCCTGCGGATGCGGGTCATCCCGTTGCGGAATCTGGGAGCCTGTATCTCTCCGGATAACGCCTGGATGTTTCTGCAGGGCATCGAAACGTTGCCGTTGCGAATGGAACGACACTGCGAGAATTCACTCGACGTCGCAAAACACCTGCAAAGCCATGCTGCCGTCGAATGGGTGCGATATCCTGGTCTGACGGATGATTCAAATCATGACAAAGCGCAGAAGTATCTGGGCGGCAAGGGTGGCTCAATGGTCATCTTCGGCATCAAGGGTGGAGCGGCGGCAGGCAGCCGCTTCATAGAAGCTTTGGACCTGTTCTCGCATCTGGCCAACGTGGGAGACGCCAAAAGTCTGGCCATTCATCCCGCCACCACGACGCACTCTCAAATGACGGAAGAGCAGCAGGCGGCGGGCGGCATTCCGCCCGAAATGGTGCGGCTGTCGGTTGGTATTGAACACATCGACGATATCCTCGCCGATCTTGATCAAGCCCTGCAGGCCGCACAGACGTAGCGACAGTCAGGAGCCTGCCGCGACTGCGCCCTCGGCGACGCCGCGAAAAGCCAAAACACAGTCCCACGGGATCTGATACTCAGGCGACTCGATGAACACTTGTGGATCTATCGGCGTCGCCTGGCTGGACAGCCTGTGTGGCTTCCTGAGCGTCGACGGAAGAAATTACATCGTCGGGATACACGCCGATTTGTCCCAGCAGTTTCAGGACAGACTCGTCACCTCGTATCAGCCGCTGCCCAAGCAGGTCCAGACGGTCCATCTCCTTCTGGATTTTTTCAGTGACTTCTGAAATTTGTTCGCGATTCAGATCCGGATCTACTTCAATGGGGGCCCCTGCCAGCAGAATCATCTTAGAAAACGGTTTGGGCACCACCATGTCCGACCAGCCACCGGGAACGGACCAGTAGCTTGTGCCCGTCAGAGTTGTCGGGACGACCGGTCGTCCGGTACGCGAAGAAAGATATACAATGCCGTCCTTCATGACTCGTCGTGGTCCTCGCGGTCCGTCAGGAGTGATGCAGACGTGAAGATCAGGCTGATCGATCAACTGCTTCGTCGCCTGCGCGCCGCCGCGACTCGCGGAGCCTCGTACAGGCGTGATTCCTGCCAGTCTCACGGCATGGGCAAGGTAACCACCATCCTGATGTCGACTGATCAGGCCGGCCAGTTTGTATGTCCTGAGGGAGTACACTGCGGTAACAATGGCGTCGTGCCACATACAGAAGCAGAATCGTGTCGCCCCCGCAGCTCGCCCGTAAGGTGTTCCGTCTGCTGCCACCTTGTGGTGCTCGATGCGGACCGTCAGGAACAGTGCACGCAAACACCATGTGCCAATTCGGGCAAGCAGCCAGTTTACGAAGGGATTACGAATTTTCATTCAGAAGCGTCCTTGCCTCTTCACACAATCGAAGCAACGGCCTGAAGCCGACGTATCGCCCGCCGAAATCTTAGTGAATCTGTTCGTGATTGGGTATCTCAGGCTGACTGCGGCAGGCACCGCTCAAGCTATCGTGATGTGGCCAGCTGCGACACATGTTGCACGTCAGCGTAGCAGAATAAGACAGAACGTGAAACGCGAGTGGAGCTCGGATCGCGGCCGACACTGTGCACTTCTCGTGGACACAACCAGAAACTGTCCATAACTAAAAAGCGTTGGAAGTATCTTCAAAAAATAGTATTTTTGTCTACAAATGGCACGTCGACTGCTATGGTCACAGGTGGACTGCCTGTGTTCGATGATCATTCTTCTGCAGATTGCAGAAACATACATCTTGACCACTCGGAAGTTCCGGACGATGCTCGCTTATTCATAGGGAGATGACCACAGAGTTCTTCTCAAACGTTATCTGCGAGCCAAATTTTCAGAGGCTTCGTTTGTCGCAAGACAAACGAAGCCTCATTTCTTTCCAGTCAAACCAGCCACGGTGCAATGACCAGAGCCGTGACTGAGACAAGCTTAAGAAGGATGTTCAATGCCGGGCCTGAGGTGTCTTTGAACGGGTCGCCGACGGTATCTCCGACGACTGATGCGGCGTGAGCGTCACTGCCCTTGCCAAGCGTTTCGTCACCGACCGTGATGCCGCTTTCGATCATCTTTTTGGCGTTGTCCCATGCACCGCCGGCGTTGGACTGAAAGATAGCCAGCAGAACTCCGCTGACCGTGACGCCCGCCAGCAGGCCTCCAAGCATTTCTGCACTTCCCAGAAACCCTGTCAGAATGGGTGCGACAATCGCCAGCAGACCGGGCAGCACCATTTCCTTCAGCGATGCTCGCGTTGAGATAGCAATGCACTTGTCGTACTCCACTTTTTCCATGGCGTTTGCGAACGTTTGAATGTCTTCATTCGACCAGTCTTCCTGAAGAATGTCTTCGTTCTTCGTGCTGACTGCGAGGCCAAGCTTCAGTTCCGGAATATCGGCGAACTGCCGTCGTACTTCGTTAATCATCATCCGAGCGGCTCGACCAACAGCCTGCATTGCCAGGGCAGAAAACAGAAATGGTATCATGGCACCCAGCAACAGGCCGGCCATCACGACGGGCTGAGCGATATCGATTGATGTTAGTCCGGCGGTTGCCATGAAGGCAGCGAACAACGCCAGCGATGTCAGAGCTGCGGAACCGATGGCAAAACCTTTGCCGATAGCGGCCGTCGTGTTTCCCACCGCATCCAGTTCGTCTGTCCGCTTTCGGACTTCCGGCGGCAAGCCGGTCATTTCCGCGATGCCGCCTGCATTGTCGGCAATTGGTCCGTAAGCATCCACGGCCAGCTGAATTCCCGTATTGGAAAGCATTCCCACAGCGGCAATGGCAATGCCGTACATCCCCGCAAAGTGATGAGCACCGACAATGGCAGCCGCGATCAGCACGATGGGAATTGCGGTCGACAGCATTCCCACGCCAAGACCGGCTATGATGTTTGTGGCTGCTCCGGTTACTGACTGTTCAGCAATTTCCCGCACAGGCTTTCCGCCGCATCCGGTGTAGTATTCCGTGACAATGCCAATCAAAAGCCCGCAGCCAAGGCCGATCAGCGTCGCCCAAAAGACCCCCATGCGGCCGAATTCCTGGCCGGCATAAGTCCATGTGGCCGGCATGATACTTGTTATAATGGCCAAGCTGGCAAGCAGCATGAAACCGGCAGCCACCAGTTCACCGCGGTTCAATGATTTCTGAGGATTGGTGGTTTCGTCTGCGTTGACAAAGAATGTGCCGACCACCGAGGCAAGGACTCCGGCAGCGGCGAGAAACAATGGCAGCATGACGGCGGAAATGCCATCCAGAGAGCCGGTGAATTCAGGCAGCTTACAATATGCATTCCCCAACACCATCGCCCCGATGATGGAGCCAACGTAGCTTTCGAAGAGGTCCGCTCCCATTCCAGCGACATCACCAACGTTGTCGCCGACGTTGTCTGCGATCGTTGCTGGATTCAAAGGATGATCTTCCGGTATTCCGGCCTCAACCTTACCCACCAGGTCCGCTCCGACGTCAGCTGCCTTCGTATAGATTCCACCACCGAGTCTTGCGAACAGCGCCACGGAAGATGCACCGAAGGAGAATCCGGTCAACACGTTGATCGTCAGATCCAGTCCACCATCCGAAAGTCCAAACTTTTTCGAGTAGAAAATGAACAGGCCACCAAGTCCAACCACGCCGAGTCCGACGACGGAAAGTCCCATGACGCTGCCGCCGCTGAAGGCTACCTTCAACGCTGGTCCCAGTCCTGTGCGGGCCGCATGCGCCGTGCGGACGTTCGCCTGCGTAGCGATTCGCATGCCCAGGAATCCGGCCAGGCCGGAGAATATCGCTCCCATTGCAAAGGACACCGCGATGAGCGGATGAGAGTTCTCGCGCGAGCCGGAAACATACAGCAAACTGCCGACAATCAGCAGAAAGACAAGCAGGACGGAGTATTCCGCCTTCAGGAACGCCATGGCTCCGCGAAGAATACGACCGGCGATCTGCTGCATCTGCTCGGTGCCGGAATCCTGTCCGACCACCCACCAGTATCGGTACGCACTGAAAGCGAGTCCGACCACACCAATCGCGGGAACGCATAAAGCCACCGTGTACATCACTGCTTCCTTGTTGAATTCGACCCTGTTTACTAGCCCATCCTGGCGTTTGTTACCGTGTCGGTCTTGCCGGGGACAGCCTGTTCTGCCTTGTTTCTCGATCATCATGAATAATTTATTCAACCACGAATCGGGCCATCGCGGTCTTGCATCAGATGATCTTCCCTGCTTGTTTCAACGGGACGCCAAACAACGCAGCTGGGACCGTCCAATTGCGGCGAATTTCATCGGGGGGTGCGACCGAATGACGTGTGCGGGACTCAGTGCCAGTTTGTGGCCCTGGAGTAATTCCCTGCTACACTCGCAGCTGTCCGACTGCACAACTTGCCATTCCGCAGGAAGCGCGTAAAGTGTGCTCAGGTGACTTATGGTCGTGGTTGTCAGGGCAGGTTTTCAGTTGGTCGGCACACTCCCGTTGGGAGAAACAGTGTTTTTCCCGTCAGTCGTATACCGTGTGCACGTCCGAGCGGCTTTGGCTCCAGACATGAAAACCGTTGTCGCAAATGCAGCGTCCTCTTAACATCGCCGATCGACTGCTAACATCCGCTGAACTCGTTCCACATCAGCGTGCGGTTGTATTTCCAGAGGGGCGTGATGAGGCGAACCGAGTTGCCTATACGCAGTTGACCTTCGCGCAGCTGGATCATGAAGCCGACTGCATTGCCCGCGGTCTGATCAGTATGGGAGTGCAGCCCGGTGACCGACTCGCCATGTTCGTTCCTCCTTCGCTGGAATCGATCGCCCTTACGTTCGGCATGTTTCGGTCCGGTGCGGTCTGCACGATGATCGATCCAGGCATGGGACGAGCAAACGTGTTTCGCTGCCTTGATCAGTGTGACCCCAGTGGCTTCATCGCGATTCCAATCGTTCAGTTCATCCGGCGACTGAAGTTTCGACGTTTTGCCAATGCTCGCATCAACGTTGTTGTGGGGCCCAAGAAGCGACGTTTCGGCTGTCCATCGTATGTCGAACTGGTACAGGCAGGCGCCAACGCGTCGATAAAACTGCCGCAGACCAGGTCGACGGATCCGGCGGCCATTATATTTACCAGCGGCAGCACCGGACCGCCGAAGGGGGTAGCGTACGAACATGGAATGTTTGACGGTCAGGTCGATCTGATTCGAGATCGATTCGGCATCCAGCCTGGCGAAGTCGACCTGCCTGGATTTCCGTTGTTCGCGCTGTTCAACGTTGCAATGCAGGTGACGACGATCATTCCGGATATGGATCCGACACGACCAGCCAGTGTGAATCCGGTCCGGATACTGGAAGCCATTAATAATCACGGCGTCACGCAGGCCTTTGGTTCGCCAGCTCTTTGGAACACCGTAGGTCGTTACTGTCAGGAACACGGCGTTCAATTGCCCACGTTACGACGAATTCTGTCGGCCGGTGCTCCCGTGCCCAATCATGTGCTGCGGCGCATGATTGCGGCGTTGCCTGATTCCGCCGACATCTTTACGCCGTACGGAGCCACGGAATGCCTGCCTGTTGCGGCCATCGGCGGACGTCAGGTACTTTCGGAAACAGCCGACCGGACTGCCAGCGGAGCAGGGACATGTGTTGGAACAGTCTTTGAAAAGATACAGGTTCGGATCGTCGAAGTCACGTTTGACCCAATCGCTGATATTGCCGACGCCATCGAATGTCCACCGGGTGAAATCGGTGAGATCGTCGTCAAAGGCCCGGTCGCGACCCGCGAGTATTTTCGCAGCCCCGACGGAACAGCTCTGGCAAAAATGAGCGAGGGCGACGGATTCTGGCACCGCATGGGCGACACCGGTTACCTGGACGACAGCCATCGACTTTGGTTCTGCGGTCGCAAAGCACACATTGTCTTCACGCCCGCTGGTCCGCTGTTCTCGGTGCGCTGTGAAGCCATCTTCAATCAGCACCATCACATTTATCGCTGCGCACTTGTTGGAATGGGCGATCGTGGCAGTCAGACGCCCGCAATTGTCGCGGAACCGGAGCCAGGGCGCTTTCCTGAATCAGAAACGGACATGACTCAGCTGCGCAACGAACTGCTGGATTTGGGAGCCGCCAACGATTTAACGAAGGGCATCAGTCGGATTTTGTTTCATCGGTCCCTGCCGGTGGACACTCGACACAACGTCAAAATCAATCGAGAGGCTCTTTCCGACTGGGCCTGTCGTCAATAGTCCTGTTACGGCAGCAGCTTGCGCATACGTTCGAGCACATCCGGCATCGTCTGTGACCAGCCGGACGTGTCCGTCTCGATAATCGCGTCCCAGTTTTCTGCATGGCGTTTGTAAACTGCGGCAGCTTCAGATATGTCTTCCTCGTCAATCGCAACGATCAGAAAGCCAGAGGCCAGCTGAGAGGTCGACGCATCGTCCCGTGCTCCCTCGGCCAGTTCTTCCAGCACCCAGCGTGACGTGTGAGTTCTACCCTGTCGGAACAGTTCGACCGAATGTTCCAGCAGCATTTTCCTGGCTGCTTCATCGGTGGCGACGGCGTCGTGAAGAGACTCGGTGGCGGATTGAAAGTTGTGCAGGTCCAGACTGCGGATTGTTGCCGCAACCATCCCCCGCGCGTCGACCGGTGTAATCTCGTCCAGCAGTCGCTGGCGTTGAGCCCAATTCTCCAGCCATCCAATGCGTCGTCGACCGTTGGAAAAGTAAACGGGACCCAGTGATTTCATGTGATCACGATACAAGCGTCTCAGCTGCTCCGCTGCCACCTGCGAACTAGCGACGATGTCAGCCTGCTGCAGCGCGGCTGCGATCGCCTGAGCCATTCTTTGGTGACCGCCGATTGTCGGATGGACGTGGTCGACAAAGGCATTGAATCCAGGGATCTGCTGAGGACTGCGGTCCGCAATTGACGCAGCCGCATCGATGATCGGCACTTGCGTCTCCCGTGCGATCACCATCAGGTTCTCCGCTAAATTGCCTGGCATGCGCAACGGACAAATGTCCTGATCCCGGGCCAGTAGATAACTCTGGCGGGCTTCGTTGAACAGTCCCAGACGGTCCTGGCATCGCCCGATACGGAAGTTCAGCAATGGAAACTGATCGTCTATCTTCGCTGCCCGCTGATAGAGCGCCAATGCGGCCGCTGGATCAGCAACGGCGTTAGCTGCTGCGTTGTCGAACAGGGTCTGCCACTGTTGTTCATCCGCAACATCGATATCAGCCCGATGTTCCGACTTGAATGGCGGACAGTCGCGCAAATTCGCTCCCAGCTGAACCAGGACAATCGGCACCTCAGGTTTCTGACACATCTGCACCATCGATCGTACCGAACTGCCAAAACTGTCGGACACCTGCTGCTGCCATTCTTCGTCGCGGTGATACGACGCGTAGCCCGCCTCGTCATCAAGTCGTGCCTCCACGGCTTCAGTCGATGGGCCTGAGGATTCGTCTGAATCCTCGGTGGGTTCCTGTCGAACTTCACCGCCAGTAAGTTTTCGGAGCAAACTGACTGTGCGAAGGGACCTGGCAAATTCCTCCAGTCGAAGGCGGAGGCCCGACCGGTTCTTCACATCCGCATACGTCTGGTCCTCCAGAAATTCGTTGTGTCCGGTCGCCAGAATGATCAGGTCCGGTTCATAGGTCAGCACCTCCTGAAGCAGCGAACGCAGTCGGTAACTGGCATACGAAATACCGCCGCAGTTGATGGTCTGATACCTGCGAGAAGGGTCAGCGGCATTCAGTTGCAGCTCCAGCCATTGCCCGAACGCCGAATCAGGG
>JABABI010000016.1:0-83854 GCA_014238335.1 Fuerstiella sp.
AGCGTCCTGGCCATTTCCGGAGCCATGTCGCCGTACTTCTGACGCCAGCGGTAATAAGTTTGCTGAGCAATCTCCAACATCCTGCAAACTTCGGATACCTTCCTGCCCTTACCGAGTTCCACGTCGGCCCGGCGCAGCATCGGAATAATCTGGTCAACCGGGTAACCTTTCGTTCACATACGCTGGGTGCGTTCACGGGGGAAGGTCCGTCGGGATTTGGGCCGTGGGGCTCGGTTGGGCGGTGGTTAGCTCATCGTTCCAGCGACGCTGGATCGCTCGGAATGTCAGTCGTCGATGATGACAGTGCACGTCGATTTCGGATCGCGTGTTCGTGGTGCGGGTTGCGAATCAGACATTCAGCGAACGCGGTGGCCGCTGATTCATGATTCCCAAGCAACTGCTGAGAACGCCCCAGCCAGAACCAGCTGCGTGCGCGCGAATCGTCCAGTTCGATCGACCGTGAGAATGCAGCGGCAGCCTCAGGAATCGCGAGGTCCTCCAGTAACTGGGTCCCTTTCAGAAAATCACCCCACGCGGCTATCTGATTCGCTGAAGCCACGTTGCCTGCATGCTTCCGCAATTCGGTAAGTGCACCACACATGTCGATGACCTGTTGACTCTTTCCACCTGACAACAGATGTATCCCGGTTTCAAATAAGAGCTCTGCCTCGGTTGTGTTCTGCTGGGCCAGCAGAGCGAACCCAAGTCTTGCCGTCCGGTAGGAATCCGCTCCGTCCTTATCGATGACTTGCTGCAATCTGTTGACCTGTGATTTTCGGTCATCCCGCGCAAGGTCCACGTTCGACAGCAGATCCTCGAGGAGCGGATCCCAGGACTCACCATTTTCTGCCAGAATGATGTCGGCGACGCGATCGATGTTCTGTGGTTGTTGCAGTTGCTCCAGAGCCACGTTGATTCGATGCTCAACGCCAAGTTCCAGCGATAGTTTCTGAAGTGTTGCGGCGCGACTGTGCCAGGGGCCCCTGACATGTTCACTAACGACGTCCGCGAACGCAAAGTGCTGCTGCTCGGCAGTCGTGTCGCCCTGCTGTCGAGCGACGACGGCCAGCAGATAATAGACTCGCCAGGCATTCGGCTGTTCTTTTATGAGTTCGTTGAGCAAGGCTGAGGCATGAGTCAGATCGTGATCGCGGATGGCCAGTTCGGCCAGTTGCAAACGGGAGACTGCCAGTTCAGACGATGAAGTGAATGCCCGCTGAGCGTCTTTCGCCCGCCCTTCTCGCAGTGCGTTCAGGCCAATGAAATGCCGACATGCTTCCGGGTGCGAATGCCCCAGATCGATTGCACGGCGGAACTGTTCGTCGGACGCTGCCGTCTGGCCGATACTTGAAAGGCAGAATGCCCAGTGATATCGGAATTGAGGATGGTTGGGATTCAGTGTGCTGGCACGACGGTAGCAGGCTTCCGCTTCTGCATAGAATCCGCCAGCAAACAGCGTGTCTGCCAGATGGTGCCAGTCCAATGCGACATCCGGTCTGACGACCGAGATCGCCTCCCGAATCTTTGCTCGTGTGTAAGCCGGGTAGCCGACCAGGTTCGGTTCCGGAAGTTTGAACGTCTCCTGCTGGAAGAACATCAGCCAGGTGGCTACGGCCAGTTCAATGACAAACAGTGGAATCACCAGGTATCGCAACTGCCTCACTGCGCCACCCCCTGATTTTCCCAGATCGCGATTCCACCATCTGCGTTGTTGTAGGGCGGATAAATCTGAAGGCTGCCGGCAACAATGTCCGGCAGGCCGTCGCCGTTAAGGTCGCCGCAGCGCACAGTGCACAGATGTGTCGGGCCGGACGCAACATGCCATGCAGAAAATGTCTGTTGGCCGTTGTTCTCCAGCCATGCAAGGCTGGTCACGTCTGGTTGTTTCCAGTCGTTAAACATGCTGGCCAGGACAACGTCGGTGTCTCCGTCGCCGTCCATGTCGGCTGCGTCTGCGGCGTAGGTTCCGCCCAGACTGCCGATGCGATGAGATTCGAACTCAAAGTTGCCTCGGTTCTCCAGCCAGATACAGCCGTGGTCGGGCTGCGGGCACGGGTAGGCCAGTTCAAGATTATCTCCGGCGGACAGCAGCAAGTCGGTATCGCCGTCCTGATCCAGATCGCATGTCACCATTCCGGCCAGCCCCAGGTCATAATCCGTCGTGCCCCAGACCTGATGAGCGACCGGTTGAAAGGATCCATTTCCCGGATTTTCAAAGATCAATACCTCTTCGTCATTCTGGCTGATCAGTGCGGCAATGTCAGGGTCGCCATCATTGTCGTAGTCGTCGACAGGTACATGGATGCACCCTGGCAACGACACCAGTTCATGATCCGCAAATCTGCCGCTTCCGACATTTTCCAGCCACAATACTCGGCCATGCAGATACCCGAATTCCGCCACCACCAGATCAATGTCTCCGTCTGCATCAAAATCTGCAGGTTGCACATCCGTAACTCGGCGCAGATCGTCGGCAATCACCATGACTTCAAAACCTAATTCTCCATCGTTAATCAGTGCCACAACCTGTCCGTGGCGACTGTCCGTCGGCCAAACGCTGCGCAGGATGGCAACCAGAATGTCGGGGTCGCCATCCGCATCAATGTCCACCACCGCTGTATGAGCGGGGGCCGGCAGAGAATTCTCCGGCACAAGCGGCACCGTTGTCCAGTCGTTGTCAACGGTTCTGCGTTGCCACCAGATTGTGTGCCTGACTGCGTCGCAGATCAGCAGATCCATAGTGCCGTCAGTGTCCAGGTCAGTGATATTGATGTTCGTTATTCGAGGTCGCGCGTCGAACGACGAGCCATTATCAGCACGCTGAAAAGTCAATGCCCCGGTCTCAAATCGGGTGCCCAGACTGCGCACTGGCAATGACCGGACCACTGGCTGGCGATCCATACTCAGCAGGATCAGTGCAAGTGCGATCGCTCCCGCCGACGTCAGGATGTAGAGCGTCTTATTCACGTGCTGCCTTAGACTGTTGCGGGGAAACACCAGTACCGCGGACGCCAGTAAAAAAGGGCGTTGTCCGGACACGATGTCCAAACAATCGCCCCATACGGAATCAGGCAATATACCAAGGCCGCCACGAACGCCGAAGAACTGTCGATCGTTACCTTGATTGAGCTTCAATGACGTTCGTTATTATTCCCCGTCCTCGTAACTCTCACCTTCGTGTTTGTCAATTTCACCTTCTGCACTGAGTTCAAAGTCGAAGGTATTGGAACCCGGCTCCACTGTTTGTTTCAGTGTTGTCTGGCTGTTGTACTGATTGGGAATTGTTTCTGGCACAGCGTCGACCAACTCTCCGTCATCGCCAGGTCCAGCTTCCTGGTAAGTTGATATTCGCACCGTGTGTTCACCAACTTTCGCACCCTCCATGTTCGCTGAATATTGTAGTTCGTAGTAGCCACTTGAATCCGTTACGGCCGCTGCCCCCCGCGCACCGGCTTCGCTGGGCCGAAACGATACGGAAGCACCGCTGACGGGTGAGCCTCCCAAAGTTACCGTACCTGATACGGTGCCCATATCAGGATAGTCGCCGGCGCCACCACCACATCCCAGAGCAGTCAACAGAATCCCACTGAACAACACGGTCGCACAACGGTGCATTGCAGCAATCCTTATTTACAAATCGAAAATCTGACAGGGTTGGAATTCCAACCGGAATAGCTTTGATCGCGACGTCCATGGCTGGCTGAAGCAATCAGAGGAAGATGTGTCGCCATGAGTGAGGCCACTCCGAACAATCGAAGTGGCCGATCACGGCCGTAGTCAACAAACGGCTTATATCGGAATTCGGTTTAGAACTCGCCGATCGGGTGCTCGTCGGCTCTGGCGAATAACCGCTGATAAATTCCGAAGTCGGCACCACCGTTGGCGTGATCGTATTCGTCTGTGTTGTTGTTCCCAACCCAAACGCTGCCCCAGCCTCCACGATATTTACATCCGCGACACGTGTGCTGAATGTTCTCGCTGATGAATCTGACGCTGCCATCGGCCAGAGCAAATTGAGCACCACCCGTGTGCAGGCTGCTGGCAGATGTCTGCTTGGGCCCCCACCCCGTACCGTCATCAAGCTGATTGATAGGATACGCTCCACCCATCATGACGAAGCTTGTCCGTCCCTGAGCCCACCCGTTCTGCTGTTGAGCCACGCCGAACGCGAGTGTCAATTCTCGACCGGGGGCTGAGTTCTTGATCTTATACGTCTGTTCACCAATCAGAAACGTGTTGGACGTTCCATCTTCGACATCGCGAAACTTAATGCCGATGTCACGATTGAACATGCCTGTGTTGGCGCGCCGCTGTCCGCCGGCACCGGCTGTTGCCGGTACAAACGGGTTGTGGAATGCACCGGCACAGCCAGCATAACTGGACAACGCGGCTTCATAACCCCACGGTCGATTTGTGTAGTACTGTGCGGTTGACGGAGCGATATCTGACGGACAGAGATACGATGAGACCGGAGTCCCCGCCACCAGATGGTTGTTCCGCGTAGCCTGCCCGAGTCCGGAGATCGGGTAGTCGTAGTCGAACTGGGCGGAAATCGTTGCTCCGTCGATGAACGGCAGGACGTAGCCACCCCACGAAAACCCTGTGCCGCCAGCACTGTTACCAGAGTTGCCGTCCGCGTCACCAACATACTGATGCCCGATCGGGAACAGACCGAAGGTGCTCTCATAGTTATGACAGGCAAGTGCAAGTTGTTTCAGATTGTTCTTGCACTGCGTTCGGCGAGCTGCTTCGCGTGCCTGCTGAACAGCCGGCAGCAGTAGTGCAATCAAAATCGCGATGATGGCGATCACCACCAGCAATTCGATCAGCGTAAAACCCTTGTTGCGGATGCTCTTTTTCATGACATGCTGTCCCTCATAGGAAAAACGAAAATTATTTCAATAACGAATGACTATGGCTAAGAACACACGACTTATCACATCTGGTGTCATGTGCGATCCGCACCTGAAAATTTTGGCATTAATTCATCAGTGCCGCCTACGTGAACATTGGACCTAAAGTTCAATGTTGATCGTGTTCGGGCCTGCGGCGACGTCTTTCTTGATTGGGCCATCTGACGCCGCGTCAGCCGGTCCTGTTGAACCTTCTCCTTCTTCGTCATCTTCGGTAACAGACGGATCATCGCCTTCGTAATCTCCGCTTTCGCCGGCACCGGTTACCATGACTGTGTGCTGCCCGATCGTCGCGCCTGCGTTGTCGACGTTATACATCAACGTGTAGGTGCCGTCGGTCCCGGTCTGCCCCGATGAGGGACGACCACCACTCGCCGGCGTGAAGGTAACGATGGCATTGACCACCGGCTGGCCACCTGTGGTGACTTTACCTGTGACCGTTCCCAGTGCAGGCACGTCGGGACCGTCTCCACCACAGCCGCACGCGACCATCAGACCCAGTAAAGCAATTGAAGAACTTAATTGGCGCACAAGAAAACTCCATCCACCTGAGTGGTACTTGATCCACGAAACACAAAAGAGAGACATCGATGGCATCGACGCCCATGGCCGAAGTTGAGGCAGCTTAGAATTCACCAATCACTTTTCCATCATCCCGAATACCCAGCAACTGATAGAGGCCGCAACGGTTAATGTCTGCCGCGTTCATCGCCCCGTCTCGGTTGATCCGATTGTTCGCGGCAGGTTTTGAGTCGATGTTTTCGCTGATGAATCTCACCGATCCATCGCCAAGCAAAAACTGGGCACCGCCAACGTGTTTACTGCTGAAGCCATCCGTGCAGTTATTGGATCCGGCATTCACAGGGTCATTTATGATCTTGGACACTTTGCCGAAGGTGAAGTCCGCTCCGTGAGTTCCGCCACCAAGGGGAGCACGATTGCCGATCCACGATCCGGCACCGCATCGCTTGTCACGTTCGCCAACAATTAATGTGTTGGATGATCCATCGGTAAAGTCCCGAAAACGGACTCTGGACAGGTTGTAGAAAGTCCCGCGCTGGGCTGATCGGCCGGGTCCGCGAGGTCGATTGATGTCGCGGAAACCAACAACTCCCGGGTAGTTTGACGTGGGCGGCCGCCAGTTGTTAACCGGTCCGGTGATGCCGGACTGATTACTACCGTTGAAGTTCTGACGCCGCATTCCTGCTTTCAGGTTTGGTCCGGTGGTGTCACTGGGGCACTGAAACGCCGCCAGTGCAGGAAACATGGTGCTAAGAGAGTTGCGGTCCGGAGTAATCGTTCGGTTCGAAGTGACATCATACAAGCTGCGGTCATTGACCTGCAGGGTGTTGAACAGCGGTGCCTGGTCAATCTGAGGCAGAATGAACGCATGCCAGCCCCAAGCTGACTGATTGACGAAGTTGTTGCCGCTTGCGTGTCGAGGCACGGAGCCAGTGGGAAAGATATTGTAGACATCATGATAGTTATGAACCGCCAGCCCGATCTGCTTCAGATTGTTCTTGCACTGGGTGCGACGTGCTGCTTCGCGTGCCTGCTGTACGGCGGGCAGCAGCAGCGCAATCAGAATTGCAATGATGGCGATCACCACCAGCAGCTCTATTAACGTGAAGCCGCGTTTGAACCGCGGGGAATAAGGACGTGACATGAGATTCTCCTTCGACGAGAAAACGGAAAAAGATCGCACAAAATCGTGCGTAAATTATTGACGGGTGACAAAAGGTCATGCCAACCAAAGAATATGGTTGATGTCCCTCTCTTTTGCGCGCAAGCCCCCCAGGGCGGGGTGACCACGCCATCGGCGGAGTCCTATACGATAAGCTAAGCAAAAGCTACGGATTACGATAACAGTTTCTGATGTTATTTCAGTAAATGGCTAGGAAACCCGGAATTAGGGCGACACCTGTGGGGAGATGCAACCCGCAGGGTGTACAGGCTCAAGGGTAGTTCTGCAGCCAAGCGTGGATATGGGCCAGGGATTGCCGCGTCTGTGAGGCGAGAGTTGTACTGATGGGCCCGTCCAGGGCGCATTCGTTGGTTGGAGGGTGTTGAACGGGAAGCCAACCGGCGTTCCTTTGCCCCTCCGCAGCCTGCAGACCGATTCGCAGGAGAACGAACAAGGCGGGGGAGAGGAGCAAACTCAGGGCGCGTGGCGCCCCCAACGATCGTATGCACCGGCAGTCAATCATCATACCGTCAGACTTGACACGAATACGGGCATTCAGGCGTTATTTAAATGTACCCTGGTGCATAGTCTGATATGGTCCGTTGGGGGAGTTCATTGATGGCTGACATATCCCAGCAGACCCACCATCAAACAGATTCGTGTGCGGAATCGGTTCCCGCTGCATCTGAAGCGTCCACAATTGTGTCAGTTTCTATCGCTGCCACCGGACCGAATTCTGCGCCCACGGACGCCGATGATTTTCAGGTGAAATCCAGGCCGGTCGTCGAACGTGATCGATTCCTGATTGTGCTCGGCTGGCTGTTCTTTGTCGTGATGTCGACGCAATATCTGATCGTGGCATTTGATCGCCCGGATCCGCTGCCGTGGCAGCGAGGGACTGCGTTTCAGTTGTATCGTGTCGATGTGAATACGGGGACGTGGGTGGAATGGATGCAACTGGAAGGTATCGGCCAGACGATGGCACATCGGATTGTGGCCGATCGTGAAGAAAACGGCCCGTTTCCAACAATCGACGATCTGATTCGGGTTGACGGAATCGGACCGGTAACGCTCGACCGTCTGCGTCCCTGGCTTATCATCAAGCCATTTCCCGATGGAGGATCGCTTCCATCGCGGGCGACCTCCAGCAGGGACCGGCGGCGATAGTTTGTGCCGCAGTTTCTGACGCTGCCAGGCCTCGGAATCTCGCCAACTTGGTGTTGCTTACGATGCGGGGCAGGTCTTAAACATCGTTGGCGATCGTTGTTCCATGCCCGGCGGCTGAAACGTTTTTTCCGGACGCGCAAAAACGTAATGACGGAGGGTCTCAGGAGATTACGAGATGAAGCGTATCGAGCAATCGCAGAACGCAAAGAACGCCCTTAAAGCCGTTTACTTTTAGTGATTGTCGTAGACGATACTGGCTCGTGGGAGTAACGAAACTGCTATTGAATATCGCTGTTCGCGGCCACAAGTCAGCGTGAAACGCTTTAGTGCGTGTTGCACGGACGTGTGGCGTGTCCGGCGAACAAATTCGCAGCTGAATGGTGGCGGAAGTCGCTCCGCTTCGGTGAATCGCGCCCTTAGCGGACACCATTTCCGTCGCTATTCTGCACCGGTCGTGGACCCGTCTGCAGCCAGATTAAAGTTGAATTCGCTGGTGGAAGATGACACCGTGACCTGCAGCGCAGAATCGACGCGATAAGCCTCAGGGATTACTTCGATCGGAGCCTCTGGGTCGGGCTCTTCACTCTCTTCTTCATCACTTTCGCCATCTTCGGATTCGGTGTTAAGCCCCAGGACCTTCCTGGCTGTGCTGATGCTGATTCGCTTCTTACCGGGAATCACACCATATTCGACGCTGTCGAATTTCAAGCGAAAGTAACCGCTGTCGTCAGTGAGACCATAGGCTTCCCCCCCGGTTTCCAGATCCTCAAAGGCGACGACAGCATCGTTGACAGGCTCTCCATCCAGCTTAACCGTCCCGGTGACATCCACGAGCCCCAGACTGGAATAGTCCGCCTGCGGGGCACCTCCACAGCCCGCAAGAAGCAGCGACAATAATCCGCTGGCGATCAGGAATGTGCATAAGCATCGTACGGTTCCACGCATGGCCCTGCCTGTCTGGTAAATTGGCAACAGAGAACTTTCGAAAGGCTCTCCAATCAGAACTCGCCGATCACCTCGCCGCCGCCGATTGAGCCGAGAGCACGCAGCAATCCAAGGTCAATGTTCTCTGAGATGAAGCGAGCAGACCCATCAGCCAGAGCGAACTGTGCCCCGCCCACGTGATAACTGCCAAACGTCAGCTCCATGATTCTTCCGTTTATTGAGGGGTCCCGGACACGGGTGTTGATGTGCCAGTAAGTGGAGCCCAGGCCCTCTGAATGCTCTGTGCCGCCTCTATCGCCGGGACGACAATCCCAGCCTCCCGTTTGCGGTGCGCCGAACAGCCAGTAGTCCATTCCCTGACCGTCTTTCACATAGGAAGGGTCCGTAAAACTTTCGCCAATCATCACCGTATTAGAGGTGCCATCCGTGATGTCTCTGATTCGCGTACTGCTGCAACCGTAAAACATCCCATTTAACCCGGTCTGATCTTCCAGGGCGACGACCGGGTGCCCGGGCGGCACAGTGCTTTTGTCGTCGGAAACTGCATTCGACCCTGAGACAGCTCGATAGCTGGCGGGCACACGCCCCGGGATTCCCTGATTCGTCACGTGTTCAGCGATTGCCATGCTCGGGCACCGGAAAACGGAAACGACCGTTCCAGCGGCCGTTTCGTTCGGCGACCCGTTGGCATTCCAGTTGCCCGGACCGCTCTCCTGCCAGATCAGGGTGTTGTAAATATTGGACTGCTCCAGCTGAGGCAGGATCATGGCCGACCAAAGTGTTTCCCGTTCGTCAAAGCCGAACGGGAACGTGAGGACCGTGTCATGATAATTGTGCAGCGCCAACCCGATGTTCTTCAGATTGTTCTTGCACGATGTTCTGCGGGCGGCTTCTCGAGCTTGCTGGACGGCAGGCAGAAGAAGCGCGATCAGGATCGCGATGATGGCGATCACCACCAATAATTCGATCAATGTGAAACCACGTCGTTTCGTTTGGCCTGCCATCATCGGTTTCTCCCCTGAGTGAATCAGTTTCTCTAGCTCAGTGAAAAATCAAGCGTAACAAGAGCATGCACTGTTCTCAAGGGATTCAGGGATGGTGGCGTCCCACGAGTATTGCCTCTTGAGCGATAGCAGCCAAAACTCTTGTTTCGTCACCGTTCCCGTTACCTCAACACATGATTTGCAGTGGTGAGACTCGCGACGTTCCTATTGAAAAGTTGACGAAAAGCAGTGTTCCAGCACCACTCAGACACTGGGCAGACCGCTCGTCTGCTTACAATCAGTCATGAAGACGACGAACAGCGAATCCGCCAGCACAGCGGCAGCGAATAATAGCAGGGGCCGAAAAAGCAGTCGCAGCCAGTTCCACACGTATCGGGACAAGGCGCGTTCCGGCGAACTTCCCAGCGGCGGAGGCATGCATTCGACGGGTCACGTCCGCAGTCGCAAGGACCGGGTACGGTCGGCCGGAGATCTGGTGCGGCGATTCTTTTCGTTGCTGTCGTCGTTTCGCCTGCAGATCGTGTGGATTCTGGTATCGCTGACGCTGGCCACTCTGCTGGGATTGATTCCTCCGGCCGGAACCAAGTTTCTGCTGGACTACGTACTCACGTCGCGTCCGCTGCCGGAATCATTCGTCGCGTGGTTTCCCTCGCTGGTTGATGCCACCCCCAAATCGGTGTTGCTGTACACGCTGCTGGCGGTTGTCGCTATTTCTTTGGTGAAGATCTTCATTCATATCTGCAGTCGCTGGTACGCGACTCGAATCACCAAACGCATTCAGCTGGACGTGCGTCGTCGCGTTTTTGAACATGCCGTTCGTCTGCCACTGCATCGAGTGCAGGAAATCCGTTCTGGTGGTGTGGCGTCGATTCTTCGCGAAGACGGCGGCAGCGTCGGGGAACTGGTGTTCGGGCTAATGTACAACCCGTGGCGTGCTGTGATCCAGTTGGTTGGCAGTTTTCTGGTGCTGGCGTGGGTTGACTGGACGTTGCTGTGCGGTGCCGTCGTCCTGCTGCCGCTGGTCTTTCTGACTCATCGCACATGGATCAACAGAATTCGTCCTCAGTTTCGTGCCATTCGCAAACAGCGAGAGCTCATCGACGCGGGCGCCGCGGAAGCTTTTGCCGGCATGCGAGTTGTCCGCGCCTTCAGTCGACAGAAACGCGAAGCGGGACGTTTTATCACCGACAACAATCTGATGGCTCGCAAGGAGCTGTATTCGTGGTGGTGGATGCGTGTTGTGGAAATGATCTGGGAAGCCATGATCCCGATCAGCAGCGGGGCGTTGCTGTTTTACGGTGGCTGGCGAGTCATCGACGGCGGTCTGACAATCGGCGACCTGATGATGTTTCTGGTGTACCTGCTGATGCTGCTGGAACCTCTGGCAACATTGGCCAACAGTGCCACGCAGGTGCAGAACAGCCTCAGCGGTCTGGATCGAATTCTGGATCTGCTGGACGAACCTCGTGAAATGCAGTCCACAGAAGATTCGATACGTATCAACCGCGACACCGTTCTGGGCGATATCAGCTTTCAGGACGTGACCTTTACCTATCCCGGCACAGACTCGCCGGCGCTGCGTGACATAAACCTTGATATTCGCGGAGGCCAGGTGGTTGCTCTGGTGGGACCCAGCGGGGCAGGGAAGACCACGTTGTGCAATCTGGTGGCCCGGTTTTATGACCCGACTGCAGGTCGCGTGCTTCTGGATGGACGAAATCTTACGGAATACGACGTCGAATCGTTTCGCAGTCTGTTGGGCGTGGTAGAACAGGACGTGTTTCTGTTTGACGGTTCGATCGCCGACAACATTGCGTATGCCCGGCGAGACGCGTCAGATCATGAACTTCGTGCGGCCGCCACAGCTGCCAATGCGATGGAATTCATTAATCGGCTAACGGACGGCCTGGACACACTGATTGGAGAACGCGGTGTGCGGTTGAGTGGTGGTCAGCGTCAGCGACTGGCAATCGCGCGCGCTATCCTGGCGGACCCCAAACTGTTGATTCTGGATGAAGCCACCAGCAACCTGGACACGGAGAGTGAGCGTCTGATTCAGGATTCTCTGGCGGAACTGATGGATGGCCGAACGTCATTCGTGATTGCTCACCGGCTGAGTACAATTGCCGGTGCGGATTTGATCTGCGTGGTTGAAGACGGTGCGATCACTCAAACCGGAACTCACGAAGAACTGATGGTGTCCGGCGGCAAGTACAGAACGATGGTGGAACAGCAGGTGCAGATGACGCTGGGCAAGGCTGATCCCAACCTGTTGAAACGGTAACGGTGTATGTATATGTGCTGTTTGAAGACCGTCGCATGTGTCAGTAATCGCCAACAGCAGTTGAAGTTTTGAAAGGGCAGTGCTTTGAAGAATATTTGCCGCCGGGTTTCTGCAAATGCTCGTGCTGACATGCCGATGTCGCACGACTTCAGGCACGGTCACCACGTCAGCTGTGTACTGGGTACGGTTGCAACGTTCGTGTTGGCCGTCGGGCTGGCACTGCCGGCGCTTGCAGCCGACAATCCGGAACGTGATTACCAGTTCAATTCCACGTCTGTCACCGGTCACAAGGTAATCATCGAAAAAAAATCCGGCACGAAACTGACGGTCGTATGTTTTCTGGGCACGGAATGTCCCATGGCGCGGCTTTACGGACCGCGTTTGTCGGAATTGTCTGATGAATTCAAGTCAGACAACGTGCGCATCATCGGTGTGAACAGTAATCGGCAGGACTCCATGGCCGAGGTTAGAGCGTACGTCGATGAGCTTTCCGTTTCTTTTCCCGTGATTAACGATCGCGGAAATGTAATTGCAGACAGATACGGAGCGACTCGTACACCTGAAGTTTTCCTGCTGGATGAGCGACTACAGCTTCAGTACCACGGTCGTATTGATGATCAATACGCTCCCGGAATCAGCCGTGCGGCTCCCACTCAACAGGATCTGCGAGTTGCGATCGAGCAGCTTCTTGCCGGGAAGCCGGTCAGCACGGCAGAAACAACGGCGCTGGGCTGTTTCATTGGGAAAGTTCGCGGTCGGTCGCCGTATCAATTCGTAAAGAATGACATCACGTACAGTCGTCACGTGGCTCGTGTGTTGCAGAAGCACTGTCTGGAATGTCATCGCGCCGGCGAAATCGGCCCGTTCGCGATGAACAGTTATGACGAGGTGGCTGGCTGGGCAGACACGATGTTAGAGACTATCGACAACGGACGAATGCCGCCGTGGCACGCCGACCCCAATCATGGCAGCTTCGCGAACACTCGCTACATGCCGGATGCAGACAAAAAAATACTGCGAGACTGGGTCGCCGGCGGTCTGAAGCAGGGCGACGAAGCCGAATTGCCGGAGCCGATTGAACATGTTCAGGGCTGGCAGCTGGAACGGCAGCCCGACCTGGTGGTCGAGATGCGAAACCGACCGTTTGTTGTGAAGAAGGCTGGCGTCGTTGAGTATCAGTACTTTGTTGTCGACCCGCAGTTTGAAGAGGACAAATGGATCACGGGAGCTCAAGCGATTCCCGGAAGTCGAGCGGTCGTGCATCATGCGATCGTGTTTGTTCGACCGCCGGACGGTGCTCGATTTCGCGGAGTCGGCTGGCTGACGGCCTATGTACCTGGTCAGCGACTGGCGTCACTGCCAACGGGACATGCCCGAAAGGTGCCTGCCGGGTCACGGCTGGTGTTTCAGATGCACTACACGCCGAACGGTGTGGAACAGGCGGATACGACGAAGATCGGTCTGCTGTTTGGCAACGAGAAAAAAATCACTCACGAAGTGTTCACGGTTGTGGGCATCGATCAGGATTTTGAAATTCCACCTCACGCCAGCGAGCACACGGTGACAGGAAAAGTGTCACGGCTGCCGGTACACGGTCAGCTGCTGTCGGCGACGCCTCACATGCATTATCGAGGAAAATCGTTTCAGCTGTTGACAGGAAGGGATCCGCCACAGGTGTTGTTGAGTGTGCCCCATTACGATTTCAACTGGCAGCACAGTTACGAGCTCACGGAGCCCATTCCGCTGGCCAATCTTGACGAATTTCGGTTCGAAGCAACGTTCGATAATTCGTCACGCAATCCCTTCAATCCGAATCCTGCCGAGTGGGTGTGGTGGGGTGACCAATCCTGGGAAGAAATGGCGGTCGCGTTCTTTGCCGTTTCGGTGCCGCGAATCAAACCGCAGTCGACCACTATGCGGACACAACAAGCCGACGCGACGTCTGAGAGTGAGCGGCAGCAACAGATCGATGCATATGTGGTTCGTGTCTTTCAGAAAATGGACGCCAATCGTGACGGGCACATCCTGAAAGACGAAGCACCGATTTTCGTCAGGCGGTTCGGTGGTTTCGGCAGACTCGACACGAACGGCGATGGCAGGGCGACCAAAGATGAGATTCGGGAATTGGCGGAACAGTTGTATTAGAGTGTGTCGGCGGGATGCCCACAGCCCGGTGTTGCAGTGCATCAGGGCGGCACAAACCGCGTCGGATTTTCGGTTGCGGTCGGCTCTTCGAGGCTTTATTGGGTTGGTGAACCAGATTCCCTCGGCTTGACGCTGGGGGCTAAGTGCTGACACCGCTCCGCGGTGAATCGCAGTGAAATCAAAAACTGCGCATCATGTTAGTTGTTGCTTCACCGTACGCTTACGTTGTTGCAGCAATACACCGACTCACGCCACCGGCAGTAGACAGGCCATTTTGCGGCATACTTCGTTCCACTGCCCACTAATCACCCCGCGTCCCGTTCGGCCTTCGCGTCTTCCCATTGTTCGGGGCTGTACAGGACTTCACGCGCCTGAGCACCGTTGTAGTCGCCGACGATACCGTCCTCCGCCATCCAGTCGATCATGCGGGAGGCGCGGCCGTAACCGATCCCCAGGCAGCGTTGCAGCAACGAACAACTGCCTCGTCCTTCGCGGACGACCACGTCGATCGCGTTATCATACTGGTTGTCGTGCTGTCGCGGACCGGATTCGCCTGAGTCTTCACCGCCACCGGCGTTTGCGCTGTTGGCCACGATCTGCTGCAGTTCTTGGCTGTATTCCGGTTCGACATCACTGAAGAAGTCGATGACCGCATTGATTTCCTCATCGCTGACGTACGTTCCCTGGGCGCGCGTCAGAGTACTGGTGCCGGGAGCCAGATACAGCATGTCCCCGCAACCCAGCAGTCGTTCCGCTCCGCTTTCGTCCAGCACAACCCGACTGTCCATTTTGCTGGCGACCTGGAACGAGACTCGAGCTGGCAGGTTCGATTTGATCAGTCCCGTGATCACGTCCACGGTCGGTTTCTGTGTCGCCAGGACAAGGTGAATGCCCACAGCGCGTGACTTCTGAGCCAGGCGGATGATATGTGATTCGACTTCCTTGCCGTTGGTCATCATCAGGTCGGCCATTTCGTCCGCGATGATGACAATGTAGGGCATCTTGTGGGGAACGTTCTGTGCTTCCTCGTGCAATTCGCTGATGCCCATTTTGTTCAGCACCGTGGATCGATCCAGCTTGTTGTAACTGTCAAGGTGACGAACTCCCACCTGCGACAACAGGTCATAGCGTTCTTCCATCTTGTCGACGGCCCATGCCAGCACGGCTTCTGCTTTCTTCATGTCCGTGATGACCGGATGCATGAGGTGCGGCAGGTTTTTGTAGGGGCTGAGTTCGACCATCTTCGGGTCGATCATCAGCATTTTTACTTCGTCCGGGGTGCGCGTCATCAGCATGGACAGAATTAGCGTATTCAGACAGACACTTTTTCCCGTTCCCGTGCGACCGGCGATCAACAGGTGCGGCATTTTTGCCATGTCGACAGCCAGCGAATGACCGCTGACGTCTTTGCCAAAGAATAGCGGAATCTTTAAATTATCCGCCGTTGCACCGCTGGACTGAATCAGCTCCTTCAGACGTACGGTGACCTGTTCAGCATTCGGTACCTCGACACCGACCGTGTTCTTCCCGGGAATCGGGGCGACCACGCGGACGGACGGGACGCGCAGAGCAATGGCAAGATCATCCTCCAGTGCCGTGACTTTGTTCAGACGCAGTCCGGGCTCCAAATCCAGTTCGAACTGCGTCACAGTCGGGCCGGTGTCAACTTCTGAGACACGAATGTTCAAACCGAACTGCTGAAACGTCTTTTCCAGCGTTGCCGCGGCGATTCGAGCTTTTTTGGCCAGCACGTCGTATGGGAAATCCTCCGGTTCTTCCAGAAGATCAAGGTCCGGCAAATCGTATTCGTGGTCACAGTCATCGCCGGGAGTGTGAACCGACAGCGAAACAGGCGGATTGATGCGAATATCACGCTGCAGGATGTCGTCGGCTTCTTCGTCGTCCCATTGATCGTCTGCATCTTCTTCGACGTAATCGATAGCGGTGTTGATCGACAACGTGTCCGGATCGTCATCGACATCGTCACCGTGAGCCGCGTTCGCACGTGGCACCGGTCGCAACGCGCGGACTGTGGAACCGACTGACGAAACCACGTTCCACGGAATCGACGCCACTCTGACGCCAGGCATACTGATGACCCACAGCGGCGACAGCATCCAGCCGGAAAGCAGCCCGCATGCTGTCAGAATGAATATTCCGGCCGGAGAAAACCATTGCGTCAGCGCGGCCCCGGTCCAGGCTCCCACTGCGCCTCCGCTGCCATAGGTGGAGCCGGAGCTGAAACCGGGCACAAGCAGGTGCAGGACTGCACACGACGACAGTAACAGCAGTCCCGTTCCGGCCATGGACAACCAGTTGCGTTTCGGCTTTTCGCGGGAGAAGAGACTGACATCCCAGGCGATCATGGCAGCAATGGCCATCCAGACTCCTGTGCCCAGCAGATGACGTCCGTAGAACGAAATGGCGGCGCCGGTCGAGCCGCAGATATTAACGGGAGTGCGTCGGGCCGGGAAAACAAGGTCTGACGGAGGGTCGGCCGGGTCATAACTGAGAAAACTCAGGCCAACGAACACAACCAGAGCCAGCAGCCCCAGTGCGAGTACGTCGTTTCTGAATCGTTCGTAGTCGAACATAGTGAGTTTTCTGTGGACAGCGCCGTTGGCGCGCAGCAACATCCTGCAACAAAATTTGCCGTTTTGTGAAGAAGCCGTGGTAGCAAATACAATGAGTGCTCCGGGCGGGATGAAACCGAATCGTGATGAGACGACTTCAGTCGATGGAGCGGGAAAGTATTCTGACTCAGAACAAATCTATCACCTGGACATGAGTCCGGTGAGCGATTTTGCGAGCAGCAGTTGCGAATCGCTGACTGAGCGAACGGCAATATCAGATGTGCGAATCAGCGAAGAACGCCAGCCATCCGGAATCTGACGGTTATGCCGTGTTCGTGACGGCACAGAAAACCGTGAGTGTTTTCCGGTTTGTGTTCTGACATCCACCGATCGGGGCTGCCATCAATGAATTCTCGCGGCGCAAAAAAATGGGCACCGGTATGATACCGGTGCCGCGAAGGGACGCTTCGAAAACACGGGAGACAGGAGGTGAGAAAGGAGTGAAACACCAGAAAGGAAGAGAGGGGATGGGGCAGTGACCGGTCGAAGATAAGAACAGGGAGACCAGTCCTGTATCAAAAGTGGACACGATTTACCTGACGCCTGCCCGAGCGACAGGTCGTCTCGTCAATATGTCTTGTGTCGGCGGATGTTAGTTTTCCGTCGCCGTGATGGCTGGCACGGTCAAAGTGATTGCGGAAATAGTGTCACTGGCAACCTGACGACTTGTTTTCCAGCCACCTGCCGCTGGAGGTGAAATACTTGAATACAACGCCGGGGCGATTCGCGATGCAGACCGCTGCGTTGAATCAAACGTTGGGTAACTCGGCTTGATATCAGATTCACCTGGAAACGGTGGTGCTCGTTTCAATGCGGGTGCCTCGGCAGGTGGCAGTGACTGATAGCTGGAACGCTGGAACTTGTCTTCGTTTTCAGAAGTGTTGCGATCGAAAGTGCGTTCGCCTGTTCTTGCCGGGGCCGGATCTTCCGGGAAAGCTTCTGCACGGCGGGTGCCGCTGATCGGATCAGGCTCCGGACGGCGAGCGGTTCGCGTTGACGCACCGTCTTCGACGATCAACGCCGTGCTGGTGTTGCCAGGATACCCAAAGCCACCATAGGCCAGCATGTTACCCGCACGGCCGTATGCCAGTGAGGTGCCAATCGGAACTGTGCGGTATGCGACCTGCGGTCGCAGGACTGTCTGTTCCACAGTTCTCGTGACCAGTTTTTGAACGGCCACTCGTTCAGTCGTCTTGTGAGCGACCATTTTTGTGTCGTTGACCACGACCCGCCTGGTGCCCCGGACAGCGACCTGTCGTGAGACAGGGACATTGCATGTCACCATTCGCGGAACGTACTGTCGGGTTGTTCGATAGTTCGGTGTGAAGGAGTTCCGGAACGAATAACCGGTCCGATTCAACCAGCCAATCATGCCAGGACGCGGGTCCACCTGACACGGTGCATGTTTCTGCACAGGCGAATAATTTGTCATCCAGCGACCCATGTCGCGATTGATCACTCGATTTTCCATCACAGTTCGATACGACACTGTGGGTACTTCCACCGTGCGTTGTGTCGTGACCGGCTTATAGATCGTGACTTCACGATCTGCGTACTCGGTCTTGTATTCCGGCACCTCAACTGTCCGCTTCTCACGCTTGTACGTGGTGACGGGGACCGTCTGGTAGCAGGCAGAATACACCGGCTGGATGGGAGTGCAGGACGCTGCCGGTGCGGCGGCAACTGGTCCACAGGTGGAACATCCTCTGTTGTAGAACTGAGCTTCCACAACGGGGGTATTCAGAAGGAGAGCTGTAACGACAGCCGCCCACGTGAGATGTCTAAACAACATGAGATTCTTCCCTGACAGGAAATCCCACCTGCGCAGCCGACTTGCGGGTATGGCTGATCGCGCAGATGAACGAGTTGAGAAGATCGCCGGGCACCGGCCGAACGTTCGTCCGTGAATGTGCCGACAGTCTGCGAAACGGGAAAAGCGGGATTGAAGGACAACGGACTCAGGACGAGCTCGCTGGGTGAGTTAACACGGAACGTGTCTGGAAGTGAAGAAATGTGAGGGGAGACGCAATTGAGTGGCGGAAAATGCCGTCTCGGACACCACGTCAGACTGAGATTTAACTCAAGGCAAAAAATGGGTCAATAGCGATTAAAGTCCGGACGTGGAAAGTTTTCGCCCGTCCCCCGGGTTGTCGACGTAAAGCCTTAAACACCGTCGCGTGACCGGCAGATTTTGCGCGGACTTGCCCGTAACATACGGCGCGGCCCCGTTTTTGAAGAATCCCCCTCAAGATTCTTCGCTCAATTTTTTCCGAGTGTTCGCCGTTCGCGGAAGAATTGTTGCAGAATGGCTTTGCAGTCGTCCTGCATGACACCTCCCAGAACTGCAGCCTGATGATTCAGACGGATGTCCGAGGTGATCTGAAACAGTGTGTCGCAGGCTCCGCCTTTGGGATCGGTCGTGCCGTACACGACAAACGGAATACGCGATTGAACGATGGCTCCGGCGCACATAGGGCAGGGCTCCAGCGTGACATACAACGTGCAGTCCAGCAGTCTCCAGGATCCCAGTGCTTCAGCTGCCTGCGTGATGGCAATCATTTCGGCATGTGCGGTAGGATCGTTGAGTGCTTCGCGTTGATTGGAGGCTTCGGCGATGACACGATCTTCAAACACCACTACTGCGCCGACCGGGACTTCGTCGTGATCATAGGCGACCAGGGCCTGATCCAGTGCTTTCTTCATCCACACGTCATGCGGTTGCAGTGGATTGATCGGTCGCATTTCTGACATCTGAAGGATTCCGTGTGGTCCATGTGGCGGCACACTAACCAGTGTCGAAAGAAATGACAGCTTCTGCCTCAGCGGCGCCGCACGAATTTGTAAAAAGTACACTCTGAACGGGTTGTAGAAAGTACAAAACCGGCAGTGATCCAATGAGAATACGAATTGCGAGAGAGTTTTGAATTTTCCTGTGGCTGCGCCGTAACTCGTTTTTGTGGAGTCGTTTGTGTGTCCCTGCATGCCGCCGCAAATGGGGTTCGCCTGGCGGTTTGAGTGCGATTGGCATCGTCCTTGCTTTCTCTTTTGGGCAGAGAGAGAGAATGGTTCGGGGTGAGATCCCGAAGCACGGCTGCTCTGAGAATGCAGTCGCTGCCGATCGAAGGCAGTACGCGAAACGAGAGAGATGGCTCGCCTGAGAACCGAGCCATACAGATGAGAGAGATGAAGGGCAGAATTGAGCCTGAGAAACTCGACTTCTGCAACACACGAAAAAGGTCATCGGTTTCATTGCGATCCGATCGGCCTTTTTTCTTTGCGCTCTGGAGACGCGTCGGGGCGACTCTGCCCCGCTTCTGCTGAAACATCGTGAACACAGAACAGAAAAACCGAATAATGTTTTACGCTTTCGATTCCAGCGTGGCGAAGTTACTGTGGCTGGCGGTTAGAGCAGCAGATCGACGCCGCGAAAAGCTGATCTGTCGTCATCTGCCCCAATCAGTTGCATCGGATATTTGTGACCAACGATCTGCCACCCCGCCAAACTCTGACAGTGTCGCAGTTCCTGATCGGAGCCGGTCTGTTTGAGGGAGCGTTGTTGCTGGTGGCATTCGCACTTGGCGTGGTCGTTGATGTGCATCCGACGGCCGAATTGATCTGGTCCTGGCAGGACTTCGGCGTTGGTCTGCTGGCCACAGTGCCGATGCTTTTTCTTCTGGTCGCCTGTTTTCTGTCCAAAGCGAACGGACTGCGCCAGATTCGTGAGTTTCTGCGCGAGACGCTGGGGCCTCTGCTGGACCGTTGTCGCATCGTCGACATCCTGTTTCTCGCATTACTCGCCGGGATCTGCGAAGAGGTGTTGTTTCGCGGGCTGCTGTATCAGTGGATCAGAGCGTGGAACGCCACGCTGGCAATCCTGGTGTGCAATCTGTTATTCGCGGTGGCTCATTCGATTACGCCGCTGTACGCGATGCTCGCCGGATTGATCGGTTTGTACCTGACGGCCCTGATGACAGGTGATTCCACGCCCAACCTGCTGATTCCCATGACGGCGCATGCCGCCTACGACTTTGTCGCGTTTCTGGTGATCCTGTGGGACTACCGCCGCTCGGCCAGTCAGGGCTGATCGCCATGCCTTTCCGCGCGAGCGTCGGTGTGAGAGTGAAGTGGCCGCTCTACGTTCAGCCGGCCAGTTTGACGAACAACGCTTCCAATTGCAGTTTGGGGGCAACTCGACTGCCGCCCTTCATGTTGGCATCGGCGTCGATGAGCATCTGGAATATGCGGCTCGCTTTATCGAATCCGAGGCGTTTGAGGTATCGTTCAGACGGTCCGATCGCTGCCGGGAAAACTCCGGCCGAACGCAGTGCTCCTGGCAGATCGCGAGTTTGCCGAGCGTATTCCGTCGCCTCGGCGAGTTTCCGAAACGTGAACGTGAGCCCGCCCAGAATCTTTTGCGGCGCATCACCGGCTAGTATCAATTTGTTCAGACATTCCAGAGCCGTGGACATTTCGCCGTCGCGGACAGCATCCAGCATCGCCCACGTTGTTTCGATGCGCCAGCCGCCGACGACTCGAGTTACGTCTTCGGGTGTGATTGTTTCGGCATCGCCGACAAGTGAAGCCAGTTTTTCGAGTTCCTGCTGCAGCAGTCCGAGACTGTCGCCTGCCAGCTGGACAATCAGGGCCGCAGCATCCCGGTCGATCTGCTTCTGATGGTCCTCTGCGGCTGTCCTGATTAACCACTTCACCAGCGCTGCACCTTTAAGTTCTCCGCACTCCAGGTTCAGACCGATTTTGTCGGTGGCCTTCGCCAGTTTTGTATTCTTAGGCCACGATTTCACATCCAGAATCAGTAATGATGTTTTCGACGGATAAGCGACGTACTTTTCCAGAACGGCTCGATTCTGCGACACAAAGTCATCCGCATCATCGATTACCACGATCCGCTTGTCGCCGAACATGGAAACCGTCAGCAGTTCGTCACAGACACTTTTCAGGTCAGCATCTTTGCCTGAAACGCGAGTGAGGGCGACGTCTTCGGTTTCGTCTGCCAGTCCCGGAATCAGCTTCAGCATTTCCAGCTTCAGGTAGCGTTCACTGCCGTATAACACCAGCACGGGAATGTTGGGAAGCGTCGTGTTTTTCGACAGGAACTCGGTTGCGTGCATCGACTTGGTATCCGGGGAACAGGTGACGTTCCGGGCAGTTTACCGATGCGACGGCGGTCTCGCGACCATTCGCCGGGCCATGGTCACAGGGGGTGTAGTCACGGATTGCGGTTTTCGACCGTAGGATGGGACCATCGTCCCGTAATATGATTCACCTGGGGACAATGGTCCCAAGCTGCGAAACTGCCCAACTTCACAACCGTTTATGACTACACCGGTCTTAGGCGAGTTCAGAGCGCCAGTTGTCGGATTCATCCGACGTTTTCTTTTAACGGCTCGCTGCCGGGGCATTTCTTCCTGATGATAGTGGGATGTTACGGAACGAGGGCTCTGATGTGCTGAACGAGCGATCTTTATCCACCTCCACAACGGCAACGATTGCCGCACAGGCGACACATCGGCAGGTGCTGCCGGAAAAAACCGGGCGTCGCCGCTTGAGGTTGACGATTAGTGAAGCGGGGTCATCCGTTTCGATTGATGCCGGCAAAGATACTCGATGACGTTTTGCACGTTTGATTTGGCTGTAACGCTAATAACGTCAGTACCGATAACTATTCTGGGAGATGCGTACGGTGGAGTCGGCGCGCTACCCGCGGGCAGGAGGCCTGCGTGGCGATTAACCGGCTCCGTCTGAGCGTCGCCCTGCCTGACTCACTAATGAACAGCGCAGCCACAGGGACGTGGAATCGCTGTTACGAGTCGGCTCTGCACTCGCCGTATACGGCGAGCCTGCCAAACACACTCACTGTCAACGGATTTACTATGAGGGGGGGCGCGACATGAGGTCGCTTCACATCTTACGCATTGTCTGTTTTGTTATTGCCATTCCCATATTCTTTGTCCGTGCACACGGGCAGGTTGTTCCCGGAACGGGAATTCGCCATACACGTGTCGGCGACGATTTCGAAGATAAAAACTGGAAGTGGATTCCCAACGGTCAGAAGGCCAGTCGGGAACAGGATGAACGGGAACGACGACCGCTGGGCGGATCGAATAACGGCCGCTGGTTCGAAAGTGCGAAACGCGGCATGCCCGACGTTATCGAACGTGTGGCAACGCCCGCCGACGGCATCGTCGGCAGCAAGGGGGCCCTGCGACTGCAGACGTTAAACTCCGGCATTCCTGGACGCCCCAGCGGAAAAATGGAGCAGGATGACTTCATTATGGCGTGTTCGTCGCGGATGGGTGGTCTTGACGTTTCGCGCAGTCCAAGCTGTACATGTCGCATCTGGATTCCCCCGTTTCAGAACTGGGAAAACCGATCCGGTTCACACTTTGGTTACCGCATTGACTGCAAGACGACCAAGACCGAGAAGAAAAAAAGATTCCTGTTCACCAGGACCGTGAAGGAAAAGGAATCCTATTGGCCAGGGTTCTTCTTCGAGTTCCACAGCGAAAACGACCCACGGTATGCGGAAGACGAAGCTGTACTGCTGATCCGGGGAAACAACACAGGACATGAGGTCCGTAGCGCCAAGCTGACTCCCGGATGGTGGACGTTTGGCATGTCGGTTACTCCTGATGGTCGAATTCACTATTACGCTCGCCAGGGCGTGGGCGATCTTCGTCCGGCAGACCATCTGTATACCAGTTACCCGTATAGCTACTCGGCCGAGATGTTTGCGACGCATTTTTTCAATTCGGTGAACAAATGCGACGGACGAACATGGTCCACACCATTCATCATTGACGACCCGGCTGTCTTCAGCCTGCGGTAGTGTTGCTGGTGAATGACACGGTCATAAAACAGAGCCCGACGTTTTGACGAACGCCGGGCTCTATTCGTGAGCAACAGCTGCCGTGAGTGGCTGCCCGGATCTACTGAGCTGCGGGCGAAAAAAAAACCAGGACGCAACGACGAGCGTGCCTTGTGATCAGGTGTCGCCGAATTCGTCCTGGTAATCAGCCATTGCGGCCTGGATTACTTTCTCCGCGTGGCTGCGATCGTAAATTCCGTCAATGGACACGGGTTGCGCTGGGTCTCCAGGCATCACTTTGTACGTAGTGAAGTAGTGCCGCATACGCTGCACCAATGCCTGTGGCAGTTCGTCGATGTCCTCAACATGTGACCAGATGTTGTCCGCTGCCAGCACACCGATGATTTTGTCATCGGCTTCACCATTGTCGAGCATCGGCAGACCGCCGATCACTCGAACGTTGATGATGACCTCAGACTTTGTAATAGGTCGTTCGCTCAGCACACAGATATCCAGCGGGTCGGCGTCGCCGCGTTTTGCCTGCGGCATCATCGCTGCAACTCGTTCGCCGCAATAGGTGCGCGGGATGAAGCCGTACAGTGTCGGTGGCTGAGACGATGTTCGTTGCGGACGATCAACACGTAAATAGCCGGTAACTTTGTCGACCTCGTATTTCACCAGGTCGAACGGAGTAATCTCGATAAAGGCATGTACAAGTCCGGGTGGGTCTGGTCCGACATCAAGACCATGCCAGGGATGTGGCCGCCATCGGTAAAAAGGCTGAGGAAATGACATAAATTTGTCAAACTTTGTAGCTGGGACAGAGCAACCGTTTGCTCCGGGGACGCGAGACGCAGATCTGTGACTCTAAGATAGAGATAGAGATAGAGCCAAAATGTGTAAGCCCTGAAAAGTCCGATTCCATTCGGTTTTCGAGGGGAACTCATCTTGTCGGAGCGGCGCTCCAATGTCCAGGGATGAGAATGATCTGTCTCAAATTCGAATTGCGACCGATTCAAGAGACACTGTGGACGGCCGATCGTACGATAAGCACCTACGTCAGGCTCTGTGTGTATCGAGACTCTGCGGCGAGTCGGTGCATACCAGGGAACAAAAGATGAACACATAATGAGCCAGGATTGCTTCGGCCGGATTTGAGGATGACAGAGCCACCGAAAATCGATGACACGTTTGCGGAAGCGTTTCCCATGTTGGGAACTCGACTGATTATTACGGCCATCGACATCGAACTCGCGACGATCGCCGCGCTGGAGTTCTGTGGGAATGCGTCCAGCGTGATCGGATGCGATGTCGAAGCGGGGATTGAGCGAGGATTGGGAGAATCACGAACGCCCGATGGCCGTCCGGGCGTTTCCGTGCTGGCATTTGCTTTCAACCGAAAGTCGCTGGAGAAAGCGGTTGCCAGTCGAATCGGGCAGAATGTACTGACATGCCCGACGACCGCAGTTTATGCCGGACTGACCGATTCGCCGAAGGAAGATCGCATCAAGGTCGGGGCCCAGTTGCGTTACTTTGGAGATGGGTTTCAGATTTCAAAGAAGCTGGACCGTCAGCGTTACTGGCGAATTCCCGTGATGGATGGCGAATTTCTTTGTGAAGACGTATTTGGAACAAAGAAGGGGATCGGCGGCGGAAACCTGCTGATTTGCGGGCGATCTCAGGCTCAGACGCTGGCGGCCGTTCGAACTGCCGTGACTGCCATCAACGACCTGAAAGACGTCATTCTGCCATTTCCTGCAGGAATCGTGCGCAGTGGCTCCAAAGTCGGGTCGAAGTATCCTCAACTGAAAGCCAGCACAAACGACAAGTGGTGTCCTACGCTTCGTGGTCAAACAGATTCTGAATTGGAAGACGGAGAACATGCCGTCTACGAAATTGTAATTGACGGGTTTTCTGAGCAAGCTGTGGCGCAGGCGATGAAGGTTGGGCTGGCGACGGTCGCTGGGATGCCTGGAGTGCTTCGGATTTCCGCAGGCAACTATGGCGGCAAACTGGGGCCACATCACTTCCATCTTCACAAACTGTAGTTGTCCGTTGGTTGTTCCGAGTCGCGTCTCGCAGGACACTTGCTTTCGACTGCCACACGATTTCTGGTATGGTCGATAATATAGAACGATATAACTCATGGCCACGAAAAGGTTTATTCTCAATTCGTCACGTTCATCGAAACAGGGAACCCTGATCAACGCAGGGAAATATTCCGAAGAATATCAGGCTCTCACGAATTCGATGACGATGGAACCGGCAGACATGGCGGGCATTGGGCTCGTTGAAGGGCAAATGGCACTCGTGCGAACGGAATTTGGGGAGGCCGAATTCAAATGTAAGGCAGGAAAAGAACCTGAGGGTATGATTTTTATTCCTTATGGGCCGCCAACCTGTAAACTCATGGGCGGCAATACGGATGGGACCGGAATGCCGATGTCCAAAGGGTGGGAAGTGGAAGTTGTTCCGCTGTAGCAGACCCAATAGTGCGTTCCTGCAGACTCATATTTCAAATTCAGAATCGCTAACTTCAAGTCTCAGATTTCTCATGAAACAGCAACCGGTCAACGAAAAACTCAGTGGCCCCGAAAGTCCTCATTTCTGTACGCGCGGCGACAGCGTGGAGGAAGTGCCAGCGTGGACAGAGGTCGAAGAAGGTCGCTTCATGCCCCGCCGGGTTCGTGGCAGCAACCAGGGTCGGGCCCTGGGCTGAACATTTACCGTCCCATCGTCCGGTTCGGACGATACCAACTGTCAGGAGCAGCAACGCAGGTCGGACACAGACTGACCTGGAGAAGAGACACCACCGGAGAAGACGATCGACTGAGTGCATCACTGAGTTCGGACCGCAGGTAAACTGCCGGCAACATGCTGTTGTCCACTGAGGTTTGTGACTGACCGATGCAGCTTGAAAGAGCATTGAATAATGACTCTTCAGATAATTGACAACGCCACCTGCACATTCTGTGGCTGCGTTTGTGATGACATTCAACTGCATCACGATGAGGTCCGCATTCACGAGGCCAAGAAAGCCTGTGTTCTTGGTACTGCCTGGTTTCTGAACCACACCGCCGAGAAGAAGTACCCGGACGCCCTGATCGACGGCAAAGAAGCGACCGTCGAGGAAGCTATTCAGACGGCGGCGACATTGCTGCACGAAGCCGATATGCCGCTGGTCTACGGCATGAGCAACACGACATGTGAAGCTCAGAAGCTGTGTGTCGCTTTGGCGGATCAGCTGGGAGGGCTGCTGGACAGTCACACATCGTTGTGACACGGTCCCACTGAAATCGCCGCCCAGTTGGGTGGTAAAGTGACGTGTACGCTCGGCGAAGTGAAACAACGAGCCGACTTCATCGTGTATTGGGGAGGCAACCCGGCCGAATGCCACCCTCGCCATTTCACGAAGTATACCATCATGCAGAAAAGTAAGTTTCTGCCGCGTGGTCGCAAGGACCGGACGATGGTTCTGGTGGACATTCGTGAAACGAAAAGTGCCAAAGCCGCAGACATCTTTCTTCAGGTCAAGCCCGGTAAGGATTTTGAGCTGATCACGATTTTGCGAGCTCTGATCAAAGATCAGCACGTTGGTGATGAACAGATTTCCCAGACAGGCATGACCCGCGAAACGCTGGACGATCTGGTCCAGCGGATGAAGTCGTGCAAATTTGGCTGTTTCTTCTTCGGCATGGGTCTGTCGATGACTCGCGGAAAGCATATGAACTCCGCGGCATTGCTCACGCTGGCGGCGGAAATGAATGCCTTCACTAAATTTGTCGCCATGCCGATGCGAGGCCACGGCAACGTCACCGGCGCCGATGTGGTCATGCGCTGGCAGACGGGATACCCCTTCGGAATTACGTTCAATCGAGGCTACCCGCGTTATAACCCAGGTGAGTTCTCAACCGTGGATGTGCTCGTTCGCGGAGACTGTGACGCCGCATTTATTATCGGTGCCGACCCTGGTGCCACGATGCCGCAACCGGCGATCGACCATCTGAAGCGCATACCGACAATCTGTCTGGATCCGCATATTACTCATACCAGCAAACTGGCGCGAGTACACATCACAACAGCAGCTCAGGGAATTGCGGCTCCCGGGACGGCCTATCGAATGGACGAAATTCCACTGCCGCTAAAGCCGGCCTTGAAGTCGCCATATCCCACGGACGAAGAAGTCGTTCGCCGAATTAATGAAGCGATCGCCCAGAAACCGTTCTGGTTGCCGGAAGGCAGTCAGCCTCAGATGATTTCAGCTCAGGTGTGAGAGTGTTCAGCCACTGTGTGACTGAACACAGCAGACAACGACAAGACGGACCCCAGGGATATGCTCCGAATCACGGGTGGAAAAACATATGACCCAGCGAACGGCATCGACGGACAGATCAAAGATCTGTGCATCGATGACAATGGCACTTTCGTGCCATCTGTCGACGGTGGTCGTACAATTGATGCGTCCGGAATGATCGTCTTCCCCGGTGGCGTTGACGTGCATACTCACGTGGCGGGCGGGGCGATCAATTTTGCTCGAGCTATGACGCCGGAAGATCATCGCCGAACTCAGGCCTTCATTCGCACTCAGTCTCGCCGCAGCGGACTTGGCGGGATGGCTCCCACGACCTTTGCCACAGGCTATCTGTATGCCGGGATGGGCTTTACGACGGTGAATGAAGCCGCCGTGCCGGTCCTGTCGGCACGCCACACGCACGAAGAACTTGCCGACATTCCCATCGTCGACAAAGCGACGCTGACGCTGATGGCGAATAACGAGATTATGCTCGACCAGATGCAGGCCGGCGAATACGAACGAGCCAGGAACGTCGTCGCATGGTACATCTGGGCCGCCAAGTCATTCGGTGTCAAAGCCGTAAACCCGGGCGGTGTGGCCGCATGGAAATGGGGCAGCGACGCCAAGCAATTGTCGGATCCTATCGATGGTTACCACAGTCTGACGCCAGGTAAGATCGTTAGCATGCTGGCAACGATCTGCGATGATCTGGGTCTGCCGCATCCCATGCATTTGCACTGTAACAACCTCGGCGCGCCGGGGAATATTTCAACGACGCTCGATACCTTAAAGCATCTGGAAGGGCACCGAGCACACATTGCTCATTCGCAGTATCATGCATACGGCGGCGACGGCTGGGACACCATGTGTTCGGCTACTGCTCAGCTGGCCGAGTACTTTAATACTCATCCCAACATCACGACGGATGCCGGGGCAGTACTGTTTGGCGATACGGTTACGATCACGGCGGACGGTCCGTGGCAGCATCTGTTGTACAAACTGACCGGTCGTAAGTGGGGTAACCTGGACGTCGAGAACGAAACCGGCTGTGGCATTGTTCCCTACACTTACCGCCCCAGTAATCTGGTGAACGCCGTGCAATGGGCCAGTGGTCTGGAACTGATGCTGTTGATCAGGAATCCGTGGCAGGTGTTTCTTTCCACGGATCATCCCAACGGCGGCTGCTTCTGGCGGTATCCGGAAATCATTCAACTGCTGATGTGTGCTGACTTCCGCAGCGAGTGCATCGCAAAGTTACCGGATAAGATCAAGGGTAAGATTACTCTGCCGGAAATAGATCGCGAGTACACGCTGTACGATGTGGCGACATCCATGTCGGCGGGTCCCGCTCGGGCGCTTGGGTTAACGCAGAAAGGAAATCTCGGCGTCGGCTGTGATGCGGATATCGTGATTTACGAAGAGGAAGACGACGTGGCTCGCATGTTCAGCCATCCCCGCTACGTCATCAAGGCGGGGGAAGTCGTGATTGAAGACGGAGACATTCGAGAGACACCGCAAGGTCGCGAGTTTCTTGTGAAGCCGTCGTATGCGCCGGAAACGGACGAATTCATGAGACCGCTGTTCGAAGACTGTTACACGATGTCGTTCGACAATTATCCGGTGGAGATGGAACGTATCGAGAATCCGAATATACAGGAGTGCGTCAACTCATCAGCAGACTAGAGCTGTGTCAGCCGCGTGTGGACGTGTGCCACTGGCTCCGCCAGTGTGTTGAGGCTCACGAGGACAACGGCACAGACAGGCCAATCAAAGAAAGTGATGGCTTCCGCCGAACCGGTGGCCGCAGGTCCTGACCTGCGAAGTTGATTGAACGAATCGAAATACCTAACGCATGACCATTACCTTACATCTCAAGCAACCACCTTCCGTTCCTCTGGAAGCTGAAATGCTTTCGCCGACTGTGATGGCAGAACTGTCCAATTCGGAAATCCGAGCACTCGTTGTCTACCACGGCAAACGTCAGGTGCCACTGGAAGAGTTTTTTGACGTTGATGGCGAACGCAGCGATGAGCTGATCATTCACGGCGAATTGAATAAGGTTCGCTTGATCGGGCGCGCCATGTCCAAAGGCAGCATCACAGTTCATGGTACTGTTGGCATGCATCTGGGGGCCTGTATGACTGGCGGCAGCATTGAGGTACATGGTGACGCCGGTGACTGGATCGGCGCGGAAATGAAGAATGGTTTCATCCACGTGCATGGAAACGCGGGCGGCCAGATCGGTGCGGCCTATCGCGGCGCTTTGGCGGGTATGAAAAACGGGATGATCATCGTGGACGGGGCCGCCGGTCTGGAAGTTGGCATGCGGATGCGCCGAGGGACGATCATTCTGGGTGGTGCGGCAAAAGACTTCACTGGTCTGCAGATGAAGGGCGGCACAATCATCCTGCGAAGCGGGGCCGAAATTCGCACAGGAGCATGGATGAATCGCGGCACGATCATTTCTTTGCAGCCGCTACAGATGATGCCGACATTTGCGTACGCCAACGACTTCAATCCTACGTTTGCAAACGTGTACGCGAAGCAGTTGAAACAGCACGGCATTGATCTGCCGTTCGCTGTTTCACAGGGCACATATCAGCGATACGCCGGAGACCTGTCCGTGCCGGGAAAAGGTGAGATACTTGTCTGGCAGCCCGCCTGATGAACGACGGGCGAAGCACAGGGATTCTAACTGCCTCAGAAGAAACCACCATTGCGTCAGTCTCTGCTTCTCACGGCAGTTCTGTATTCGTTGATGGTCGGGTCGGTACCGAATTGATCGTTACTGAGTGACAGTTCAGTCCAGCTTGACCGGGCACACAAAGTCGTCCGGTTTAATGGCCAGGATCGAGCAGGGCAGTTCCGGCAGCAGTCGTTCGGCCGTGTTGCCGAACAGCATGCCGGGGATTCCACCTCGGCCGGACGTGGCCATGATCAGCAGGTCAATATCAAGTTCCGCGATGGCGGACAGGATACAACCGTCGGCCGCACCTTTGGTGATGTGCGTTTGTACTCCTTCCGCAACCGTGCGGTAATCCGTCATTGACAGTTGTTCATGGAGAGTCGTTTCGGCGTCTTCTTTCGATTTGCGACGGTAATCTGCCAACTCTTCTTCCGAAACTCCGGTTCTGGCCATGTGTCGATCGAGGTCATTGTCGATGACGTGCAGGACGTTCAGCCTGACCGGCAACGACTGTCCCAGAGCAATTCCCACCTGCAGCACGTCCTCGCCGACTTCGCTTAGGTCTGTGGCCGCCAGAACGTCCAGAGTTGCGTCATCGTCAATGCGCGGCTTCAACAGCCAGACGGGGCAGGCGGCATTTCGCAGCAGCTTGCGACCGGTACTGCCAAACAACAGGCGCGTGACCGTTCCCTTATTCCGTGTGCCGCATATGATCATATTGTTTCTGTCAGTTCCCGCGACTTTCAGAATCTCAAACCACGCCTGGCCGCACGTCACGACTGACGAAACATCAATCGCACGACTGGCCTTTCCCATATGCTGCATTTCCAGGTTCGCCAGCACCTTCATGGCTGCAGCCTGATCCGTTTCGGCCTCAACTTTGGCATCTTCTTCTGATCCGAAGAATCCGCTCGATGCCACCGGCAAGACGCAGACAAGTCGGACAGCTGCATTCATCGCGTCAGCGACTTCGAATGACTGTCTCACTGCCAGAAGGCTGGCGGGGGCAATGTTTTCGACGATCCACGAACGGCCCTCCGGCATTTCGACGCCGACCACGATGGTTTTGATGGAATGCATTTGTACTTATCCGAGACGATGTGAAGCTGCTGAGACTTCAGAAGACCTGCAGCGTATTACGCTGCTTCATGACCGACAAAAACGCTTTCTGGCCTGCTCTGTGTGCTTCCCACCAGCACTAACGAACCACGTGTTTTCGTAAATTGCTCTGGCTGTGACAGAATCATGAACATCGGCCTGTGATTTACAAACTCTGACAACCAAAGATTGCATAACAAAGTGGCGGATTGTTGAATGTCGTAAGGAAACTGCGAGCGGCGCCGTCACACAGAAAGGTTGATTCTGTCTCGGGCGTACGTTCGACGATATATTTCACGGAAGATAAGGAGTCTCAGTATGTCGCGTTTATTTGTTGGCAGTGTTGTGACTTTATTTCTGACGGGTGTCGCCTGCACAGGGAATGAAGTCTTTGTGGGACGGCGAGTTGCCGCAACGACTGCACTCGACAGAATTGATCATTCTGCGTGGAACACGCTTTTGCACAAATATGTCGACGCCGACGGCATGGTGAATTATCGAGCATGGCATAGCAGTCCGGCCGATATCCGAGATCTGGATCAGTATCTTTCCACGCTGTCGACGGGCAGGGCGAATCAGGCCACTACGAACGGTAAACTGGCGTTCTGGATCAACGCTTACAATGCAGCCACAATCCGTGGGATTCTTCGAGAATACCCGACCACCAGCATACGCAATCACACGGCCAGACTATTCGGATACAACATCTGGAAGCAATTGCAGCTTTACGTTGGTGGGAAGCCTCATTCGCTCGAAGGAATCGAACATGAAATCCTGCGAAAGATGAATGAGCCGCGGGTTCACTTTGCGATTGTCTGTGCATCCATTGGGTGCCCGCGTCTGCTGAATGAAGCATATGGGCCCGAGCGTGTGCAACAGCAACTGGAATCGAACGCAAAGGACTTCTTTCGCCGCCGCCAGAATTTTCGCCATGACCCGGCCGGGAAACGGTTCCATTTTTCTGAGATTTTAAGCTGGTTTGCGACGGACTTTGGCGCCAGTCAGGCCGTGCAGCTGAAACGCATTTCCAGGTGGTTGCCAACTGCTGCAGCTCAACAGGCTGCCCAGCATAATTCCGTCAGTGTGTCATATCTGGATTACGACTGGAATCTGAACGAGCAGGGCAGGACGGGTGTCTCGGTTCGACGATAATGCTTCGGACGTGTGCTTCGGACGTGTGGTACGGACGTGTGGTACGGACGTGTCGCGCATTCGGCGAAGGGCGCTTTAGTGTCGGGTGACGCGTTTCAGCATCATGACGCCGACAACTCCCATGATCATGTTGGGAACCCACATTCCCCATGCCGGATCCAAAGTTGCGGTCTTGCCAAAATTTGCCATGAGAAACATGGAGGGGTAGTAGAACAGCAGGATGGGCAGAAAACACATGATAAAGCTGGTGATGAACTGTCGACGCGCCTGGAGGACAGCAAATGGTCCGCCGAGAAAAGCGAAGAACAGGCAACTGGCCGCCATTGCATATCGGTTGTGTATTTCGGTGTGCATTTTTCTGTTGTCCAGATTCTGCGACGCCTCAAAGTTGGCGTATTCCCGAATACGATTGCCAGCCAGTTGCTGGAAGTTTCCCGTGAGCAGCAGCATTGCGGCTTCCTGATCGCGCTGTAGACTGTTCGACACGATATTTGATTTCGATTCTGCCATTTTGGTCTTCATGCTGTCGATCGTCAGATTCCTCGCACTTCTTTCGCCGCTGGCCACATCAAGAGGGAGCGGTAATACGCGATCGTCCAGCCATGCTGCGGCGTCCTGTCCCGGAATACTTCCACGCGCACGTTTCAGGTGCAGCAGTATCTTTTTTTCTTTCATGTTAAATCGAATTCTGGCCCATTCTGCGTTCATCGTGATCTGGTCATGATTTTCGTTGCGATAGCGAAAGGTTGGATTTTTCAGAATGCCTTTCTCTGTCACTCCTTCGACCGTAATGGAGTAGCCGTTCTCAGGATCACTGACAAGGTGCTGAGCCGAAAGCATATCCAGAAAAATTTCCTCCATCGCCTGGGTCACGATGCGCTCGGTATTGTCGATGCCCCAGGGGATGGCGTAATTTGTCAGTCCGAACGAACAGACCGCAAGCACAGATCCCAGCGCGAAGGCCGGAGTCAGCAGGCTGACAGGATTAATACCGGCGGCTTTCGCCGCTGTGACTTCAAGGTCACCGGCAAGTCGACCATAGACAACGGTCACGGTCAGCAGCAGCGTCGCAGGAATTGTGAATGGCAGCATGCTCGGCACAATGAAGGGCATGATCTGCACGATCTGGGCAAATCCCAGACCGCGGTCGGCGGCTTCCTTCAGAACTCCTACAAAGACCAGCATGACCGTCAGAATAATCACGAGCAGCGTGAAAACCCGCAGCAGTTCGCTCAGGATGTAACGCTGCATCAGATTCATGCGTTATCACCTTTTCGTGCTGGTAATAACGACCCAGATTCGGCGCGTACAACCTGTTCTAACAGCACGCAACCGCAGGTCCCTGAACGGACCATCTGAAATGTTGTTTTCAGCACTCTGCGTCCCTGCAGTGCGGCATGACCGCAATCTAATCTGAGCGTGGTTTCGGAGACAGATGCCCCGCATCCGGTGGTCGCTGTGTCGATGCGCGGGAAGCCCATCAATATGGTGTGAACACGTCCAATATCCATGGCGCACGAACATCCTGTCGGTGCAAGCCGATGAGTGCGGCCAGATTACGAAGAATGGACAACTGCAGCAAGATCAGGTTGTCGCCGCAAATATCAGTGTCCGGTTCAACCGTGTGCTGGCGAGACGCAACGAATCTGTTGAATTTTTCAAAACGTTGCGGCCGCCGGTTACAGCGAGACCGGTTGCGCTTTCAGACCGCAGGCGGCGCGAACTCGTTCCAGAACGCTTTGGGCTTTCTGGCGAGCCCGTTTTGCTCCCTGCTGCAGAATATCCTCTATGTCGTCTGGTCGTTGTTCCAGATCTGCTCGTTTTTCAAAGGCGGGCCCGAAATAATCCATGGCTGCTTCATAAAGTATGGTTTTCGCTTCGCCATAGCCCATGCCGCCGGCTCGGTAACGCGCGGCCAGCTCGTCCTGCCGCTGCTGCGTCGCGAATAACCTGTAGAGATTGAAGACAGCGCACCCTTCCGGGTTCTTGGGATCCTCAACCGGTGTTGAATCCGTTTTGATCCTGTTAATGATCTTCCTTAGTTTCTTGGGTGTCACGAACACGGGGATTGTGTTGTCATAGCTTTTTGACATTTTCTCGCCGTCGGTGCCCGGCACCCTGGCGGACGAATCCAGCACATGAGAGTCCGGCAGTACAAGGCAGTCGTTGCCGTACATCGAATTGAACCGTTGCGCCAGGTCGCGAGTGACTTCGATGTGCTGCACCTGATCGACACCGACAGGCACGATGTTGCTGTCATAAATCAGAATGTCCGCCGCCATCAGAACCGGATACGTGAACAGCCCGGCATCGGCGGCCAGTCCCCGCGCCTTCTTGTCCTTGTAGGCGTGGCATTTTTCCAGCAGATGCATCTGGGTGACCGTCATCAGCAGCCACGTCAGTTCTGTGACTTCCGGTACGTCAGACTGCCGGAACAGCGTTGCTTTTTCAGGCTGCAGTCCCAGTGCCAGCAGATCCACTGCTGAATCCTGAATGTTCTGTCGCAGCACCTTTGGGTCGCGAACCGTAGTCAGTGCGTGCAGATCAGCGATGAAGTAAAACGACTGTTCGTTGCCCTGCAGTTCGATGTACTGCCGAATCGCGCCGAAATAGTTACCCCAGTGACCTCGACCTGTCGGCTGAATGCCGGAAAGAACTTTCATAATTGGGCGCCTATTGTCCCTTTGGAACCTGCAGTGTACCGACGAGGTCTGTGAATGATTCCACCTTTTCCTGTGTGACCACGTCTTTCAGTTCGTCCACCAGTTTGTTTGCCAGACCAGGATTATAGAAATTGGCGGTGCCGACCTGAATGGCGGATGCTCCGGCGACGATGAACTCCATCACGTCATCGATGCATTGAATCCCGCCCACACCGATAATAGGAATGCGTACCGCCTGAGCCACCTGCCAGACAATTCGCAGTGCCAGCGGCTTGATTGCCGGACCGCTGAGTCCACCAAGAACATTGCCCAGAACCGGATCCCGTTTCTTCCAGTTGATCGCCATACCCTGAAACGTGTTGATCAATGACACCGCGTCCGCGCCGGCATCGGCCACAGCCTTTGCAATCGGGACCACACTGGTGACGTTGGGCGTCAGCTTTGCGATCACAGGCAGGTCACCTGCAGCACAAACCGTACGAACGACGTTGGCAGCCAGCTCCGGATTTGTGCCGAAGTCCACTCCACCGGACACGTTCGGACACGAAATGTTCAGTTCCACCGCCGCGACACCGTCTGCAGCGTTTAACACGTCCGCCATTTGCTGGAATTCGTCGTTCGTCTTTGCCGCAATATTGACGATGACCGATGTACCCAGATCTGCAAGGTACGGTAGCTTTTCGGCAACAAACTGATCAAATCCGTCGTTATCCAGACCGATCGAATTCAGCAATCCACTGGCGGTCTCAACCGTTCGAGGCGGTGGATTCCCCGGCCGCGGGTGCGGCGTTACGGTCTTTGGAATGATTCCGCCAAGCTTTGCGAAATCGACGTACGCCGTCATTTCCTTCGCGTAGCCGAAGGTTCCGGACGCGACAAGAATCGGATTTGGCAGGGCAAGGCGATTGAGTTGAACGGCCAGCGGATTCATGTGAGCTTTACAGTTCGTCCGGGGCACACATCCAGCTGCCGAGAGTGACGTCGTAGTCACATATTTCGTTCGCAGCAAAGTAGATGTCGATTTCCCGTGTGGCGGATTCCACGCTGTCACTGCCGTGAATCATGTTCATCTGACGGCTGCAGCCGTAGTCTCCTCGAATCGTTCCTGGTGCGGCTTCGCGTCCGTTGGTCGATCCGATCAGCGTTCGCATCACGGAGACGGCTTCCGGTCCCTGCACAATCATGGCGACAACCGGCGCCGAAGTAATGAAGCCTTCCAGATCGGGATAAAAAGACTTTTCGACGTGCTCTGCATAGTGCTGCTTGCTGAGCTCCGGAGTGACCGTCAGCATCTTCAGAGCCACAATACTCAAACCTTTGTTTTCGATGCGACCAATAATGGTGCCGATAAGTTTTCGCTGCACACCATCAGGTTTAACGAGGATGAGTGTTTTTTCAGATGCCATGAAGAAGAGACCTTGATTGTTGAATGTGTTTCTACACCAGGGCAGAAGTAATGTTATTTGATTCCCCACCCCAAACTTGGTTGGAGACGATATGTCCGCCTTACTCTGCCGACGCTAAACAACCATCATGTCCACGAATTCACGAAACAGATAGTGGCTGTCGTGCGGACCGGCAGACGCTTCCGGGTGGTATTGCACGCCGAAGGCCGCATGCTCCTTGTGGCGAATACCTTCCACTGTGTCGTCGTTGAGGTTGATGTGTGTGACTTCAACATTGTCCGGCAGGGAATCGCTGTCGAGAGCGAAGCCATGGTTTTGCGATGTCACCTCCACATGCCCCGTCGCTCTGTTCAGCACGGGTTGGTTAGCGCCACGATGGCCGAAGCGGAGCTTGAAGGTTTTTGCTCCACAGGCCAGGCCCAGCAACTGCAGCCCCAGGCAGATACCAAAAACAGGCTTCTTTCCAATGAGCTGCCGAATTGTGTTGATTGCGTAGTCCAAAGGTTCCGGATCGCCGGGACCATTGGACAAAAAGACGCCATCCGGCTTTAGAGCGAGGATTTCTTCGGCTGATGTTTTTCCGGGAACAATCGTCACTCGGCAGCCGGCATCCGTCAGGTACCGTGGAATATTCCATTTCATGCCGTAGTCGACGGCCACCACGTGCGGGCCATTTTGGTTGTCTGCGTCTGACACAAAGTCGGCCGGCCGTCCCAAAGCATCGAGCGGCGAATCCCAACGGGCGGTTTCTTCCGGCATCACTTCGCAGGCCAGGTCTGCACCCACAAGACTCGGACCGTCTTTCGCTTTCTGCACCAAAGAGGCGTCGTCCATGTCCACGGATGAGATAATGCCCTTCATTGCGCCTTCAATGCGAATCTGCCGCACCAGCGCGCGAGTATCGATACCCTGCAGGCCGACGATGTTGTAACGTTTCAGGTAGCTGTTGAGTGATTCGCTGGAGCGGTAATTGCTGGGCAGTTCGCACAGTTCCTTGACGACGAAGCCACGCAGAAAGAGACTGCGGCTTTCCACGTCGTCAGCATTTACACCGTAGTTACCAATCAACGGACACGTCATCGTGACGATCTGCCCGTTGTAGGACGGATCGGTCAGGATTTCCTGATAGCCCGTCATGCTGGTGTTGAACACCACTTCTCCGTGGACTTCGCCTTCTGCACCGAAGTGCCTGCCGGTGAATACCGAACCGTTGGCCAAAGCCAGTTTCGCCGGATGTGTTGTCATGTTCCTTCTTTCCAGGCCTGCGCGCAGGATTGCCGCAGCCAAAGCGAGCGGATTTGCGAACTTTTACCACGCGGGAGGCCTGGGACAAAGCACATCATTGTCCAGGGACTGAGATTCGTTGATTTAGATGAATGCAGTCAAAGACAGGAAAATTCCACTCATTCATCCGTGCGCCGGTTTTCTTACCCCAGGATTTTCGTCCGCACTTCTTTCAGCAGGTTGACGGCTTTGCCGATGTCGGCCTTCTGTTGTGCGGGATCTTCGGGAATTTCCCGTTCAATGGTCAGCGGACCGTCATAACCGAGGTCATTCAGCGTCTGCAGGTAACTTTCCATGCCGACGTCGCCGTCACCCAGCGCCACTTCGCAGCCCCAGTCGAGACCTCGTCGGCCGTCAGCCGCCCATGTTGCGTCCTTGCAGTGAATGCTGCGAACGAATTTCCCAACTTTCCTCAGAGCCTCGATCGGTTCGCCTGTGCCGTACAGAATCATGTTGGCGGGATCGAAGTTGATGAACAGGTTGTCACGTGCCACATCGTTGATGAAGTGCAGCAGGTGATCCGCAGTTTCCTGTCCCGTCTCCAGATGCAGGTTCTGACCGTTGGCTTTGACGTGATCCAGCAGGTCACGGGTCGTGTCCAGCAGGTTCTTATAGCTTTCCGAATTCGTGTCTTTCGGCACAAAGCCGATGTGCAGACCGACGGTGTCGACGCCCAGAAGTCTTGCAAAATCACTGATTTCCTTCATCTCCTGCATGCGAGCGGCTCTGGTGTCTTCCGGTACCAGGCCGACCGTGCGTGCCGTCGTTTCGATATCGGCATAGCTTTCTCCTTCGAATCCGCCGAAGACGCACGTAATCGTCACGCCGGCATCGGCACACTTTGCGAGGAATCCATCGGCCGTTTCCTGAGTTCGAGTGCTTTGATGCGGAGCGTGGAGCTGAATGGACGGGATCTCCAGTTCCTTCACGACGTCGAAGTTCACTCCCAACCCGGCATCAACAGACGCAAAAACTCCAATTGGCCACTTGCTCATGACAGTCCTCATTTGGCGACGAATTTAACTTAGTGATAGAAGGAGCATGGTTGCGGACCGACGATCGAAAATCAATCCAACCGTAGATCGTCGGTTCGCGGCACGGCGTAACCACTATCTACGGACCTGCTTTCGGCCGGTTGTGACGACCGCAGGTTCCAAAAGGGGCTGGACTCAAGCACCAGGACTCGGGAAGATGCGTGCGGTCCAGTTTGTTCGCGTCAAGTCTCCCGATTCTTCCTCCTGAGTTGTTCGCATGAACCGTATTGAAACCCATATTTTCACCGGTGTGCTGTTCATGACGCAGTTTTCGGTGCCACTGCCGGCCCAGGAGGCGGCCATCGCGAAGTCTGAAGTCGCCGCGACCAATGATGCTGAAGTTGAGAAAACGGACAGCGAAACGAAACCGGAGTATGTCAGAATTCGCCGCAACGATCGAAAGCTGGCGGCAGCATTGGAAACATCTGTCATCCTGTTCGGAAACTCAAAGCAATATCCCAAAACAACAGTCGAACTGATCGGAGCCATTCATCTGGGCGAGACGCAGTACTATGACAAACTGAATTCGATGTTCAGCAAGTATGATGTTCTGCTGTATGAGGCCGTCATGCCGAAGGAAGCTGTTAAGCGTGGATTTCGGCCGGGCGTTGGTGGTGGCAGAAGAAGTCCGACCGACGAAGATCAGTGGACAGAAGCCAAGATCGGACTGCAGGCGATTTCTGTGCTGCAGCTGGGCGCGAAGGACGCGCTCGGTCTGGAGTTTCAACTGGCCGGAGTCGATTACACTTCCCGAAATTTTGTTCATGCGGACATGACCCAGGAAGAATTTGAAGCATCGATGGCCAAACGAGGAGAATCGTTTTCGCAAATGCTGGCCCGTGAGATGGGGAAAGCTGCGTTGCAGCAGCAGCAGGTCAATCCTTTCGCCCAGTCGCTTGATCTGGCGCTGTCGCTGCTGGCTTCGGATCGTAAATACCGTGTGCGTCGCATTGCTGCCGTGGAACTGACCAAAGCCAATGACGGAGAAGCCTTCGCCGGTGCGGATGGAACGTCAACGATAATCACGGAACGCAACACCAAGGCACTGGAGGTTCTGAAGGCTCAGTTGAAGCGGGGCCGAAAACGAATTGGCGTGTTTTATGGAGCCGGGCATTTTCCGGATATGGAAAAACGCGTACTGGACGAATTCGGTTACGAGCGACTATCTGAAGAATGGGTCACCGCCTGGGAACTGCGGGCACCCGTCGACAAGTGATAGGTCACAACTGCCAGTTGCTCCGATCCTTCTTTGACGGTTGGTTCATACTGACATCGGGACGCAGTATTCCGCGACCGCTGGGCGTTGTAACGATGCGTTGAAAGTGGCTCGTCGTCTTTTCGGAAGACTCGCATGTTCTGGTTCGGCTGGATTCTGTTCGTCGGAATAGCCTTCTGGGTCGTGCCGCCCGTGCTGTGGTTTGTTCTGCGGCAGTTGCGGCCGGTCCTCACGAGCGATACAGACATCAGTCGCTGGCCCCGTGTCAGCGTCATCGTTCCGGCTCGAAACGAAGCAGCGGCCGTTGAGCAGTCGCTGCGTTCACTGCTGAAGCTGGACTATCCGGACGTGCAGCTGCTGGCCGTCAACGACCGCAGTACAGACGACACCGGGGCAATCATGAATCGCGTCGCCGGCGACGATCCCCGCTGTCAGGTTATTCATATAGAAGTCCTGCCCGACGGCTGGCTGGGAAAGAACCATGCGATGCACGTTGCGGCCGGTATGGCGACGGGCGAATATTTGCTTTTCACAGACGGCGACGTGATTCATGAACCGGCAGCATTGCGATCAGCAGTGACGTATCTAAAACGGAAGCGCCTGCGTCACCTCTGTCTGCTGCCGCGAATGATACCGGGTGGTTTCTTTGAAAATTGCATCGTTGCGTTCTTCGGTTTCGCATTCGCGATTGGTCAGCAGGTGCATCTCATCCGGACCCGGTGGCCGTTCGCATACGTCGGCGTTGGCGCCTTCAATCTGATCGATGCGGAGTTCTACCGCAGTTTCGGGGGCCACACGGCGATTGCCATGGACGTGATCGACGATGCGAAGCTTGGCAAGTTGGTCAAGCAGCATGGCGGCACTCAGGATTTCATCGGCGCTCCCGATTTGCTGTCGATTCGCTGGTACGATTCATTATGGGGAGTCGTTACGGGGTTGGAGAAGAACGGTTTTGCGGCTCTGAATTATTCGCTGACATCTGTGATGCTGTGTACGGTCGTGTTCTTCGTCACGATGATGTTGCCGTATTTTCCACCGCTGTTTCTGCCACTTAGCGAAACGGGCGGTTTCCTGGCCACTGTCTTGTTGTGGCACGTGATGTATGGAATTGCGGCCGTCTGTTTCGGAGGCAGTATTTTTCTGGTGCCGTTCTTTCCCGTTGCGGCATGGCTGATGTCGTTTGCGTTCTGGCGTTCCGCCTGGGTGACTCTGCGGCAGGACGGTGTTCGTTGGCGAAACAGCTTCTATTCGTTGGACGAGCTGCGTAAGGGACTGTATCGTTGACGCCATGGTCGGATGATGCCCCGTTGTTTATTCCGCCGGACATGAAGCGGTCTGGTGTTCGCCGAAGTGTCGACGGCTGTTTTCGAAATATAACATCGATTCACTGGCAGAGCTGCAGCCGGGAAGCGTCGTGCAAATGGACAACAATTACGAAGACGATCCGGAGCTTCTGAAGGGCATCAGCGAAGGTGACGCGGGTGCACTGGCCAGCTTTCTGGACGTGAACCGCAGACAGTTGATGGCCTTTATCAGCCGACGACTCGGAGACGCTCTTCGCACGAAAGTCGAAGTGGAAGACATCTTCCAGGATGTCAGTGCAGAGGCCATTCGAACGCTGACGCCGGAGTGGCCGGGAGAACGGGAACCGTTTTCGTGGCTGTGTCATCTCTCAGAACGAAAGATCGTGGATGCGCATCGGCATCACTTTGACGCTCAAAAAAGAGACGCCGGCAAAGAACGTGCTCTGGATGCAAGGTCACCCGATGGTGGCAAAATTGGTCTGGTGAACATGCTGGTCAAGAGCATGACAACGCCGAGTGCTGCGTTCTCGCGAAATGTCCGCGAAGGTCGTCTGCACGCTGCTATCGCTGAACTTAAGGAAGATCAGCGGGAAGCCATCCGATTGAAGTACATCGAGAACATGCCATCAAAACAGATCGCTGAGGCTCTGGGCAAATCGGATGCGGCCGTGCGTGTCATGCTGACTCGCATAATGAAGCAGCTGCACGAGTTGCTGGCGGATGGTTGATCAGTCATCGCTGGGATTAATGACTCTGACACTGGGGCGTGTCGGATGCTGCTGTCTGCCGAGAAACCAGGCCACCAGGAAGCCAAACAGAAAGCCGCCGGCGTGAGCCCACCAGGCGACCCCAGCCGCCTGAGCGCTGCCCATGGAAAAACTGCCCTGAACAAGCTGGATCACAAACCAGATGCCCAGAAATACCGGAGCAGGCAGGACCATCATCTGCAGAATGAAAAAGATAGGGATCAGGGTGACGACTTTCGCGTGCGGATTTAGCAGCATGTACGCTCCCATAATTCCTGCGACGGCACCGCTCGCTCCTATCGTTGGTATCGGCGATGTGGGCTGAAATGCGAAATGGGCCAGGCTGGCTGCGATGCCGCTGCCCAGGAAAAATATCAGATAGCCGCAGGGTCCCATCCGGTCCTCCACGTTATCACCGAAGATGTACAGGAACCAGATGTTGCCGAGCAGATGCATGAAGCTGCCGTGCAGAAAGATGCAGCTCAGCAGTGTCGTCCAGGGATGGAGCTTAGGTGCCGGCAATTCACGGTCCACGACCACGATCTGCGTACCGAATGGTGTTCGGACCGCCTGCCGTTGAGATACGACGACGGTCGCCGCAGGTGAACTTACCAGGGCCGGAACCATGCCGAACTCTTCAACCAATCCATCTGCATCGTTCTTTTGCAAAACGTAGACCAGGATGCAGACGCCGATCATCAAGTAGTTGACGATGGGAAAACGGTGGGATTGAAGATCGTCGCGTATGGGAAACACACAGATTCCGACAGTGACGGTGGTGCTTCAGTGACACCATCTCGTGAAGAATGTTCTGCACGTGCACACAAAACGGTAAAACTCAGACCGCAGGGACACGAATCGTCTGGCCGTATTGCTGACCATGCCGCATTTTTTTTCATTCTGAGGGTCGCTCAGACGTGCGTCTTGCTGTTGAGTTTAGCGAGTTGACGGAGCTTGTCTGCTGAATTCGCCACCCCAGGCTGACGGATGGCCTGCCGCGTGGGCAGTAATGATAGCAGGGCCCCGTCCCGCAGCATCCGGATCACGTGGTCGATGGAAACGGATGTCGAGACCACAGCCGGACTTCCCGCCGCAATGTGCTCCATGAGTTGTTCCTGTGCGACGTGATTTTTCTGTCGTCTTTGATGCGGCTATTCTGGTGGCCATGGACAGTCGGGAACAGGTAGGTCTCAACCGAGAACTCGCCCCGACAATAAACGAGAAAAGACGAACGAAAATCCATTCCGTTCGCCTCTGTTCTCATTCCGTCTCAATGACAAAGTTACCCCGCAGGGACTTGAACCCCAACTTACAGAACCAGAATCTGTCGTGCTACCGATTACACCACGGGGTAATGTGGTAACTTCCGTCACTGAAGTGCGGCAATCTATCAATGCCTTCAAACGATGTAAAGAATGAAAGCCGCTGTGTTTGCTGCATTTTTTACACAGATGAATGCCACAGGTTCTCGACGGCCACCAGCTTTTCACGTATTTATTTTGCACATTTTTCGTTGGTCCTGATCACCAGTGTGAAATTCTCCCGGATACGCTTTCAATTTCTGTTCCAATCCCGTCTTATCCGGGAATGCAAAACGTCCCTGTCCGCTTCCTGATAACGTTGGACCGACAATATCATGACTGAAAACTCAGGTTCCCGTGATGATGGTGTCCCTGCATCTGCACAATACGCGCTGACTGAAGACGGGATTCTGAAGGTCTACAGCGTCGGAGAAACGACCGTTCTTGGATTCGGTGGGCAGGAGGTTCCTTCGGAATTCAACGCTGCCCATTACCGAGCGGCCATCACCGACCTGCTTGTCACCAACAACTGTCAGACGGTGGCGTTTGACCTGACCGGTGTCAAATTCGTTCCGAGCGGAATGCTGGGGCTGTGGATTTCTCTGAGGCAAATGGAATCAGGACCCGTCGTGCAGGTCTTTAATCCGTGTGGGGACGTGCAGGAGGTGCTGCAGGTCACGAAGCTGAACACGATGATCGAAGTCCGCGAAGTGGATGTGTAGGACTGACGGTAGTTGCCCGGGGGATGAGCGGATCTGTTGCGAGCTAATTCGCAGCCAGTGACACGCGTCGGATTTCGTGGTCGTTGCGAACGATCACGTGTCTGTTGGCGTACGCAGGCATGACCCAGTTCACAAGTGCGTCCTCAAATCGGCGAGGGCCATAGCCGCACTGAGTGTCCGGTTCGATAAGTTTTGTGCGGTCAATCAGTTTCGGACCAGCGGGCGAAAACCGCATGATCATCAATTCACCAAGGTCATTGTTCACAAAGTAGCGGTTGCCGTTCTTCACCCAGAACATGGAACCCCAGCGCCCCTGCCGCGTCAGCTCTGTATTCTCCCAGACACGTTCCCCGTCGCTCAGCTGCAGTCCGCGCAATTCACCGTAGCTGCACGTTCCATAGAAGTGGTCGCCGTGGACGATTGGTGTTGTGATGACGGCATGCAGGCTTTTCGTCTGCTTCGGACGTTCACCGCTGCCTCCGTTCTTCCACAGCATCTCAGCGGAACTGGCGGCCGCCTTCACCAGCATGGATCCGTCATAAAACCCGCTGACCAGCAGCCGATCGCCGGGCAGCAATACCGGACGTCCGAGAGCCATATTCGATTTCGCGCTGAAGGGAACTTCCCACAGAATCGAGCCGTCATCGGGGTTCATCGACGATAATTTTTCCTTGTGCCATTGAACCAGCTGCGGTGTGCCGGCAATCACAAAGATTTCCGGTGCGCTGTATGGCAGATCGTAACTGGCGGGAAGCGACTTCCATTTCTCTTCGCCCGTCTTCTTGTCCAGAGCACGCAGCAACCCATCGGGGCCGCCGCACGCCACGATGACCGTGTCTTTCCAGACGATCGGTGATGCGGACACGGCGAAAATGGGGACCTGTGCATCGAACGCTTCCAGAGCATCATGTTCCCAGATGATCTTTCCCGTCGGAGCGTCGGTACAGTGAAGTCGTCCCGTGGCGCCCAGAGTGTAGACTCGGTCACCATCCACCAGCGGCGTGGCTCTGGGACCGGTTGCGTAGGAATGCATCTGCCGGCGGTAATGCGTTGCCCATTCGTGCTGCCAGATGATGTCGCCAGTCTGTTCATCCAGACACAGCAGTCGCTCCAATGCTTCCAGAGTTTTCGTTTCCGGTTGTGGTCGATAGTCCGTCACGAAAACGCGTCCGTTGGCGACGACCGGTCCCGAGTACCCGGAACCTATTTTGACGGTCCACGTCGGCTGCAGACCGTCTTCGGGGAACTGGTCAAGGATGCCGGATTCGTTCCAGTTGCAGCGTCGATCATTGCCGGACCATTGAGTCCAGTCGTCGGCTGTGGCAGCGGTTGCAAAGGTGGCTAAGACCAGACCGGTTATATATCTCGGCAACATGGCAGTTTCTTTCAGGCGTTGTGGCGGCAGATTAGACACATGCGGTCCACGATTCTAAGGCGGATGCGGCCCGGACGCGTACACGGCGAGCGATTTTCGGAAAACAACGACCGATTTTGCAGGCAACCTTGAAGTAACCATCGCCAGTGGCCCCACAGTTTCCGAGCGGCAGCTCGCATAAACCGTCGAAGACGGGCGTCCCGTCTCAGGACAGAATTGCGTTGATGACACGTCCTTTGGGCACGACTTCATAGGGCCGACCCAGCGAATCTGTAATCTGAGTTGCCGCATCGATACCCAGCAGGCGATACATCGTGGTAATCACGTCGCCCGGACTGACAGGCGATTCTGCGGGTGTCGCTCCCTGACGATCGCTTGCCCCCAAGACGAAGCCCTGACGGATGCCGGCACCGGCGAGCATCACGGTGTAACAGGAATTCCAGTGATCCCGTCCGGCATTGGCATTGACCTTGGGCGTGCGACCAAAGTCTCCCAGAACGGCGACCAGAGTACGGTCCAGCATGTTTCGGTCGGTCAGATCCTGCAGCAGACTGCTGCAGGCTGCGTCAAATTCCGGCAGCAGCCGTGTCCGTAAACTGGTAAAGTTGTTACCGTGAGTATCCCACGTGGCGTTGGCGTCCGGGGCCCATGACAGCGTGACGAATCGGGTCCCGGCTTCCAGCAACCGTCGAGCCAGCAGTGTGCTTTGGCCGTAGATATTTCGTCCATAGCTGGCGCGTGTGGCGGCAGATTCTTTTTCCAGATCAAAGGCGTCCTGAGTCGCGTTCGATGTCAGCAGTTCGAAGGCCTGCGACTGAAAATCGTCGATGGCAGAAATGGACAGGTCGTTCTGCACTTGCAGACCATTGCCCAGTCCTGTCAGTAGCTCGCTGCGATTCTGCAGGCGATTCCGGGAAACGGCTTCCGGCAGGACGAGATTTTCAACATGAAAATCGGCGGCATCGGGATTGTTGAGTACCCAGAACGGATCGAATGTCTGCCCCATCAGGCCGCCCAGAAAACCTGGTTGCAGTGGTCCGGCGGCGCCTTCCTTTGTCTTGTATGGCAGGGCCACGTACGGCAGCGTACGATTTTCAGGAGGCCGGAAGCGGGCCAGCACAGAACCCGGAGAAGGGCGGTCGGACGGTTGTGCGCCACCGCCGAATTCGCCGCGATCATGACCTGTGAGTGCAGCATAGACCGCAGCGGCGTGCGAGTTATTGACGCTGTGGTTCATCGAACGAATCAGCGTCGTTCGGTGCATGTGCCGCGCCAGCCGCGGCAGGTGCTCGCTGAGGGACACGCCTGGCAGACTGCTGTCGATCGGCTGAAACTCGCCGCGAATCTCTGACGGCGCATCCGGTTTCAGGTCCCACATGTCCAGGTGACTGGGGCCTCCGTTAAGGAACAGGACAATGCAGCGATCGGCCCGGGCCGTCAGACCGGACGCAGCAGCGGCTGCCCCGAGGACTCCCGAAAGGCTCGTCGTACCAAGCTGCAGCAGGTGACGTCGTCGTCCGATGCGTGAGTATCGTTGATGCCTTGAAGCCATCAATTGCCCTTCCTGACGAAATTACGGTTCCGCAGCCCGCGATTGTACCTTAGGCCGAGGCTGCTCAACATAACAACTCCCCGTTTTAGCAGAGGTGTTGCTTGTTCAGTCCACTTTATGGTGCGTCGGGAGCGTTAGCAACGCTTAGGTACGCGGCCTGCCGCAGGGACTCTATCGGGCAATGAAAATATTCGTCGCGTCAACTCTCAATCGTTCGCCGTTTATTGAGCCGACGCCCTTGACGATGACCATCTGCTTTTCTGTGACATCGAAGAGTTCACGGCTGTCGATGGACGTGACCGTACCGTCGTCGTTGTGAAATCGGATGGCGGCGATATAGTCGTCGATGTCACGACTGCAGAACGGACAGGCGTGCGGATCGTGGTCGTCCTCCCCATCATGCCCGGTGGCGTCGGTCAGCACAAACGCGGCCTTGCCGTCTTCCCACGGCGGGATCTCACCCGCCCAGATTCGGCCGCGCAGAACAACCTCCGTTTTGGCGGCAGCGTCCGGTTCCATCAGCAATTTGCGAATCCTGCTGACGGACGTCGCATCGGTCGGCGCGGACGACAGGACAAGTTTTTGACGCAGAGCCAGGGCTTCACGGTCCACCGTCTCGCCACAGCCAACAACGGCCGCAACAGAAAACAATGCGACGAAGAGCATCCCGCGTCTCACTGGACTACTCCTTCTTGTCCGACTCATCGTCATCGTCGTCGACTTGTTTCTCATCATGGTCGCCGTCTTTATGGCCGTCATGATCTCCGTCTTTGTCGTGTCCTTCGGTCTTGTCATGGTCGTCGTCATGCTTCTCATCATGATCTCCGTCGTCGTCATGATCCCCATGTTCGTGTCCGTGCTCGTCATCGTCTTCGAGTGCCGGGCCGGCGGCTGCCGTGATGGCGGTGATGGCCGCGTCGATTTTTTCCGAGACTTCGCCGTAGTCAGAACCTTCGTCTTCGCTGTGCATGCTCTTGTCGACGGCGCCAAAGGCATCCAGCAGCTTTTCGACATTGGCTTCGATCGTCGCTTTTGCTTCGTCAGAAAGATCCGCCTCGCCGGCAAGTTCAGAGACTTCTTCCAGCACATGTCCGACGTCATGCAACGGGCCGTGAGCCGCTTCACCGTCTTCTTTGGCAAACGCATCACGCACAGTGTCCCGCAGATCTGTGAGTTCACTTAGGACTTCCGCCAGTGTTTCCGCATGCTCATGTCCGTGTTCATGGCCATGTTCGTGACTTGCCATCACCGGGGCCGGTTCAGATTGTTCAGCACAGCCGACAAAGATGAAGGCGGTGAGAGAGAAGGCAGACGCAACAAGACCAGCTTTGGGAATCATGAGTTTGCTCGTGAGTTGGAATCCCGTCAACGCGTTGTTGGACGGTGTCGGTGAGGAACATTCAATACTGTGTTATCGCACTTTTGAAGTATACGCCGTGAGTGCCTGTTTCGTGGACCGATAATCCTGTGGAATCCCCAGGATATCCGAGTCTTTTTTTGGGGTTTACTGCGTTCTGTGACTTACACGGTCAGAATTGGCGGCGACCGTCAGTCCTGCAGATCGAAGTCTCCTGGCGTATGCAGGTCTTCCGGGATCGTGGCAATTCGAGTCGCTGGCAACGGTGGAAGTTCCACTCGAGTGGTCCCGCCGGGAGCCCTTTTCACAGACATGCCGTGCATCGCCTCAGTTTCCATTTCTGCGATCCACCTTCGCAGCGCGCTGGCATATTCCTGAGACAATTCGCCCTTTACAAGGTCTCTCAGGAACTCGGCGGCGCCGTGATCGGAAAGTTCCGCCTCTTCAGCAGACGCGAATCGTTTCCTGGGGTCCGGGTGGAGCAGCTTTCGCAGCAGCAGTATGAGTAGTTCACTGTATGCAAACGTGTCCAGCGGCAGCATGCCAGGCAGCCGTTCCAGCACGCTTTCCTTGGCCTCACGCAGATCGGCGTATTTAAGTCCGGCAAAAGGTTTTGAACCGGTCAGCATTTCCAGCAACATGTATCCCAGACTTGCAAGGTCTGACTGTGGGGTTGCCCGAAACCCCGCAAGCACTTCCGGCGCTGCATATTCCGGCGTACATGGCTGTCCGGCTGGTGGTCTGCCGACCCAGAACGCCGAACCGATATCAATAAGCTTCACCTGACCAGTACGTTTCACCATTACGTTGGACGGTTTCAGGTCGCAATGAATGATTCCTTCCCGGTGAAGCGCTGAGACGCCGGAAAGACATTCGCGAATAATGGCCACGGCCAGCCCTGGCTTAAGTCGGCAGTCCACCTCGCCTGTGGTCACGATTTCGTCATTGAGCTGTTGCCAGCGTCCCTGAGTAACGGCATCGTGAACGATTTCAAGAGTGTCGCGCCGCAGAATATGCAGTAGATCGAATCCATCGATCCACTCCATTTCCAGATAAAAGACGCCATCTTCTTCAAGGAAGCTATGGACGTCGACAAGGTGGTCATCCTGAATTCGAGCCACCATCGATGTGACCTCGGCAAGACGCAGCATCTCACGATCATACTTTTCAGCGGTTCCAAACTGGTCCGGCGAGAAGAACTTCAGAGCCAGCGGCATACGGAAACTGCCCGCCCCTCGTCGTTCCGTCAGAATGACGGTTCCCTGTCCACCGGTTCCCAAAGTCTTCAGAAAGGGGCGTTCCGTGCGCCAGCCGATCTGCTCACGCTTCAGCATCGATTGGTAGTCGGATAACCGCTGCTGCAACAGGTGCTGTGTCTGATTCGAGTTTTCTGGCGTCGCGCCCACGTACAGGAGGTTTTCGTAGGGTTAAACCGGATGTGATAGGGGTTTGTAAGGGAGCCCGAACATCCAGATTTCATGGCAAGTCATGTACGGAATTGGCGTGAATGCCGTTAAATAGCAGGCATTCCTGCATTCAAATGTACCGCGATCGTGCCACTTGTCGCGTCGCGGCAACTCAAGCCCGCTGCGGCCTGTGCCGCCTTACTGGAAATATCGGAACGGCATCGATTGTTGTAATTCCAGTTTGCGGAACAAGGGTTCTTAACAGTACGGATATTTCATTTGTCGGCCAGAATCTGATGGAAAAATCGTCTTAAACCGTTCATAATTCCCATTCCTGCCATGCTTCCTGACCAAAAATCTTCTTTTCGGTCGTCTCGAAGGCACACTTGTATCAGAAACCGTGCGCTCTTTTGCGCTGATACTTTACCAATCCTCTAACTGCCTCTGAAGCCACCATGAACACTCGCATTTTGACTCTCGCATTCGTTGTTCTCGTCTCTGCCTCCGTCGATGCAGGCCGAGCTCGTAAGTGTCGCCCCACCAATAAGTGCCGCACTCAGGCGTCCTGCACCAGCTCTTGTGCGAACGGCCCTACTACAACACTATGGAAGGGGAAGGACGGAGAGATTCGGGAAGTGATCACTCACTGGGCCGCACTTCACCGATCCGTTGAAGCGGATCAGCTGGAAGTGGACCTGGCGGGCGTCCGCACAGAGCTTGAAGCAAGCCAGGGTGAACTGGTTGCTCTGCGAGAGAAAGCGGTTGTTGAAAAGGCGTCGTTCGAAGAGCAGATTACAAAACTGAAAAACCAGCTTGGCAAGCAGAGAAAACTGGCTGCGTCTGAAAAACAGCGTGCTGAAAAAGCAGAAGCCGCTCACAGCAAAAGTGTTGCGGAAGTGGTGAGTCTTCGTGATGCGGGCAAGAAAATTCAAACGATTCTGACAAAGGTTCAGAACGACTTGCAACAGACGGTCGCAGATCGCGACAAGCTGACAGCCGCCAATGCTCAGCTGCAGAAAAGGATGGCCGAAATCACAGCGGCCAAGACCAAAGCAGATTCTGTCGTTCAGGCGGCTCATGCCGAAATCAAGAAGATGAAGCAGGAAGCGTTGGAAACCAAAAAAGCTGCCGTCGTTAAGGAAGACGCTGAGCATGAAAAGGATCCTCCCGAAGACATCGACGCTGCGACGGAAGAGGAACCTGCTGAGGAAGAAAAGCCCGAAGCATCAGACAACTAGAGCAGTTTACGAAAAATTATAGGCGGTCAGCTGGTTCTATCTGTGATGGCAGTCATACATGGAGGGGATCATGGCTGCCAGCCTATCAATGGATTTGCGTGAACGGATTATTTGCGTGAACCAATTGTTTCTGCTTATGAAGCAGGCGATGTCTCCTGCCGTGATGTCGCGCTGAGGTTTGGTATCAGCCGAAGCACGGTGGGAAATCTGGTGCACCAGTTCAGAACGGAGAAATCACTGAAGCCGCACACCGATCGTTGCGGTCGAAAGCGATCGCTCCGTGGCAAAGCTGAAAAGGAGTGGGAAAACCATCTTCGAATACACCCTGCCGCAACGTTGCAGGAACGACGTGATGCTCTGGGTCTGAGTTGTTCGGTGAAGAGAGTTTGGCTTTCCGTGAAGTGTCTGAAAGCTCGTTTGAAAAAAGTCTCAGCGGGCAGCAGAACAGGACCGCGAAGATGTTGCCGTTCAGCGGCAGATCAGGTGTGCGTGCCAGCCGAATGCAGACGCTGAGCGATTTGTCTTTATTGCCGAAACCGGGTGGAAGACCAACATCACGCGACTTCGAGGATGGGCGTTTAGTGGCGACCGACTTGTCGAAGCCGTTCCCGCCGGTGGTTGGGAAACCAGGACGCTTGTGTGCGCGATCGCTTTGGACGGAACGCGAGCCGTAATGGTGGTTGACGGTCTTTCCTCCACCGGCTTCTGTGAGTGGCTGCTGGCCCCCGTTTTTTACCCTGGTAACCTTGTTGTTATGGACAACCTGAGCAGCCATAAGTCCGCCAGTGTTCGCTCGGCGATTGAGGCAGCCGGCGCTGAAGTCGTTCTCCGGCCGCCCTACAGTCCGGACCCGAACCTGATCAAAACGGTGTTTTCAAAACTGAAACAGCTCATTCGATCACAAAGGCCCGGAACATTCCCCAAAATCGTAGACGCTACACGCAACGCTCTCGAATTCCTTCAACAACACGAAATTCAAGCCTGCTACGAACACTGACCTGACCGCGCGATTCAGTAAACTGCTCTAAGGCCTGAGGGAATTCATTTGCCGCTAAGCTGGTGCAGTTCTTTTGGCAGGTTGAAGTGCACGTTCTCTTCTCGGAGCGTTTCTTCCGACACTTCAGCGTTGAAGTGTGTCCGCAGGTAGTTGATGCACTCCTCGACAACAATCTCCGGTGCACTGGCACCAGCCGTGATGACGACTGTAGAGTGCTGTTCAAACCAATCGGTTTGTAGTTCGGACGATCCATCTACAAGATACGAGGGGACTCCCTGACTGGCTCCGATTTCCATCAGTCGCCGACTGTTGCTGCTGTTCTGGCTGCCGAGAACGATCAGAACATCTGCTGATTCCACCAGCATCTTCACCGCGTCCTGACGATTGGTTGTTGCGTAGCAGATGTCTTCTTTTTTCGGGGATTCGATGCCAGGGTAGCGAATTCTCAATGCATTAATGACTTCCGTGGCTTCCGAGACACTGAGTGTGGTCTGAGTCAGGTACGCGAGCTTGTCGTCGTCGGTGAACGGAAGCTTGCCAACTTCGGAGGGCGTTTCCACAAGAGTGATACTTTCAGGAGCCTCGCCCATGGTACCGATGACTTCGTCGTGTCCTTCGTGACCGATCAGGATGATGTGGTAGCCGGCGTTGGCGTATCGGATGGCTTCCAGGTGGACTTTCGTAACCAGCGGGCACGTGGCGTCCACAGTCTGCAGGCTTCGTTTGTTGGCGATGCTGCGGATTTCCGGCGAGACTCCATGCGCACTGAACAGCAGGATAGAACCATGAGGTACTTCCTCCATGGATTCAACGAATGTCACGCCCTGCTTCGTGAAACGATCGACCACATATTTGTTGTGGACGATTTCGTGGTAGACATAGATGCCCGGGCCGACGCGACGAATCGCTTCGTCGAGGCATTCAATAGCCATGTTAACGCCGGCACAAAAACCGCGTGGGTTGGCGAGAAAGATTTTCATGAACTCTGTCGGAAGGAAGATTGGAAACGGAACTACGTCATGTTCGCGGAAACGTCATCTTTCAGCTCTGCCAACTGTGCAATGATCATCCGGTTTAACTCAGGAATTCCGTGTCCGGTGACGGCTGAAATTAAATGTACGTCTCGGCCCGATGTTTCCCGAAGCAATTCCGCACATGTTTCGGCGTCCGGCAGTTCGGCTTTCGTGACGCACAGGATTTCCGGACGGCGGGCCAGAACGGGATTATACTTTTCCAGTTCTTCGCGAATCTGGTCGTAGTTACTCAGCGGATCGGAATGGTCAGTGGGAGACGGTTCGACCATGTGGACGATCAGGCGGGTTCGTTCGATGTGTTTCAGGAATTCGTGTCCCAGTCCGGCACCCAGGTGAGCTCCTTCGATCAGTCCCGGAATGTCCGCCAGAACGTACTCGTGATCCATGGTGACCTGAACGAGCCCAAGGTTGGGATATTTCGTGGTAAAAGGATAGTCAGCGATTTCCGGCGTCGCTCGTGACATGCGGCTGAGCAGCGTTGATTTGCCGGCATTGGGTTTACCAACGAGGCCGACGTCGGCGATGAGCTTCAGCTCGAGCGTTACATCTCGCTGTTCTCCGGGATGGCCCAGCTCGCATTCTCGCGGTGCGCGATTGGTGGAGCTGGCGAAGCGTTTGTTGCCTCTGCCGCCCCAGCCGCCTTTGGCAATGACGACGGAATCGCCATGCTGCTGCAGGTCTTTCAGCAGGTTTTCGTGTTTCGTATCCTTCACGAGTGTTCCGGGTGGGACCAGAATAATTTCGTCTTCGCCGCTGCGGCCTGTCTTGAGAGCGCCGAGGCCGTGACGACCGCGTTCGGCCTTCCAGTGGCGATGTCCGACGATGTTGCCCAGTGACCCCAGGTTGCGGTCGGCCTGGATAATAATGCAGCCACCGTTTCCGCCATCGCCACCGTCCGGTCCGCCGCGGGGAACGTGGGCTTCTCGACGAAAACTGCTGCAGCCGTTGCCACCGTCCCCAGCTCGACAAAGAATTGAAACTCGATCCACAAACATATTCGTAATACCAATGGGGCGACGGTTGTGGCGATTCGCCACGGAAATTCTTGCCAGTGTCGGACTTCGAACACCGATTCTTTCAACCCGCTCAGAATATGATCAGGCAATCATTTCGATCGGGGCTTAGCGGCATATCAGGAACATTGTAGCGTGACTCGACCCCACACTCAGCGTTTTCTTTCGGACTCTAATACGGGACATGCTCAACAGGATGCAAGTGCCCCCAAGGGAACGGTGGCTACGCTGCCGGAGGCTGTTAAAGCCGGCAAGATGCCGCCGAATTTTAAGTTGGGATCAGTTTAACGTTTGGGCGGCGCTTCTGCCGTGAATGCTCGCCGTCGTTCATCTTTTCATCGTCATCTTGCTTTTCCGGCGATGTTTTCCTGATAAACTGCTCGCTGGCCGATTAGTTTCCCGAGCGAAACAGACCTCTGTGGAAACTTTTCGTTCTGGGCAGAAGGGTCGGGTACCCCCTTGAAACTACCGATCAGGACGACTTGGTGAAGCAATTTCATTCAGTAACGAATGCCGAAAAGATTGGCCTGTCAACGGTTGTTGATGTCTTTGATCGCTCAGACCTGTTCGAACTGCTGGATAACGAGGCAGTATTAAGGTTGTCGCGACTCGGCGGCAAAGCGGGATTCAGAGATTCGGCCGCGATTCACAGGTCAACGGGGATTACCACGCGTCGTCGTCTGCGGGATGGGGTCCAGCCATTGGACGTCGCTGTCGCGTTGTGTCGCAGGCTGGAAACTGCCAGTGACTGCCTGATGGGCGAATTCGACGCCATTCTCCTGTGTCACTCCGATACTGATTCGCAAGCCTGCGTTCGGCTGGCCCATGCTCTGTCGCAGGAATTGGGTCTTTCCAGCGAGGCGATTGCAGCGTTTAATCACGGGTGCTCCGGCTTCATAAAACTGGTGCCGGAAGGCGCAATGTTGCTGGACAGTATTGACCACAAGGGCAAAGTCGCTCTGATTTCGGTGGAGACTCCCGAATATTGGCATGACGGTGCTGATCGGTTGTTTTGCGGAATAGTGTCCGCAGGAGCGACTGCTGCTGTACTGGAGACAGGCCGAGGGCTTCCCGTCGGTGCGTCAAGGAGCGACGATTTTCAGATTTCGCCGGATCGGCGTTTAAATCCTGATCCGCTCTTTCGGATGGAAACGGCTGACGTCTTTGATTTTCGAGGCGAACCGTGTCACCGGACTGTGATGCGGATGAATGCGGAACCCGTCTTTATCAATGGCATCGAATTGATGCTGGACAATCTGCGGGCGGCGATGCTGTCCATTGATCGGCAATCTGGACAACGAGTGATCGTTGCCCCGCACCAGCCCAGTGGAAAACTGCTTCGAGCCCTGATTGCCGCTGCGGTGCTGGAGTTTCCGGATGTTGAGTTTCTGAACAACCTGGAATCGTACGGCAACATGATTTCTTCATCGGTGCCGACGTTGATGTCTCGTTTCGACGAGGTTCTGCCGCTGAACAAGCTGGAACCTTTGCGGGACGACGATCACATCATTCTGCTGGCGGCGGGAATCTGCATGACTGACATCGCCGATCGGATGTCGGCAGGACATACCTGCCTGCAGTGGCGAGGGAATACGTTGAATGTTCTTCACCGCCACGAAACACCCGCAGATGCAAACGTCTCGGTCGGGTAGTTGCAGAGGACGCTTCATCGAAGTGTAGCGACTTCCGTCGCCGTTCAGCTGCGAAATAGCGCGCCGGCCACGCTACACGCACTATTCTTCCAACACCATGATTTCGACTTTTCGGAAGTCGCAAGGGTGACTTTCTGATTGCAGCGATATCGTACCGCCGTGCAATGCAAGTTTGCCGTCCCTGATCAGCTTCTGTGCACTGCTGTCCCGTTCATCCAGTTGTGGTTCTGTGTATTCAAGAACCACCTTGCCGTCGAGAATGTGTTTTACGACCTTGTTGCCACGCACCTCGATTTCTGCCGTGACCCACTGGTCAAGATGCAGGGTGTCTGAACTGGATTTGATGCAATGCTGTTTTTTTAACTTTCCATCCATGACGACGTTTGTGCCCGGCGTGCACAGGTTTGATGTGGTGCGTGGGTCTTTGCCGTTTCCGGCCAGCAACTGGACTTCGATGGACACAGGGAAATCCTGATCCTTTGCCATGGTTTCGGGCTTCTGGCCATGGACCATCACACCGCTGTTCCGGATGGCCCAGCCCGGTCCGCCCGCACACTGTTCGTTAACGAATCGGTATTCCACTCGGAACCGATAGTGTGAAAACTGCTTTGCATAGAACAGATGGCCGAATCGCTGGCCAAATTCCTTGTACTGGTCGTAACGGACCTTCATCAGTCCGCCTTCCACACGAAAGGTGTTTCCGTAGTTTTCGCCAAGCTCCGAGTATCGAATCTTCGGCGTCCAGCCGGCCAGGTCTTTGCCATTGAATAGCTGAACCCACGCGCCTGGTTTGAATTCCTGTTCGGCGGCGTCAGTTGACGGCGCACACAGCAGTATGGCAAGGGGCAGAATCAGAACGTGCTTCATTTTGTTCTCCAGTTACGTTTCATGGTGTCAGCTGCTCGAATACGTGCGGGGCCAACGATTTTGAGTCGTATGACGCGGACTCTCGCGAACGGGAGTGTCCGCCGATATTGATAATGTTTTAGTTGTCCTGCGATGCTGATTGGGCTTCTTCGATGCAGTACAAATGTCCGAAAGTACGCAGATAAAGACGACCGTTGGCTGCGGCCGGAGAAGCTCGCATGCCTTCGGCCAACCGATTTCTGGCAACAATTTCAAACTTATCGCTGGCTCTGATCGCCGTTGTGTCTCCTTCTTCGCTGCAGAAATAGATCAGTCCGTTGGCTGAAACGGGTGACGCAACATGAGTTCCGCCAACACGGTCTTTCCAGATTTCTTCACCCGTGTCCGCCGCGATACAGCTGGCAACACCCTTGTCAGTGATCATGTAAACGCGGTTACCCACCAGTATCGGGGCGGACAGACGCGGATTCCCCTGAGTCCGATTCCATCTGACGTGAGACTCGGTGACGTCTCCCTTCGTTGTTTCATTCAGGTGGACTCCGAACAGATTGCGTCCACCGCTACCTGAGTGCAGGATGGCGATGTCGTTATAGAACGCCGGCGGTGCGGCGGCATTGAAGTCGCCGTGTCGAATGCCCCAGACTTCTTTTCCCGTCAGTACGTCGTAGCCATAGGCCCCGCGTGAACCCACGGAGACGACCTGAGTTCGGCCGTTGACCTCGACGAATCCTGGTGTGCTGTACGCTTTGCGCAGATCACCTTCTCGCTTGGGGTTGCCGTCTGCGTCCAGATCGCCGTAGTCCGTTGAGCGATTTGTTCTCCAGACGGTCTTACCTGAATGCTTATCGATAGCCATCAGGAACTGACGGTCGATGCCATCAAAGGTCAGGATCAATAGGTCCTGAAAGATCATCGGAGACGAACCCGGACCCCGAAAATGTCGACACTTGATATCCCGTCGCTGCCAGACGACTTCAGCGGTTTCCGTACTGAGCCGCACAGTGCCGTATGACCCAAAGTGGGCGTACACAGCATCGTCCTGAAGTGCACACGAAGGCGATGCGTATGTGTTGACTTTCTGGCCCAGAGGCTCCGGGTCTTCATTTTTGAATACGAGTTTGTGATGCAGCACATTTCCGCTGTCGGCGTCCAGACAATAGACGAACTGCTGCTTGCCGTCTTCAGTCGCCGCGGTCAGCCAGATTCGACCGGCTCCGATGACGGGGGTTGAATGGCCATGGCCTTGTAGCGGTACCTTCCACTTAACGTTTTTCCCCGACTGTTCGTCGAATTCTGAGGGCAGACCTTTGGCGTCACGTGCCGCCACCTGGCTATTGAGTCCAGGCCCGTTGCGGAACGGCCACGACAGACGTGATTCGCCAGCAAAGATATTCGACTGACAGCATAGCAACGCCCACAGGATCGCTCGGCGGTTCCAGAAACCGATACCGCAGGACGACTGGCGTTGAGCACGATGGCGAGTCCGAGACGTTTGCATTGGCAGGAAGTTTTCGATGAAGAGGCGCGGCTGGGAAAGGAGGGCAGACTGAAACCGATTAAGCTGCCCACCATAACGATTTGCATCTCAGAATTCCTGTGTTTTTGCATCTGTACGCGGGAAGAAAGGCAGTTCCGTGCTGGCATGCTTTGTTCTCCGGCGGGTAAGCTGGCGTTGCTGGTTGCCTCGCTATTGCAATTCCACCGCGAATTCCCCTTTACCGGAGACGAAGAAGTGAATCTGCGGGCACTGACTTGCTTCTGGCTTCAGGCCGGAGAAACTGTACGGTGTCGGGCTTGACCATGATCCCAGCATCTTTTTTGGGGCATTGTCGCTACCGAAATCAAGACGTTGTTTCGCTCCTGATGGTCACTCTCTGGATGAGCTCGAAACGGGCCGTTCTTTTTCCGAAAGTGTGTAGACACCCCACTGAATGCCGGATCCTGTCGAGAGAATTCTGCTGCTGACCCACGAGCTATCGTTTCGCGGTGCGTCGATTCATGCGCTGAGGCTTGCAAAGGGGCTGGAATCCAGGCAGATTGAGACAGTGGTTCTGTGCACGCAGCGGCATTCTCTTGATTCGATGTTAACGAACAACGTCCGGATTGTGCACGTGCCGGGGTATTCCGTTCCTGTGTGGGGACGGGTTGTTCGCCGCACCGTGCTGCAGAATCTCCGCGCGCAACCGCCGGACGTGATTCATGTTCTGGGGCCTCGCCTGCTGCCTCAGGCGTTGTGGCTGGGAAAACTGCTGGAACGCCCAGTTGTGCTTGGCCTGACAGATCAGGGGGAAGCCGGTCAGGTTACTTTGCCGGCGCCCAACGATATTTGCAGAGCCATTGTGTGTGTCAGCGAAAGTGTTCGGTCTGCTCTGCCCGCGCACCTGGAATTGATTGAGCAGCGCGTCATCCTGCCTGGAGTCCCGCTGGGTGTGACTCACCGCACGCCGCCGATTATGAAGGACGGACACATTCCCGTTGTCGGAATGGCGGGGCCACTGGAAGTCATCAAAGGCGGATCCTTCTTTCTGCGAGCCTGTCATCGCGTTCTGGAGGCCGGGGTTCCGATCCGCGTCGTTGTCACCGGTTCTGGTCCGGAAGAACGCAATCTGCGACGATTGTCGACGTCACTCGAGCTGGACGAACATGCCACGTTTGTCGACGATGGTACTTCGATGGAGGCGTATCTTTCGGCGATTGACATTTTCTGTCTGCCGTCTCTGCAACAGGGATTCGGGGTTATCATGCTGGAGGCCATGGCACTGGGGCGTCCGGCAATTGCCTCAGGCGTCGGCGGTGTGTTGAGCATTCTTGAGGACAATAAGACCGGGTTGATCGTGCCGCCGTCTGACAGCCGTGCTCTGGCCGATCGAATGCTGGAATTGCTGAACGATCCGGAGCGAGCTCGAAAAATTGCGATCGCTGGTCAGAATCTGGTCGAAGACAGGTTCACGGTGGATCGCATGGTCGACGAAACCATCACGCTGTATAACGATGCCGCCCCGGTTGTATCGGATTCGCTCAATCGCCTGGAGTAACTGAACAGCGTCGTTCGGCCAGGCAGCGTCGGAAACATGTGACAGATTGTTTAGTTCTCGGTGAGTACGCCGGGGCAGCCCAGAACGCCGCCGGTGCTTCTGTGGCATTGTTCGATCACAGGATTTATTGACATGAGGGCGGAGATAATCGCCATTGGTTCGGAATTGACGTGCGGGGCACGGCTGGACACCAACAGTCAGTGGCTGAGTTGCGAACTGGAAGCTCGTGGCTGGACCGTTCAGCGACATACGACCGTGGCCGACGATCGCGATGCGATGGTTCGCATTTATCAGGAAGCCGCACAACGTTCTCGCGTTGTCCTGATCACCGGTGGACTTGGTCCCACGCTCGACGACATCACTAGAGATACGCTTGCGGAAGCCTTCAGTCAGAAACTGGTCGAGGACGGTGATTCGTTGAGACACATCGAGGCGCTGTTCAGCAGTCGCAATCGGCAGATGCCGGAACGCAACCGGGTTCAGGCGCTTCGGCCGGAATTCGCTTCCGCGTTGCACAATGCTCACGGCACTGCTCCCGGAATTCTGCTGCAGCTTTCAGTTCCGGCATGCACCATCGGCGTAATGCCGGGCGTGCCCGCCGAGATGCGTCGCATGTTTCACGAGCGACTGGTCCACGAACTTCCCGCCAGTGACGTTTTCTTACGCCGGTGCGTAATTCGAACATTCGGTTTTGGCGAATCTGACGCGGAACGCCTGCTGGGTGATCTGACGGCACGTGGAAGAAATCCGGAAGTCGGTATCACGGCCAGTAACGCGGTTATCTCGTTGTCTGTGACCGCTCGCGCGGGCAGCGAAGCGGAATGTGAGCTGCTGGCAGCGGCTGTTCGTGATCAGATCAAAGAAAAACTGGGCGATGCGGTGTTCGGTGAAGGTGAAATTGAACTGCACCACGCCGTCGCTGACCAGCTGCTGCACTATGATCTGAAGATCGCATTGCTGGAGGGACCGACAACTGGTGGGCTTATAGGTCAGTGGCTTACGGAAACTGAAGAATTCGCCAGTCGACTGGCACACAGTCAGTTGTTTCCAACTTCGTTGTCCATGGTGCCGAACCACGCACCTTCAGCCGGAACAAACGGAGCCTGGGAATCAGCGTTACGCGAACACGGAAAAAGATTGCTGACGGATCGAATGGCTGACTTTGTGCTGTTGTCGTCGCCGAGTACCCTGACGACTGATGAAAACGGCGTTCGTAAACAACAGGGCAGCGTCATTGTGCTGGGCGCAGACCTTGACCAGTTGCTGGATGTCAGCATGACTGGCAACCTTGCTGTTTTTCGCAGCCGAGCCGCACGAATGGCTCTGAATCAACTGCGACTCCATCTGCTGAAGGGCAGGTGATATTTCTTCGAACCATGTTTTGACGCATTGGCGTAAGCGACGACCCTCTCACTGACGACGAATTTCAGCTGGCAATCGACGGCATGCTTTCCGTCCGTTTTTTCTTTCACTGGCACGCTCTTATCTGATGACCAACCCGACAACAGAAAATGACGTGACCGTTCGTCCCGCAACGCGTGACGATCTTCCGGTTCTGTCACAGTTGATTACCGAATTTGTGAAAGCGAATCGGTTGTTGCCAAGAACTCAGAATGAGCTGGATGATCTCATCCCCACTGGTTTTGTGGCGTGTCTCGGCGACCAGCTGGTTGGCTTCGCGGCATTGGAAATCTATTCCCCCAAACTGGCGGAGGTTCGAAGTCTGGCCGTCGTGCCGGAAATGCAGGGCAATGGACTCGGTAAGCGACTTGTGCTGCAGTGTGTCGAACTCGCCCAAAGTCGCAACGTGCTTGAAGTGATGGCAATCACGTCTGCTGAGGAATTTTTCCAGTCCTGCGGGTTTGATTTCACGTTACCCGGCGAAAAGAAGGCACTGTTCGTGCGGACTCGCGAGGACGCCTGATTATTGTCAGTGTAAGGAAGGCGGTTGCCGACTGTTCTTGCAGCGGTGAATTGCTGCCGGAACAACACAACGTTAATGTTTGCGGGATGCGGTGGACTGCCGCACCTGGATGTCGATTAATGGTTGCGGGCCGACGGCCTGCCCTTCAAAGCGAAAAGGAACCTGTATATGTCTGATGTTAAAGTCAATGTTCGCGATAACGGTCCCTTGCTCGTATCCGGTCCCATCACTGTCGAAGATGCGGAAGGCAATTCGTTTGACCTGGGCAGCAAGGAAACGATCGCCTTGTGTCGCTGTGGTGCGTCCGAGAAACGTCCGTTCTGCGATGGCGCTCACAATCGATGTGGGTTTGAATCTGCCGAACGTGCGTCGTCGTAACTGGACAGCGGCCGGCTGAGCAGAAACAGCACGCCAGGTCATCATCGTCTTCGAAGTGTTCTTGACGGGATTTCGCAGTGAACAGAATTCTCCTGCCGCTTTATATTTTAGTTCTGTTACTGGTTCCGCTGGTCAGCGGCAATACCGTCGTGGCTGACCAGCTCTCGTCGGAAGTTGTGAAGGAGCTCCAGGACGAACTACAGAAATTGCAGGCTCAGGTTGCCGAGCTTCAGGAGAACTCAGCTCTACAGTCGCGCGATGGCAGAGCTCGTTTTGCGGACGTGGCCGTGTTTCCCAAGGCTGTCGCCTGGATGCTGCGACACAATGAGTTTCCGAAAAAGGATTACGTGAAACAGGCCCGCAGGGCACTTAAGCTGGGTGCTCAGCGAGCCAGCGAATTAGCGGCCAACACGGCACCGTGGGAAACACAGACCGGGACAACGATACGCGGTTATTTTTCGACGGTAGATAGTTCCGCTCAGCCGTTTGCGTTGACGCTGCCGGAGAGCGTCAATCCCAGGTCCGGCACTCGCTGGCCTCTGCACGTGAAACTTCACGGTCGAGCCAACGATATGAACGAGGTCAACTTCATCTCTCGGCATGAGGGCAGGGCACTCCCGAAGGAACAGACATGGATTCAGCTGGATGTCTACGGACGTGGTAACAATGCGTATCGCTGGGCGGGAGAAACCGACGTTTTTGAAGCCATAGCGGATGTGCGCCGCCGCTTTCGGATCGACGACAATCGCGTGACGCTGCACGGATTTTCAATGGGAGGTGCCGGAGCGTGGCATCTGGGGCTGCATCATCCGGCCAGGTGGTCATCGGTAGGTCCCGGAGCGGGCTTTATTGATTTCTATAAGTACCAGAAGCAGACCGAACTGCGACCGCCGTGGCAGCACGAAACACTCGGGATTTACGATGCTATCGACTACTCACTAAATGCCGCCAACGTTCCGATCTGCACTTACGGTGGTGAAAATGACGCTCAGCTGGTGGCCAGCACCGCTGTTGTGGCCGCCGCAAAAGCCCTGGACGTTGACATCAAGCTGTTGATCGGTCCGGGCATGGGACACAGATTTCATCCGGACAGTTTCCGGCAGTTCATGGCGTTCCATAAAGAAAAATCGCAGGCTGGTCGTCGACGAAATCTGGGGCGACGAGAAATACGATTCACCACCCGCAGTCTGCGGTACAACGCCTGTGACTGGCTGACAATTCACGAAACGGAACACGTTTACGTGCCGTCAACTGTGGAGGCCCATATCAACGACGACAACAACGTCGAAGTTTCTACTGTCAACGTGGCAATGTTGAGTCTCGCTCGCGATGTTGGAACCCACGCGATTATCGATGGTGATACGCTGCCCTGTTACGACGCTGCGGAAGGTCTGCTGCCGAACGTGTATTTCGAAAAAACGTCAGACGGCTGGACTGTGCTGGACTACGCAACATCAAAGCTGGTTCCCGAGAATCACGATCTGAACAAGCGGCATGGCTTGCAGGGGCCGATTGACGACGCCTTCATGGACGCCTTTGTGTGTGTGACCGGGTCGGAAGAGCCTTCGGATGAAACGCATGCAGACTGGGCCGCGTGGACGCGCAGACGTTTCGAACACGAATTTGACAAATGGATGCGGGCTATGGTCCGCATCGTGAAGGACACAGAAGTCAGTCAGGAGCTGATTGCTCAGAACAATCTGATCCTGTTTGGTGATCCGTCATCGAACTCTGTGCTGCGAAAGATCCTGCCGCAGCTGCCCATTCAATGGACGGATGATGAAATCACCGTTGGCGGTCAGTCGTTCGCCACAGCGACTCACGGTTTGAGCATGATCTATCCCAATCCGCTGAATCCACGCAGGTACGTTGTGATCAATTCCGGGCACACGTTTCACGAGAGTGATTTTAAGGCGTCCAATTCATGGTTGTTCCCGCGACTTGGGGACATCGCTGTGCAGAAGTTCTCGCGGACTTCGGGTGGCAGCTACGCGGAAGAAATCGTCTGGGCCGCCAATTTTAATGCCCACTGGGCGCTGTCAGACGCCGAGTGATCGTCGGACAGCTACTTTCGCTTCGCCCGAGCCTTTCCGCGGCCTTCGCTCTCGGTCCGCCCACCTGAGGCAGGTTTGCGGGATGCCGTCTTTTTTCGACCAGCTCCGCGCTTTTGTCCGACGGGTTTCTTTCCCGTGGATTTCCCGCTGGCAGATTTCTTAAACGGAGGTTTTCCGCCGCCGTCGGCCTTCGAGGTGGTCGATCGTCCGGATGGCTTCGACTTTGCCTTTCGTGGCCGGCGTCTGCCTGTTGACCGACTTTGTGTTTCCTCGATGAAACCATACAGGCCGCGTAATTCTTCCGCTCGAAGTTCACGACACTGGCCGACAGCCAGGTAGCCGATTCGCAGCGGCCCGAATGCAATTCGTTCCAGGTTGATGACCTTGTGTCCGGACCGAGCCAGCAGGCGTCGGATTTCTCTGTTCTTGCCTTCTCGCAGTTCCAGTTCCAGAAATGTACTGCGTCCCTTTCTCTTCAGCAGCTTGATGCTCTGGAACCGAAAAAATCCATCGGAAAAGTGCATGCCCTTTTCCAGTTCGGCGATTACTTCCGGTGTCGGAATGCCGACAACCTGAGCACGATAGCGGCGTACGACTTCGTAACGAGGGTGGGCCAGGTGTTCGGCCAGACCGCCGTCATTCGTAATCAGCAGCAGTCCCTGAGTGTTTTCGTCCAGTCTCCCGACGGTAAACATGCGGTGATCGCGGTTCGGTACAAGATCCACCGCACGCGGTCGGCCACGGGGGTCACGGTTGGTACAAAGAACGCCATTTGGTTTGTTCAGCAGAAAGTACTTGAAGGCCGGAAGTCGCAGGCGTTCTCCGTCGGCCCGCACATCCTGTTCCTGAGGATTCACAGAACGTGCCGGGTCCGTCACCACCTGTCCGTCCACCGTGACTCGACCGTCTCGAATCAGTGCCTCGCAGTTACGGCGCGAATCTACGCCCGCGTTGGCCAGAAACTTTTGCAGACGCAGATTGTCTTCCGACGATAAAAAGGCCGGACGTGAGGACCGTCGTTGACCTTTGCCGGATGGTGTTGAACGTTGTTTACGGTTTTGAGAGCGTGATGGCTTGGGAGACATGGACCGCATCCGCGGAAAAGTTAGGTTCTGGAGAGCTGGCGGACCGCCCCCAAAGGAAGCGACCACGGAGGACAAGCCACGACAAGACGCAATGATTCGCTGGAAGTGGTTTCACTTCCGGCCCGAAATTCCAGCGTACGGCGCAAGAACAGCCGTCGGCATCGTACCCGTCTCATGCCTGAAGCAGAGACCGAATCGGTGAGATTCTCGGTCTTGGCACCGATGTCCAACGGGCGATCACGTATGCCGTACCACCTTGCCAGGCCCGCGTCTCAGTTCACTCGCGGAGTTGGGCGGAAGTTCCATGCCGGGCTGCCCTTGGGGTCGGGCAGGTGAGGCGTCCTGCCCAGGCCAAGGTCTTCCAGCTTAAGACCGGCGTCCTTCCAGTAGTTTTTGACCTGGATGAAGCCGTAGAAACTGGGATAGAAAGGATCCACGAAAGCGACGTCCGCTTTCGTGGGGACCTCCTGCCCGGTGAGATGATAAGCCGCATTCACGATCAGACGACGAAGGTCTTCGCTGACGAAATCCACAGACGCCCCGGCCGTTGTACAAAATGACTGGCCCTCACTCTGACCGTCCGGAGTCGTGTACGTATGCTGCCACGCCAGCGGCTGCATCGGACTGTTCTTGTCGCCTTCGATCGGCTTTGAGGTTGGATCCAGTGTCTCAGTAACTGCACCTCGCAGCAGCACGGTATCGGCGTCTGTCAGGTGGGTTACACCGTAAACGTCGCTGGGGGCGAAGACGTCCTTGACACTGTTGAGAATTGTATGTTTGGCATTGGCTTCTTCAACGACACCCCGACAGCCCTGCCGTTTATGGCCACCGTGGTGGCTGACCCACTGTTCGCCCAGCACTTTGCGACCAAATTCACCGAAGCTGATGCTTCCGAATTTTCCGTTACCCCTGAATGCATGAGTCGCTGTGCGAATTCCGATCACTGGTTTGCCTGCGTTCAGGAAGCGAGTGATGTGCTTTGCGCCGGCTTCATCCGGCGTACGAAAGCGAGTACCAATTAACATCAGGTCCGCAGAATCCAGAGCGTCCAGTCCTCGCAGTCCGGCCTGGTTATTGGCATCGACATAGTCTGCACCGTCCGGGCCGAACGCGAACAGCACGGTGCACTTGAAACCATGTTTCTGGCTGAGAATCTTGCCCAGCATCGGCATCGATTCCTCCGTGCGATACTCTTCGTCACCGGCGATCAGCACGATGTGCTTTGCGTGGGCGTCAGCATGTGGCGGACTGAATACCAGACGGTCGGCCGCATGGGTGATTTGTCCGGCAACGACCAGCAGCATCAGGCAGAATGTTCTTGTTATCATGAAATGGTTTTCCGTGTTCTGAAAGTCAATGAATTGTGGCGAGGACCAGGTGTTAAGAGGTCAGGGTTGATTGATCGATTTCCTGTTCTGGTACGGGCTCATTCTGTTTCGCTGTGTCCTCATGGAAATTTTCATTTCGACACAGTCCCGGAGGGACGACACCGCATAGCCACGGGTGTAAACCCACGGCTATGTGCTTTAACCGCTTCGTGGCAAGTGGCCCTCGCTGGAAAATCAGCGTGAGTACAGATCTTTGACAATTCTTCCGTGGCACCTTCGCGCATCAGGGCACCACGTTCATTTCTTTGGTTTCCTGTAGGGTTCGCCCGTCAGGTATTCCAGTCGGCGTTTGACGGTGTCATTTTTCGCAACATCCGGCCGGAACAAATCCTTTGAAACAGCGAACTTGTATCCGGGTTCAGAGTCCTTCAGCAGAACAAGGCTGTTCAGCATGAGCCCCGCTTCCACACCGGAAGACGTATTGCTGAGTGCCGAAAGAATATCCGCCTGAGGATCTCTTTTTCCAATCAGGCCAAGGAATTCAGCGGCTCGAACTTTTACCAGACCGTGCAGATTCTGGTCCGCTAACTTCTCTGCCATGGGTGCGAGTGTCGCTGCTTCTTCACCAAATGAACTGCACGTGACCAGGGCCCAGTAGATTTCCCAGCGACTCAGGCCGCCCAGAACTTTCTTCAGTTCACCTTCGGCATCCTTCCGTGGCAGTAACTGAAGATTGGCGATATCCACCATCCGGCCAATGGCGTCGGCGTTTGTCTGTCCGAAGTCGACAGGATTGTCAAAGGCGGCATCCACCAGATGACTTTCGGGAAAGAAGCTGAGATCCGGCAGTTTCTTGACGCGCGCTGTCAGCCGATTCCGCATGTCCTGCAGCACTTCCGCGTAGGCCGGTTTGCCCGCGAGGTCGTTGACTTCGTGTGGATCGACTTCCACATCGAACAGCTGTTCCGCTGGACGAGACTCAAAGAACTGACGCTGCTGCGCGTTGAGTTTCCCTTCCTGATACATCTTGCGCCATTCGGTGTAGGCCAGCATGCGGTATCGATAATTGTTCTGCAGACCGTCAAAGTTGAAAGGTTGATAGCTGCGGATGTAGTTGAATTTTCCCTTTCGCAGTGTGCGGACGAGGTCATATTTTTCGTCAAAACGATCTGCGTAGCCGAACGCTTCGTCCCGGCTTTCGACTTCCTTCTGTGAGACGCCCTTGCCCAGGAATGGCCGGCCATCCATCTGTTCGGGGACGGTGACACCGGCAAGATTCAGGGTTGTCGGTCCGAAATCGATAAAGCTGACGAAGCCTTTTCGTCTGGATCCGAGTTCTGCTGCCGCCAGATGTTTCCACTTGTCGGGAACTCGCACAACCAGTGGCACGTGCAGACCGGCTTCACACGCGTATCCTTTTCCGCGAGGCAACACACCGCCGTGGTCGCCGAAGTAGAAGATGAACGTGTCTTCCAGTAGTCCGTCGGTCGTCAGGGCGTCAACGACGGATCCGATTTGCCGGTCCATTTGCATGATGCGATCACGATACCGAGCATTTGTATAACGAAACGTCGGCGTGTCGGGATGGTACGGTGCCACGAACACGCTGGCGGAGTCGGTTTCCGTCTTTTCAGACGCCATCACTTTCGCGGAAAAGTGCAGCGAACTTTCGTGACAAACCGCAAAACTCTGCATGTAGAAAAACGGCTGGCCATCTTTGCGTTTTCGCCATGTTGCCTTGCGTGAGGACTCGTCCCACACGTTCTTCCCGGGGATCGCGTTGTAGTCCGTCTTGCTGTTGTTCGCGGTGTAGTAGTCCGCGTTCCGCAGGTACTCCGGGAACATCTTCATTCCGTCGGGCAGTGGCACGGCGACAGATCGGCGGTGATACTGGGTCCCTATGCGCGGTCCGTAACAGCCGGTGGCCAGTGTCGTTCTCGCCACACTGCACACGGGAGCATTGGAAAATGCCTGGTCAAATGTAAGACCGTGGGCGGCCAGTGCTTCAATTCGCGGGGTAGGCGCACCGTGTTCGTCAAAGTGTTTCAGATAATGAACGGAATTGTCTTCCGAAACCAGCCAGACGATATTGGGCCGTTCCACCGCGTGCACGACGGAAATTCCGGATAGTATTGTGAAGGCCAGCAAAACCGCGTTACGTTTCATTGAGTTCGGACCACAAAGAGAAGCTCAGGAGTGTTACCATTCCAGGCCGGAGGACGACCAATGGTTGATATGATGATTGGTCACGACGCCAAACGCCAGCGTCAGACTCGGTACATTTGTACATGGCCTGAGGAGTCACGATGCCTGACAATCCCTTCACGGCGCCAGACGCCCGGACGCTACTGTCTCGGGCCAGGCAGCGTTGCGACCATGGACGCTCTTACTGCTTTTCGTATCCTGTGTTCCTGGCGTGATTGCTACTCTGTAGCTGGCGACGGGCGTGTAGAGCCAGGCCAATTCCTTCGAGTGCTGTTTCCGGGCAAAGCGTGGTTTGTCGGCTGGTGCCTTTCGCTGGCATCCTTCGTGACCGCTCCCGCTGTCCTGCGGAAGATGGACTTGTTGCGACCTCTTCCCGTATTCCCTGGTGGATCTGCCGTTTCCTCGCCCTTCGTCTTTATCTTAAGTTCGAACTAACGATCAAAACGTAACAGTATTAGAAACGTAAAACATGATTCCACGTATGCCGTTTGCTGTTGCTGTTTTCTTAGTGTCACGGTGCTGTGCTCAGGACGAATTCCACCCGGACCGTTGCGAGGTTCTGCCACTGCCGAACCGTCAGGTTTCGTTGTCCATCGATGGAAGTGAAAAGCTGAAGTGGCATTTTGGTAAGCAGTATCCTCGTCCGTTTTTCTACCCGTTTAATGGACCATCGGGCGTTTCACTGACTCGTATGGGGCACCCAGGTGCCCAGAATCACGATCATCATCGGTCTGTCTGGTTTGCTCACCACAAGCTCAACGGCGTCGATTTCTGGTCCGACAATACGAAGGCTCGGGTTCGGCAGAAACACTGGTATCGATATCGAGATGGAAACGAAGAAGCCGTTATGGCGTCGCTGCTTGGGTGGTTCGATGAGGACGGGAAGGAAGTCATGGAGCAGGACGTCATTGCCGCACTTCGTCCGATGGACGCAGGAGAACACGCGTTGGAACTGCAGATCACGATGCGTCCGCCGCAGGGCATTGAGGTGGTGACGCTGGACAAAACGAATTTTGGATTACTCGCGGTGCGAGTTTCCAAAACGCTGTCGTCGTACTTTGGCGGAGGTCAGTTAAGTAATAGCGAAGGCATGGTCGGAGAGCCAGGCATCTTCGGCAAACGGGCGCGGTGGATGGACTATAGCGGGCCGGTCGTTGTTGGAGCCGGAGAAACTCGACACATGGTTCGCGAAGGGATCACGTATTTCGATCACCCGCAGAATCCTAGTTATCCAACGTATTGGCACGTGCGCGAAGACGGCTGGATGGGGGCGTCCCTGGGAATGCACGACGCATGGTCTGTGGACCGGCAGAATCCGCTGGTACTAAGGTATTTGTTGCATGCCCATTCGGGCGAATACGATCACGGCAAGGCGGAACGTGTTCAACAAAGTTTTGCGGAACGGCAGGGCTTCCGGATTCGCCAGCCGACTGCAGACGAGCGTCATCGGCAGTACGAAGTTGAGCGAATTACCCCCTCAAAAGCAGACAAATGACAGCGGAATTCTCATCGAAGAATACGCTAACCCGCGCTGTTTGGTCGTTATACGACAGACTTCATATCACGAAGTTTACGCAGTCTGGCTGCTTGTGACACTTGACAAAGGTGCCACGTGGCGGTTTCATAGGAAGGGAAAACACGGGGATTTTGGCGTTGATTCGACGGTCGATCGGTCGAAGAATGTGCTGTTGCCGGCTCCGTGGTGACTTCGTCGAAAAAACATAAACTCTGGAGACAATTGAATGCGTAGTGTGAAAAACCTCGGTCGATTCGTGATCGCTGGTGCTTGTCTGTTTGCTATCGTTGCCCTGACTGGCGACTTGGCGTCTGCTCGACCAAAGTACCAGGCGGTCTTAAGCAAGCATTATCCTGAACTTACCAAAAAGCACGGTAAGAATGACAAACTGTCCTGTGCAGTCTGTCACCCTTCTAAAAGTAAGAAGAAGCGAAACAACTACGGCGTGGCTGTTGGAAAGAACGTCGGTAAGAAGAATCAGTCCGATCTGGAAAAAATTAAGGAAGCTATTGTCAAGGCTGAAAAGGAAAAGAGCGCTACAGAAGGCAAGTCCTTCGGCGATCTGATCAAAGCCGGTGAATTGCCAGGCACAAAGGACGAAGCAAACTAATTTGCTTCTGTGACTCAAACGCGAGCTGTTTTGACAATGGCTCGCGTTTTTTATGCGCACTCGGAAAGATTGAGTTTCCAGGTGGGCAATCATTTCCCATCGGCGGGTATATACGGTTATGCTGGAGCCAACCAGCGGGAGTATTCGTCTTCCTGTTCTGTTCCTCCACCCAATTCCTGCCTCAATCCGGAAGCTTCCATGAGCGCCGCCAGCGAATCCAACCGTCGTCAATTCCTTACTACAAGTACCGCTGCGACGGCCGCTCTGGCCGTGTCGCCGGGACTGTCCGCCGGTGCGTTCGCCAGCGGCAGCGATCTGCTGAAAGTCGGACTGGTCGGGTGCGGTGGTCGAGGAACCGGTGCCGCATCTCAGGCATTGAATGCAGATTCCGGTGTGGAACTGGTGGCAATGGCCGACGCTTTTGACGACCGACTGCAGAGTGCGCGAGCCCGTCTGCAACGAACGTTCAACAAGGAAAACGAAATACCTCGCGTCAATGTGGTTGACGACAATTGTTTCGTCGGCTTCGACGCGTACAAACAGGTTGTCGATAAGAGCGACGTTGTTGTGTTGGCGTCGACTCCTCATTTTCGACCTCGCCACCTAAAGGCAGCGGTGGAAGCCGGCAAACATGTCTTTTGTGAAAAGCCGGTTGCCGTCGACGGACCGGGCCTGCGTTCCGTGCTGGAGTCTGTTGAGAAAGCTCGTGAAAACAAGACGTCTCTTGTCAGTGGTCTCTGCTGGCGTTACCACCATGGTAAGCGAGCCGTCTTTGATCAGATCAAGGACGGGATGATCGGCGACATCGTTTCCATGCAGTGCAGTTACATGACGGGTGGTGTGTGGGATCCTCGAAAGACGAAGGAAGAATGCAGCAGCGAAATGGAGTATCAGTTGCGCAACTGGTACTACTACACTTGGCTGTCCGGGGACTTCAATGTGGAACAGCACATTCACAGTCTGGATAAGATGTTGTGGGCCATGGATGACGAGGCACCAGCGACGATCAGTGCCAGTGGTGGTCGGCAGGTGCGGACCGATCCAAAGTACGGAAACATTTACGATCATTTCAACGTTGTGTACGAATGGGCCAACGGCGTGAAAGCGTTTGCTCGCTGCCGTCACTGGAAGGGATGCGAAACGGACGTCAACGATTTCATCGTTGGTACCAAAGGTCGCGCTGACGTAATGAGGCACCGCATCTTCGATCTGGAGGGCAAGGAAATTTGGAAATTCGAAGGTGAAGGCGGCGACATGTACCAGATTGAACACGACGAATTGTTCGCCGGCATTCGTGGTGCCAATCCGATCAACAACGGTGACTACATGTGCAAAAGCACAATGCTGGCCATCTCCGGCCGCATGGCTGCATACACCGGCAAGAAACTGACGTGGGACGAGTGCATGAATTCTCAGGACGATCTGAGGCCGGAAACCTACGACTGGGGCGACGTACCCGTTCCGCCTGTCGCCATTCCTGGCAAGACAAAGTTTGTGTGACTTTTGACCGTGTGGTTGTTCCCTGTGTCTGATCATGAGCAAGACTGTATTTCTTACCGTTGTTGTCTGGACGATCGTGTCGCCTCTCGTTTTGGGCGATCAAGTGACCGAAGCTGAGAAGCTTTTTGCGCTAAAGGTGCGTCCGCTTCTGCGTGAGAAATGTCTGGCCTGTCACGGAGCAGATCCGGAAAAGACTGAAGGCCGTTTCGATCTGACTTCGCGCGAAAAACTGCTGACAGGCGGTGAATCCTTTGGCAGCGATGTCGTCGTTCCTGGCAACGCCGCTGAGAGTTATCTGTACTCGATCGTAAAACGTGCCGAGCCGGATTTTGCAATGCCGCCGAAGGAATCGGAACAGCTGACCGAAGAGGAAACATGGTGGATCCGCGACTGGATCAACGGTGGTGCTCCCTGGCCTGACGACAAACGTGTCGCCGAAATCTATGACCGGTATGCAGAGGGCGTTACCTGGACGACCAGCGGTGGCCTCAGCGACGAATGGACCAAACGCAAGTACAAGCCGGAAGACCTGTGGGCTTATCAACCGCTGTGGAAGAATGAAGGCGGCAGGCTGAAAAACGCAACGAGCAGTGCCGCAATTGACGTGTTGATTGGTGATCGAATGCAGGCTGCCGGTGTGAAAACAGCGCCCGGCGCAAATCGTCAGATATTGATTCGCCGAGCATTTTTCGACCTGACGGGACTGCCGCCCATCCCCGGCGACGTAGCAGCATTCGTTGGCGATTCCCGCAGTGATGATGTCGTCTGCGCCGAGCTGATTGATCAGCTTCTGGACAGTCCGCACTATGGTGAGCAATGGGGGCGGCACTGGCTGGACGTCGTGCGTTATGCGGACAGTTCCGGCTTCGCCAACGACTGGGAACGTCCCAATGCCTGGCGTTATCGCGATTACGTGATTCGAGCATTCAATGATGACAAACCATACGATCAGTTTATTCGCGAACAGATCGCCGGGGATGAAATTGTCGCACGGCGGAAAGCGGATGGCGGAAAGCCGGATAGCGCAACAGCGACAGATGCCGAGTTGTTGTTAGCGGCCGGTTTTCTGCGGATGGGGCCATGGGAGCACACGGGTATGAGTGTTGCGAAAGTGACGCGGCAACTGTTTCTTGATGACATTACGGATTCGGTTGGACAGGTCTTTCTGGCTCACGCACTGCAGTGCTGCCGCTGCCATGACCATAAGTTTGATCCAATCCCGACAGAAGACTACTACTCGTTTCAGGCCGTGTTCGCGACCACTCAGTTTGCAGAAGTCGATACCGAATGGCTGGCTGGTGAGAACCAGTCCGGCATTGAAGAGGATCGTGGTTACCATCAGATGCGGCAGCAGGCGAACAGTGAGATGCTGAGTGTGCTGTCAAAGAAGAAAGCAGACAACGATCGCGAGTGGTTTGAAGAGCGGGGCCTGCCCTATAAGAGTCGTGCCGAAGCAAAGCAGGCCCGGGCCCCTCAAGAACATTTTCCGCCGAACAATCTGCTGAAGACGCCTAATGACTTTGGTCAGGATCGCATTGGCCGCAAATGGCAACTGCGGTTTCCGTGGGAACTGGATCGCTACCAATCCATCGCCTTTACCGTGTACAGCGGCAAGACGCCGGCAATGCGCAATGTCGCGGCGCGAATTCGGAAACCACCGAACCCCATGGCCAAAGGGCGACTGGAGAACACGGCCATCCTGACGGGCGGCGACTTGTTTGCTCCCGCGAAGCCTGTCGCTCCGGCCGTACTCAGCGCCGTACCGGGAGGGCTTGAATTTGAAGTGCCGGACACGGTCGAAGGACGCCGTTCCGCTTTAGCGGACTGGATTGCCAGCCCGCAAAACACGCTGACCGCACGAGTCATGGTGAACCGCATCTGGCAGCATCATTTCGGCCGAGGACTGGCTGGTAATCCGAACAACTTCGGTACGACGGGCAAGAAGCCAACTCACCCGGAACTGCTGGATTGGCTGGCCGGTGAATTCATTCGCAGCGGCTGGTCGGTGAAACACATGCACCGACTGATCATGATGTCCGACACATATCGACAATCCAGCTCGCACCCGGATGCAAAATCGCTGGCCGAAAAGGATTCCGGCAGCCAGCTCTACGCGGCTTTCCGGCCACGTCGGCTGACAGCCGAGGAACTGCGTGACGCCATGCTGGCTGTGTCCGGAGAGTTGAACCCTGCCATCGGCGGGATTCCCATTCGCTCGGACATGAATCTGGAAGCCGCACTGCAGCCTCGCATGATTATGGGAACCTTTGCTCCCAGTTACGTGCCCAATCCAAAACCGGAGGATCGCAATCGTCGTTCGGTTTATGCCTTGAAGCTGCGAGGTCACCGCGACCCCATGATGGAAACCTTCAACCAGCCGGGGTCCGAAAAGTCGTGCGAAATTCGGGACAGCTCGACGATTTCTCCGCAGGCGCTGACATTGCTCAACAGCGACGAAACCAACGACCGAGCTCTCGCGTTTGCTGCTGATGTGCGAAGAAAAACGGATTCCGACAAGTCCGCGATTGAAGCCATCTTTCAACGCGCTTTCGGACGCCGGCCTGCTGCTGAGGAGACAGCCGCTGCCATACAGCACTGGCGTGAAATGGAGATCGTTCAGTCACGGCTGACGTTTCAGCCTCGCGAATATCCCACCGAAGTCGTGCGTCGAGCCAGTGAAGAAAACACCGGGGAGCCTTTCACATTTACCGAACGTCTATTCGTCTATGATGACTATGTTCACGATCTGCAGCCGCATGAAGTTGACGCAAAGACGCGAGCCCTGGCAGACGTGTGTCTGGCAATCCTGAACAGCAACGAATTTGTATTTGTTTATTAGCGCAGCAGAAAAGGGGTCACTATAATCGTGTCACCGTTCCGTGCCTCTCTCTGATTCCTGTTCGATTCGCAGCCATTGATGAACCATGCAGTTTCCGACTGACGACAACTCCGCCACTCTGCATGCACTTTTCCCCACGTTGGTTTACCAGATAGCTCTGACGGCCGATCAATCGTATCCGTTCGCCTTTCAGAATGAGGCTGAAGAATTCCGGTTCCAGGTGGAGAGAGGAACTGGTGGTAAACATTTTGCGGGCGAATACCACGGAAAAATTCTTTTACATCAACAGAAATCTTTGCAGCCGTTCTTCAAAACTCTCGCGGAACATGTTGGCAAATACCTGCGTGTGCTGGGGATGAAGCCTGAATTCTTTGAGATGCAGTGTCTCAAAAGCTGGTTCGTGTTATGCGAATCGAGCGACGGAGAAAACGACGCCATGATGTCTCACAATCATTCGTGCAGTGATATATCCTGGGTGTACTACATCAATGTGCCCAATGACGCCGGTGGCATCAGGTTTCACGCGGGGCAGAGTCTTAACACGGCCCCGTTTGGATCTGCGTTTCACTACGACTGGGATGACGAACAGAAGTCCGCTGTCAATAAGCTCAACTGTTGGAACCGCGACACCTGGTCCATGCAACCCACCGCTGGCGACCTGTTGGTGTTTCCTGGGCACCAGCTGCATTCGGTCGACGCAAATCGCAGTGAAACAACCCGGATTTCGGTTGCAGGTGATATTGCGCTGACACTTCGGGAAGAATACGTGAACCTGGAATTCGGCCGAACGGCGCAGAAGCACTGGTTGCCGCTGCCGCTGACGGAGAGGCGTGTCGACGATGATTCGTGAGGGAATGTTCCAACTGAAATGTCCAATTTCGAACAAGGAATGTCCCATTTTGAAGTGAATCGCGGGAAGTGGCATGACGGTTGAAGATGGGTTAATCGAGTTTGCAGTGCGAGCGATGAAGGTTGCACAATCGCTGCCGGACACTCAGTCAGGGAAACACGTCGGATGCCAACTTCTGCGATCCGGAACTTCTCCGGCACCGAACTGTGGAGAGGCACAAAGTGCGGAATTCAGGAAAGATTTCGTTCACAAGCTCAAGGTCGCGTTAAAGGAGTAGCGTGAGACGAAAATCTGGCTGAAAATCATCGAAAGACAGCCGTTGTGTGACCCGAATCGAATGAAAAGCATCATCGAAGAATGTGATGAATTGATTGCGGTCCTGACCGCCAGTGTCAGGACGGCACAAGAAAATCGGTAGTCGCCTGGCCGGGCGTGCGCTAACAGAACTTGAGTGTCTTCCCTTTACCCCTGGGCATTCCTTGTTTGACATTGGATATTCAGATCGACCTGACATGAACCATCAACTTCATAATCGACGGGAGCATCTGTACGGTCTCGGGGCCGGCATTGGCAGCGTTGCTTTTTCGTCGATGCTGGCGGAAGCTGCCACCGCCGCAGGTGCGCAGCAGCCGCACTTTCCTGAAGCCAAAGCGAAGCACTGCATCTTTCTGTACATGGAAGGCGGGCCGTCGCACATCGACACTTTCGATCCCAAGCCAAAGCTGAAGGAACTGCATCTGCAGGAATTCAACCGTTCGGGTGAAGAGCAGTCGGCGATGTCCAGCGGCAAGCGGTACTACGTGCAAAGTCCGTTTGAATTCAAAAAGCACGGAGAATCCGGCGCAGACATGTGCCATTTGTGGGAGAATCTGGCGGGCGTCGCGGACGAACTGTGCTTTTATCGCGGGTGCCAGGTCGAGTCCGTTAATCATCCGACCGCCAATTACCATGTTAACACCGGCAACCGTTTTGGCGGTGACCCGGCGCTGGGATCCTGGGTGAACTACGGGCTGGGTACTGAAAACCAAGACCTGCCTGGATTCATTGTGCTGCCCGAATTCGCCCATCCGCAGGGCGGGGCAGCCAACTGGTCGAACGGTTTCCTGCCTACCAGCCTGCAGGGCACTCCGCTGCGGCCAAAGGGTTCGCCAATTCTTGACATTCATCCCCGCGATGAGATCACTCGGCCTCATCAGCGAAAGACGCTCGACTTTCTGGACCAGTTGAACAAACGCCACGCGGCTCGACATCCAGGACATGATCAGCTGGCGGCCCGCATGCAAAGCTACGAACTGGCGTTTAGGATGCAGATGCAGGTGCCGGACATCGTCGACATTTCCCGCGAATCAAAACAGACTCTGGACAGCTACGGTGTGGATCAGGAACCCACGGACAATCTCGCTCGCCGCTGTCTTCTGGCTCGCAAGCTCGTTGAGAAAGGTGTTCGATTCGTGCAGTTATACGCCAGTACGTGGGATTCTCATGACTACATCGCCAAGGCTCATGGCAGCCTGATTCCCTCGGTCGACAAACCGATCGCGGCATTGATCAGCGATCTGAAAGAACGCGGACTGCTGGACGAAACACTGATTGTCTGGATGGGCGAATTCGGTCGCACACCGGACAACGGCGTTCGCGGTGGCGGCGTGGCCTATGGCCGCGATCACAACCCCAATGCGATGACGATATGGATGGCGGGCGGCGGCTGCAGGGCAGGCCATACCGTCGGAGTCACCGACGAAATCGGGGCAGAAGCTGTCGAACACGTTCACCACATCCGCGATTTTCACGTGACGCTGCTGCGGTTACTGGGACTCGACGACAACAAGCTGAGCTACTACCACGCCGGTCGCTTCAAACAGCTCAGCCAGTTTGGCGGCAAGGCGATCGAGGAACTAATGGCCTGAGGCTGGGCTCTGGTGCAACTTGAGGAAAATCACTAATCGCCTGCGGCTTTCGTCAGGAACGCCGACAACCTCGGTGGGTTGGCGAATGAGAATTCCTCATCCGTCACCTCGTTTGTCGGGGTGGTTCTCGGGCTGCTGCACTATTCCGCGCAGTAGTGCCACGGCCTGAAAACCACTGGGGCGAGCCCTGGTGGCGGTAGATTCTTTATCTGTTGTTAAAGCTGCGAATGAATAACGACCGTTTTCATTTCGGTCATCTCTTCGATGGCGTATTTCGGGCCTTCTTTTCCCAGGCCGCTATCCTTAAGGCCGCCGTATGGCATCAGATCTGTGCGCCACATGGGGCCCCAGTTGATGTGGATGTTGCCGCTGTGGACGTGGCGAGCAAACTTCATGGCGGCGTCGATGTCCTGAGTGAACACGCCGGCACTCAGGCCGTAATTCGAGTCGTTGGCCATGCGAATGGCGTCGTTGATGTCGGTGGCTCGCAGGATCGCGACCGCCGGGCCAAAGACTTCTTCGCGGACAACTTTCATGTCCGCCGTGGCCCCATCAATTAGCGCGGGTTGCACGACGGCACCGTTACGCTCTCCACCGCACATCAAATCCGCCCCCTGGCGGACGGCTTCGTTAATCCAGTCGTGAACGCGTTGTGCATCCTGAGTGCGCACCATGGGGCCCACCTGAGTTTTGTCGTTAAGCTGATCGCCCGCCACAATCGATTCGACTTCCGGTCGCAGTGAGGCAATAAGTGCGTCGTGAACTTCGTCCAGCACGATCAGACGCTGGGCCGAGATGCAGACCTGTCCCGCATTCGCATAGCCGCAGGCCAGTGTCGCCTTTGTGACCATGTCCATATTCGCATCGGGCATGACGATGAGCGGACTGTTGGATCCCAGTTCCATCGTGACGCGTTTCAGTCCGGCAACTTTGCAAATCTGTTCACCGACTTCCTGGCTGCCCGTAAAACTAATTTTGCGAACTCGACGATCAGTACAAATTGCGTTGCCAACCGTGCCACCGCTGCCGGTGATGCACGTGATCGCCAGCGGTGGCACGCCGGATTCCAGCAGGATTTCAACCAGTTTCAGCGCTACCAGCGGCGTATCACTGGCTGGTTTCAGAACAACGGAATTACCAGCTGCTAATGCCGGGCCCACTTTGTGACATACCAGATTCAAAGGAAAGTTGAACGGTGTGATGGCGGCGATGACGCCGCAGGGCACTCGCATTGTAAACCCCAGCTTGCCTTCCGTGCCCGCGCCCCCGTCCAGCGGCAGAAACTCACCGCCCAGACGTTTGGCTTCCTCGCTGCTGAGATCAATGGTTTGAGCAGAACGTTCGACTTCACCCGTCGCTTCGCGAAGCGTCTTGCCTTCCTCCATGCTGATCGTGCGCGCCAGGTCGTCAGCGCGGTCTCGCATGAGATTCGCCGCCATTCGCAGCATCACATACCGATCATAGGCGTGCACGGCTGCCATGGCAGCGGCGCCCTCAACGGCCGAGGCGAGAGCTGTTTCGACATCTTCGGCAGATGCCGACGGAACAGTGCCGATGACGTTTCCGCTGAAAGGATTCGTCACTTCGATTACCGTGTCTCGATCCCGCCATGCTCCTGCCAGATAGAATTTCATCGCAATCTCCGGAACCTGTTGAGTATGTTTAAGAAGGACTAAACGATAACGGTCAGCACTTCGCAAGCAAGCTGCGGGATAAGGCATCACCGGGTTGTCGCGAATATTCTCAGGCTGGGCAATGATGGCAGCACAGAAACGGTGTAGACTGAGGGGCTGGCTCTACTTCGCTGGTGATTTAATTGTCCGTGTGCCGAGGTTCTGTTTTATGCGTGTCTTTCCTTGTGTCGTTTTGTCAGCAGTTGCGGTTTTTCAGATAGAACAGGCAGCGGCACAGAAGCAGGAGAAGGGTGATCCTGTTGCGGAAGCGGCCGTTCAATTACCAGCTGGAGCGCTGGAGTTTCCGGAGCTCGAACTGCAGTTCGGCACGGCGTACCGTCACGAAACGTCGGTCGTCATTGTGCTTGAGAGTTTGCCGAACGGCCATCAACTGATCGTCCCGAGAATGGCAAATGTCGTTGAACGCATTCGCTGGATCGGCGGCGACGCGACGGCGACCATGACGCTGAAGCCGGAAATTAATCACTGGGTTGTCAGGCTTTCGCCGCCGCCGGCCGGTGAGAAGAAGTTACTGGTGCTGGATCTTGATTCGTCTCCAAAGACATTCAACGACAATGTGGTCGCAGTGGAGAACAAAGACGGCGTGATTTCGCTGCCGGCAAAGTTTGCCACCGTGCACGGCGAGAAACTGCGATTCGAACCTCAGCCACACAAGAACACAGTTGGATACTGGGCCGTCGAAAAAGACTTCGCTGAGTGGCACTGCAATGTTTCACACGCAGGTTGGTTCGACGTTGAGATTCTTCAGGGATGCGGCCAGGGGCATGGGGGCAGTGATGTTGAGCTGCGCGTGGCTGATCAGCGATTGTCTTTCAAGGTTCAGGAAACCGGACACTTTCAGAATTTTCGATGGCGACATCTCGGTCAGGTCCAGTTGCAGGCCGCAGACGACGTTTTGTTACAATTGATCCCACTGAAAAAAGTTGCCGGCGCGGTGATGGACTGTCGCGAGATTCGTCTGGTGCCGGTGAAAAACAACGACGTGTCTCTGCGCCGCACGGGGCTGAATGTCGATGGCGGTCGTGCTGATAGTCGAACCGTGCAGAACAAACGGCCCAACGTTCTGGTGATTCTGACTGACGATCAGGGCACGCTGGATGCCGGTTGCTATGGTTCTCGTGACCTGTTTACTCCTCGCATGGACGGCCTTGCCAATGCTGGCGTCCGTTTCACTCAGGCGTATTCGCATATGGTGTGTTGTCCGGCTCGAGCGATGTTGATGACCGGTCGACATCCTCAACGATCAGGCATCAATTCCTGGACTCAGGGAGATCTGAACGCAAAACGCGGCATCAACATGGCCGCTGGTGAACTGACGATTGCGGAGGTGCTGAAGGCGGCCGGATATCGAACGGCACTGTTCGGAAAATGGCATCTGGGTGCCGCCGATGACGCCGGGCCGACCACTCAGGGATTCGACGAATTCTTCGGTCATCGCGGAGGATTTATCGACAACTACAACCACTACTTTCTACACGGCAGCGGCTTTCACGACCTGTATCGCGGCATTACAGAGGTGCAGAAACGTGGTCAGTATTTTCCGGACATGACTGTCGAGGAAAGCAGGCGATTTCTGAGTGAACACATCAGCGACCATGCCGACGCACCGTTCTTTCTGTACGCCGCATTTAACATTCCACATTATCCCGAACAGGGAGATTCACGGTTCGATCAGTTGTACGCGACAGCAAAGATGCCGCGACAAAGTTACGGGCGAATGATTACCACGGTGGATGATCGCATCGGGCAGATTCTGGATGAACTCGATCGTCTGGGCGTACGGGACAACACTGCGGTCATCTTTCAAAGCGATAACGGTCATTCAGCGGAAGACTATCAAATTAAGCCCGACAAACACATGTCGGACCTGCCCCAGGGGCACAACTACGGGGCCAACGGTGGAGGCGGAAACACGGGAAAGTGGAAGGGACACAAGGCCACGTTTTACGAAGGCGGCCTGCGAGTTCCGGCGATTGTCAGCTATCCCAAACGGCTGCCATCACGTGAGGTGCGTGATCAGGCGATTACACTTTGCGACTGGTTGCCAACGATCACAGAACTCTGCGATGTTGATCTGCCTGAAAATCACGTCCTGGACGGGCGAAGTCTGCTGCCCATCATCAACGACAACGCGAAATCACATCATTCGGTCATGCACTGGCAATGGCAGTCAAAGTGGGCGGTACGCGACGGCGACTGGAAACTGATAGGCAACGCCAAACGTGCTCCGGAACTTGTCAATCTGGCGGACAGGGAACCGGAAAGCATTAATCATGCGAAGGAAAAACCCGAAGTCGTGGCGCGTCTGCAGACGCTGTATGACGAGTGGACTGAACGTGTCAGCCAGCGTTGATGCTGTGCGGTCAGCGCGGTTGAAATTGCTCTGGTGTGACGGAATGACTCCGGTCCGATTCCTTCGACTGCCGAAAGTATGCAAAGAGCGCCCGGCCATTCCGGTCTTGCTGCCTGGGAATCGCCAGCGTAAAACACGGATCGGCGGAATCTGCCGGTTAACAGTCCCATGAATGGATGCATGGAGCGAACGATGAGATTTATGATTGCTGTCCTCGTGTTGACCGTGTGTTCGTCCGCCGTGTCAGCGTGCCCGTTTTGCCTCGCCCCAATGCAAACATGGGCTGAGATGGTGGCCGACGCTGAAGTTGTGGTTCTGGCAAAATTGCTATCCACGCACGTGGGTTCACAGACAGAAGACCCATTTGCCATTCTGGAGATCGTCGAAGTGCACAAAGGGCAGGGTGTGCTTCCGGCCAGCAAACGTGTGCGAATGAACGACTATGTGTACGGCAAAAAAGGCGACCTGTTCCTGCTGAGGGGCGGTTTGCGGGATGCGGAAATCCCTCCGGTCATCGAAACCTTTGCCACAGATGGCCCCGAACCTGTGACTGGTACCGTGCCTCGCACAATCCAGAAAGTTTCGGTGGCTGACGATTCAGATTCGGTGGTCTCGACTTCGACGTTAAGAACCTTCGAATGGGATTGGGCTGATCACGTCTCGATTCGCTCATATCGATACATCACTGCTGCCCCTGACCCCGAGACGGAAACACCGGAACGACTGAAGTACTTTCTGCCGTTTCTGGAAACTGCAGGTCCTTTGGTTGCTGCCGATGCGTGGGGTGAGTTTGCGAATGCGGGCTACGAAGACATCGTCGCAAACGGAAAATTGTATCCGGCGGACAAGCTGCGGACGTGGATTGCCGACAGTCAGGCCAGCCCTGAACGGCTGGGTCTGTATGGCATGATGCTGGGTCTCTGCGGCACTGCTCAGGACGCAAATTTTCTGGAGCAGCAGATCGGTTTGCCCACGTCCGGAGAAATTCGTTTTGGCGTTGAGGGGCTGATGGGGGGATTGCTGCTGTTGACCGGCGAAGACGGTCTTGGTTTTCTGGAAGAGTCGCGTCTGAAGAATGCCGATGCGTCGCAGTTCGACTGTTTTGCCGTGGTCCAGGCACTGCAGTTTGTGTGGGCCTATGAACCGGATTTGATTCAGAAACAACGACTGCGGTCGGCCTTGTATCCGATGCTGGAGCGTGAAGATCTGCGGGAAATAGCGGTGCGGGATCTGGCTCGCTGGCAGGACTGGGAAGCGGTGCCTCTGCTGGCTGGAGTGTACGAGGACTGCAGGGCTGACGATACTCGCACGACGCGGGCGATTGTTGGATTTCTGTTCGTGTGCCTGAAGTCCGATCAGCCAGACGATTCTCAGGTCGCTGCTGCCACCCGGCTGCTCGATCGAATTCGCTGTGAAAACGGTGGTCTTGTGAGGTCTATGGAACGCGACTTTCGCTAACCTTTGAGTCGATTATTCTTCCACCGTGGTTCTGCGGGGCCGAATTCGTAGACTGGTGCAGCACTAGGTCGGCCGGCTCGATTTCTCAGACCAGCGTGGCAGCAGCCCTTTGATCACGGT
>JABABI010000016.1:83864-100367 GCA_014238335.1 Fuerstiella sp.
ATAATTAAGAATCTTTCAGTTACATACCGAACTGAACCAGCATTGTGGAATATTGATCTTAATTTTCCTAAAGGACAGATGATTGCAATTGTTGGTCCAAATGGTGCAGGCAAGACGACAACGCTGCGAATGATGCTCGGCCTGCTGCAGCCTTCGTCGGGCGATTCCAGCATCGGTGGCGTATCAGTGGCCGACAATCCCGATCAAATCAAGCGGCTGATCGGATTCGTATCGACCAGCGTTGGCGTCTATCAATGGCTGACGCCCCGGGAAATGTTGTCCTTTGTAGCTGACCTGTACGACGTATCGCCTTCCCTTCAAGGGGAACGCATTGAGCGGCTGGCAGATGTTCTGGATTTTCGGGAATATATTGATCGTCGATGTGGTGTGTTGAGTACGGGGCAAAAACAGCGTGTGAATCTGGCCCGGGCACTGATGCATGATCCACCCGTCATGTTGCTGGACGAGCCAACTCGCGGCCTTGATGTGGTCGGCAGTCAGGTCGTGTTTGAGTATCTTCAGCTGCTAAGATCGCAGCAAAAAGCGGTTATCATTTGTACTCATCGACTTGATGAAGCCGAACGGTTTGCTGACCGTTTCGGGCTTCTGCATCAGGGACGACTGCAGCACTACGGTACGCTGGAAGAATTGCAGTCTGTGACGCATGAACAGACATTGACGCAGATGTTTGTCAACCTGCTGAAGGATCCGAAAGGGACGACATGTTCCGATGTGTAACGGCCTGTATGCCGGTTGAACTATTGCTCGAAAGCCTTCTGTCCGCTGCCATAAGTCGCTGATATCGAATCAGCAATAATTTGTTTCATATGTCGGACGAGTCTCAACCTTTCAACTCAAAGGACTCCGGCAGTCGCACGTGGCGACTGGCGACGAAAGAGCTGCGCGAGATCCTGCGCGACCGCCGCACGGTGGTGACGCTGGTCCTGATGCCGCTGCTGGTTTATCCATTGCTTGGCGTCATCCTGCGCAAAGGTCTGCTGAACAATTTGTCGCATTTGCAAAAGGTCGAAGTTCATGTCTGCCTGGAAACCAGCGAAGATGCCCGGCAATTCGCAGCGGCGATGATTCGCGGCGAGCGAGTACTGAGCGGGCGGGAAGAGGGGACGGATTCCGAGGAAACAGCTGAAGTTTCGGCGGCGGCGGATGTTCTGGGCACAAGTGGCACACAGGAGTTTGACTTTGTTGTTTTCTCGCTGGACGAACTGAAGGACGGCTCCTCTCTCGAACAACAGGTTTCGGAACGTTTCGCTGACATCGCCGTACGGATGACACCCGTTGACGGTGTCGATGGGGGATTTCCGCGCCGAGGCCCCCCGTTTCTGAAATGGCAAATCCTGCGACGAGACGGATCCGCACTCAGCGATCGCGGGTATAAGGAGATCGCGAAGTGTCTGGATGCAATCAATGATCGGTACGTGGATCGGCTGCTGGAATTCAATCAGCTGTCCAGCGTTCGTCCTGCCACGGTATCCACACAGGTTCTGTCATCCAGCGAACAGGGCAGCAGCAGTTCTTTGATCACTTTCATCCCCCTTGTGCTGGTGTTGATGACCATGACGGGCGCCGTTTACCCGGCGATTGACCTGACCGCTGGTGAACGTGAACGCGGCACGATGGAAATTCTGGTCGCGGCTCCCGTTTCACGAATGACTCTGCTGGCCGGAAAATTTGTTGCCGTGCTGACCGTCGCACTGCTGACGACCACGATGAATCTGATCTCCATGTTCGCAACGCTGTTCGCGCTGGGACTGGAAGGAACCGTACTTGGCAGTGTCGGTCCCACGATGGTGGTCCAGGTGATCGTGCTGATGGTCGTGTTTGCTGCCTTCTTTTCCGCCGTGCTGCTCAGCATCACCAGCGTGGCCCGCAGTTTCAAGGAGGCTCAGGCGTATCTGGTTCCGTTGATGCTGATATCTCTGACTCCCGGTGTGTTCAGCCTGATGCCGAATCTGCAGATCAACGGAATGCTGGCCGTGACTCCACTGGTGAACACCGTATTGATGGGGCGAGACCTTCTGCAGGGCAACGTTAATTTGCTTATGTTTGCCATCGTGCTGATTTCCACAGCGCTGTACGGAGTGCTGGCGTTGGCCGTCGCTTCCAGAATTTTCGGTTCTGATGCAGTCCTGTATGGCAGCGGTGGCACGTTGACAGAGTTGCTGAAGCGGCCTCAGGAGACGGCCGATGTTGCGTCGATCCAAACCTCGATGTCCTGTCTGGCCGTTGTATTCTCGCTGTTCATTATCGCGGGTTCCATCCCATCGCGGCTGAACGTCAGTCTTTCAAATCAGTTGTTGGCGGCAGGTATGGTATCGTTGTTCCTGTTCGTGGTTGTCCCCGCCTGTCTTGCGTGTTTCGCGCGAGTACATTTGCTCAACGGATTTTCGTTGCGCCTGCCGAAGTGGTGGTTCTGGCTGGCCGCCGTGCTTCTGGGAGGATCCCTGTGGCCGTACATCTATGAACTTGAAATATCCATTCTGACAGATGCTCGGATTGAACAGCTGAAACAACTATACGAGAGTTTTGAACTTAACCTGAAAGCCGTCCCCCTGTGGGTCAAGATTCTGTCGCTGGCTGTGGCACCGGCCGCCTGTGAGGAATTGTTCTTTCGAGGTTTCCTTCAGAATTCCATTCGTGTTCGCGCTTCGGCGTCAATGTCCATTTTTTCTGCCGCGGTGCTGTTCGGTCTGTTCCATGTCATTGTCAAAGACGCACTGCTGTTTGAGCGGCTGCTTCCAAGCACTCTGATGGGCATTGTTCTGGGCATCGTTTTCGAAAAATCCGGTAGCGTGCTGCCCGGCATGTTGCTGCACGTGATGCACAATGCGCTACTGATCATTGTGTCTGAATTCGAATCTGAGCTGATCCAACTGGGAATCGGCATTTCCGAACGACAGCATCTGCCCGCGTCTGTCCTGATCGGGGCGGCCGTGCCGATCGTCGTGGCCGCGATATTGCTGGCGAGAACAGGGCTAAAACGGCCAGACTAACGGCGCGATGACGACCGTGATCACTCCTACAATGATGCTGAGGGGTATGCCGAGTCTCAGATAGTCGGAAGATCGATAGCCACCCGGCCCGTAGACCATCATGTTAGTCTGGTAGCCGAACGGCGTGGCGAAGCTGCCCGCGGAGCCCATGATCAGGGCGATGATCAGCGGTTCCGCGTTCACATTCATAGCCGTTGCTGAGGCCAGCGCGATCTGCAGCACCAGAACTGCTGCGGCTTTGGCTGTGATCAGATTGGTCAGTACCACCGACAGCGCGTAGATCGCAATCAACATTGGATAGTGACCATTACTGACCAGTGTTGCCATTAGTTCGCTGACAAACCTGTCGGCCTGACTGGCTTTCATCGCCTCGCCGATTCCCAAGCCTGCAGCCATCACTAGAATAACGTTCCAGTCGATCGCACGACGGGCGTCGTCAGCTCGGGTACACCGAAAAAACAGCATCAGCATCGCTGCCGGGAGTGCGGCCAGCAGGGCGGCATCATTAATTCCAAGTGTGCCAAATACAGACGCCGCAATGACGAAACCGGCCATGATCAGCCGGGCGATCCATGCGTTTTCGTGACGGACTGGCGCTGAATTCTGAACTTCGCTCACAAGGAAAAAGTGCCGCGAATTGCGCTGCTGTTCGATAAAGTTCTGGTTGGATTCCAGCAGCAGGGTATCTCCAGCCTTCAGACGAATATCGCCAATTCGGCCAGGCAGACGAATGCCATCTCGGTTGACCGCGATGATGGCGGCATTGTAGTGCGAACGAAACTTGGATTCCCTAATCGTCATCCGCAGGAATGGGTAGCTGCCTGAGACAACGGCTTCCATCAGACACCGCTGAGAACGTGGGCCATCCAGTTTGAACAACTGATCAGTGGCGGGCTTGAGTCCGGGAATCTTCTGCAGATCGACGACAGACTCGACGACTCCAACAAAGACCAGGTGATCATTCGCGCGCAACAGACTGTCGGAACTGACCGCTGGCAAAACATGTCCATCGCGGTCAATTTCCATCAGATACATGCCAGGCAAATGTCGCAGACCGGCTTTTTCAATCGTATTGCCAACAAGGGGGCTGCTGGGATCAACCTCCATTTCCACCGTATACTCGCGAGGGTCATCGTTGGCTGTGAACGCAGGCTGTCGTTCGGGCAGCAGGTGCCGTGTGAATAATGTGAGGAAGCCGATGCCGGCGATCAGGCAGGGCACGCCGACCCATGCCAGTTCGAACATTGTCAAACCGCTCTTCGGATTGTGCTCGACCAGTTTGCTGTTCACCACAATCGTGGTACTGGTTCCGATCAGAGTACACATGCCGCCGAGGATTGCGGCAAAGCTAAGCGGCATGAACAGGTGGCTGACTGAGATGCGATGTTTGCGCGACCAGTCGCTGATAATTGGCATCATCAATGCTACGACCGGAGTGTTATTCAGAAATGCACTCAGCAGAGCGGCAGGTACCATCGTGCGCAACTGGGCAGATGTTGTGCCTTTTGGCGTTCCGAGTAGTCGCATGCCCAGCCAGGCGAAGGCTCCGGTTCGCTGCAGTCCATCAGCGACGACGAACAGTACGGCGACGGTCAGTACGCCTGGATTTGCGAACCCGGACAGCCCCTGAGTGACGGACAGACCGTGGTCTTTGTCAAACGCTCCATACACCAGTAACAACGTCAATCCGCCCAGCAGAGAAATGTCTGCGGGGAATCGATAATGCATGATCGCGACGATCACCGCCACAATCACACCCAAAGTCAGAGCGATCGGAAACCACTCCATCACAAACTTTCACCTGAGTTCAGGAGGGTTCTGGTCCTGGAGAATTATCCATTACGGCAGCGACGACTGCATCGTGAAACCGTCCATTCGTCACAACCATGCCTTCGTTCATTGCCAGGGTCGCACCATGATGAAACTCCGGGGCTTTGCCGTGAATGTCGGTGACCGTGCCACCGGCTTCCTCAACAACCAAAATCCCACCAGCATGGTCCCAGATCTTTTCCTGATAACCTTTTCGCGTTGGCAGACGCAGATAAATGTCAGCGTCGCCCATTCCCACAGCCAGATACTTGCACTGACTGTCGATACGAAACGGTTCGCGACTGATGCCCAGCTGGCTGGCGATGTGGCCGGACCAGTCGTGTGAACTGTGACCGGACTCGACCGATTCACAGAAACGAGCGTCACTGCTGACAGCCGTGGGCGTCACCTGTACGCGTTGAGGTTCACTGTTTGGCGAATCAAGTGGCTGAATGAAACTGCCTTCGCTCTTCACGGCCCATGACAGGATGCCTCGTGCACCGTCGGGTTGAGATGAATCCAGCGGCATATTGGGGCAGCCCAGAATCCCGAGCTGAATTTCTCCGTCAACAATCAATGCCAGTGAAATTGCGTATTGATCTTTCCTCAGGAATCCCTTCGTGCCGTCGATCGGATCCAGTGTCCAGAATCTCGCCCGATAGTCCTGCAGGCCACCACGATCGATCCAGTCGCAGATTTCGTCGGGCGTTCCGTCAACGCCGACGGCTGCACACTCGGCCACAATCCGAGCCAGAAAATCGGCTCCGGCCGGCTGGCGAAGTTCTTCGGCTCCCTCTTCACCGATGACGGGATCGTCCGGAAACGCCGCCTGCAGCTGCCGACAGATCATGGCCTGACTGGCAAAGTCAGCCACGGTGACGGGACTTTTGTCCTTTTTCTCCAGCGATTCTGCTGAAATGGCGGACTGAACTGCCCGGCAGACGTCGGCTGCCTGGCGGACCGCCTGCAGTCCTGTTTCCAGTTCTTTTGTGTACAAAGACGTCATCGACCGCTTTCGTGACTTGTATTCCGACTCGAAGCCGTGCCTTTTACCGCAAATGCATGGCTGACAAAAGAGGTTTCAGCAATACAGATAGCGTCTTCGAGGCTTTTCGCCTGGTCCAGCGAGGGTGGGCCGTAATCTTCGAGCGGGAACCCGATTCGGCTTACCGACCGTCCAGCGTCAAATGAGCCACAGACTTAAGATGAACGACGCAACAATGGCCAGGATCACCAGGCGCATCCACATCTGTCGGTGACTGGCCGGGGAATTCGGTTCGCCGTGCTGCGGGAATTCGCGGGCTACGAAGTCATCGTAGTCGAAGTCATCGGTGCTATGCGGGTCGTAGTCGTTACCGGAATCAACGTAGTCGTCACTATAACCACACTCGCGACAGACTCTGGCGTTGGATGGCAGATCGGATCCGCAGTGCGGGCAGGGTGACCAATCGTTGGGTTCTGTGGCTGGCATTCTGATTGTTTTATACCCGACGGGAAACGTTGAGAGCAAAGGCTCCGGCTTTTCGATGGTGGAGTTTCTGAATTTGGCAGCTCGTCGCCTGCAGCAAAACCGTGGCCCTCTCGTCAACGATGAATTTTCTATGCCGACCACAGGACGAAATCGACTGTTTCCGGTATGGTCTGTGAGTCCGTTGGAGTAGCTTGTCCCCCCAGGAGTTCCTGTATGGTTTGTTCTTGTTTTCGTTCAGGATTTATTTCTGCAATTCTGTTTTCAGCTGTGCTTCTCGACGACGGTCTGCTATTCGCTCAGCAATTAACAGAAACGAATTATGACCGACTGGTGCCGGCCGGCAAAGAAGTCGACGCGATTTACGGTGACTTTGCACTGCAGAACGATTCTGCCAAAGCGGTCATTGCATTTCCGTCGACGACGCGAAATGGCAACATGACCGTCCGTAATGTGGGTGGGTGTCTGATTGACTTTGCTGCAAAGTCGCACGAGAGCGATCAGTTAGGGTCTTTCTATCCCGGCCGTCGGAAGTTTGCGTTTTCGAAGGCGACGACCGATGAACGATCCGTCACCGTGACTTCACCTGGGTCAGAGACACGGCCCGGGTATGATGTTCGTTACGAGTTCAACACTGATCAGCCCGTCATTGAAGTCACGTCGACGTGGTCAAACACCACAAAAAGTGACTGGACACTTAAGCTTGAGGACGATCTGCGAGCGGACGGTGGCAAAGAGGACATGGTTCGGTCCCCAAACGGCAGTCATGATGTTTTCTATGTCAATGACGTTTACTGGCAGCAGGCATACGCAATATGCGCAGCGGGCTATCGGATTCGCAGCAACAGCAACTCCCGAGCATGTGTGATTGTCTACGAACCGGAAGACGGAACCCCGGTTGTCGTGAAGCCAGGGCAGTCGTTCACTCTGAAACGTCACATCACCGTTGGCAGAGATCTTCCAAACGTTCTGGAGATCGCGGAACGAATTACGCTGGTCTCGTCAGACACGCATGCCTGCGAAATATCGATTGTCACCGCAGACGGCAAGCCGGCAGAAGACGCTCGACTTCAGTTTGATCGCGGCAAGGAATTGCGCGGAACCGTCAGGACGGACGCAAGCGGCACGGCACAGCTTAAACTTCCGGCAGGTAAATACACGATAAACGCAACGATTGACGGAGTTGCCCTGCTGCCACGAAACGCCGTTCAACTTGACGTGGGGGAGGGCGACAACAAATTCGAGCTGCATAGTGGCAGCTATCGGCCGGGTCGCGTTACCGCGACGATAACGGATGGCCGTGGTGCACCAATTCCCGCGAAAGTGGAATTCATCGGCGACGGTAATACTCCCACACCGAACTGGGGCCCTGAATCCGCTGAACACTTTGTGCGGAACCTTGCCTACACCGCAAACGGCACATTCACCACACCGCTGCAGGCCGGAAACTACGACGTGATTGTCAGTCACGGTCCGGAATACGACGCGGTCTTTACGAAACTGAGTGTCACTTTGGGCCGGACGGCGGAACTTGCAGCGACACTTCGGCATTCGGTGAAGACGCCAGGCTGGGTGAGCAGCGATTTTCACAGTCACAGTTCACCGTCCGGCGACAACACCGGCAGCCAGAAGGGGCGCGTGCTGAATTTGGCTGCCGAAAACATCGAATTCGCTCCTTGCACCGAACACAATCGAGTCAGTACGTACGACGGGCACATCGCCGAACTTGGCTTGAAGAGTTTTCTGGCGACCGTGTCCGGCATGGAACTGACGGGACAGCCGCTGCCGCTCAATCATCAGAATGTTTTCCCGATGAAGCACACGCCACGAACGCAGGATGGCGGGGGCCCCGTGACGGACTCCAGTCCCGAAACGCAGATAGAACGGATTGCTCTGTGGGATGACCGCAGCGAGAAACTCATTCAGCAGGATCATCCCGATCTCGGCTGGTTATTCTACGACAAGAACGGAGATGGAACACCCGACGGAGGATATTCGCGGTCGTTCCCGTTGATGGACGTGCTGGAGATTCATCCGATCGATCGGATTCTGAATGTGACACAATTCGACGAACGCAACGGCAAAACGTTTGGGAACAACCGCATGCTGAACTGGCTGCAGCTGTTGAATCAGGGCTATCGCATCTATGGAGTCGTCAACACCGATGCTCACTACAACTACCACGGCAGCGGCTGGCTGCGTAACTGGATTCAGTGCAGTACCGACGATCCTGCCATGATTGATCCGATGGAAATGGTTCACGCTTCTAAGCAGGGGCGGCTGGTCATGTCGAACGGACCATATCTGGAAGTTAAGTTCGCAGAATTAGACGGTGGTGAGGCTGTCGTCAGTGGCCAGGATCTGGTTGCGAAATCCGGGAAAGTCACGGTCCACGTGCGCGTTCAATGTCCGAACTGGTTCGACGTTGACACCGTTTTCATACTGATCAATGGCAAGGTAGCGGAGAAGCTGCGGTTTACTCGGAGCCAAAACGCCGACATGTTCAATGATGATGTCCTGAAGTTCGACCGTAAATTGGAGATAATGCTGACGGAGGACAGTCATGTTGTTGTCGTTACAGGTCACCGCATGGAGACTCTGGGCGATGTTATGGGGCCGGCAGGGGGAAAGCAGCACCCGGCAGCGCTGACCAATCCTGTCTTCATCGATGTCGATGGAAATGGATTTCAGCCGAACCAAGACGCGTTAGGATTCCCTCTGCCGGTTAAATTCGACCCGTCTTAGGCGGTTGTTCCGAGCTAACGCTTGGAACAAACAGAATGCGTGCGAAAAATTTTAAAAGGGAGTCCGAATGACTTTAAAGCAACATGCGAAAACACGTGGCTCGTTTGGGCTCGTGGGAAGCACACATCGTAGGCCAGAAAACGTTTTTCGCGGCCATGAATCAGCTTCATACTCTGCAGCTAAGCCTGTTCACCGTCATGCCTGTTGATGCTGACACATTGGAAACGAATCTGCGACCGCCGGTGACCGCGGTCGTCATCGTGGATCATGGTTCGCGCAAACCGGCCAGTAACGAAATGCTGTATCAGGCCACAAAGATGTTTGCGGCTCAGTCGCAATATGCAATTGTTGAACCGGCCCACATGGAACTGACTGAGCCGGACATCGCGACGGCCTTTCGCAGGTGCGTTGAGCAGGGGGCCGCGCGAGTTGTGGTCTTTCCATATTTCCTGTCACCGGGGCGACACTGGAGCGAAGATATCCCACGACTGGTGACGGAAGCTGCACGGCCGTTTCCCGATATGGAATGGCTTGTGACTGCGCCGTTCGGCCTGCATCCACAAATGTCGACAATCATCGACGACCGTATTCGACATTGTCTGGACTCGGCGGAAGGCAAGCCCGCAGAGGAGTCCTGTGACGTCTGCAAAGACAGTAACAGCTGCGAATTTCACGGTGGCCGTTAGGCACCGACAGCTGGCCTCCCGGACACGCTTACGGCATCCGCAGCAGTTTCGTCAGCAGTTTGTCCAGTTGATTGGCAAAATTCTGTTTGTCTTTGGGCGTGTACGGAGGCGGTCCGGACGTCTCGATTCCGGCAGCGCGAAATTCGGCCAGAAAATTCCTAGTCGAGAGCCGAGAGCCGATGTTGTTTTTGTCCAGGAGGTCGCCGCGAGGATCAATAACGACAGCCCCGTTGTCGATCGCATCGGCGGCCAACGGAATATCGGCAGTGACCACGAGGTCTCCGCCACTCAGCAATTCCACGATGCGTTGATCGGCCACGTCTGCACCAGCCTTCACCAGTTCGAAGCGTATCAATTCTGACTTCGGATAGTTCATAGGCTGATTGGCAACCAGCGTCAGTCGAAGACCTATTCGCCGGGCAGCTTTGAACAGTACGTCCTTGGCTTCGGACGGACAGGCGTCGGCATCGATCCAGATTTGCATGATGTTCCGTAAGTTCTGTCTTCAGTGAAAACACGTAGTTGTTTGGTTAACGCCGGCGACCAGCGGCCGTAGAGTCCTGTTTCCGAGCGTCAGCTCGCATCAACCGCCGAAGGCGGATCGTATCGACCGTCGAAGACGGATTAGTTAAACCACAGCGCGAAGTTCATGAAGTTGCCGCGAAAGCTGGTCATCATCGTTCCCCATTTTTCCGGCGAAATGATGTCACCTTCTTCAAGATAGGGCGTCAACGCCGTCCCCTGAACCCACAGCGCCAGGTCAAAGCGGGTCGGCTGAGTAAATATCTTTCGGACATTGATGCCGATTTTTGGGTTCTGCGGGAAGTTGCCGCCCGGGAAGACTCCACCCCTGATCCCCCGCCAGAACGGTACCAACTGTCTACCCTGGAGAATTGATTCCATTTCATCCAGGAATTCGTGCCAGCCGGAAATGACATCGCGGCCGACGTTGAAGCCTTTCATGACTGACGTCTGGTCAGCACCGGGAACCCACTCGTGGTCATCGTCTGTTTCGGCTTCAATGAATTTCCATGATTGCCGACTCAGCCGGATGACGGTTTCCATGTGCATCAGCGCCTTCTGCATGCGTTCCGGTTCGACCACTTCATAATTGACCGTGTGCAGCCATGCTATGAAGTCGAGAATGTTCTGAGCCCCAAAACTCATGAAGGCCCCCGGACCTTCCGCTTCCAGAAATTCGTACGGGGAATCGACTCTGGGGTAAAACAGGTGAGCAGTCCGTTCAAACTGATCCTGCCAATCGTAGGCCAGCACTGTTTCAGCTACCGCAGATAAAACGTGGCAGTAACCCTGAAGCCACGGCACGTCAGCGGCATCAAAGACTATGGGAAACTGCGTCGGCGGAGCGACCTGGTCCGCGATACGAGGATCCTGCAGCACCTGGCTGATGTGCCACATTGTTTCCTCGTTTGTCAGTTTTTCATCGCCGTTGAGGTCGAGTCTGACTGAGCCCAGGTTCAGCGGCAGCCTGACGTTACCCGGCGTGATTGCAGCCAGTGTCTGTTCGGCCTTTGCCAATCTGTCAACAAACCTCTGTACCAGTGCTCGGGCTTTCTGGTAGGAGATTTCTTCGGGCTCAGAGTTTTCAGGAATAGGCAGGCGCATAAACGGAATCGAACGGCTCCGGCCACGCAGTAATCCGTAACGATATTGATCCTGACCAAGACCTTCGATTGCCTGAAAAAACTGCACCGCGCCAAGACTGAAACGCGCCTGCTGATCTTTCGGATCTTCATTGATCAGCTTCTGCATTGCCGCCGCACCATCGGCCAGCTTTCCCTGCACCAGAAAAGATTCCACCGGAGCCACAGTCTCCTGAGCTGTCGCTCGATCACATTGATTCGCAACAGCAAACACAAGCGAGCAACCGACGACCGCTCGCATGGTCAGTTCAAAAAAAGATTGTTTCATCGTTACTCTCTCGTTAAAACCCGCCATGAAATTCAACCACAAGCCCCCGCCCAACCACTCGCCCGGCTATCCCACCCATCCGGCAGTTCCAGCGCCACCGAAGTCTCCCCAAACCCGCCACGCCATCGTCCCGACCGGCACTCCCGGTCAATTCGACAGGAAGCTGTTGATCTTAAGCCAATCTTCCAGACGAGTGGGCCATGTGGCCAGAATCGGGTCGTTGCCGCCGAGACCGACGCCATGGCGGCCTTTCTGATAGATGTGCAGTTCGCAGTTAACACCATGTTGCTGCAGGGCTGAATAGAATTCCGTGGCGTTTCTGACAGGAACGGCCTGGTCCTCTGTCGTGTGGAAAATGAACGTTGGAGGAGTCTGCTTCGTGACCCGTTTTTCGTTGGAAAGCAGTTCCACCAGATCGGTATTGTCGTAACGATCTGCACCGAACAGATTGCGGCGGGACCCCTTGTGGGTGAACGATTCCTCCATGGTGATGACGGGGTAGCAAAGCACGGCAAAGTCCGGCCGACTGCTGATTTTGTCCACAGGGTCTGCCGCGTTCGCGTCGCCCGTGCCAAAATGCGTGGCAGCTGTTGATGCCAGATGGCCACCCGCGGAGAAGCCCCAGACACCGACCCGTTTCGGATCGACACCGCTGGCCTTTGCGTTGTGGCGAACCGTGCTGATGGCTCGCAGCACATCGCCCTTCTGGATCGGATGGTGGTAACCTTTGGAACCCAGACGATATCGCAGAATCCATGCACTGATGCCCCGCTTGTTCAGCCAATCCACGATTTGGTAGCCCTCGTGATCCATCGCCAGTCCGCCGTAACCGCCGCCTGGGCAGACAACAACGCCGCAGCCATTGGCATTGTCCTGAGGTGCCGGAAACGCCAGCAGAGCGGGAACATCGTGGTCTGCTTCGCCCTTTGCACCGGGAGCGCCGCCGGACCACAGAGGCTTCCAGTCTTCACTCATGGAAACACTTCCGGACAACATCAGCACAGTTACTATCAAAAAAAAACGTTTGTTCATGGATTACTCCTGCGGGCGGTATGAGGCCACTAGGTTCGAGTCTTCGTTCGAGAACTGCTGCTTCACCAGTGTGAAACGACGCGGGGCTGCGACCAGAAAAGAAATGGGATGTTGTTGAAGGACGTTACGTGCAGCGTCAGCGATAGTTATTGCACGTGACTGATGTTACACGAAGTCGCCATCAGGAAAGCTAAGGCGACGGTAACAGAGTTCTGATTTTCAGCACAAGAAATTCGAACAGTTGTTCCAGAGCGCCCTGGGCAAGAACGGAGGCATCTTCCTGGTACAGCCCTTTTCCGTAGGAATCCCTGTCCGGGATGTACCATGCCTTTGACCCGTTGGCGAGCGTGCCGACGACAATGGAAGTTCCTGGAAATGTTTCACGAAGCTTCCGCTGCAGGACGTTGTAGAGTTCGCCGTCCAGAGCCAGCCAGATGGCGTCGCCCAGCTTCCAGATCTGAACCGCGTACGGCAGAGTCGCGGCCTGCGGCAGATGTTCGACCCGCACCAGACGACGCGTCATCCGTTCGGCCATGGCCCGCGCGTCAGCGGCGGCAGCTGTGTCGCCACACGCGATGGCGGCGTCCTGTTTCGCCAGCCATTCACTGCGTTCACGCTGGAGTTCTGCACGATCCGGCAGATCACTGCGGTAGGGAATTTCACAGGACGTTGTGAGATGATTCCATGTGGCGGTCTCTGATTGTCGTTGATAGTCCGCGTTTGTAAACTGCCACGTGCCAATGGTCGCACCGGAAACGACCGCGCCCGTATATTGCAGAGCGGTGGATGCGGGAGTCATGTTTTCCAGTGCCGAAAGCACCGCATAGCCCAGCTGCCGGCCGTTACGATCGGCGACTTCCACATCACCCGTAAATCCATCGCGTGGGCCAATGTCTCCGGAAGCCCCCTGAATGAAGAAGCACGGTGCTTTGGTTGCCTCTTCCACGACTTCTCGCATGGCTCCAGGGTAGTCCGGGCTGACGAGTGTGTTGTCCCATGCCAGCGTCGTAGGGTGGCAGGCGTAATTAACGATCGTCGTGATGGCCTCGCCGGACTCAGCGTTCTGCACACGCCCCACCAGTACTGCGTCATCGGCCATTCCTTCCGGATTAAACCCGCACACGGCGTGTTTTTGATCGGGGTCGAAGAAGTCGCGGTTCGTTGCCAGGTGGCAACGACCGGTACCGTAACTGATCACGGCAGGTTGCATTGTTGCCATCGCGTTGTTGACTGCCGTAGCGACTTTTTGACCGAGACTTTCCAGATAGTCGGGTATCAGTTCACCACCAGGCAGTTCGATTCGTTCGAGCCCCATCAGGCCGGCTGCGTGAGTGTGCGAAAAGAAAACCGTGATGCGGTCGACACGGACTCCTGTTCGGTCGCTGACTGTGTCCAGCAGCGACGCCATTTCCGCGTACCACAGCAGGCAGTGGTCGACGGCCACGAAGACGGAGTCCGGTTTGTCTTCCGGCGAATTTTCTGCGGACATCGTCAGAACCGTGACCGTCAGCGGACGATGAACGCCCGTTGCTTTGTCGTGTTTTGCCGCTCCCCACATACGGTGGTAAATGCCGACGGGCGGAGTCACATCAGCGCGGCTCACGCCAATCCGGCAACGGCTCTGGGGAAACTCGATTTTCGTCATCGCGATTCGTTTATGTGGTGTTTTCTAGGGCGGCAGTTGTGTCTTTCAATACTCTATCAGGAACGTCTGTTGTGTTCCTGCGAGCACCTGCCCAATTGCCAAAATCGCCACCTGAGCCAGCCTCGGACGAGTCCTGCTGCACGTGTACATTGTGTTGGAATCATGACCGGGAACGGGTTGTTAAGGTCCAAGCGCCCATTGCAGGTGTTCGGTTGATGAATGGAACAGGATTGAGACCTGCCGTGAGCACGTTGTGAGTGTGAGCGTCAGGATGTGCCTGAATGTTTTCGTGCGAGACACCGAACTTCACCAGGTGTTCAATCCGCTGGTCAATTACGATCTCGTACCCCGCTTCGCTATGTCAAATCGTCAAGCCACTTGGATCTGGTGCGAAAGGCAAATATTAAACCGGAATGCGGTATGGGCACTGCACCTTGCGAATGCCGGGTGATGGAACGGCGTGGTGGCGATGGCCGATCGTTTTCGGTTGTGAAACCAGCGTTTTGCGGGATCGCCGGCTGCAATCGTCAACTTTCCGGGAAAAAAACAGGTCCGCCTTTGGAACAGCTTTGCGATGGCGTTTGCAGAGGAGTCACCAGGGAATTTTCAGCATTTTTGTCAGGTGCCTTGCCTATCGTGAAATTGGAGCATTCTCAGTCCGATCAGATTCATGCCGTCCTGCAAGCAGTTTGCGCTGCCGGCAGCGACGCGTGGTGTTTCGTGCCTGTAGGCTGCGATTTTATCAGCCACTGCACGACGGCGTTCCTCAACTACTGGGACATCTCGCTGGGAGTGCCGTGTCAGACCGGCGAAGTGATTTCACTGGACAGTCCTCACCTTGCCAACGCGTTTGAGAAAGCGGGGCTGAGCCGCCGCTGGTTAATGGAGGCCTGCAAATCGTCTCCACACGTTGCTGCGGATTCACTCGAGCTGCCGTCAGAGAATGAGCCGACCCGCGTTGACCGGACCGTGCTTCTTGATCATAGTGGAAAACCAGTTGGTCACATGTTTTCCATCACCGGAGCAGACGCCCAGCGAATTCCTCTGCACGTGTTGGTGCGAGCGCGTGAGGCAAAAGAGCAACTGACCCGCCTGTCGCCACGTGAAAATGAGATACTGGACCTGGTGTTTGAGGGACTTACCAACAAAGCTGTGGGAAGGCAGGCGAACATCAGCGAAAAAACGGTCGAAAAACATCGAGCCAGCATCATGCGGAAGCTGCAGAGCCAAAGCATAGCCAACCTGATTCGGCGCGTGACCGAAGCGAGGTTGCTCACGTCAGGCCGGATGTTGTAAATTGCATTTTGTCCCGCACCATCAGCCGCATGGGCTGTCTTCGGCGAGGCACGAATTATACATTGTCGAGCAACTCGACCGCCGCAAACGTTTGACCTTCCAGCATCGCCAGACTGGCTCCTCCGCCTGTGCTGACGTGAGATACCTGGTCTTCAAACCCCAGCTGCCGAATGGCTGCAGCGCTGTCTCCTCCACCGATAATGCTCGTACCCGCTCCCTTTGCCAGGGCTTCTGCCACAGCACGAGTCCCTTCGTCGAACGGTGGCATCTCGAAAACGCCCATCGGTCCGTTCCAGACAACCGTTTTCGCATCTTCCACGATGTCAGAGTAAATCGCTGCGGTTGCAGGCCCGATGTCAAGGCCTTCGAAACCGTCCGGAATTTCGCCGGCGGTGACGACTTCTTTGTTGCAGTCAGCACTGAAATCGTCGCCGCAATGGGTGTCAACGGGCAGTACAAGTTTAGCGTCGCCGTGTTCTATCAATTCTTTGGCCAGTTCAACTTTGTCTTCTTCCACAAGGCTCTTGCCAATCTGCCCGCCTTTCGCCAACGAAAACGTATAGGCCATTGCGCCGCCGATCAATACTTTGTCGCAGATGCCGAGCAGATTGTTGATGACCTGGATTTTGTCAGAAACCTTGGCACCTCCCAGGATCGCCACGAACGGGCGTTCCGGATTGCCAATTGCATCCGTCAGGTATTTGATTTCCTTCTCCACCAGGAAGCCGACGACGCGAGGACTGCCGGCCATTGCCTCCGGCGTCGCCACCATTGACGCGTCTGACCGGTGACAGGTACCGAACGCATCGTTGCAGTAGATATCGCCGAACGCGGCCAGTTTGTCTGCGAGATCCCGGCAGCCCTTCTTCTCGCCTTCTT
>JABABI010000170.1:0-6238 GCA_014238335.1 Fuerstiella sp.
GCGACGACCGGCTCTGACGAAGGCAAATCCTCATCAAACACCTTTTCGAGACAGAATGGCTGTCTCAAACAACCGTTACCAGCGCCCACTAAACTTACGGAACTTCAAACTCCCCCCACGACCACAGCAAAATTCATGTCCACGCCATCAACACTTTTCTTGACTCATCACAACGTCGCAACGACGGTCACGACCATCGGCGTTGATGTGTTGATGCGTGAGTTGATCGAAGAGCTAAGTGCGGCCTTCTCTGCATTCTCGAAGGCAGAATTCGACGTTCCGATTCGCACAGGCTTCTACTACGACAAGCCTCACTCCGGGCTCATTGAGTGGATGCCACTGCATCGCCGTGAGCAATCCGTGTTCATCAAAACGGTTGGTTACCATCCTTCGAACCCCGTTGCCAGACATTTGCCGACGGTTATTTCAACGTTTAATCTCTTCGATCCATCCACCGGTCAACTAGTTGCTGTGACAGACGGCATCTTGCTCACTGCCCTTCGCACCGGAGCAGCGTCGGCTGTGGCCACCAGGTTGCTGACAGACCTGTCGAAACCGATCACTCTGGGGTTAATCGGCAGCGGAGCTCAGGCAGTGAGTCAGCTCCGCGCAATCATGCAGGTGGCGGACATCGCGGAAATTCGGATCTTCGACACAAATCCGGAAGTGATTAGTTCGTTCGCAGGTCGAACCGAGCTGTTTAACCACAGCAAGGTGCGAGTTCGCATGTGCTCCCTGGCGGATGTCGCAGAGCACTCTGATGTGCTGTGTACGGCCACTTCCATCGCCGTCGGCGAAGGCCCGCTGTTTGACAAATTGACCTTGAAGAACGATGTCCATATCAATGCAGTCGGTTCGGACCTACCCGGAAAAATTGAGCTGCCGATTTCTCTACTGAGAAAAAGCTTCGTCTGCCCGGACTTTCCGGAACAAGCAATGCTGGAAGGTGAATGTCAGCAACTCTCGCGGGATGAGGTCGGAGTATCGATCATGGAAGTCGCAGCAAGACCGGATATGTATTCAAGAATGAAAAACCGAGAAACGGTCTTTGATTCCACTGGTTGGGCACTGGAGGACTACATCGCTACTCAACTTCTGATGCGTTACGCAGACGACTTGGGTCTGGGGTCCAGAATCCATCTTGCGGGGAATATTAATGATCCGTGGAACCCATACGCTGATCTCGCGGTCGTCGCTGCTGCTGGAGCGAACTAAGAATCATGAACCAATTGTTTTCCAACAGAATTTTATTGAAAACGGATCCTCAGCACTTCGGCGAACTGCGAGAATCACAGACAATTCTGAATCAGCCTTCATTGCTGAGAGCCCGTATGGAAGAAGACGGGTATCTGTTCTTTCGAGGCTTGATTGATCGAGCCGAAGCACTGGAAGCTCGTGAGGAAATCCTGCTGAAGTTCGCCATCATTGGCGAACTCGATGCAACACGACCAATCAACGACGCCATACACAGTCGTTCTGAAGCCATTGAAAAAGTCAACCTGCGAGCGTTCACGCAGAGTGTTCGTGACGGCGTTGCCTATCGCCGCATTGTTGATCATTCTTGTGTGCTGAAGCTCTATGAAGATCTGCTGGAGGGGCCGGTTCGCAGCTACGATTTTCGCTGGCCCAGATTCGTCCGACCGGGTGAAGGCTGTGGCATTCACTGCGACGGACCCTATATGAATCGCGGGACCGACCGAGTATTCTCCAGCTGGATTCCACTGGGAGACGTCGCTAAACACGAAGGCGCCTTGATGCTGCTGGAAAAGGCCGACGGGCATGATGCAATGCTGCGGAGTTACTTCGCGAAAGATGCAGACCGCGACAGGATCGAGTGGCTAAGTACCAATCCCGTTGCGCTGCAGGAGAAGTTTGGCGCTCGCTGGTTATCTGCTGACTTTTACGCGGGTGACGTGCTTTGTTTCACCATGCGAACAGTCCATGCAGCGTTGGACAATATGTCGCCGGTTGGCAAGTGTCGTCTGTCGTCGGACAGTCGATATCAGCGGATCGATGAGCCTTTCGACGAACGCTGGAACGGTAGTCGTCCGGAAACTCACGGGTACGGCAAAGTGTTCTTCCCTGGCCTTGGACAATGGAAAAACCGCAACTTCAAAGATGAATGGAAACCCGTGGATGAGCGGGGGCGACTGCTTCTTAACGAGGAGGATAATTGATGGATTTCTCCTGGAGCGATGAAACACTGAGACAGGTTAAGGATGTCATCAGGTTTGCTCAAAACGAGCTTCCCTGTGATGTTCACGCAAACGATCACAACTGCAAGTTTGCCCGCGAAAACTGGCAGCGCTGTGCGGATTTCGGCATCATGGGCTGGTCTGTCCCCAAGACGTTCGGCGGTGCAGGCTATGACGCCAGAACAACCGTGCGACTGTTGGAAGCGTTTGGGTACGGTTGCGAGGATAGTGGTCTGGCATATGCGATAAGTTCGCAGATGCTCAGCATACAGTCCGCTATTATAAAGGTTGGCAGTGAGGAACAAATTGCGAGGTTTCTGTCTCCGTTGCTGTCCGGATGCTGCGGGGCCTTTGGTATCACAGAGGCCGAGTCCGGGTCGGATACTTTTTCGATGAAAACAACGGCACAGCGAGTTAAGGGCGGCTATGTCCTGAACGGTATCAAGAAATTCGTCACGCTGGCACCTGAAGCAGACATTGCTGTCGTGTTCGCGAATGCCAACCTGTCAGTCGGACGCTGGGGAGTTACAGCATTCATCGTAGAACGAGGTACTGAAGGGTTCCGCGCCACGGAATCTCAGCCCAAGATGGGCCTGAGAACGACTCCGTTCGGCGATCTGATCCTGGAAGACTGCTTTGTGCCGGACGATCAACGGCTGGGACCAGACGGAGCGGGGTACAGCATATTTACAACCGCGATGCATTCCGAACGCGGCTTTATTTTCGCCAGTCCACTGGGAGCAATGGAACGCCAACTCGAACAGTCGATTGAGCAGGCAAAATCTCGTCAACAGTTTGGGCAGCCAATTGGAAAATTTCAGGCAGTCTCCCACCGCATCGCAGACATGAAACTACGCCACGAGTTCGCTCGTCTGATTCTGTACAAGGTTGCGTGGCTGGATGACATCGGTGAACCAACTCCGATGGATTCATCGTTGGCAAAGTTACTTCTGAGCGAACTATTGGTCGAATCAAGCCTTGACTCTATTCGTAATCATGGCGTGCGTGGCTACATTTCCGAGTTCGGTATCGAACGCGATCTGCGGGACAGCATCGGCGGGCTGATCTATTCCGGAACCTCAGACATTCAGCGAAACATCATTGCCGGCTTGCTGGGCCTTTAATTAACGAATGCCAACTGCGTGACTCAACTGCTCTCACAAATCATCGAACAGTCGGCACAGCGGCAGCCACAGCACGTGGCCTTCCGCTGTCGCGAACGTTCGTTGACCTACGCTGAATTGAATGAACAGGCATCGCAGCTTGCCGCGATGCTGCAGAAGTTCGGGATCGAGCCCGGTGATCGCGTGGCCATTTACATGCCCAAAGCAGTAGAGATGGCGGTTGGCGTCTACGGCTGCCTGAAGGCTGGAGTTATCTATGTGGCGGTCGACCCCGCGCTGCCAGTCAGCCGCCTGAAATGCGTTCTGGAAGACGCTGAAGTGGCCGCAGTTCTGACCCTGGACCGGCAACGAAAACAACTCGACGAAATTTGGCGTGAACTGGAAGCCAAACCGCGAGTCGTAGTTGGGCTTTCATCAGCCGATAACATCGACGTTGATGTTATCGCGTGGGACGCCGTTGACGCAGAATGCCGTTTCTTTCCGCCAACGCTTTCCGAAAACCATCCGGCCTACATCATCTACACATCCGGTTCCACGGGTGAGCCCAAAGGAATTCTGCATACTCACCGCAGCGGACTGGCATACGCTCGGCTGGCCGCAGAGACCTACGAAGTCAACTCAACGGATCGATTGGGAAACTTCGCGCCACTGCATTTTGACCAGTCTACGTTCGAATTTTTCTCCGGACCGCTGGTTGGTGCAACAACCGTGCTGATACCCGAAGAACACATGCGATTCCCGGCCAGTCTGGCACAACTGATCGAAGACGAACAACTGACAATCTGGTATTCGGTCCCGTTCGCACTGGTGCAACTGCTATTGCGAGGAGCGTTGGAAACTCGTGACCTGTCTTCGCTGCGTTGGGTATTGTACGGCGGAGAACCGTTTCCTGTTGGGTATCTGTCAGACCTTATGAAACGTCTTCCCGCGGCCACGTTCAGCAACGTCTACGGCCCAGCAGAAGTCAATCAGTGCACTTATTTTAATCTTACACAGCCACCGGAATGTGTGAACACGTCTATCCCGATCGGTCGAATCTGGCCGGAGACCAAAGGCCTGATCGTCGATGACGTCAACCGACCTGTGGCACGTGGCGAAGTGGGCGAACTGTTAATCAACAGCTCAACAATGATGACGGGCTATTGGAATCGGCCGGAATTGACGGATCGGGTGATGGTCGATTTGTTAAGCAATGGCGAAAGCGTGCGCTTCTTTCGTACGGGTGACCTTGTCCGCGAACTGGATGACGGAAATCTCGAATTCCATGGACGCAGCGATCGACAGATAAAAATTCGTGGCAATCGAGTGGAACTGGACGAAATTCAAGCGGTGATACTGCGACTGCCGGGCATTCTCACCGTAGCAGCATTCGCCTCTTTCGATCCGGCAACAAACGATCGTCGAGCTGTCGTAGCCGTTATTCTCTCCGAACACGCGGAACTCAGCGCAAACGAAATTCTTATTGAGACTCGAAAGCGTTTGCCAATATACGCCGTCCCATCGGAAGTCATCATTACCGAACGTTTTCCGCAAACCACCAGCGGCAAGACTGACTACATTGCCCTCGAAAAACAGTTCTCAGCCACGACTGCAGGAGGTGTTGCATGACCATCAAACGTGTGTCGGAAACAGAAATTGTCACGGACAGAGCCAGCTCAGCATCGGCGGTCTTCCATGCAGGCCGCCGCCGATTCCACTGGTGTGGCTTGCAACAGACAGACCGGCAGAGACTGTTGGAAGGCGGAAGACATCTTTGATCTCGCCGAAGTGAACAAAGCGGACGGACTACCAAGGCACTGGGCTTTGAATGATAGGTCGCGTCTATTGTGAATACATTGAAATGAACAATGAAGACGCCATGGAAGACACTCTGATTGAGTATATCAAAACCGAATTTTTGCGAGACGAATCGGCGACGGAACTCGACGCTGAAACTGACCTGCTGTTGTCCGGTCTCCTGGATTCCCTGGGCGTGATGCGATTGGTGGGTTTCATCGAAAAGCAGTTCAACGTTGCCGTGCCACCGCAGGACGTGACTATTGAAAACTTCATGACCATTAACACGCTCACGTCGTATCTGGAAAAGAAACTGGCAGCGTAATGCACACTCTGTTGAACGCTGACCTGCTGCAGCGATCCAACCTGACGAAAAGTCAACTACTGATCTGGACGGGACAGCAGTTGAGTCCGAGGGCGCCTTTGTACAATATGGCAGTGACGTTCCGATTTAATGTCACCGTCAATTTGTCCATTTTCGAGCAGGCAGTACAGCAACTGGTTGACCGTTGTGACGCCCTGAGGACAGTTATAGAGCTGATCGATGGCATTCCTCAGCAACGAGTCGTTCCTGCAATTCGCTGCGAAATGAACGTACTTGACTTTTCGAATGAGCCTGACCCGAACACCGCACTTCGCCGATGGACCAAAAGACGTTGCCAGCTGCTGCTGGACACTGAACGTTGCTTGTTCGACACAGCCCTGATTCAGACAGGTGTCGCAGAGTTCACGTGGTATTTCAATCAACACCACCTCGTCACAGACGCCTGGTCGTTTGACTTGATTTATCGGTATGTGTCGCAGTTCTACGTCGGGCTGTCGAGCAATATTGCGGTCGACTCGGTGCCACTGCCCGCGTATGCGTCATATCTGGCGTACGAAAAAAGTCAGCGAGTGAGCGAAGCCGTAACGTACCGGCAGCAGAAGTCGCACGCGGAGATCCTGCCATCTCGATTATATGGCGCAGTAGCCGCAACGGCATCCACCCGGACAGAACGCATGACACTGCATGTCGGACGTGATCGCTCTGACCGGCTCCGCACTTTGGCTCAACTTCCGGATGATATTTTGGTGAACAGCCAAGGTGGGTGCAAACTCCAGCTACAACTGTATATTCTTCACTCTTTGATCTGGTTGCATTCA
>JABABI010000170.1:6248-10029 GCA_014238335.1 Fuerstiella sp.
GCTGTTGTTTGCTTACCTGAAACGGGTCAGCGATGAATGCAGGTTCTGTATTGAAACGCCCGCGCACAACCGACCGACGCGAACGTATCGCGAAACGATTGGCCTGTTTATCGAGATGTTTCCACTGCAGGCGACGATTGAGCAGGATGAAACGTTCTTGTCCCTGCTTAGGAAAGTTCAGCTTGAGACAACAACGGTTCTGCGGTACGCGCAACCAGGAGCCAGCGATGCGAACGCTCTTCGGTCGTGCAATACTGTGCTTAATTACATCACTGCGTCGTTTGGTGACTTTTGCGGTCACCCGATGCAGTCTGAATGGCTGCATGCGGGACACGGTGATCCGGGGCATCACCTGCGACTGCAGGTCCACGACCTGGATGCGACTGGAGAATTTGTCATACACTTTGACATGAAGTCCGACATTTTCCATGACGACCTGCGACAGGCTGCCGTTGTACACTTTGAATGTCTTATGGATGCGCTGCTGACAAACCGGGATCAACCCGTTCAGTCTGTGCAGATTCTTTCATCGCGTGAACTTCAACGACTTGCTGCAGCCAGCACCCCAGCTGACGCGGTGGTCGTCTCTGAGCTGTCTGTTGTCGGGGCAGTTCAGCAACAGATTGACAACAATCCGCAATGCATTGCAATTATTGAAGGAGATGTCCGTTCAACCTATGAGGAGATTGGCGGCCGTGTCGAGAAGCTGGCCCATGCGCTGGCCGAAGTGGGGGTCGGTCCCGGCCACTGTATCGGTATCGCCTTGCCGCGTTCCGCGGATGCCGTCGTCGCAATGCTTGCCGTCTGGAAATGCGGTGGCGCGTTCACGCCGATTGACGTTAATATGCCGGCAGAACGGATCCGGTTCATCATTGAAGATTTAAATCCAGCGGCAGTTGTCGTGACCACGGCGACGGAAGAACTTTTGCCGGAGCTGCCCAAAACACTGACGATCACCGTTGATGGACGCTATGCGGAAGCAGTGACCGGGGCGCCAGCCACTAAGGTGGATGCGGCGGCGGACAACTCTTTTGCCTATATTCTATATACGTCAGGTTCTACGGGACAGCCCAAGGGGGTTGTGATTTCCCATTCGGCGATCGCCAACTACGTGGACTGGGCGTGCCGCACCTATGCGGCCAGCGACGTTCCCGTGTTCCCGTTGTTTACAAGTTTATCGTTCGACCTGACGCTGACGTCGATCCTGGTCCCTCTGGCCTGTGGTGGTTGCATTGTCGTCTACCCTGATTCCGTTGAACATGGCGACTTCACACTGTTGAATGTATTGCAGGACAACCTGGTAAACACCATTAAGCTGACGCCCTCGCATTTGGGTCTTGTGCGAGACCAAAACATGCACAGTTCCCGGGTGACACAGTTGATTCTTGGTGGTGAAGATCTCAAAACAGAACTTGCCACGACACTCCTGGAAAAGTTTGGCGCCCACGTTCTGATACACAACGAATACGGACCAACGGAAGCAACAATCGGCTGCACAATCCATACATTCGACCCGCGCACGGACACAGCAGTATCTGTTCCGATTGGGCGTCCGATCAACGGCATGGACGTCTATCTACTGAATGATCAATTGGTTCACGTTCCTGATGGGGTGACCGGCGAACTTTATTTGGCAGGCACCGGTCTGTCCGACGGTTATTGGAAACGCCCGGAACTATCTGCAGACCGATTCGTAAATGACCCGTTTAAGCCCGGGCGAAGAATGTACCGCACCGGCGACCTTGCAAAACGATCCGCTGACGGAATACTCACGTATCTTGGCCGAACCGATACGCAAATCAAAGTTCGCGGTGTGAGGATTGAGCCCGCCGAAATCGAGGCGGCACTGCAAAGTCATCCCGACATTGAAAGTTGTTTCGTTGGGCTCACATCCGACCAGACGCCGGTCAATGACAAGGAGATAATTTACTGCGTCGACTGTGGTTTGCCGTCAAACTATCCGGACGTCACTTTCGATCAACGTGGCCAGTGCATTCACTGTACGGCTTTCGATCAGTGGAAGGAAAAAACGGCTGGCTACTTTCAGACGATCGAAGATCTGCAGAATGTTTTTGATTCGGCTGGCACAACGGACATCGAATACGACTGTATTTCGCTGCTGAGTGGCGGAAAGGACAGCACGTATGCACTGTGTCGACTGGTCGACATGGGGCTGAAGGTCCTGGCATTCACGCTCGACAATGGTTACCTGTCGGACGAAGCAAAGGCCAACATCCAGCGAGTTGTCAAGACGCTCAGGGTGGACCACATCTATGGCTCCACTCCGGCCATGAACGAAATCTTTGTCGATAGCCTCAAGCGACACGCCAACGTTTGCCAGGGATGTTTCAAAACCGTCTATACACTCAGCATGCAGGAAGCTCGTCAGCGAGGTATTCGACATATCGTGACGGGACTGTCTCGCGGGCAGTTCTTTGAGACGCGACTGACTGAAGAGCTCTTCCACCAGACCAATTCGGACCTCACAATCATCGACCAGACGATTCTGGAGGCTCGGAAGGCTTACCATCGTGTGGACGATGCCGTTTCTCGCAATCTCGATGTCAGCATGTTTGCCGATGATCGTATTTTTGACGAGTTAACGTTCATCGATTTCTACCGGTACTGTGACGTCTCGCTCGGCGAGATGCTGTCTTACCTGGAAGCACGAGTTCCCTGGATTCGTCCTACCGACACCGGGAGATCCACGAACTGCCTGATCAATGACGTCGGCATCCACATTCACAGGAAACAACGAGGATTCCACAATTACGCAGTTCCGTATAGTTGGGATGTTCGCACGGGCCACAAGACCCGGGAAGAGGCTTTACACGAACTGAACGACGAGATCGATGTATCGCGGGTGGAGAGGATCCTTAACGAAATTGGTTATAATGAACAGAGCGAGGTTCAGGCACAACAGCATCTGCTTGCCTGGTACGTCGGTCCGGAATCGCTGACCGAACAACAGCTGCGAGATCATGTCGCTCGCCGCATTCCGCAACAAATGATGCCGTGGCGATTCATAAGAATTACCGAATGGCCTCTAACCGCGAACGGAAAACTTGACCCCCAAAGTTTGCCAGCGCCCACAGAGGCATCTTCGGTCGTTTTGACCGAAGAACAGTCTGATCTGACGGAATTTGAAAAGATCGTTGTCGATGTTTGGAGAGATTCACTAAAAATAAACGCCTTCGGTCTGTACGACAATTTCTTCGAGATCGGTGGCGATTCCCTAATGGCAATGTCCGTCGTCACTCGCATCAACGAAGCATTTCAGATTCAGCTGCCGATTGCTCGACTCTTCGAAGCCAAAACCGTAGCGTCATTCGCCTTGCAGATCGAAGAAGTGTTACTGGCCGAAATTGACGGTGCCGACAAGTCCACCCCGAACGTAGCGGAAGGACGGATCGCTGCACACAAGGTACCTTCGAATGAGTAAACCGACCGCTTCACCGGAGGATGGGCTGCTCGCTGGACAGCAATCGGATCAAGCCACATCGAGACAGATGCTGCTGCAGCAACGCCTTGCCGCTGCGAAAGACATCTCAGCCGCAGCGCCGCAGATCCCGCGACTCGTGCAGACGGACACGAGTCCCGTTTCGTTCGGTCAGCAGCGGATCCATTATCTTTCAGAAGTTTACCCAGACAGTTCGGCATACCATCTTCAGGTTCGTTGCAATATTGCAGGACCGCTGGACACGAAACGACTCATAACGGCGCTCAGGATCCTGGTGAGTAACCATGAAGTCCTGCATTCGGTCATACAGTCCGTTGACGG
>JABABI010000171.1 GCA_014238335.1 Fuerstiella sp.
TTCAAATGCTTTTACCAGATGTGTTGGTAAAAGGGAGTGATTATTCAACAGAAACAATTGTGGGCGCGGATACTGTTATTGAGAATGGGGGAGATGTAAAAGTAGTTTCATTCCGACCCGGCCACAGTACTCGACGTTTGTGCGTCTCCTGGTGGAAAATCCGTGATGGCGTGGCGCGGGATGAATCCTGCGGAACTATGGTGCAACGAAGTGATTGGCAAACGCCTTCCCGCGCTGATCTCTAATCTGAAACGTTGCCGGATTTCTCCGGTGTTTGTCGTTAATGCGGACACCATGATTCTGGCTGAGACCGCACGACAGACCGCCGATGTCGTACTGGTCGATGCTCCCTGTTCCGGACAGTCGCTCATTGCCCGGGGCAAAAAGTCGCCTGGATGCTTTCATCCTGCCACGATCAACATGAACGCCAATCGACAACGCCGAATTCTGGCGAACTCAATGGCCCTGGTGAAACCCGGAGGCTGCCTGATTTACATGACGTGTACGTACTCACTAAAGGAAAACGAACGAAACGTCGAATGGCTGCTGAAGAAACATACGCAATTCGAAGCACAGACAGTCGATGCAGTCACAGATTATCGCAGCTCGCACACCGAGGTCCCGTGCTATCGACTATGGCCTATGCAGGGCGAAGGCGCCGGTGGGTTTATGGCTGTGCTGAAGAACAACGCAACCCCGGATAATGAGCGTCAGCCTGAAGGAACGCTGCGGAATCTGAGAATTCGATGGAATTCTGAGTAAGTCGAATTCCGTTGTTCTGACTCGCACAGAAAGTGTGTTCCTGTCTGTGTAATCAACTGCCACACAAGGCGGTGGGATTGCATTCGACCGATCGCTACGTGAAGATCAAGTTGTCTAACGAAAGTCGTGAGGCACGTGCTTCAGGATGCCCCACAAATAAGTCATGCACCATCGACACACCCGGCCGTTCATATAGGGAAACTATCATGTCCCGAGTTTTTTCGTTCTGCCTGCTGCTGCATGCAGTCGTGCCCGGCACGAACGGTCACGCACAAGAGTCGCAATCGTCGTTCCTGGACGGACAGATCTTTGCCGCAGACTTCGACGGAACGGAAGAAGCACGACTTTTCCCTGCTGCTGGCGACGGAAACATCTATACCGCAGACTCACTTGCGTTCGAAGATATTGCGGCTGGTAATCATATCAAAGAGGTGCGGATCGCAAAAAATGCCGGCCGATTTGGCGACGCGCTGCAGTTTACGGCAAAGACACGACAGGTGCTGCTTTACAAGGCCAGCACAAACGGAATTCATCCTCAGGACGACTGGTCGGGAACAGTATCTGTCTGGATGAAGCTGGATCCGAACACTGATCTCCCGCCTGGCTTTTGCGACCCGATTCAAATCACCTCAAAAAAATGGAATGACGCCTCGTTCTTCATCGATTTCGACAAAGAACTGCCACGCGACTTTCGACTCGGAGTATTCTCGGACTACGACTTCTGGAACCCGAAAAATACAAAACTCGAAGACATCCCGCCCACAGAAAGGCCGATGATCGCGGTGACTGAAGCTCCATTTTCCAGAAACAAATGGACTCACGTTCTGTTCACCTTCTCCAGCATCAACAGTACTCACAAAAGCACATCGTCAGCGACACTTTACCTGAACGGAGAACGGAAGGGGTCCCTGAGTCAACCGCTGCGGTTCACGTGGACCAGAACAAAAGGGCGTCCCGATGGTGCCTTTATCATGCTGGGAATCAATTACGTCGGCTACATGGACGGCCTGTCCATCTGGAACCGAGCACTCAGTGCAGACGAGGTGCGCAGATTTTATAAGTGGCGAAACACCTCGGCGCCGGTTCGCGCAAACATGAACGAATAGACGCCACGCGGTGTTCAGTCATCCCTTGTCAGTCACGGCGCGACCGCTCCTGAACGCATAACGACGTTTCGTCAGCTGCACGGACTTTTGCTGACCGTCGGCTGCAAAGACAGTTTCCCTTATTTCTGCCCGCGGGTCTTCGCCCCCCAAATTCAAACGTTTCGCCGTGAAGAACAGCACTTGTTTCGGACAGTCGGGATTAACAACAACGATCGTAGCATTCTCAAACTCTCGATTCTGAAATGCGATGCTCATGAAAACCGGACTGGTATCGAACTGCTGGCACGTTCAGTTGAACGCCGGCCAAAAACTGGATGACCTGATCGGCGAAGCTGCCCGCCGCGAGCTACGAATTATTGAACTTCGGCAGGGCTGCCTGGGCTCTTACGAATCCGGTGATTTCGCCATTCCGGACGCGTCGCAACTTTCCGAACTGCCACGGCGGTTTCCAACGATGTCTTTCAATATCGCAATGAACGTGCCCTTCCTGCGACCTCTCTCATTGGCTGACCGTGTTCTGGTGGATGCAGGCCGCAGGGCGGCGGTTGCAGTCGCCGGTGCGGAACGGCCTCATCTACGACTGGTTGATCTCGAATCGCCATTCGAGATCGACCGCAATCTGACGCATCGTAATTTGGTCGAACTGGCTCAGAGTATGGAATCGTGCGACGGCATGCTGTCGATAGAACATTCTGTGCAGGAATGGAACGGCTTCCTGCATGCGTTCCGATCAGCTCGAGCTGCGCTTGGCTGCCAGAAGAATCGTCTTCGGTTTTGCTTTGACCCATGCAATCTGCAGATGGCCGAGGGGGCGATAGATTCTGCCGTTGCGGCGCGTTCTCTCGCGGTGGATGAAATATCGATGGTTCACCTAAAACAATGTCATGATCAGCACGTGTTACGGAGCGTGTCCAGTGGCAACGTCAACTGGCAACGGATCGGGAATGTCCTGAACGATTTGGGGTATCGTGGACCGGTACTATTTGAAGTCGCTTCGAGTTCAGGCGTCTGGCAGCACATGAGCACCAGCCTGGACTATCTGGCGGAAATCGAGTTCGTACTGCACTCTGAGCCCTGAACGGCCATACCAGCTGCTCTGCAGCAGCGGGAAAGAGGGCATATCCCAATACAGTTCCCGGAGTAATACTGCCGGTGGCCCCGAATCGATTGTCGCGAACGTCTGTCCAACTGCGGCACGCACTCATGGATCGCTGTCGACCGCCAGCACAGTCAGGGCGGATACGACGAATCGATCTGGTCGGCGCAGACGACAAGTTGTTTCCAGACCACGGACGCCGATACCGTGGACCTCCGACAGAAATTGATGACCGAAAATCAGAGAGAAGTGGTAAGGAAATTGTCGCTGGCCATGCAGACAACTGGCAAGTAACGTTGTGTGCGGTGACTTCTTGCACGCTGGGTGAAGCTTGGGTCGATCCTTTAGATTGTCCGGCTGTCGGACGTTCCTTATCAGTCCGAATCGACGCAAAATCGCAATTGCCCACCAGCCAGGATCGTTCTGTCCTGGATCCAGTTCCAGGCGTACCGATTTGGGAAATGAATGATGGTTATTGTGCCACGCATTCTTCCATTGTGTTTAGGCCAGGACCGGGAAGATTGTGGCCCTGGACAGCTGCTCATTCTACGATCCATGTCTGCGGACCTGCTTTGTGGACGACGTAACCAACCAGCGAATGTCGTGTCAACGAAATCGCGAATCGCCCGCAGAGTCCTCAGACGAGCCACGACACGGCGCCCAAGTAGTACAGACACAATGCAAGTAGCAGTCGCTGTAACATCCCGGTCCTGACCAGAATTCGAGAAATGAGTGGGGCAATAACTACCCCGTCAGGCAGATACTCGTGCAGGTAGCGGAGTTTGCGTTTACAGTGCAGCTACCAGAACCAGTCCAGCCAGACCGGCGTTGCGTGAACGCAGAAAGGGTGGCACTTTCGATGAAGCCGGGACCAATCGCAGATGTCGTGCCGGTAAACAACCCGCCGCGGATCACCCTTCCCAACAAGAACACCGAGGTAGACCAGGCAGTGCTTCAGCCACCGCGGGCACCCAAAACAGCGATGAAGAAGCAGTCTGTGGAATCCAAATGGACTTCGTCGGCGACCAGGTCGGCGTGCCTTCAACCGGATTCATCTGCTTACCCGAGTTGTGCATTCGATGAACGCCCCGCATCGCGTGTGCTTTCGTATGGGGCGTTGGTTCAATCCATCGACAGCACGACGTCGTTGTGTGTTTCACGGAAGAAGAGTGAACGTCCTGACTCTTCTGTCTTTTTTCGTCCGAATACGCACACGTCAATCTGTGGCATTCTCACGAAGCAACGCTTAACGCCAAGAAAACGCGTCAAATCGCGTCAGGCTCCGGCGAACCGTCGCTCTTCCAGCCTCTCAATCCAGTACCGAATACAGGCCGGTACAATTCGAAGATACGCTTCGCTGATTCGCCGGCAGATAAAAGCTACGGCAAGGGCGCTAAAGATCGCCGAGCTACCATCGAAGCTGGAGGACGTTCTGAAGGACGAGCAGATACAGCACCGACTGGGCCGGGCAGAAGAAGGCTCTTGCGGAAGGTAAGAAGGGCGTAAAGCTTCGAGCGGCCGCCGGAATCACTGCTGAACAAGAGAAGCAGATTGAGAAGCTACGACTGGCACTCGCCACACTGGCTCGCGAACGCCGGGTAACACTGGCTGAGAGTTTCAAGGACTGACACTAATTTTGTGGTGACGCAATGAACAGAATGCCCGTGCTTTCGCTTGTGCTTTTCTTTTTCACTTTTTCGAGTACGAATTCCGCCGAGCGAAGCGAACGCGTTGCCGGCGGTGCTGACGTTGTGCAGGGCATATCGGGGAAAGCTGCGCTCTGTTTAGCGAAACACGCCAACTACGGAATTACCGGCTGTTCAGATCGCATATGCACGTGTCTGCCAACACCACGCAACGGTATCGGTATGGCCATCAGCAGTGATACGACTGCGGACGAGGTTAAGTCGTCGCTTCACCGAAATCAGAAGACGCCTATCGGACCATACATCCAGAGTGATTGCGCTTCTGTCCGACTTCGCGTGGGCGACCCGTCCGCATGAGGGAGTCACCAGAACGTCAGTTGGTCCGGATGCGGTGTTCCCAGTAATCAGGGACTCTTAACAAAGCCGCCCTTTTACTGAGATTCTGCGCTGCATTGTCTGGCAAGCTGCGCAGACACTTCAGGTAAACCTGCCTCAACCTCCGCAGGCAGCAGCATCACTCCGTTTGGAGACCAGATTCCACTTGTGCTTTCTCAGGCTTTCTCACTGTGCAACGGACAGTACAGACAGGCCATTGAAATCAAGCCACCCCGACGACCAGGCAACGATCTCCGACGCGTGAAGGCAACTGAGACGCCTTTCACAGCCGTAAATCGTCACCAGTGATCATGGTATACAAATCATTTCTGTGCTTCCACGTCCACCAGTGTTCAGGCAATTCCTTCCCCGCCGTTTTGTCCGCGTTCAGCATCGTCTCAGTCTCGTAAAACTGCTTCTCGCTCTCCTCCGGTGCATAGTGTTTACGTATTGTTCGCACCGAGTCTCTCTGACTGTTATTTCCGGCGAAGCTGATGTCTCTACCGCTCGTGACCGTGCCGCCGTTGCACGTCAAACTTTCTCAACACCGTATGCAGTCCGCCTTCCGCCGCGACGTGTAGAACAGGGCATGAACCATCAACACCTTTGCAATACGCTGTAGCATTGCACAGCAGCACCGCCGCAAATTGCCACGCAGCAGACGCCGTTTCCTGACGCCGTTTCCTGACACGCGCCGCTTATTTAATCGCAAAGAGACGCATCAAACCGCCCGCATATTGCCAATGAGCGTGATGCGCACTTGCCCTGCTGTTGTGATGTTTTGTCTGCTTCAACTTCGAATTTCTGACAGCACGAAAAGTATTCGTGGCCAAACAGAACTCGCGCCGGAGGCATAGCCACTGTGCGAAATTCGAAACGAAACGACGTTCTGGTACGACGTTTGCCACAGTCAAATTTGAATTATTGATAGTTTTTATTTTCGAGTGTCGCATTTATCCCACAGGAATTTGACGAAATGGCGAACTACGCAGAGCTGTCCAAAAAATGGTTCCAGAGTCTGTCCACGCCCCGCCGTAAAACGCGCATTCCCCAGTCGCGAACGGGACTCGAGGCACTCGAACAGCGACTCCTGCTGACCGTAGAGGCCTTCATCGACGCTGAGCAAACACTGCAGATTTCCGGAACAGAAGACGACGACCGGATTGTGGCAACGGTTGACAGCGACTCGCAGGAAATCACCATCGGAGCATCGGACGAAGACGGATCGAATCTCGCCCGCTTCTCGCTCAAGGACTTCCGCCGCATCGAACTCGACGCGGCTGATGGCAATGATTTTGTGAACATTGTCGATGCCAACGGCACACTGGATCATCGAGAAGTCGTTCTGCAGCTGAGTGGCGGTGAAGGCGACAATATCGTTTTCCTCAGCACTGCCCCGGTTGATGAAATCAACATAAAACGATTCCAACAGCTTTCCGAAGCGAGCGTTGAGCTGGGCGACATTGCCCGTCAGATTGCTGCCACCACACAAGGCGGACTGCTTGAGGAATCGAAGCATGTGATTGCTGATGCAAGTACACGCATCGTGGATCTTTCCGCCGTTCTGACCGCACAGGCGCAGGACGAGCTCATCACGCCAGGCGGCGAACTACTGGACGAAAGCCAGTCCGAACTCCTGACGACCGCACAGGTTCTTCTTACGGAGATAGAGGATATTGGCGCTCGCGCCAGCCGCCTGGAAAATGAAATGGATGTGCAGGTGGAAACGCAGCAAGACACCGAAAAACGGCTGACCAGTTCCGCCACACAGGACCATGTCGGCGCGACCGGCGAACAACTTGATGAGCTTTCTGAAGCATTGGCCGCGCAGGGCGAAGTCTTTGCGGCGCGTGGGGAGTCGATCGGGGACGCCGGTCAGGTGACAGGGGACGGACTTGATCGTCTTGAAGAGACAGGCCAACAAATCCTTGACGGTTCTGCCAGGGACCTCGAACTGGCAGCCGAAAGTCTCGCCGCACGCGCCGAGCAGCTAGAACAGGCCGGCGCACAACTGAACGCAGACGCGGAAATTCGACTCGCGAGCGTCGGTCAGAACGTTTTGCGGATTGCAGAGCGATTGGAAGGTGTCAACAGGCTTCTGGAGGCTGCGTTCGGCAGTTTTACCAAAGATCTGACTGAGGCCGCCCAACGCATGACTCCCGCAAAGGACGACCATGGGATGTGCGAGGTCACCCCCACACACACCTTCAACGGTGGAAGCGGCTTTGACTTTTTCTTCCCACTCAGTGCTCCGACCAGTAGCTGGTTGATCAACGGAGGAGCCGGCACGGATGTTCTGTTTGGAGGCTTTGCAGCCGATGCCATCAACGGCGGCGACGGGACCGATTTCATTTTTGGTCTGCGTGGCGACGACGTCATCCACGGCGACGACGGCATTGACTTCCTGTTTGGTGAGTTCCTTGTCGATCTCCCAGGCATCACAGGAAACGACTGTGTGTTTGGTGATGCCGACATCGACCTTGTTGTCGGGGACAATGGTTTTGAGATCGGTTTCTCCAATCCCGGGGGAGATGATCATCTGCACGGCGGTTCGGAAATTGACATCGTGATTGGTGACGACATATCTGACATCTTCGATCCCGCCCATGCCGGCGGTAGCGATGTCATGTACGGAGATGAGGGGATCGATGCTCTCTTCGGCACGGGCGGTGACGACACGATGGAGGGAGGAGAACAAATCGACGTCATGATGGGTGGCGGCGACAACGACACCATGTACGGTATCGACAACACCTTCACCGGCGATGGATGGACGATCCCTGGCACAACCATCGTGATCGGCAATCTGCAATTCGGCAATCTTGGGAACGACACAATCTACGGAGGCGACGGTATCGATGTGCAGTTCGGGAACGACAACGATGACAAGATGTATGGCAAGGACTACATCGACATCATGTTTGGCAATGCTGACGAAGACACAATGTATGGCGAATCAGGCGGTGAAATTTTTGACATCTATGGGGTCCCGGTTCGCCTCGGAAATTTGATGTTTGGTGGTCCTGCCAACGATGAAATGTGGGGTGGTGGCGATCTTGATGTGATGTTCGGCAACGGCGAAAACGACACAATGCACGGCTACGACGGCAATTTCGAGCTATTCGGAATTGATGCCGATGTCATGTTTGGAAACGACGGCAATGACATCATGGACGGTGATGCGGAAGAGCTCATTCTGTTCACCTCAAGCGACGTCATGTTCGGAGGCGACGGTGCGGACACCATGGAGGGCGGTAAGCAGTCGGACCTGATGTTTGGAGGCAACGGGGAAGACACAATGCGGGGTGACAGCAATTCCATCCTGCTCGTTGCATCGACCGACGTGATGTTCGGCGGCAGCGATAACGACACAATGGATGGCGGCAACAGCACTGACATTATGTTTGGAAATGACGGGCATGACAACATGCTGGGCGATGATGAATCTGCCCTGCTGTTGTCACCGGACGTCATGTTTGGCGGTAACGGAAATGACTCCATGAATGGAGGTGCAAATTCCGACCTCATGTTCGGGAACGCCGGCGACGACAACATGCTGGGAGACAGCAACGTCGTCTGGTTTGTCGCATCAACCGACGTCATGTTCGGCAATAGTGGAAACGACTTCATGGATGGCGGAAACAACACTGATCTGATGTTTGGGAACAGTGGCAGTGATGACATGCATGGCGACAACAATTCCTTTGGGTTGCTCTCCGCAGACGTCATGTTCGGCGGCTCCGAGAACGACGAAATGAATGGCGGCAACAGTTCCGACGGGATGTTCGGCGGTTCCGGAAACGACACAATGCTCGGTGACAGCAATCTCTGGTGGCAGCTGCTGTCGACAGACCTGATGTTCGGCAACTCCGGCTGCGACCAGATGTTCGGCGGATCGTCCAACGATCTGATGTTTGGCAATTCGGGCGTGGACATGATGAACGGTCAGGGCCTGCTCGACATCATGTACGGGAATTCCGAAACAGACGTGATGAGTGGTGGTAATGGCTCCGACTTGATGTTCGGCAACGGCGGCCCGGACCAGATCAATGGAAACGACGGATGGGACATGATTTACGGGAATTCCGGCGATGACCGCATTTCCGGCGACAACGGATGGGACCTGCTCTTCGGCAACAGTGGAAACGATCAGATCCAGGGGGGAAATGGCTGGGACCTCATCTACGGAAACAGTGGCAATGATTGTCTCGATGGCAATAACGGATGGGACATGATCTTCGGGAACTCCGGCGATGATTGCATCGCAGGAGGGAACGGCTGGGATATGCTGTACGGAAATTCCGGCAATGACCATCTCCTGGGGGATAACGGCAGTGACATCCTGTTTGGAAACTCAGGGAACGACAATCTCGAGGGCGGTAACGGATGGGATGTGATTTTTGGAAACTCAGGAAACGACAATCTTTGGGGCGGGGCCGGTGTGGACACGCTCTACGGCAATTCCGGCAACGACAACCTCTGGGGGGGAAGCGGCTGGCCTGACCTTCTGTTTGGTGGCTGGGGCTCGGACAATACCACCCAGGGTGGTCCGGACAGCAGTGGCATCACATGCGTCTGTGTCCTCGCTCCACTGGAGCCTTGCGTCAAGTTTGACTTTGGAGACGCTCCCGATTCTTATGGAACGACGCTCACAACTGGTGCTCGACACGTGATCGCCGGGCCACGTCTTGGAAACCGTGTCGACTGGGAACTTGATGGACAGCCCACTGCTGCGGCCAACGGAGACGACACGGCGGTCACGGATGACGAAGATGGCGTGT
>JABABI010000172.1 GCA_014238335.1 Fuerstiella sp.
ATCGTCTGCGACCACAGCGGCTTTCCGTCCATGTCGTAGCAATAGATTCCCAGGTCCCCGAACAGCACGTAAACGCGTTCGCCATCAGTAGCCGCTGTTTCAGCGGCGTAAGTGCTCTTGGGGTGCCGAGGCACCTGTGGCTGACCGGTATGAGCCTCGTGCTTCCAGAGTTCTTTGCCGGTGTTTACATCAAAGCAGTACACCATCCAGTGATGAACACCCTTCGCCGGATCACGGACACCTTCGCCAAGGTACAGTCCCTTGCTGGGCGTGAGATTGTCCTGGTCGCTGACGACTGTGCTTAGATAGACGCGGTCACCCCATATGATCGGGCACGACCAGCCCCAACCGGGCACATTCGCAGCCCACCGGACGTTGTCTGTATTCGTCCATGTGGTTGGCAGGCCGGGGTGGTTCGGGGCGACCCCGTCAGCATTCGGTCCCCGAAACCGGGGCCAGTTGTCCTCGGCCATCGCCGAACAGGTCGAGGCTAGCAGCAGTGCGACTGGCAGTAGCTTAGTCATTTTTCTCCAGTTCGTTCACTGTCCGGAAGGCCAGCCGAAGCCTTCATGATTTCTTCGTCGTACGGGTCTCTTGTGCTGAAGAACCCGATCATCATCTCATCCCAACTCTGGGGCCCCCACTTTATGAGCACGTTTGGATTTGGGTTTGCTGGATTGCCGTCGGTGTTGTCAAACGCGGCTGTGCATCGAAGTAATGTGTCTTTCGGAAGGAATCTTGGCTTTGCCAGTTCATATGTCAGCTGCCAGTTAAAGTCATAATGGGGTACGTCCAGCAACGTCTCCCACGATGCACCTGGAAGCTTCGCTTCATACTTGAACGACTTTCCGCGAAGATGCATATGCGGTGTCATGTCAAGCAGCATTTGATCGCGGCGAATCCTGTGCAGCGGCGCGACGACTCCTTGAGTAATCATATTTGGCTTGATGTTGAGTTTTCTGGCTGCTGCTGCGCCGCCCCTGAACAGCCTTGTTACGTTTTTCTTATCCGCAAACTTCACACCGATGTAGCTCAGGTCTGTCTGTGGCGTGCCGTTTGGGGTGTAGTGCATTTCGAATTCAAGCCTACTGCCGGCCGGAACGAACAACGCTGTTCCCTTGTCCATCACGCGCGGAGTTGCGCCAGGGGCATAGCCGACGAGCATCGGCCCTCTCTTCTTCCGTTTGTCGTCCTGTTCTCCCGGTGGGATAATGTACGCGATAATATGATGTACGACAGGAACATTGTCCGGGCGTGCTTCAGTGGCGGTTACATATTTGTCTTCGTCCCAGCCCGGATCGACGGTGAAGTACTTGTAGTCGACGATTCCTTCCGCTGGAACATTGTACGCCGTGTCCCGGACTTCGATTATCTGGTCCGGTTCCCCAATATTCCAGCCATCGACGAATTGAGGCGGATTCGGTAGCTGAGACGTTTCACCTTCCGGCATTCCGTTCTTCACCCATGTTTCGATCAGGACCTTATCTTCTTCGGTCAGGCGGGCGTCGTTGCTGAAGCCATCGTGGTCGTGCTTCGTGCTCGCGTACCACGGCGGCATGCTGTTTCTGCCCTTTGTGCGGATGACTTCCAGGATTGTCTCTTCCCACCCAATCACATCTTCGTAGCTGCCCAGTGTGAATGGTGCCAGTTCGCCTTTGCGATGGCACCCGACGCAACGCGCGTTAAAGATGCGAGCGATTTGATTCGAGTATGTGACGTTGCCGTGAGGCTCGACCTTACTGGGACGTCCGATGTGGCAGCCGACCGGGTCGGTGTGGAAGACGGATACTTGTTTACCTGTCAGCAACTCGTCGATCGCAATTGCGAGATGTTTTCGCCCTGGCTTGTTCCGGGACAGGCTAATGAGGTACTGGTCATCAATTTGTCCGCGATATCGAACGTTACGGTTCTTGTCCAGAAGAAACACATCGGGTGTACGTTCTGCATTGAACTGATCGGCAACACGACTGCCGATGTCCTTCAGCATGGGAAATGAAATCTTATGCTTACTAACATAGGCCGTGATTTCAGCCAGACTGTCCTGAGTGTTGGCATTGATGCCGATGAACGCCACGCCTTTGTCGCCGTATTGTCGCTGTAATTCTTCCAGTCGCGGTCCGTACAGTTTGGCCAGCGGACATTCTGTTCCCAGAAACGCCACCACCACCAACTGTTGATCGGAAACATCCTCGAGTGACCATTCCACACCGCGATGTGAACCAAGCGTAAAGTTTTCAATCGACTGATCCGCAGCGGCTGCCTGCAGGCAACAGCATGCAAGAGCAATTGACACTGACACAATCCGTCGATGAATCAGCCCATTGAAGTTATTCCATGTTTTAATCACTGGCTTTTTCCGAATTGATTATGTTGTTGTGTCCAATTTAGCTTCGATTTGCGGCGGCAGATGTGTCGCGGATTCGCTTGTGTACCGTGCCGCGGTTGTGCATTCCGCAGCATCCGGTCTTGCTTATATCGGCACTCACGTCTCATTGCATGGTGGAATGTCGAAACCAACCGTAAGGAGTTTACGCCCGTCGTTGCTCAAGTCCCAGTGAAGTTTGCGTGTAATGGCATGGTCCGTCGTATTCTACAATGTGAAACAGGGGATTTCGGCGAATGCAGCTCGAACTGTCAGTCTTCATGAAACGCGTACAGGGCTGAATGTGTTCTCACGTAGATCCAGCCGTTGTCAATGGCGGGAGTCGCATAGACCCCGTCCTGCATGTCGTTGGTTGCCAGGATGTTTGGGGCCGGACCCAGTGTTAACACCGTAATTCGGCCGTCCCCGGACACGGTGAACAGTTTGCCGTCCGCAATCAGTGGCGATGCATAATGCGTGCCCCGTCCGGCAGTGCGAATCCGATAAATTCTCTTTCCTGTCTTCAGTTCGATGCAGGTAAGGACGCCTCCGTTCTTCACCACATAGACATATTTGCCATCGCAAAGCGGCGAAGGCACTTCAGGAATCCCCTGAGTTTCCAGCGTGCGTATCTGTTCGGGAGCAACGATCCCTTCGCTGTCCAGTGGGATGGCCAGCAATCCATGATTGTCATATCCGGCTCGAAATCGTTCGAGATCTTTGACTTGTGCTGCCCACTCGTCCGCTGCGACCAGCTGATCCTTGTCTCGATCTGCCCATTCGAATCGCACCCGTCCTCCGTTCATAGGGGCTTCCACGCCTTCCGGGCGATGGAAGATCCACAACTCAGGAAATTCATCGCTGCTGATTAATCCGTCGTTGTCTTCGTCGTGCCTGGCGACCAGTTTATCAAACGTTGGAAACGGAGGCTTCAACGCAGGTTCGCCCATCTTGTTCCATGCCGCCACGATGACTTCATCACCGCAGATAACGGGTGTGCTGGTCGCGGTCGTCGCACACTTTGTCACCCAGAGTTGCTTGCCATTTGCAACGTCGAATGCCTGCACAGATCGAGCCGTATGCACGATCAGTTTGTCGCCGACAACGATCGGGCATGAGGTGCATGCCATTTCTCCCGTGAACTTTTCGTCCTGCGGCACTCTCCACAATTCCTCACCGGTTTTCTTGTCAACAGCCAGCAGGTAGTGATCGACATAATTACCGCGATACAGGATGACTCGATCACCAGCAATCATGGGGGAAGTGGCGTTGCCGCCGAACGACTTCGTCATGGGCATCCGGATTTCCCACTGTTTGTCGCCATTCAGATCAAAGCAGACCAGCCCGTACGAACCGAAGTACGCGACGACTCGCTCACCATCACAGGCCGGCGAACTGCTGGCCGGGTTGAACGAGGGGTGACCTTTCTCCATGGTCTCAACGGTCACATGCTGCTGCCAGCGAGTCTTCCCGTTGTCTCGATCCAGGCACACCAGTGACAGCTGCTTCTGTTCTGCATCAAACGTTGTCAGAAAGATGGATTCGCCAACGATACACGGAGAACTGTGCCCCGGTGCAAGCGGCACGCGCCAAAGCTCATTCTGTCCGGGGCCGAATTTCACTGGAACGGATCCACCATTGGCGATGCCTGATGAATTCGGGCCTCGAAACTGAGGCCAGTCGGCGTGCGCGCACATTGGCAACAGAACGCTGACACCGAAGACAAGGCACCATTGACGTAGGGCAAGTCGATTTGTCCTCACCTCGCGCAGCGGCGTCACTCTGATTTCTCCCTGTCACTCCGAAAGTGCTCGGCCGGATTCTTCGGAAGCCATTTCTTCAGTTTCGCTTTGACATGCCCGTACTGCGGATCACCGGCGAGGTTGTTCCACTGGTTGGGATCGTCTTTGCAGCTGTAGAGTTCTTCTCCGCCGCCGTTGTAGTGAATGTAATGAAACTGCTCCGTGCGGACGACGTGATTGTGGCCATGCCAGTCAGGAGAATGACAAATGACCGCCGGAAACGGCCAGTCCTTCTGCGAATTGTGTACCAGCGGAGCAATGCTGCGACCATCCAGATCTTGGCGCGGTGGCAGCCCGCATAAGTCGATCAGCGTGGGATACAGATGGACAAGAGTTACGGGGCGGGCACATCTGCCCGCGACTCCATGGGGTACACGAATGATCAGCGGGGTGCGAGTTGTTTGCTCCCAAAGTGCTGACTTGGCAAATTTCTTTTCCCCGATGTCGTAGCCGTGGTCTCCCCACAGCATCACGATTGTGTTGTCTCGATGCGGACTTCTGTCCAGAGCGTTCAGGACGTGCCCGACACACTCGTCGGCGAACGACGTGGAAGCAAGTCGGCCCTGCACTGCGTTCTTCCACTGCCCTTGTTTCTTGACGATGTCGACAGCCCGTCCCACCATTCTTTTCCCGCCCGGAGGAATGTCATCGAGGTCGTCCTTTCGCGATGGCGGCAGTTCGATGTCTTCCAGCGGATGCATGTCGAAGTATTTCTTCGGTGCATACCACGGCAGGTGCGGGTGATAGATTCCGCAGGCCAGAAAGAACGGCTGATCGTGCCTCTGTTGCAGAATCTGTGCGGCTTTGTCCGCCGTCTTCCAGTCATTGGTCTGTTCTGTTGACTGTTTGATTGGTCCCCAGTCAATCAGCCTGGCAAGAATCTTGTTGTCGAACAGGTCGTGCATGCCGTGCCGATACCGTTTGTCGGCGGGAGGAAATGGCGTGCCCATCTGTGTTGAATACTGTTCGTCCCATGCGATCGGATCAGAGAACGTGCCTCTTGCCTGGTGATAGATCTTTCCGCCCGTTACGGCTGTGTAACCGTGCTTTCGGAAATATTGAGGAATGGTCTGCCAGTCTGCGAACTGCGGGATGTCCCGGAACCAGTTTCGGTTTCCGTAGATCCCGGTCGTCCACGGTTGTAGCCCCATCATCAGCGACGTTCGTGACGGACTGCAAAGTGGAGCGGCTCCATAGGCCTGCTCGAACAGTACGCCCTGCTCTGCCAGACGATCGATGTTGGGTGTCTTTGCCTGAGGGTGTCCGCCCAGACAGCCGACCCAGTCATTCAGATCGTCTACCGCAATGAACAGAACGTTTGGCTGCCTGATCTTTGCTTCTGCCTTCACGGCTTGAGCGGTGGATTCGCTGGCGGCACACGCCGTGGACAAGAGAAAAATGCCGGTGAGCAGAGCACTGTGTCCCGACATCGTGGTTTCCATGGCAACAAATGAAATTTCCAGACCTGGTTCCTGAAAAACGCGGTTTGTCCGTGTCCTGAGGTTCAGTAACAACCAAGTCTTCCGGCGAATCGTGGACACGAATCTGGTTGTAATTCGTGATACCAGCTGATGTTTTACGCGATGTGACTATCAGTTGGTCTGCTAATCCGGTTGAAGAAGCAGAGTTCTGTTGGTCAGGACCTGTCCCGACACAGTCGATGCACCTGGATAACGTCCTTGTTGAGCGGCAGTCACTGCTGCGTCAGCCGTGCTGTGTCCTCGCGCTGCCGGGATCGTCACCTCGCCCTGCAGTCAATCTCCTCTGAATTCAGAGTCAGCGGGACGCTGAAGCCAGGTCCACTTCTGGCAGCTCTATTCTTCGAATCTGTCCGTTGGTTCCGCCGACGGCAATGCTTTGGTCTTTGGGATGCATGGCAATCGCATAGGCCCATCCCTCGATTGCGGGCAGATCCTGTGTGACTTTCACTTTGACCGGATCGATGACGCGGATGCGGCCATCGACGCAGGAAGCCACAATTCCCGAACCGTCGCTCAGCCATAACTGTGCCTGCCGCGTTGACTTGCGAAGAAACCGGCGGACTTCGATACGGACGAACCCCAGTGCCCACGGTGCAAACGATCGAATTCGGAAAACCGCCGCCACAACGCGACAGAGCACTCCTGCATCATGTCTCGTGCGTCGTCTCGATTCGGGACGGCCACCAGCACACACCGCAACAGTTCCGGTTCGTGCTCGATCAGCAATCGCGTGAATCGTTCGTGGTCATCATTGGCTTCCATATCTCCATTCCGCCCCTCGGCGTGAGAATTGGACATCGATTCTGAGCATTTGCTGATTTTCTCCTGATTTGGCGGCCCGGCATGATGCTTCAGGCGGATTCACTCGTTTTTTTCGATCAGTTGAATCGCCTCATCCGCCAGTCGTTTTCCAAAGGTCTTGTAGCCATCAACCGAATAGTGCAGGTCGTTCTTAATCGTTTTGCCTTTGCGGTTCATCCCGTCGTTCAGGTCGTCAGTGTCGACCCATGCTCCTCGAGGGTGGTTTTCTGCGATTTTGACCTGGATGTCTCGCACCATTGTCCAGTGTGCGTATCGCTGGTTCTTCATGTCAAAGTCACTCAGGCGACCGATGACCACGTTGATGTCCTCACGCTTCAGGTCCTTTCGCAGTTGTGTGAAGAGTCCCTTCAGGCTGGCCTCGTAGACCTCTCCATGTTTTTCATTCGCGTCACGTTCGCCCTGCATCCAGAGAAACGTGACTGAGGCGAGTTCTTTGTCTTTCGTTGCCTGCGTGACCTTCATCATCAGACGGTCATACAGGTCACCATTTCCCTTTGGGGCATCTCCACTGGCCGGCTTCCAGTCTTTGTACCAGCGTCGAATGGGCTGCCCGCCGACGGCATCCTTGACCACGATTACGTTTGCCTTGCCGAACTCGTTTTGTACTGTCGGCGTAAACGATTCGTCCGGATCGAGTCCCGCCATATTGGACTGGCCCGACAGAATGAACAGGTGCGAGGCTTCTTCGCCCTGCACATAACCAGTGAGTGCTGGCGAAAGCAGAATCAGCGGAAGAATGCATTTGCTCATGAGTGAGGACTAACTTGTTTGAAGAGATAAATTGGATGGTGAATTTTTCTTTGTCACGTTGGGACTACGCGATCACGTCATGGACGACGTTCCCATGCACATCTGTCAGGCGGAAGTCGCGACCTGAATATCGGTAGGTCAGCCGTTCATGATTCAGGCCCATCAGGTGCAGAATCGTGGCGTGCAGGTCATGAACGTGGACTCGGTCTTCAACCGCTGAACATCCGAATTCGTCAGTTGCTCCGTAGGTGAAACCCGGCTTGACTCCACCGCCGGCCATAAAGACGGTGAAGCCGTAGTGATCGTGATCACGGCCCTTCTGACCTTCGGACGTAGGGGCACGTCCGAACTCTCCACCCCAGATGATGAGCGTCTCATCGAACAGTCCTCGCTCCTTCAGGTCGCGGATTAAGGCGGCGATTCCCTGGTCTGACTGTCGAGCCAGTTCGCGATGGTGAAGGATATTGCCATGGCCTGTGTCCCAGGCAATGTCATAGCCATCGACGGAATGGGAAAGCTGAACCATTCGCACGCCTCGTTCGACCAGTCGTCGAGCCAGCAGACAGCCCTTTGCGTATTCGCAGTCCCCGTACATGTCGAGAGTCGACTTCGTTTCGCTGGCCGTGTCGAACGCCTCAGGAACAGCGAACTGCATGCGGAATGCCATCTCCATGGCCTGAATACTGGATTCCAGTTTCTGGTCCTGCTGTTGGCGTTCCAGGTCGAATCGGTTCAGTTGGGCAAGTAGCTCCGCCTGCTGTCGCTGTTGAGTTCTTGGCAGATGTGGATTCTTGAGATTTCTGAGAATGCTGTCCGGCTTCATCTCGGCGATGTTGGCATAGATGCCGGAATAGGCACCCGGCAGAAACGCATTGCCCCAGTTGGCCGCTTTACCCCTCGGTTTTGCCCGAGGACTCATCGCGACAAAACCCGGCAGCTCCTGATTTTCGGTTCCCAGTCCGTAGCACAACCACGACCCCAGGCTGGGCCGGCTGGGCTGCAGGTGCCCCAGGTTGAACATCATCATGGCCCCGGCGTGTTCGGGAATATCGGTGTGCATCGAATGTATGAAACAAATGTCGTCCACACATTCTGCCGTGTGTGGAAAAATGTCGCTCACCCATTTGCCGCACTGACCATGTTGCCGAAAACCAAAGGGTGATGGAAACAGTCCGTTCTTTGTGTTCCGCAGAGATTTGCGATCTACGGTTTGGGGCCGCTGTCCGGCGTGTTTGGCAATCATCGGCTTGTGATCAAATGTGTCGACCTGTGATGGTCCGCCTGGCATAAACAGCTGAATGACGTGCTTTGCTTTGGGAGCAAAGTGCGGCGCCTTTGGCGCAAGGGGAGAACCACTGGAATCTGCGCCATTAGCCGGAGCTGCGTTGGCGAGCATGCCCGCCAATCCGAGACTGCCGAACCCGGCACCGATGCGGTGGAGCGCGTCACGACGTGAATGTGGTGGTAACGGGTTTTGATGCGTCATCTCTATTTCTCCGATGCGACATGGAAGCCGCCGAGTACCGACCAGTTACCGAATAAACATGAACTCATTCGAACTCAGCAGAACCTGACAATATTGCTGCCAGCGATTCAGCTCGCCGTCAGACGGTGCTTCGGATTGCAGGTAGCTGGCGGCTGTGTGCAGTTCTCTTTCGGTTGGTTGTCGACCGTAGAGCAGATTATACGCCTGTTCGATTCGCCCCTGCTGTCCATCCTTTGTTTTCTGCAATCGATCCGCCAACGCCCGTGCTCGGTCCAGCATGAATCGACTGTTCATCATGAACAGAAACTGCTGCGGGATTACGTTTGTGGTTCGTTTGGCGCTGCTGGCTCGCGGGATGGGAAAGTCGAACAGTCGCAGGAACTCGTCGGAATGCTGCGGATCGTTGCGGCTGACCTTGGCGTACAGAGTGCGACGATTACTGTCGACGATGCTGTCGATGGAAAGACCACCACTGCTCGTATCCAGCTCGCCGGTGACCGCCAGCAGAGAATCTCGCCACGTTTCAACGGCCATTCGTCGCGGATTCATTCGCCAGATTGTTCGATTGTCTCCGTCGACGTCGAAGGAGTTCTGGTGGAAAGTACTGCTGCAGCGATACGTGGCCGACGTCATGATGGTTCGGTGCAACGCTTTGATCGACCAGCCGGATTCGACGAACGTGGCTGCCAGCCAGTCCAGCAGTTCCGGATGGGTCGGCTGTTCCCCCAGCACACCAAAATTGTTGGGAGTTCGCACCAGGGCTCTGCCGAAGTGATTCAGCCAGATCCGGTTGACGATGACTCGTGAAGTCAGCGGGTTTTGCGCGTCTGTCACCGCGTCGGCCAGTTGCGTCCGTCCACTGCCTTCATTGAAGTGGGTTCGTTCTTCACCATCCACGATTTGCAGAAAGCGACGTGGCGCCAGCGGACCCTTCTTCAACAGGTTGCCACGCAGCGCGACATGCATGTCGTTGCTGC
>JABABI010000173.1 GCA_014238335.1 Fuerstiella sp.
GCGTTTCGGTGATGGCCGCTTCGCTGTATCTTTTCAGCGGCGGTGACCCATCACGCGTTCTGTCAGCTCAGACCGAGTCCGGATCCCCGGACAGTTACGGTTCAGTTGCAAGGCGTTTTATGAACGACGCCCGGCACTCAGCTGGACAGGGCGATGTCGCCCAGGCTCGGCGGCTTGCCGAGACTGCGGATTCCCTGTCTTCGGACTGGCAGCCCGGCGAACAGACGCCGCAGAAGTTCCTTGCCGAACTGGATGAGAGCGGTGGCCGGACTGACAACCCGTGGGATCTGGATGCTGCCTCAGCATGGCCCAGCTTTGATTCAGCGGAATCTGAGGATACGGCAGCTGCCGGCGATAATCCATTCGCTGCGACAGAAGGTACAGAGGTGCTTCCCAAGGACGCCAGCATTGAGCTGATCAACAAACATCACGCTCAGAAGTTAATGACTGAAGCGCGTAAGGCACTGGCAGCCGGCAACACAGCAGTTGCCCGCACGCGAGCGATGCAGGCGAGAACGCTGAAAGTTTCATGGGGACTTTGGGACGAACGCCCCAGTCAGCTGCTGACACAGATCGATCGTGCGGATGGAACCACAACGTTTTTTGCAGACGTCGCTGCTTCTGACGATGAAAACACAGCTGCTGCTCCGCAGCCTGCAGAACAGAGTTACCAGCAGGCGAAAGCACTTATTGAACAGGCACGAAGTGCCATCGCCGCCGGCACGTTGCAGCTGGCTGACGATCTTGTGAATCAGGCGGAAGGACTGAATGCGTCGTACGGCCTGTTCGAAGACAATCCGTTGCTGGTAAGAAAAGACATTGCCAGGCTCATGGAACCGGGTGTCGCTCCGACCAGCGTCTTCCATAAAAATGGTGCTGACGGATCGACAGTATCTGCTGATGAAACGACCGCTCGTGGGCTGGTTGACGAAGCTCGCCATGATTTGCTGCAGGGTCGACTTGCCGCCGCGCGAGACAAGGCCCAACGGGCTAAAAGTCTGAATATTGCCTGGTCTCTGCTGGACGACCGGCCAGAACTGATTCTTGCGGAAGTTGACCAGACTCTGGCTGGACAGAATTCCCGTGGGCCGGGTGACTTCGAACTACTGGCAGCAGGTGAACAGCCATTTCCTCCGATGCAGGACAACTCGCCAACAGCTCAGGCTTTTGAGACTGTTGCTTCAGAGTTTACCGATCCGAAATCTCAAGGGCCTGTCGACGTAACGCCACAACAGGCTCCTAATCCGTTCGCTGGCGAAAATGGATTTGCCTCGTTTGCAAATTCTTCGCCTGCGGAGTCGCTGCCTGTTGTTCACCCCACGGGCAGATCTGCAGAAGTTTCGATGCAGCGCGGCATTGCCCTGTTGCAACGCGGTGACCGCGTTGCCGGTCTGGAAGCCCTGTTACAGGCATGGAACAACGCCGGTCAGCTGGACGCGCCGCGACGTCAAACGCTGCAAGTGATTCTGCAGCAGGTCTCTGCGAACGATGGCGTTGCTTTGACGTCTAATTCGGAACCACAGGAAGAAACGGATTCCGCCACTACGATTCCTGGACTGGATCCGATGGCAGAAACAGATCCTCTGGAAAACGCTGCCAACCAACTGGACGTACGCATCACACGATTGCGCACCGAGGTGCTGAACTCCATCTTTCGAGCAGAACAGCTGAAAGAGCAGAATGCCACGGAGGCCCTGGAGATTCTGGACCGGACGCTTGCGACTGTCGAAGCGACAGACCTTCCGGAAGAATCCGTCAAGGTGCTGGCCAGTCACGTCCAGCGGGCTCAGCGAAATATTCGCACCTACATGGAACAACGTGCTCCGATCATTGCCAATGAAGAACGGAATCGAAACGTTAAGGAAGAGATTCGGGCACAGATCGACAATCAGATTCGGATCGAACAGGAGTTTGCTGATCTGAATCAACAGTACAATGATCTGATGCGACAGCGGCGGTATCCGGAAGCAGAGCTTGTTGCCAAGAAGGCTCGGGATCTGAACCCTAATCTGCCACAGGCCGTGATCATGGTCGAGAAGGCCAAACTGCGGCATCAGATTGACTTCAACGAGCAGTTGAAAGAAAAAAAGGCTGCTGGCTTTCTTGATGTGATGAATGATGTGGAATTGTCTGCGATTCCTTCGGCGGCGGACTATACGCTGAGCAAAAGTTGGACAGAGCTGTCGAAACGTCGTAAAGAGAACTACCGTGCGGACTCTCGCAGTCGGACGGACAGCGAACTTAGGATCGAAAAGAGCCTCAGTGAGGTCATTTCACTGCACTTCCATGACGTTCCATTGACGGACATTATTCGTCACATTGCCACCACTCACGGCATCAATATCGCCCTGGACACGCGGGCTATCGAAACAGACGGATTGCTGCCAACTCAGGCTGTGAGTATCGATGTCGACGGCATTCAGCTGAGAAGTGCACTGAACCTGCTGCTGGATCAGGCGGGTGGACTTGTATACGACATCGAAAACGAAGTGCTCAAGATTACCAATCGTCTCGAAAAAGAATCGAGGTACGATGCGATCGTTTACAACGTTGCCGACCTTGTCGTACCGGTGAGTCTGGATCGGACGCCAGGCGCATTTGATAATCCTTCGATGTTGGGCGGCAATAACTTCGCCGGCAGCGGGATGTTTCAGGTGAATGACGACCTGACAGTCGGGATTGGCAGTAATGGTATGCCTCGTCGTAACGGGACCTCGGGACGCGGCAGCGACCGCGGCATTGATTTTTCAAATCTCATCGACCTGATCACGACAACTGTGGAACCAGGAACGTGGGACCTGGACGGCGGAGCGGGACGTGCTGAGGGAGACGAGAATACGCTTAGTCTGGTCATTCGCCAGACGCCGGCAGTTCATGACCAGATCGTTGATCTGCTTGGTCAGTTGCGAAAACTGCAGGACCTTCAGGTAACCGTCGAAGTCCGCTTTGTCAGTGTGACGGACAGATTCTTCGAGCGTATCGGCGTTGACTTCGACTTCAATATTCAGGACAACCTGGGTGACCCTCCCGGTGTGCCGGCCTTCGGTTCACGCCAACTTGAGTTTCCTGGTGGTCAGGGCGGCGGCGGCGGCGGCGGCGGCGGCGGCGGAGACCTGCGTGGTGGTGGTCAGGGCGGCGGCGGCGGTCAGCAGGGTCAGCAGGGTCAGCAGGGCGCTGCGACAGGACTGTTCGACACAATCCAGCGGGTTAATCCGCCACGAGATGACTTTAACGGCCAGGCCGTGGGAATGGCCAGTCCCGATTCGTTCACTGAAGATTACGATATTCAGTTCCGCCAGGGATCATTCGAGCTTGGTGTCCCTGACTTCGGCAACTTCAATCCGGACGCCGGGATTCAGGTCGGAATGGCAATCCTGAGCGATCTGGAAGCGTTCTTCTTCATTCAGGCAGCCCAGGCGGATGAACGGGCGAACATCCTGTTTGCTCCTAAGGTCACCCTTTTCAACGGACAGTTTGCCACGATTACTGACGCAACTACCCGTCCGTTTGTGATCGGGCTGATTCCGGTCGTCGGTTCGGGATCCGTTGGTTTCCAGCCAATCATCCAGCCTGTCTCAGAAGGCATCAACTTGTCGGTCGTCGCTGTGATCTCAGCAGACCGACGATTCGTGCGACTGTCTCTGGCTCCTCAGTTCAACAACATTGTCGACGTCTTTACCTTCTCCTTTGCCAGTGGCGGTGCCGGTGGCGGTGCCGGGCAGCAGGGTGGCGGACAGTTTGGCGGTGGCGGTGGCGGTGGCGGTGGCCAGTTTGGTCAGGGCGGCATCGGCGGCGGCGGACAGGGTGGTCAGGGTGGTCAGGGTGGTCAGCAGGGTCAGCAGGGCCAGCAGGGTGCGGGCGGTGGAACGTTGACTGTACAGCAGCCTGTCGTGGAGCAGATCAGTGTGTCCACAACAGTCAGCGTACCGGATGGAGGAACCGTGCTTCTGGGAGGCATCAAGCGACTGCGTGAAGGTCGTAATATGGCCGGTGTGCCGATTTTGAACAAGATTCCATACGTCAGCCGACTGTTCAAGAACAGTGGCGTGGGCCGAGAAACGGAAAGTGTAATGTTGATGGTTACTCCGCGAATCATCATCCATGAAGAGGAGGAAGAACTGATCCTTGGAACATCGGGGCTCTGATCGAAGGTGATATTGGTTGGGCCTTGCGGGACCTGACCGACATAGATCTTGTCCGGTACAGGTGCGGTCTGTCCGGGCGGGAACAAAGCCTTCTCTATGGAGTCGTTCCTCGCTGCTCTTTAGATTCTAAAGTGGCAGTTGTGGGGTCCGGTCGTCACGAAATGCGGGTTTCGTGACGACCTTTTTTTGCGCGCTGACCACAGGCTGCCGTGAGTCGCCTCCACACATCAGGGTACGTGTCGTCCTGGATCTATCTCAGGAACTGGCATTATCCGCGGGGGCATGTCACTGGCGTTGGTAAGGCTGCTCAACCACGATGGTTTCGACGGGGAACGTGGCTTAGCGAATCGAAACGGACAGAAATCTGCGTGTCGCTGTGCGAACCGCCTCCGAACGTCCTCGACGCATTGTGGTCTTACCGGGTGCCATCTGATACACCAAACCATCCGAAACAACCGATGGTACGCAAGGTGAGTGACCTCATGATGATTTCTGTAAGAGCAGGATTCCACAATCTCTTTACAATTCCCGTCGCGCGCAGGCTCCCCCATAGCTCAATTCCTGTGCTGGCGTGCCTGTTGCTTGCACCGTTGATCTGTGCCGACACGGTGTGCGGCCAGGAAGCCGCCGAGGGACTGAGGGCCATGGTCACCCGTCCCATACATCCCGTACTGATTCGTAACGAACACGGTCCGTTGCTGCGTGTTGTTGTTGAGGTTGATGAAGGCGTTGAAGCGCAGGCGAGTTCCCTGATATTTAAACTCGACGGCACCGACGACATGGGCGATCTTGAATCGCTGACACTCTATGACACTGGCGACAGTGAAGCATTTTCGCCGACCACTCGTGTGGGCGAACCGGCGATGCCCGGCGCAGAAATCACGTTTCGACTTGAGCGACCGCTTCGCGCCGGCAAAAACGTGTTCTGGCTGTCGTGCCGCTTGAAGGCCACGGCTGCTCTGCACCACGGGATCGCTGCCGCCTGTCCATCGATTGCAACGACGGCAGGAAAGGTCGTGCCCCGAGACACGTCGTCGACGGTGCGACATCGTATCGGCGTCGCGTTGCGAAAGCACAACGACGACGACGTTCACACCTATCGTATTCCGGCGCTGACAACGTCGGTTAAAGGAACACTGCTGTCGGTGTACGACATGCGCCGCCGCACGGGCCGCGATTTACAGGAAGACATTGACATCGGACTCAGCCGCAGCACGGACGCCGGTCAGACCTGGGAGCCGGTCCAGGTCATCATGGACATGGGCGAATATGGCGGACTGCCGCAGGATCAGAATGGCTGCAGCGATCCCGGCATCATCGTCGATCAGCAGACCGGCGAAATTTTCTGCTTCGCTCTGTGGATGAATGGCAAGCCGGGCAAGCATCAATGGAATGACAACGGTTCCGAACCCGGCTTCGAGATCGGCCAGACGGCCCAGTTCATGATGGTACGTTCCAAAGACGATGGCCTGACCTGGTCCACTCCTGAGAACATGACTCGCAAACTGAAGCAGGAATCGTGGTGGCTGCTGGCTCCTTCACCGCAGTCCGGTTTCAACATGCCGGACGGAACGCTGGTCATGCCCGTGCAGGGACGCAGGGGCCGAGATCGTACCGAAACATTCGCCACGCTGATGATCAGCAAAGACCACGGCATGACGTGGACGGTCCGCAATCCTGGCTACAGCGGTGGCAATGAATGCCAGGCCGCACTGCTGGGCGACGGGTCCGTCATGCTGAACATCCGCAATGTACATGAACGGTATCGCGCCGTCGTCGTCACCAGCGACCTGGGCCAGACGTGGAAACCCCACCCGACCAGCCGCAACACTCTGATCGAACCAAACTGCAACGCCAGTCTGCTGCGAGTCGATTACAAACGCGGCGAAGAAAAGAAACACGTGTTGTTGTTTGCCAATCCACACACACAGAAAGGCCGCACACATCACACGATCCAAGTCAGCTTCGACGACGGTCACACCTGGCCGGATTCGCATCACCTGTTGCTGGATAAAGGCCGTGGCGCCGGATACCCAAGCCTCACCCGTGTTGATGACGATCACATCGGCATTGTTTACGAAGGCAGCCAGTCACATTTGGTCTTCGAAAAGATTCCTCTGCTCGAACTTCTCGAACCAGGACGCCGGATATCTGCTCAGGATGTCTGGCAGCGGGACGTATCGCGGGAAGGCGCCAAATACCTGGACAGAATTCGCCGAGGAACTCCGTTCGGAACCAACAACTTCGACCTGAAGGGCCTGCGGGCGGGCATGGGTACCCGACACGAACCTACGGTCCCCGGCGTCAAGCTGCTGAAAGTGAAAGTCGGAGACGTCCCCTGTGAATGGGTCCTTGCGCCCGGCGCGGATCCTGATGTTCGGTTGCTGTATCTTCATGGCGGCGGCTGGGTGTCGGGATCAGGAGGCAACTATCTTCCGTTGGCCGCCGACATCTCGTTGGCAGCGAAGTGTGCCGTCCTGCTGCCCGACTACCGTCTGGCGCCGGAACATTCCTTTCCCGCCGGGCTCAATGACTGTGTTGCCGCGCACGACTGGCTGACGAAAAACGGTCCGGCCGGTCCCGCAGCTGCGAAGACGACGTTTATCGCGGGGGATTCTGCGGGCGGCAACCTGACACTGGCGACGCTGCTGGCACTGCGAGACCGCAAACGTCCGCTGCCGGCCGGAGGCATCGCCATCTCACCGGGCACAGATTTCACGCTGGCCAGCCAGTCCCTGAAGTCCGTCCATGATCCCATTATCAGTGCGCGAACGATGCCCGAGTTTCGCGAGCGGTATCTCGGGACGGCAGATCCCCGCAACCCGCTCGCTTCGCCCGTCTTCGGCGACTACCGAGGCATTCCGCCGCTGCTGATTCAGCTGGGCGAACACGAAATGCTGCGTGACGACGGTCTTAGAGTGGCAAAGAAAGCTCGAACCGACGGGATTCCCGTCCAACTGGAAGTCTGGCCTGGCATGGTCCATGTCTTCCAGATTCGAAGGCTGCCGGAATCTCGTGAGGCCATCAAACGCATCAGTGATTTTATCCGATTGCAACAGAACGCAGCGCGTTACAGCGTTTCACGCTGACTTGTGGCCGCGAAGAACGTTGATCGATAGCAGTTTCGTTGCTCACACCAGACAGCATCGTTTGCAACAACAGGTCAACTGCTCTGCAACGACTTACACGAATCCTTGTCCATCACGACGTTACTGTACACCGAACCAGCGTTCGCTGAGTTGAGAGTACGCAGAGGGCGCACCCTCTGGGAGTTCCAGCAGAGCTACGTTGATCAGCAACGGCACCCCCCTGTTGACGGTCGCCGTGTGTTTGACACGCCTAATACTGGCATCAGCCCCGAGTCAGCACAAACCGTGGCCCGCTTCAAAACCAGCCAATGACCTGTTCCGCTGCCCACGACACGCCCCAGAGAACCAGAACGAACACGACAAGCTCAAAGAATTCCAGGTCAAAGAGCGATTTCAGCAATCCGACGACCAGCACGATAACAGTCAGCACTCCCAGTATGGGCGAGATCTGTGCCATCAGTATTCCAACTGCACCAGGAAACAGGGCCACAGCCGCGAGGTTTGCGGATGCTGATTTGATCGTCCCAAAGTTGGTGCTCAGAATCTGGGCGGTCCCCAAACAGGCCACGATTCCCAGAACTGTCGTAATAAGTGCCTCCAGTAGAAGAAGAAACACGGCCGTAACGGCACCAGCGGGGCCAGCAGTGGTAATGCCCAATCCGGCATAAATAATCAACGCTGTGCCGATCAGGGTTAACGGAAGCTTGATCTCCGACATTCAAAATTCCTTTGACGGTGCAGAACGAAAGCCAGAAGCCGACGAGACTGCGAATGCGTGGTGGTCAACGTGACAAGTGACTCAGGCACAGGCACAGGCCAACAGATCCTCGATTTTGGCAGGGGCCGCCGTCACATTTCTATAGGCAGCATCCAAGCAACCGCGGGGCGCGATAATGTCGAACATTCCACGATCGACGGTCGAGTTTTCTGTGATCGCCAGTCTCTGACAAAAAGTCAGAAATACCGCGCCCCGTTGTGGCCCGAATTCGGCCCTGTCATATGGAGTGCCATGCGCGAAGGGCCGCATGAGAACATTTGACGGTGAACAGAACACCACCTACGTGTGAATGGAAAGCTGATCATGAACGACTACTACAACGTGCTGTTATCCGCACAGGGAACGGGTGGAACTGCCAATATGTTTATGGCAATCGTCTGCCTCACACTCTGCCTGTTCACTGTTATTGGCATGGCATTGACATTCGCCAAGGCCGGCCAGCCCAGCTGGGGAGCTCTGATTCCCATCTACAATGTTGTCCTGTTGCTGCAGATCGCCCGCCGGCCGGTGTGGTGAATATTTCTGTTTCTGATTCCCGTGGTCAACGTTGTGATTCTGGCTGTTGTGTCGGTCGACATCGCCACGGCTTTTGGCAAAGGCCCTGGATTTTGACTGGGACTGGTACTGGCTTTTCTGAGTTTCCTTTTTTTTCCGATTCTGGCCTTCGGAGACGCCGAATTCGACCGGCTGGCGGTCGCTGGTATCGCACCTGCTTCCGCTAACGTGGAGGCTCAGCGACCAGCGATCGCTGCCGGTCAGTCGAAAGCCGTTTCGCAAAGTATCGTGGCCACCAGGAACTGCTTTGAAAGTCTTGGTGTGTCGATCATCAGGAACTTCCACGGTCGCGGAACCAATGTCGGAATGGGACGTGGCAGTGCCATCATGGACGAACACTTGTCAGCACTGATTCCACTGAACTTAGACGAACTGTACCTTAGTCGCACCCAAATCAGCGACGCATCGCTGCAGCAATTTGCAGCCATGGTTCAGCTACAAGTGCTGGATGTGTCGAGCACGAAACTCAGCCGTGACGGCATCCGGCAGCTCAAAGAATCACTGCCTGACGCAAAGATTTTTGGCTAGACGAATTCGTCATCGAAGCACGCTTATTCGTGACTGCAGTAAGCGTCTGCCCAATTACCATCGTCGTTGTGCCGTGAGCCCAACGTCCACATCCTGTCGAGCCGGCCTGAAAGGTCAGCATGACTATCAAGATCAAATGCAGAAAATGTGAAGCTAAGTTTCGTGTCAAAGATGCGGCTGCCGGTCGACGTGTCAAATGTCGCGAGTGTGGAGTTCCCATAAAGGTTCCGGTCCCCAAGACGGACGAAGAAGAACTTCTGAATTTTGATGCTGCTGCGTATGGAGACGATCCCGCGACGGTTGCCGGACCGGACACAATGCCGCCACGTCGGCGAAAGAAAAAAACAACGGGCAGCGAATCCAGTGCGGGCTCGGGCAGGAAGTGGAACCTTGAGAACCCGTTGCTGTGGTTTGTCATCCCGTTTGCGGCGGCCTTGCTTGTGTTCCTGACGACGATGATGAATCTTCGCATTGGGGGAAGCATCGCGATGCTAATCGTTGCCGTCGCCGGATTCGTGGCGTTCGTCGCTTCCCTAATGATCGTTGTTCACGCCTTCGGTGAGAGTGGTTTAGCAGG
>JABABI010000174.1 GCA_014238335.1 Fuerstiella sp.
ACAAACGGTGGCGTGCCTGGAGTGACCGGTCCCTCGAAATTACTCACGACTGAACCGAAGTGTGGCCATCCGCCGGCAGCGGCATTCTGCTCGTGATAGCCGGTCATGCATTGATACGAATAATGGGCATCCTTCGCGCCAACCATGGAGCGAATCGGAACGAACTTGTCCATGTTCTTCGCGATATCCGGCAGCAGCTCACAGATTTCAATGCCAGGTACGCTGGTGCTGACGGGCTGAAATTCGCCACGAATCTCTGTCGGGGCGGCCGTCTTGATGTCATACATATCCTGATGCGGAGGCCCGCCACACAGATAAATCATGATCACAGACTTGTGACGCCTGCGCGTTGCAGATTCTGAGGCGGCTTCGGCTCTCAACAACTGAGGCAGGCTCAGACCGGCGGCTCCCAGTCCACCGATGTGCAGAGCGTCTCGACGGGAAATACCGCAGCACAGTTTTCGTGGGCCCGTGGCAGGCCCCGGCACAGAAAGCATGGATGCACTCAGGAAAGATGGTGGGAGGAATACGGTGGAGGTTAGTTTATCGACTCAATATCGCAGCGTCGACACATATTCCGTCAATGAGTCATCGCAAGTCGGTCTTCGCTCCGAGAAGAGGAATTCGGGAAGCTGTGCTCTTGTCTTGAACGATTCGAACCTACAACAACAGCAGCAGATTCTTTGAGTCCAATGCCCACACAACAGCATGGCCACGCCACGGCAAAACAGACGACAAGTGGTTTCAATACCAGCACGCAGCAGGAGCAAGTCAGTTGCGGCTCTGTTTTTTTGCGAGTTTGATGCACTCGCTCGCGTTTCGTGCCTGTGGTTTTGAAACCACTTCTAACAGGGTCGGGCCAATAATAATCACAGACTCAGCGGCGTCTGCCAGCTTTCTTTCAGGACTGCAAGTAATTCCCTGACGACGGGTCTCTCGCTATTGCCAAGGATCTGCAGGGTGTTGTCGTCAGTGGTTTCACCAACGCAGAAATGGGGAATGTCACCCATAACAGCAGCGAACCCGGCAGCCTTGGCTTCCTCAACTTCGACCAGAAACCGAGTGTTGCTTTCAGAGAACAGTACAACCGCAGGATTGGAAACCTGCCCTCGTGAAAATGCCATTACATCATCACCGGCTTCGCTCGACGGCACAGCGACGTCAGTCAGGTTGATCTTCGCTCCCACACCTCCCGCGAACGCCATCTCAGCCACAGCGACAGCAAGGCCCCCTTCACTGAGGTCGTGACAGCTGCGGACCAGCCCCTGCTGGATGGCCTGGTGGACAGCGAAAAACACCTTCACCGCTTCGTCGGTATGGACGCTGGGGACAGTGCCTCCAGTCAAACCATTCACCAGATTGTAGTGGCTGCCGCCGAGTTCTTCTCGAGTGACACCGATAAGGCACAGTTTGTTTCCTGGGGCCTTCAGGTCCATCGTGACAGCTTGCTCGACATGCTCAATCTGCCCCAGAGCAGTGATCAGCAGCGTGGACGGAATGGCTACAGTTTGGCGGTTGCCCTCCCTGTCTTCGTAACTGAACTCGTTGTTAAGACTGTCTTTGCCGCTAACGAATGGAGTGCCGTAAGCCACTGCAATGTCCTGGCAGGCAAGAGAGGCCCGAACAAGTGTGCCCAGTGTTTCCGGACGTTCGGTATTGCCCCAGCAGAAGTTGTCGAGAATCGCAATCCTTGACGGATCAGCTCCCACAGCGACGCAGTTGCGGACGGCTTCGTCGATAGCAGAAGCAGCCATCCAGTAGGGATCGACGTCGCCATAACATGGATTCATACCACAGCTGATCACGAGCCCCCGGTTTGAGGTCAGGTCCGGGCGCACGACAGCGGCATCGGAGGGGCCGTCGTTGTTGACACCGACCAGTGGTTTCACAACGCTGCCGCCCTGCACCTCATGATCATATTGACGAATAATCGACTCTTTACTGGCAACGTTAAGTGCGCCAAGAATCTTCCTGAGGTCTTCAGTATAGTCGGTTGACTCGGACACAGTACTGGCGGAGTCAGTGGCACACCAGTCTGTGATCTCAAACGTAGCTTCACGAATTACGGGTGGGCGACCGTCGTGGAGGAACTCCATCGTGACTCGGCCGACCAGGTTGTCTTCATACTTCAGTACGAGCTCTTTGGTGTCAGTGAACCTGCCGATAACACTGCTCTCGACTCCTTCCGAACAACAAAGCTGTTCGAATTCCGCAAGGTTTTCTTCCGGAACAGCCAACACCATTCGCTCCTGAGCTTCGCTGATCCAGATTTCAGTGTACGACAGACCGGAGTACTTCAGCGGAGCTTTGTCCAGCCAGACTTCGGCACCGGTTTCCTCACCCATTTCACCAACAGCACTGCTGAAACCACCAGCACCGCAGTCCGTGATGGCGGTATACAGGTCGCGGTCACGTGCCTCCAGTAGAACGTCAAGGACCATTTTTTCCGTAACAGGATTGCCAATCTGTACGGCTCCACCGCTGATGCTTTCGCTGTCTTCCGTCAGCTCGGCCGATGAGAATGTTGCTCCGTGAATTCCGTCTCGACCAGTGCGTCCACCGACAGCCACAATCAGATCGCCGGGCGACACACAGCCTTCGCTTTTGTCGCGAGGAATCATGGCGACGTTGCCACAGTACACCAGCGGGTTACCCAGATAACGATCATCAAAATAGACCGCTCCGTTGACGGTGGGAATGCCCATGCGGTTGCCGTAGTCCCGGACGCCCGACACAACACCTTCCATCACGGCTTTCGGGTGCAGCACACCCGGCGGCAGTTCGTCCGCCGGAAAGTCCGGTCGTGCAAAACAGAAGACATCGGTGTTACAGACAGGGCGCGCCCCCAGGCCTGTGCCCATGGGGTCGCGTATGACACCGCCGAGTCCCGTGTTAGCGCCGCCGTAAGGCTCGATAGCCGATGGGTGGTTGTGGGTCTCCACCTTGATGCACACGTCCTGATTTTCGTCGAACGTCACAATGCCAGCGTTATCCTTAAAGACACTGATACACCAGTCGTCATCACCGAGGTTCTCGCGAATGCTGACAGTAGCGTTGAAGATGGTTTCCTTCAGCATATTGTCGAACTGAATTTCGCGAACCGTTTCGCCACCTTTTGTTTCGACGTAGTGAATGCGACCGGCAAGGGTCTTGTGGGAACAGTGTTCGCTCCACGTTTGAGCGATGGTTTCCAGCTCGATGTCAGTCGGATCTCGATCCAGCGATTTGAAGTAGCCACGAATCGTCTGCATTTCCGCAAGCTGCAGATACAGCTGCCCTTCAGCACTAAGCATCATCAGTGCTTCGTCATCATTCATGTCACGAATTGCGACGGACCCGAGTTCAAAATTGTAGTCAGAGCCAACGTGCAGGTCAGTCAGCTGCAGTGGCCCGCTGACAACGTATTCGATCGCATCATTGGCAATGACTTTCGACGACACACGGGCGCGTTCGGCTTCTGAAAGTTCTCCGGTCAGCCAGTACTTGCGGCACGTAGCCACGGCAGTCACATTGAAATCCTGCTGAGCGAGCGCCTTCGCTGCATTGTCGGCCACACTGTCAGTGACGCCAGGATGCAGCAGTACGTTCAGGCAGCCACCGTCGGTCGACGATGTTTCCGGCAGTACGTTCACCCGAAACTGCTCGACGACACCGTCGCACAACAGTACTTCGGCCGCTTTGCCGGCATCGGCCTCCGTCAGTTCACCCTGAATCAGAAACGATCGAGCAGACCGCACGTGGTCCAGGGAGTCAATTCCCAGGCTCCTGGCATCGGCAAGAATGCGCAGGCCTTCGTGATCTCGAGAATCCTGAGTCGGCAGAATTTCAACTTCCCAGAGCATTTCAGTGGTCCGTCCGGTTGATATCCGTAGACCGGAACACGCTAGGCGGAGTTCCGGCATGAAAGAAGTGCGACGTAATGCCGGCAGCACAGAGTATTGCTGCATCCGGGCTGCGTCCGTGGAAGTATTTCAGCCACCAAACACAAGTACAAGCCGCCACGAAGATGACGTTCAGAAGATTGCAAAACCGAGATCCGGAACACGCGTATTTCTCAGACTTCGCCAATTGCAACCACTGTGGTTGATTGCCACGATATACGTCCTGGCCCAACGCTTTGCACTTAACAGGAGAAAACCTGAGATGACCGTTCGTATTTCTTGCCTTTATATGGCCGTGGCCCTTTCCCTGACCTCATCCACGTCTGCGCAGGAATGGAAAAGCGGCGTGGACTGGCAGCAGCCTCCCATCGTTGCTCCAGGGGCCACCAACGACCAGCCGCCGTCGGACGCCATCGTGCTGTTTGGTGGTCGTGATCTGTCGGCGTTTGAAAACGGTGACCAATGGCAGATTCAGGATGGTATCGCCATTCCTCGACAGACAAAAATCGTTTCGAAACAGCACTTCGGTGACATTCAGCTGCATCTGGAATGGTCGGCTCCCACCGAAATCACGGGCGACGGACAGGCACGTGGTAACAGTGGCGTCTACCTGATGGGCAAATACGAAGTACAGATACTGGATTCACATGAGAACGAAACGTATTTCGATGGGCAGGCCGGGGCGGTCTATAAACAGACTCCACCGCTGGCTAATGCCATGCGCAAACCGGGCGAATGGAACACATACGACATTTTCTTCACAGCGCCGGCGTTCAAAGTAAATGGCGATGTTGAAAAGCCGGGTTTCGTCACGTTGATTCACAACGGCGTTCTGGCCCTGAATCATTTCGAGCTACTCGGCCCCAGCAGTTACGTCGCCGCACCCCACTACGAACCTCATGCCGAGACGGGACCGATCTCACTGCAGTTTCACGGAGATCCGGTCCGGTTCCGCAACATCTGGCTTCGCGAATTGAAACCGGCCGTCGGCAAACGCACATCGGCAGGTTTCAACATCGTGAAAGAGCCAACCAAAGAGCCAGGAGACAAGGGTGCGGACAAAGCGGGTCAGAAGAAGAGCGATGAACCGACTGATCCGGCAAAAGACGATAAGTGATTCGTACAGGCCGCCCGGTTCAGTGAATTCGCAAATGCGCGTCCGTATCCGAAACATGATGGGGTACGGCTGCTTCGCAATGCAGCGTGTTTCGAGCGTTTACCTGGTAACAGAATCCTGGAGTTCACCCGCTAACTGAAGTGCCAGCAGCGGATATGCCGTTCCGCTGTACGTAATAAAATGCCATTTGTCAGTGTTCAGCGAACGCGTCCACCAGCGTCCGGAAACTCGCTGATTTTCCTTCAACCACGTGAGACCGCAACGCACAGGATCGGCATTGCCATTCATCTCGGATTGTTGCAGCACAATAAGAGCCAACCCGGTCATGTGACCGTCGCTTGGCGGCGAGTCGAAGTCTGATTCGGCACGAATTCTCTCTGCACGATTGCCACGTCCCCATTGCTCGGGCGTCGCAAAGTTGCGCAGACTCCAGCCGCCGTCAGGCTGCTGCTGCTCAAGAATCATGGAAACGATCGCCTGCTCTTCATCAGCGCCAAGAATTCCGTCGAACCGCTTTGACGCCCAGAGTTTCAGGACCTTTGCGTATTTGTGCGGCGGCTCCGTATCGCGAAGATACGTTCTTAAACGGTCCACTCGTTTCAGCAGTTCCGGATTCTGAATCGAAGGTAACCACTGAGGGAAAGCGCCGACCGCCATCGCGGCCATCGTGGCTTCCTGGTAGGCACTCGATTCAAACGGAGGCCAGCAGTCAAGCGATGTCCACGCGCCGTTTTCATCCTGCAGATCTAACATCAGCCTCAGAGCAGCATCGGTTTCCGCAGAACCCTGGTGGAACACATGGGCATCCCATTCGGCCAGTCCTGCCGCCGCATAAATCACCTGAGCCGGGCGCGTCCCGGTCTTAAGCCGTTTGTGATCAGTCGCCTCCAGCTCTGCCAGTTCATCAAGGAAAAACTGACGCACTCCTGCGGACGGCAGACCCAGAGAACTGCTCAAACGGGGCCTGATAAACAAATACGTTCCATTGGTATGGCAGGTAATGCACTTTCTCTGACGTGACCATCCGACGGCCCCGTCGTCCAGGTGCTCTGCCGCCCGCTCAATAGAAAGCTCACTTACCGGTTCATCCGCAAATGCAGCCGGTACTGTGATTTCGTCAATTTCGTATTGATTCTGCAGCTCCACCTTGGGGGGGGCCGGTTGTGCATCTTCGTCAGCCCTGCAGACGGAGACCACAGTCAGAAAGAGAAACGCCAGAATGATTCGACACATCGTTATCACCTTCCACCAGATGGCATATTTCCAGACGAGAACCCGTTGTCGCAGAGTGACTTTCCACGCCCACCAGCTTTGATCGCGACGCGCGTGCCTCCGTTCCTATTCGCTGACAAACTGAAAGGCAAACACGTCCGCATCCTGCAGAGTCAGCCGAATCCGAACGTTCTTCCCTGACAACTTGTTCAGTGTTGGCCCTGACAGCCAGTGAATTCGGTGATCGACATCGTCGCCGGTGAGCGGAGCGCATTCGAAACCGGGAACGGGTACTCCGTCAACATCGCATAGCTGCACCCCGACTGATCCTGCGGCAGTGCATCGATAGTTCAGCGACAGCACATTTCCGTCAAACGCCAGGGGGCTGGTGAGCACTTCGCCCGTGCCGTTCAGAGCGACAAATCCGTCTTCACGGTACGTAAACCGACGAACTCGGCTGTCGGGGCCGGTGTAGTAAGCTTCCGTTGCATACACAGACAGTTCGTCGGGGCGGCCTGGCAACTCAAGCACACCGTTTGTCATGTAGTTGCTGCGGTTACCGTCTCGATCGGCAGGTGCGGTCTGCGGAATGATGGCGTCGCTGAAGCGGTGAAAAGTGACGCCGTCCCGACTTGACATGAACACAGGTTCCACCTGCTGCGTCTTTGGCAGATACCGAGTTGGAAATCCGATGCGAATATGCGGAGCGGCGGAATAAGGACGAATGGCATTTGTGTACAGATGCTGATGCGGAGCATCCGGATACGTCAGCGCGACCGGTGTTGACCATGTCACGAAATCGTCGGAGGTACACATCAGAATTGAACGAACTTTGTTGGTGAACGTACGGTGGTAGTCCACGTACTGTTTTGTCACGGGATCCCAGAACGCGAGATTCTGAGAATCAAAGTAGCCGTCCGTAATCACCGGTTCGTCTTTCATCAGCGACCAGTGAATAGCGTCCGGCGATTGGAAGATGTACAGCCCTTTTTTCCCCTGCGGTCGTCCTCTTGAGATCGCCTTGTATTTCGCGTCGTCCGAGCGGTCCGGATTTGCGTCGCGAAAAGGCACAAAACAATGAGTCCCGATACCATTCCAAACAATGTTGTTTTCCCTGGATCCTTCCCATTCATAGAGACCAAGCTTCGGCTTCGTCCAGTGGATTCCATCCTTGCTTTCGGCGTAGCACGTGACCTCAGGATGGGCCGCCTTCATATCGACGGCATGAGAACCGCGGTAGTACATGCGATAGACTTCGCCGTCCTGAAAGATTGAGTAATACGCGCACGTATTTCCCTCCCACGGCTCGCCCGTAACAAGCACGACTTCCTGAGGCTCCGGTTGCTGCACCTGAAGGTGCACACCGTCCGACATAGAATCGATCAAATGGCGGTCGACAAACAGTTCACGACGGGAGCCAATGTCAATCACGTCCACGGCCGAAGCTGCGGTGCCACACACAATCAGACACAGAGCGGAAATCGCTGGAGTCAGATAACGGAACGTCATGACATGCATATGGCAGGCTTCATTCAGGGGCAGGAGAAGAGCGGAACACCAACAGCATCGCAAATTCGTCCCTAAACTGAAAGCATGCGTGAACAATGAGCTCCGGTCTTCCCCAAATGAGTTCGGTGCGGCAGATCTCCGGCCGCACACGTCGAAGTTTCCCAGGCAACCGTGGGGTAGCAACGGCGTCGGACTTTGTGCGAGAATGTGCCTCGCTCAACTATCGTACTTTCGAACAGGTTCATCTGACGTTGGACAACCTTCCCGACAATCAACTGATTCAGCTTTCAGTTGAAGGCCGTCTGGAAGCATTTGATGCGCTGGTGATCAGGTATCAGGACCGGCTTGTTCACAGTCTGACCCAGGCGCTGGGATCTCGTGACGACGCACTGGAAATCGCTCAACAGGCTTTCGTGTCGGCGTGGCGCCGTCTGGATTCCTTTCGTCAGGATGCCGCTTTCTATTCGTGGCTGTACCGTATCGCGATGAACGCGGCAATCAGTCGCAAACGTCAGCAGCGTCTGTCAACAACGTCGCTGGACAATTACGTCGCCGCATCCGGTCACTCCCCGGTGGATTTGAATGACGGTGCAAATCCGGAACACCAGCTCGTAAGTGAGGAACACGTGCGCCTGGTACAAGCCGCGCTGGAAAAACTAGCCGAAGAGTTCCGTCAGCCACTGGTGCTGAAGGAAATCGATGGATTTTCCTACGACGAAATCGCGACGATTCTGGAAATACCGATTGGAACTGTTCGCAGCCGTATTTTTCGAGCACGGCGGGAACTGACGGAGCAGCTGAAACGCATATTTCCTGTGTAACGCCGCCGGACTATTCACCGTATCCAGGCACCCACGGATTCCATGAACAATAATACATCGCCTTGGGGACTGTCGCACTCCGCAACTCCTCCTTGAAGCCAGGCTTTGCCTGAACGGTCCCGCTGAGAATGACATCGAGCAATGTTGGTGTCGACGAGTACTCAATGACTTCGTATTCCGACAGCCCCAGCGACTGCGCAAGAGCTTCCAGTGCCTCTTCCTCATAGCCGACTTCATCGACCAGACCGTGTTCAATGGCCTGACTGGTCGTGTAGATCTGCCCGGTCGCAAGTTGGCGGACCTGTTCATCATCCAACGTCGAACGGTTCTGCTCAATCACGCCAACGAAGCGATCAAATGAGTCCTTCAGTATTGCGGCCCATACCTCCTGTTCCTGGTCTGACAGGTCACGAAACGGATTCAGCGACGACTTTAGTGGCCCGGTTACGAGCGGTTCCACCGTCACTCCGATCTTCGAAGCGAGTTCAGCAGCGTTGTAGCGAGGTATGATCACCCCAATCGATCCTGTCCATGTTGTCGGTTCGGCAAAGATGCGGCCCTCGGTGCCAATTCCCATCGCCAGGTAATAACCGCCGGATGCCGCCAGGCGTTTCATGGCGACATAAATCGGTTTTTTTTTCGCCAGCTTTTGTAGTTCGTGGTACAGCTGATGGCTGTCGGCGACCAGACCACCGGGGCTGTCAATGGCCAGCAGCACGCCCTTGACAGCATCGTCCTGCTGAGCCTGTTCTATCTGCGTCAACCATCGCGCCGTGAACGGAGGCATGATGGTGCCTGAGAAGTTGATCACCGCTAGTTTTGCTGAGGCCGACTCGTCTCCGGAATGATGCGACTGCTGTACGTTTTGACTGGTCGAGGTCGTTTCGACCGCACTACTCAGCAGCAGCATCATGTTCATGAAGATTGACGCCATCAGCACGGCCACCAGAATTCTGCGTCCCACAGAACGCATGGTGGACTCGCCGGCTTCCACCCGAATGACCACGGAATTCGCTGACACGGATTTGGTATCACCAATGGACATCGATTCTTCGCTACTCATTTGCATGTTTCCATAACAGCGCCGGCATC
>JABABI010000175.1 GCA_014238335.1 Fuerstiella sp.
CCCGGGACGCGCTTGATGGAAAGAAAACCGTTTATCAGGAAATCTCCGGCGGCAAGTCGAAACTCATGTCTTCGAAAATCATACGGCCATCAAAAGACTTACTCAGGGCTTCCGCGACGACGACTTTCTGACCAAGTTTTCGTGTGGTGGGAATCTGAATCTGAGCCGCGCCGTCCTTCGTATCGTACTCCTGGGCAGCCAGTTCCTTGTAACGATCCAGTCGCGCCTTGTTCTTTGTCGCTCGAGCCTTAGGTGACATCCGTACCCACTCCAGCTCCTTTTTCAGCTCCTTCTGTCTGCGAGTTTCTCCGCGTTCCTCCTCTTTCAGCCGCTTTCCTTTCTGCACAAGCCAAGAAGAATAGTTGCCTTCGTACGGAATTCCTCGGCCCCGATCGAGTTCCAGAATCCAGCCCGCCACATTGTCAAGGAAGTATCGATCGTGAGTAATCGCAACTACGGTTCCAGTGTAGGTATGCAGAAACTTTTCCAGCCATGCGACCGACGAGGCATCAAGGTGATTGGTGGGTTCGTCCAGCAGCAGCACGTCCGGATTGATCAATAACAGCTGGCACATGGCAACACGACGTTTTTCGCCACCTGACAGCGTGCCAACGACGGCGCCGGCTTCCGGGAGACGCATCGCATCCGCGGCAATCTCCAGGGTGCGATCCAGTTCCCACAGATTGGCCGCGTCAATTTTATCCTGAATGGTCGCCTGCTGTTCCAGCACTTTCTCCATTTCGTCGGGAGACATATTTTCCCCCAGTTGCATACTGAGTTCGTTGAAACGGTCCAGGATGGCCCGGGACTCCGCAACGGCTTCTTCCATGCATTCACCAACCGTCTTCTCCGGATCAAGGCGTGGTTCCTGTGGAAAATATCCGATTTTGGTACCTTTTGCCGGACGAACAGTGCCCATGAAATCCGTGTCTTCACCCGCCAGGATTCGCAGCAAAGTACTCTTGCCTGCACCGTTATCACCAAGCACTCCGATCTTCGCCCCCGGATAGAACGACAGGCAGATGTCTTTCAGCACCTCTTTCTCGTCATACATACGAGTGAGATTCTCAATGGTCATGATGTACTGTTCGGACATTTCAATTTCTTTGTGGTTAATATGTGGTCGACTGCGGCCACGGGACGTGCGAACGGCAGCACAATGAAGTCGACGGAGCGGGCCCGGAATTTAACGAACGTGACACGTTTCCGCCCGCAGTTAACGATGTTCGGATTGCCTGTCCGATGCGTCCTGATCCAGAATCTGTTTCAGCAGCAGACTCATGAATTCCAGAGCTTCACTGTAAACATCCGTATGCGAACTTCCGCGCGGCCCTGCGACGTTCAGAACGCAGATTCTACGGTCACGAAGCCAGTCCACAACAGACTGAATCTGATCATTCCGCGGATTCTCAGTCGTGAACAGCCCCGGTGCGCGTGACGGGCGCAGATGCACGACTTTGAACGGCTTGGCGTGGTCCCGCGCGGCGGCCAGCGTCAGTTTTGTGCCGCTGCTGATCTCATCCAGCACAATAACCAGAGTTGCATCAGAATCTCGAACGTTCCACTCAGTGCGGACGGCATAGCTCCGGGCACCCGTTTCTGTCAGCGGATACTGTTCAGGAATCACACCGGCTTCGGATCGGCGGCCCTTCGGACACCAGCCACCAATGGAAACGCCCGCTTTCAGACCTGCGTCCAAAGCGGCGCGGTCCACGCCAGTCTGTCCACCCGACACGATTCGTGTCACCGTGCAAACTACGGCTGTTGAGTTGGCATTTCTTTGTGTCATGAGCTACGGTCTGTGGCTACAGAGAACAACAGTGTACGCGTTCGCCGCTTTGCTTCCAACCACAGAAATTGATCGTCGCGGCAGATGGCGCTGAAGGAAATGGGCGACATCGCGACCGACACCAAAGAAATCAGCGAGTACCGAATGATGAACCGGCGTAACCTCATCGTTGTCCTGTTGCTCAGTACGTTGATCGGCGCCACTGGGGTTACGGACGATTCCAAATACGTTCACGGGCCGGACTCAAAACGGCAGTCGGGAGTACCGATCGGAAAGGTGGAACAACTGCGACACGTCAGTTCCAAAGTGTTTGCCGGAGCAGAACGTCATTACTGGATTTACGTTCCGGACCAGTACGACGGCGAGACTCCAGCCAGCCTGATGGTTTTTCAGGACGGACGCACCTACGTCAACGAAGACGGACAGTTCCGAACGACGATCGTCTTTGACAATCTGATTCACGGCGGTGATATGCCCGTCACCATCGCTGTGTTTGTGAATCCCGGTGTTATCCCCGCTTCGCAGACCCATGCAAAACCTCGAAACAATCGCAGCTTCGAATACGACTCTCTGGGAGATCAATACGCCGGGTTTTTGATCGAGGAACTCCTGCCTTCGATCGAACAGCGCTATCGCATCTCAACGAATCCGAATGACCGAGCGATTTGCGGTATCAGTTCCGGTGGCATCTGTGCCTGGACGGTGGCGTGGGAGCGACCGGACCAGTTTCGCAATGTACTCAGTCACGTGGGCAGCTTCACGAATATTCGAGGCGGTCATGACTGCCATGCCCTCATCCGAAAAACAAAAAAGAAACCCATTCGCGTATTTCTGCAGGAGGGTGGAAACGATCTGGACAATCTTCACGGCAACTGGCCTCTGGCGAATCGGCAGATGGCGGCATCCCTGAAGTTTTCCGGGTACGACTATAAATTTGTGATGGGTACCGGCGGGCACAATGGTCGTCATGGCGGTGCCATCATGCCCGAAGCGCTGCGATGGCTGTGGAGCGAACACGCTAATACCGCCACCACAGACGGCAACGAGTAGAGCTGTCCGGCGAACGATCGACGCCGAGCGGCCGATCACTTTTTGGTCAGGCCGATGCGATGATTGCTGAGGCGTTCGGCACCGATGTCCGTCACAGCGTAGTTATGTTCAAAGCGCATGCCCCCGACGCCTTCGATGTACAGCCCCGGTTCAATGGTGACCACGTCGCCATCCAGCAGAACATCGTCGCTTTCGGACACCAGAATCGGTGCCTCCGGATGTTCCATGCCCAGACCGTGTCCGCAGTGATGGGCCAGCGCTGGATAACCGCGTTCCAGCAACACTGCTGATGCTGCGTCGTAAACGTCACTTGCGCGGACGCCGGCTTTCAGTGTGCACTCCGCCGCCGTCAGAGCATCTCGGCAGGCCTCAAACTGTCGCGTCTGATCACCTGAAGGATCACTCACGGCGATCGTATTCGTAAAATCGCTGCGATACCCGTGAATGATAACGCTGAAGTCCGCGATAAACAGATCTCCGTCTTGCAGCACGTAGTCAGTTGGCAGCCCGCCGGCCTTATGAACGTCCGTATTCGTGGCACGAAAATCGCCGTAAACAACACAGGAGCAGCCAGCTGCCAGTTCGGCCGCGCGCTGAATGGCGATGTAGACATCCAGCTCCGTCGCACCGGGCCTTGCAGCCTTGAAGGCCGCAACGTGTCCGGCATCGCAGGCTGACATACAGCGTTTCAACAGCTCAAGCTCATCAGGAAGCTTCTGACGTCGCAGCTCCCGAATCAATGTCCCCACAGATGCCAAAGACTGATCCGGGCGACTGATCGGCAAAGGCAGCGTCGTTGCGGCGACGACCGCTGCGACTGCCTGTGTCACACCTTCTGCTTCAACAAGCCCGTCGGCCGTCGACCAGCAATTGCGACACTCTTCCAACGCTGTCACCAGCGCGTGGTCACGATTTGTTACCGACTTCTTATGAGTGTACCACGGGATGATAATTTCACTGTCAACCACCGGATCGCCGCTCGCTGTCCGTCGCACGAAGTTGTCGGCCAGCAGAGTTGCCGCTCCGCAGCGTTGCAACAGCAGCAGGCAGCGCTGATCGGCAGAAAAGCTGATCGGGTTGATGCGAAAATTGGAAAAGTACTGCACGTGGCGAGCATCGCCGATCAGTACCCAGTCCACAACGTCCGGAATCCGCGACCAGAGATTACTTCGACGCGCATAGCAACCTGCGGCAGTCAGCATGTTTAATCGTCCCGGTTCGCTTCCAGCACGGACAGAAATGCCTTCTGCGGAATCTCAACAGCGCCGAACTGCTTCATCCGCTTCTTTCCAGCTTTTTGTTTCTCAAGCAGTTTGCGTTTGCGGCTGATATCGCCACCGTAGCACTTGGCGGTAACGTTCTTTCGGAAGGCTGATATTGTTTCGCGAGCGATAATTTTCGCACCGATAGCTGCCTGAATGGCGATTTCAAACTGGTGTTTGCTGATTTCCGTTTTAAGTCGTTTGACCAACGATCGGCCACGCCTGTCGGCGGTGGTTCTGTGCACGATAGTCGACAGGGCGTCAACGCGTTCGCCCTTTACAAGAACGTCCATCTTGACCAGGTCGGCCGCCTCGAATCCGATAATCTCGTAATCCATCGTGCCATAGCCTCGAGTCACACTCTTCAGCTTGTCATACATGTCATACACGATTTCGCTGAGCGGCAATTCATAAATCACCTGAGCACGCTGGGGCCCCAGGAACTCCGTGTTCTTGTAGATGCCCCGACGATCCTGACTCAGCTGCATGATCGTTCCGACGTTGTCGGAAGGTACGATGAATGTCACACGAGCGATGGGCTCTTTGAATTCCTGAATTTCACCGGCGTCGGGGACGTCCTGAGGATTGTCAATGACCATCACCTCACCCCGCCGGTTGACAATCTCATAAGTGACGTTGGGAGCCGTCTGGATCAGATCCATGTCCTGTTCGCGTTCCAGCCGCTGCTGGACGATCTCCATGTGCAGCATCCCCAGGAAACCACAACGGAAACCAAAGCCAAGAGCATCACTCGTTTCCGGCTGGAATGAAAAACTGGAGTCGTTCAGACTAAGCTTCTGCAGTTCATCGCGCAGGCTTTCGAATCCGGTGGCGTCCAGCGGATACATACCACAGAAGACCATTTGTTTCGGCTTCTGATAACCTGGCAACGGTTCGTCTGCCGGATCGCGCGCCATGGTCACGGTGTCGCCGATGGTGATACGGCTTAGTTCTTTCACGCCTGTCAGAAGGTAGCCGACCTGCCCTGGCCCCAGTTCCTCACACGGCACAAGTCCAGGACGGAACTGCCCCAGCTCGATCACCTCACTATTGACGCTCTCGCGCATAAAGCGAATATTGTCGCCCTTGCGAATACAACCGTCGACAACGCGAACGTATGTCACAACGCCGCGATACTTATCGTATTTGGAATCGAACACCAGAGCTTTGAACGGCTTCTTCGCTTCCCCAGCTGGTGCGGGGAGTCGCTCGACAATCGCCTCAAACACTGACTCGATGTTGATCCCGGCTTTTGCACTGACCTTCAACGCGTCGGTGGCATCAAGGCCGAGAATCGTTTCAACTTCGTCCAAAACTTCGTCGACGCGTATTACTGCCAGGTCGATCTTGTTGACCACAGGGACAATCTCAAGATCCGACTCGATGGCTGCATACGCATTCGCCACTGTCTGAGCCTGAACTCCCTGAAACGCGTCAATCAACAGCAGAGCACCTTCGCAGGCCGCCAGACTGCGACTCACTTCGTAATGAAAGTCCACATGGCCGGGTGTGTCAATCAGATTCAGTTCGTAGCACTCACCCTTGTAAACGTAATCAATCGTGACTGAACGCGCCTTCACCGTAATGCCGCGATCACGTTCGATATCCAGGTCATCCAGAATCTGAGACCGAAACTCTCGCTCGGTGATCGTTCCGCTCTTCAGCAGCAGCTGGTCTGCGAGCGTACTCTTCCCGTGATCGATGTGGGCAATGATGCTGAAATTGCGAATTAACCGGGTGTCCATGAGCTTCTCTGCGAACCGACTCGACACATCGATGAAGGAAAACGTTGGATTCCACACATGGAGCGGCCGCTCCGGACACACCGCCGGGGCGGCTGGTCGGGGAAAGCCGCGAATCGTACTCTCAACGGCCTGGCTGGGTCGAGTGTTGATGTCCGCAAATCCCGCAATCGCTCATTGCGAGACACATGCGTCTCGGAAGCGGCAATTATGGGACTGCCGGATCGTCCAAAACAGCCTTTCTGGCTTTGCGAACCCTGATGGAAACGGCGTATTCCGTCTATTCGGACTCACAGAGATCGCTGGTCAGGGTTCTACGCAGTGCGAGCTCCTGCTGCGGAGTCATTGCCGTAACCAGCTGTTCGCCCACCGAAAGGCCCTTCTCGACGCAAACGGACAGATCGTTCGCCTCTCCCAGCTCCACCTTTCGAGGCACCAGTTCTCGCCCGTTAAACACGTAAACAAAATTGTGTCCGCCGATTCCGGTCACTGCCTTGCGAGAAATCTGCAGCACATCCTCTGTTTCTGACAGCACCATGCTGACAATCAGGTCCGCTTTCGGGGTTAACAGATGGCGCTTCGCGACGGTCGGCAGCAGTTCTACATCAATCCAGTAATCCTTCAGCCCCGGCGTGTACTTACTACGCACTCGCGGATACCGGGAGATAAGGGAGATCTTTCCGGAAACGTTGACGTCGTCATAGCCCGGCAGCTTCACAGTGACCGCCATGCCTTCGTGCACCCTGTAAATAAGAGACTCCACTAACGGCACACTGACCTTAAAGCGACCGTGCTCAGGAATTTCAAAGATGTTCTGGCGGTACCGAATCCGTGCGCCTTCTTCAACCTGAGTGATTCCGTGACTCTTCAAATACTAGGAGTTGCCGTACAGAATCTGCCCGTCCCAGGGAGCTCGCAGAGTGCAGGCCTTAATGCTGTCGATCGCTTGACGGTGATATCGTTCGTAGATTTTCACAGTGCGCTGTAACGACAAAGTCGTCAACTTCGCTTTCGTGCCGGCAAGAGCGTTGCTGATCTTCGTACGAATGAGGTCACGTTCTGCGTCCCTCTGCCCATATCTCAGACGCAGCTTGCTGCGTTCGTGTGTAAACCCCGTAAGCATCCGCAGCCTCGCTTCCAGATCGTTGTGCTTCTGTTTTTTCTTCAGCAAGTCAAAGACCTCAGACTGCATCGTCTGGCGACCCACAAGTCCCATGACCCACAACTGTTCTGTCTGTCGCACGCTGTCATTACTCAACTGCATCTCCTGAGCCAGCATCGAGAGCTTCTGCTCTATTTCCTCCAGCTGTTGCGCAAACGTTCCTTCCGTATACTCCAGCAGACTCTGCGTATTTGTTTCCACTGCAAATTCCGCTGCCTGCAGCCGCTCGTTCGACGTCTTCTGTATCGCCTGGTTGTGCAACGCGTTGTCCAGTCGGCCCCGATATTTGATCAGCACTATTTGGCGTTTGCGCGATAAGACTTCCACATCCGCAGCGTCGAAAACACAAACCACGTCGCCCTTCTGCACCCAGGTGCCTTCCGGCACCATGTCCAGAATTGTCGTCGTCCAGTAGCACTCAGAATGAACCTCGGTGGACCGGAAGGGTTCGATGACTCCCGACTGTTCGATCTCCACCTGAAACATGGAACGCTGCAACTGGGTCAAGCCAACTTCGACAGGGGCGACACCTCGATCGACGGCTCCGGTAAGAACCAAAACGCAACCGAGAATCGACAGGGACCAGCAAGCAAAGAACGGGGACGGTCTTCGGGCAGTGAAGCAGTGCGGCGAAGTGAGCGGTTGATGACATACTTTTTCAGAAATCGGTCGGCGAGAAAAAGTGGAAGGAGGGAAAAGTGGAAGGAGGGAAAAGTGGAAGGAGGGAAGAGTGGAACGAGGGCGGGATTAGCCACCGGGTTCTGACCAACGTTTTCGTAGCCTAATGAGAAATCGGCATCAATCCAGAGATGCCACGTTTGAATCTAATTCTCCGTCGACGATTCGCCGGAGACCGTCCGCAGAACTGAACAGTGTTCCCTGATGTGAGGCTCACCGCTCACGACATGCGTGCGTGCATGCACACTTCGCCACGGTCACGTCAACGCATTTCCGAATGACCGTCATGAACCGTCACGTTGCATTTCCGGCTCATCACTCACGCTCGAACACAAAACGACCGCCCACCATGCATTGCAGCACCTTAATGCGGGAGATCTGGTCTTCCGGACACTGCAGGTAGTCACGATCCAGAATCACAAGGTCAGCCAGTTTGTCCGGCTCCAGTGATCCCTTCGTCTGTTCCGTGAATGACAGGTAAGCCGGACTGGTCGTCAGACATCGCAGGGCTTCCAGCCGACTGATCCGTTGATGCTCTCCATGGATGCGGCCTTCGCGATTGCGGCGGGTCACGGCCACCTGAAGCATCAACATCGGGTTGTACGCGTTCATAGCATGATCCGGATCAAGCCCCATCATATGGTCGCCGGCGATAGCCGTCGGCACGCCGCCTCGGATCCAGTCACCCAGCCCAATAAACCGAGCGGCCCATTCAGCGCCGTAAACTTCCGCGATGGCCGACGAATCTTTGAAGTAGAGCGATGGCTGCGTGTCGACGCACACGCCCAGTTTTTGCGCCCGAGCGATCGAATCCAGCGCAGGGAAATACGCGTGAGTCAGGCTGAAGCGTCGCGTGGCGATGTCGGGTTGATCACGGTGAACGGCGGCCAAAGCATCCAGCACGACGTCGACGCCCGCGTCACCGGTCACGTGACAACACCACTGCCATCCTAACCGGTGACCCTCGCGAAAAATCTCCGTCATCTGTGCGGCCGAATAATTCAGATCTCCGCGGTAGCTGGGATCCCGGTGTACATAGAATCGAATTCGCTTCTCACCGTACGGTTCTCGCAGGTACGTGTTGCCCCAGTGAATCCCACCGTCAACAGTGATCTTGAGCGGCCCCACACAAACCCAGTCATCTCCGTCGCCGGACGTCATGCCCAGTTTTTGTGTATACAAAGCAACGTCCTTTGCTGTCCGAAAGCCGGAACGAAACGTCTGCGACATTCGGACGGTGAGATTCCCCGTTGCGTGCAACTCCCGATACAGCAGAAAATCGTCAATGCTGCCGGCACGTTCAAAGATGCTGGTGATACCAACGGCATTGTAGTGTCGATGGACGTTCTGCAGCGCCGCTCGAAGCTGTTCGGGACTATAGGACTCAGTCGGCATAAACGTCTTCAAGTGAGCATTGGCTCCTGAAATCAGTCGCACCCTGCCTGCAGCATCAAGAATGACTTCGCCGCCGGGGACCGAGGGTTCGTTCTTGCTGACTCCGATTGTTTTCAGCCCCAGTGAATTCAACGCAGACTTACGAGCCGCCGTAAAGATGAGGAGATCAGGAAATTAGCTGTTGGAGACACGGTCGTCGTCGAACTTGGCGGCAAGACAGTTATTCCGGGTATCATAGCGGCGCACTGCCACGCGGTTGGTGTGGCTCGGAATGTCTTACGACAGCCGCATGTGGAACTGTTATCAATCAGTGCCGTGCAGAGATGGATTCGTGCGAGAGCGCAGACGGTGCCGGCCGGAGAGTGGATTCACGTGCCCCGAGCCGACATCACGCGGCTGCAGGAGAGGCGGCATCCGACAGTTGATGAACTGGATGCCGGGAGCACCTGCATCTGGCCGTCGGCGAACGCTGGCGGGGTATTACTCCCGGCGACGAATTTCC
>JABABI010000176.1 GCA_014238335.1 Fuerstiella sp.
GACCCGGTGGGCATTCGCACTCTGAAACGAACCATCATGGAACGGGCAGCCAGTGGAGCCGGTGTACTCATAAGTTCACATCTGCTGGCCATGGTCGAGGACATCTGCACACAGATTCTGATACTGGACCACGGGCAACAGCAGTTCTTTGGTACGGTGACTGTCCTCCGTCAGCAGTTTGGAGACCTCGACGACGGCGTGAGTCTGGAACAGATCTTCTTTGCGGCGACCGCGAGCAACATGATCGCTAATGAACCCTCGGTGGTCCTGTCATGACTGCGAAGTACTTCACTGCGGCGCATGCGCCGACCGCAAGCATCAGGAGCAACAGGTTGATGTACACGGTTCTGCGGACCCTGCTGAAGGCTCACACTCGAGCTCGAATTGGTCGCGTCACGACGGCGTTCTCCACGCCACGCAGAATCATGCAGTCGCTGCTGGTGCTGGCACTCGTCATTGTGTGGACGGGACAGACCGTCGCCAGCATGTTGCTGCGCAATCCGTACTCCCCGGATGTCTTTCGGCTCTGGGTCGCGGCCCCGCTGTTCGCATGGTTTATGTGGCATATCATACGCGTCGCATGGAAACGGCCTGAAACCGCAATCGAATGGTCAGAAGCCGAAGAGGCACTGATTGTCGCCGCCCCTTTTTCCGCATCGCAACGGCTGGGGTACCGGTTTTCCGTCATTCTGACCGCGACCCTACCAAAGGCGGTCCTGACAATTCTGGTGCTAATGCCGGACCTGTCATGGAGCAGTCCCGGCGGCTTGATTCTGGCCCTCGTCGGACTGGAAATGTTTCGCATGGTAATGGATATTGGCACCAGTTGCCTGAGTGTCCGAGCCTACTGGAGTTATCGCGTCTTCGTTCTGGGACTTCTGGGATTGATGGCGTTGACGTGTCAGCCACCGGCAGACGTATCCATCAAGGCCGCAACCCTCAGCCACGTCGACCAGTTGGTCAACGTCGACAAAGCGACGCAGTATCTGCAGACACTTGTGCAGCAGAGACCCGTCTCCATCATTGCCGTTCCGTTTCTGGCCGTAGCCGACGTCGTGGCAGCGCAGGGGTCGACTGTGTCTCTGCTTGCAAAATCTGCTGCACTGGCGGCCTTGCTTCTGTGCATGGCGTGGTTGATCTGCGTGCTGGAATCCGTGTGGCACGCAACCACGCTTCGTCGCGAACGCCATCAATGGCAGTCTGCTCTGCCCCGGCACAACGCAGTTCTGCAATCCGCCAGCACCGATCGACGACTCCCCTCTATTCCGCCCTGCGGACCACTTATCTGGCGGCAGTGTCGACGAGCCCTTCGCTACAGCGGTAGCCTCTTGATTTCGATGGCCATTCCCGCGTTGATGCTAAGTCCATTCCTGACTTCCGTGAGCAGTCCGGGGCTCGCATTTCTGGTGATCGTCTGCGGGGCATTGTTTTATTCCTTCGTGTTGCTGCCGGAAGCCATCAAATTCGACTTCCGGCTCGACAGCGACCACCTCTGCCAGCTGAAGCTGCTGCCGATGACTCCGATACAAGTCGTCCTCGGACAACTGGCAACTCCGGTGCTGCTGGCCTGTCTGTTTCAAACCGCCATCTTTGTTTCGGCTGGCGCGTACCGCTCTGTTGACCCGCAGCTGATTGTGGCCGCCGTGATCTTCAGTATTCCACTGACGGTCCTGTTTGTGGCTCTCGATAATCTCATTTTCCTGTGGTACCCGCATCGGCCAAGTCAGGAAGGCTTCGAAGCCTTCCTGCGCACCATTCTGAAGTTCACCGGAAAATCTGTTCTGATGGCACTATTCGCAGGAGCCATCCTTGTCTGGGCTCCCCTGTCAGCCTCAGTGACCGCGGCCACGCCCTTTGTCACTTCCACACAACATGTTTTCGCGGTTGGAATTTTGCTGGGAATCACCGGACTTGCCGTCACCGCCATCGGGTGTGTCGTTTCCGCCTTTCGCCGCTTTGATGTCTCTCTCCACGGCAGCGGCTGACGCGAATTCCGCGTTGAATCCCGCAGCGCGAACGATGGCCGTCGGCATCAAATTCCGCAACCTCACGAGTGCAACATTTCGCGAATGAGCAACCAGGCGTTGCCGCAAGGTGGATGTTCCGGCAGGTTTTTGCCAGACTCAAGTAACGGCTTCTTCCCCAATATGGAGTACTCGATGCGAATCACTGTTCTGGCTGCCGCACTGACAATTGTGACGGTTCATTCCGGCAACGGGGCTGATCCCAACGTGATCGTGATTTTTGCGGATGATCTTGGCTATGGGGACATCGGCTGTTTCAGCGACGACTGTCCTTTCCTGACACCACGACTCGATCGTATGGCCGCCGAAGGCGCAATGCTGACAAGTTTCTATGTACCGACTCCATACTGTGCTCCTTCCCGAGCAACGATTTTGACTGGCCGGTATCCGTTTCGACACACGGTCGTTCGAAATCCCGCACCTGATGTGGGTGCATCTAACTTCGGTTTACCTCAGTCAGAAGTGACCATCGCCGAAATTCTGAAGTCGAAGGGATACGCTACAGCTGCCTATGGCAAATGGCACCTCGGCCATAAAAAACAGTGGCTGCCGCGTACGCAGGGCTTCGATGAATATCTGGGAATCCTGTATTCCAACGACATGTTCCCCGTTCAACTGGTTCACAACGAACAGGTTGTCAAATATCCAGTCGTCCAGGCGTCACTCACAGAACGATATACTCAGAAGGCCCTGAAATTTGTTCGTGCCAACAAAGACAGACCGTTCTTTCTGTATCTGCCGCACGCCATGCCACACAAGCCGCTGGCAGTTTCTGATAATTTCTACACGCCCGAGACGCGTGACGATCTGTACGCCGACGTCATTGCCGAACTGGACGCAAACGTCGGACGAATCCTGGACGAACTCAGCGATTTGGGCATTGACCGCAACACCCTGGTCATTTTCACGTCCGACAACGGTCCATGGTTTGGCGGATCGACGGGCGGCCTGCGTGGCATGAAGGCGCGGACGTGGGAAGGCGGACTGCGAGTCCCCATGATTGCCCGAATGCCAGGTACGATCGCCGCCGGTCTGGTTTCAGACGAACCGGCCGCAACGATCGATGTGCTGCCAACAGTGTGTCAACTGACCAATACGGCTGTACCCGCAGACCGCATCATTGACGGACATAACATCCTTCCGTTGCTGCAGGGTTCGGCTGCGACAAGCCCTCACGATGCCATCTTCGGAATGCAGGGAGCCAACCTTGCCACGCTTCGCTCAGGTCGCTGGAAGCTTCATGTCCGCAGTCCAGGGCCACCGCTGTTCAGCAATCTTTCGCCACAGGAACAAATGAATTACATCGACCCACGTGGCCCGGATGGAGTTGCCCTGCTGGCCCCCTTCGAACAGGCAAATCCCACCCAGCACCCGGGGCTGACTTCCGGTGACACCCCCAAAGCCATGATGCTGTTCGACCTGCAGACCGATCGTGGTGAGCAGCACGACGTCGCGAACGAACATCCGGAGATTGTCAAACGACTGAGCGCTAAGTTCGACACCATGCTGGCAGAGGTTCCTACATTTCCGGCACCCCGGTCTGATTACCTGTTCGCTGCCCCGCCGCGTGGAACAGCGCGGACGCTGATGCGATTAATTGGTGGCGAATTACGTTATGATCGAGTCCCTGCATCTCAGCGGCACATGATCCAGACGACACCCTGACAATTCGTCCGGGGACCGGATTTTTTTCCGGCCCGGATCCCATCAACGATTCTGAAAGTTCGGTGACGGAGCCACGCTTGAAACTGGTTATTCATCCACCAATCGACGATCACAGACTGCGGGCGGTACAACTCGCGGCAGACACGATGTGCGTCGTCAATGCCGAAACGCAGGACCGGGCCATCGAAGAAATCTCTGATGCCGACGCGTTCTTTGGCAAGATAACTCCGGGCTTGTTGGCTGCTGCCGGCCAGCTGCGATGGGTGCAGTCCCCGACTGCCAGTCTGGAACATTATCTGTTTCCGGCACTGATTGAGCACCCCTGTCGGCTCAGCAACATGCGAGGACTGTTTTCCGATGTGATCGCCGACCACGTCATGGGCTTTGTCCTGTGCTTTGCTCGTAATCTGCACACGTACTTTCAACGCCAGCAGCAATCGCGGTGGGCCCCCGTCGGAAACGAAATGCTGACTGAATTTCCCAATGATGCCGGTCCGGCCAGCGTGTCCCCGGTGGATGCCGCTCATATGCATCTTGCCGACACAACGCTGGGCGTCGTCGGAGTTGGACATATCGGCCGTGAGATCTGCCTGCGTGCAGCTGCGTTCGGCATGACGGTCCGGGGCGTGGACCCTGTATGCCGCAATGTGCCGGGCGTTGTCGAAGACGTCCAGGGCGTCGCCGATCTTCCGGGCCTGCTGGCAGAATCTGATTTTGTGGTCATCGCCGCCCCGCACACTCCGCAGACCGAAAAGATGTTCCGCACGGCTCAGTTTCAACAGATGAAAAACTCGGCGTACCTGATCAACATCGGACGAGGAATCATCGTGGATCTTCAGGATCTCACCGAGTCGCTACAGAGCGGGCAAATCTCCGGAGCAGCACTGGACGTGTTTGAGACCGAACCTCTGCCGCCCGACCATCCGTTATGGCAAATGCAAAATGTCATCATCACCCCCCATATGGCGGCAGCGTCGCCACGCGTTTCAGAACGCCACCTGGCAACGTTGCTGGAGAACATTCGCAGATTCGCAGCGGGGCAGCCGCCAACGACACTGGTCGATAAACGCCAGTGGTTTTGAGTCGTAGAGCTCGCTGTAACTGCGTGCGACAATATCGCGTCGTTGGAGGCCGTCGTGCCGGTCCCTGACGTCACGTCGCTTCATAACAGAGAACGTCGATGCATTGATTCCAAAACACAGATTCGTTTAACCGCGTGGACAGCGGGCCGCACTCTGGTGTGTTCCCCGATACATCGTCGAAACACGCCAATACGGCAAATGCGGGGCGGTGCTCACGCGGTGAAACGAGCCGTGCACAGCATCACCCGGCGTGTCGCTTGCCCAGTGCAGCCCTGGACCGTATGTTCCGACACTTAGTAACCCGACCACACCAACAACTTGCAATACAAATGCCCCATTCACGAATCATCCGCACAGTAGCTCTTCTGCTGGCAGCGGCGCATTTCACAACATCGATTGCTGCTGCTGACCGGCTGCCAAATATTGTCATCATTTTCATCGACGACATGGGCTACGCTGACATCGGCCCTTTCGGTGCAGAGGGATATAAGACTCCCCACCTTGACCGCATGGCGAAAGAGGGGCGGATCTTTACTGACTTCTACGTAACTCAGGCCGTGTGTTCAGCGTCGCGAGCCGGTTTGCTGACCGGATGCTACAACGTGCGTGTGGGCATTGGGGGGGCACTCGGGCCGAAATCCACCATCGGCATTAATGCGGACGAAGTCACGATCGCGGAAATCTGCAAACAAAAAGACTACGCGACAGCATGCTACGGCAAATGGCATCTGGGGCACCACAAACAGTTCCTGCCGATGCAGCACGGCTTCGACGACTACTTCGGGCTGCCCTACAGTAACGACATGTGGCCATATCATCCGGGCGTACTGAAGCTGCCGATGGAAGAACGCCTGAAGAAGTGGCCGCACCTGCCACTGATCGACGGCAACAGGACGATTAACCCGCAGGTGACGGCCACAGACCAGGAACAACTGACCACTCAATACACGGAAAAAGCGGTTCAGTTCATTGATGACCACAAGGACAAACCATTCCTGGTGTACCTGCCCCACAGCATGGTGCACGTGCCGCTGTACGTTTCTGATAAGTTCAAAGGCAAGAGCAGCCAGGGGCTGTTCGGTGACGTGATGATGGAAGTTGACTGGTCAGTTGGTCAGATCCTGGACACCATACGCAAACATGATCTGCAGAATGACACGTTGGTCATCTTCACCGCTGACAACGGCCCGTGGCTGAGTTACGGAGACCACTGCGGCAGCGCCGGTCCGCTGCGTGAAGGCAAAGGCACGATGTTCGACGGTGGCTGCCGCGAGAGCTGCGTGATGTGGTGGCCCGGTAAGATTCCTGCCGACACCAGCTGCAGTGTCCCGGCAATGACCATCGACATCCTGCCGACGATTGCTGAATTGATCGGTACTGAACTGCCCGACCACACCATTGACGGTCGAAATATCTGGCCCCTGATGGCGGGCAAGGACGGGGCCACATCTCCGCACAACGCCTACTTCATGTATTACGGCAAGCAGTTGCAGGCTGTCCGCAGCGGCAAATGGAAGCTGCATTTTCCTCACGGTTATCGAACGATGGCTGGTCAGCCCGGTGGCACCGGCGGAATTCCGACAGCCTATTCTCAGGCAAGAATCGGTCTGGAACTGTTTGATCTGGAAGCCGATATCGGCGAAACAACGGACGTCGCAAACAGCCACCCGGAAATCGTCGACCATCTGTCGAAACTGGCTGATGTGATGCGCAAGGATCTGGGCGACAATAACGTCAGGGGAGCAGGAATTCGACCGGCCGGAAGGCTTTAATCATCGTCGGCGGAAAGTCCGCTTCCTAAGCTCGACCGCAACCTGCACGATGCCCCTGGCAAGGGAGTCGAACATTGATGACGTCTCATTTTCGGCTGGCGTAAGTACGGCCGAGCGCATCGGCCAGCGTTGTTTTCACTTCCTGTGCGTCGATTTCGTCGCTCCAGCGTTTCACAATCTTCCCGCCCGGGGCAATTAGAATTGTGTACGGCAGCGGCCCCTGCCAGGCACGGTCGACGATCTCTGCAAGTTCATCGCGGTTCCCGCCGGCAAACACCAGATTACGGCAGGCCACTTTATTCCGTTTCAACGCCTTCAAGGCGACGTCACTACGATCGACGTCGTCTGTCACAATCGTGATAAATTCAAAGTGACGTTTACGATACATACGATTGATAGTAACAAATTTCGGCTGTTCGGCGATGCAGGGAACGCACGTGAAGGACCACAAATTTACCAGACGATAGTTCTCTGTCTTGTTGGCGACCAGGCTCTTCAGCGGTCCGGCTTCGATCTGTTTCAACTCAACCGGTTCGGCGTCCCAATTTGCCAGCGACTGTTTTGCCGACTTCCGTTTTTCCGCCCACTTGGTGGAACACCCAAAGACTCGAGTAGTTTCCACGGAGACCGCATTGCCAGCCAGCAGCTGCTCGATGGCATTCCGAGCGTCATGGGACTGTGGTGCCTTCATCTCCTCGTCGTCAATCCTGCCGTTATATCGCAGTTTACGCTGTTGGTCAAAAATGAAGACATGCGGTGTGGCCAGGACGCCGAAACCCGTTGACACTCGCTGTGTTTCACCGTCGTACAGATATGGAAACTTAAACCCAACGCGGTTTGCGTGGTACTTCATGTCCTCCAGAGTGTCTCCCACATCCGTATAGCCCAGTTCGTCAAGCCGAACCGCCTGCGGATCATTCGGTGAAATTGCGATCAACCGCACGCCCCTGGACCGGTAATCAGCATCGAGCTTGATAACGCGCTCTTCGTAGGCCTGTGCTGTCGGACAGTGATTGCAGGTAAAGACCACGACCAGCAGCTTCGCATCCGCAAAATCGCTCAGCTTGTGAATCCTGTCGTCTACGCCGGGGAGACTCAATTCCGGGCAGGACGAGCCAATTTCCAGACGCTTGACATCCTTAGCGAAGGAGCCTTGAGCAGTCGTCGCCAGTAGAAACAACAGTACTGATAATCTGAGTGTGGCAGTGTGCATCTCGAATCCTCCGCATCGCGGCGTGTGGCTGACGTCTACTGTTCAGAAAAGCCATCCTACAGAAAATGCAGGCGCTGTCATCCCTGATCCTTCTGCAGACCCGACTGCCCGCTGCACCAGCGTTCAGAACACAGGAACTCGCATGACTCAGGGAAAAAGAACGTTATAGTTGCCCTATGAAAAGCTTCATTCCATGCCAAAGACTCGCACTCTTCCTGATCCTGCCGGGTCTGCAGATGTCCGATGCCAACGCGCAACGCATTCGGTCGCCGAAAGTCCATGGTGATGGCACTGTCACGCTGCGTCTGAAGTCTGCATCACCCAGAAAAATTGTCGTTGAGATTGACGGCGCCGAATTGCTGATGACAAAAGGAGCAAATGATGACTGGTCGGTCACCACGGCAAAGCTGCCGGCGGGCATCCATAACTACAGCTTCACTGTCGACGGAACTCGAATGATCGACCCACTAAATCGCAACGTCAAGAAATGGTTTTCGCTGGCCAGCATGGTGGTAGTACCGGGCGACCCGCCACTGCTGACCGAATTTCAGGACGTGCCTCATGGCGTCGTTCACCGTTTGATCTACCGGTCCGCAACTGTCGGGCATTCTCGACCGGTGATGGTTTACACACCCCCAGGCTACAATGCAGCGGCCGGACAATCCTATCCGCTGCTCGTCCTGCTGCACGGTTTTGGTGACGACGAGACCGCCTGTACCGAAGTCGGACGTGCCCACCTGATCGCCGACAACCTCATCGCGTCAGACACAACACAAAAGTGCGTTATTGCTATGCCGTATGGCCACCCGATTCCACCGCCATTCCACGATCAGCCGGATGAAGACATTCCGGACAACGCCGATTTATATGAGCAGGACATCATGACGTATCTGTTGCCGTTTCTTGAAGAACACTTCCGGCTGCACGCGAGTGCGGCCAATCGCTCAATCGCAGGACTGTCGATGGGTGGTGGACACGCGATATATACCGGACTAAAGAACACTGACACCTTCGGCGCGATGGGAGCATTCAGTGCCGCGACACCTGAACTGGAATCAGCGGCACTGCGAAAGAAGTATCCGGCTCTAACAGGACCTCACGCACCGGCGAACACGCTCAGGCATTTCTGAATCCCATCGGGGACGATGACTTTCTGCTCGAACGTAATGACAAATGCGTCGGGCAATTGAATGACGCAGAAGTTACTCACAGATACGTGAAGACAGGTGGCGGGCACAAGTGGAAATTATGGCGAGAATATCTGCCGGAGTTTCTTCGAATGGCTGTGTCGGCCGACTGAACGCCGATGCTGGTGAATCCCACTGACAGTTTATTTTTTTGCTTGCCGACAGCACGCAAACCAAACCGAGCGACGGAGAACCATCATGCAGAACTACACGATTGGAGTTATTGGCGCCACTGGCCGTGGTAACTATGGTCACGGTCTCGACACGGCATGGCTGGATTTTCCAAACACGAACATCGTCGCAGTGGCTGACGCCGACAACGACGGGCGTATCAACACGGCAAAAAAGGTGGGCTGCGCCAACGTCTTTGCGGATTACCGCGAAATGATGGATGTCGCCAAACCTGATATCGTGGCCGTGTGTCCTCGCTGGCTGGATCAGCATGCGGACATCATGCTGGCGGCCGCACAGCGGGGTATTCACTGCTACGTGGAAAAACCATTCTGCCGAAATCTCACAGAGGCTGACGCGATCATCAAAGCGTGTGAAATGTCCCACACCCGAGTCGCTGTCGCCCACCCAACGCGATACGCTCCGGCGCTGCAGACGATTCGTCGGCTGATCA
>JABABI010000177.1 GCA_014238335.1 Fuerstiella sp.
GGCGGGCGAGGAACCAATAACGACAAACAACTGAAAGACTGGAACCGACAACTCGCCGAACCCGAGCGCCGGAAAGACTTTTCGTGCTACGTCGTGGCACCTCAGGCCAATGAACTTTGGAATGCCGACCACCTGAACAAAATCAAAGCGCTGATCAGGACGCTTCCTTCGGTAGATGCGGACCGCATCTACATCATGGGGCATTCGATGGGCGGCCATGGGACTTACATTTTCATTCAGCTCGACACCGAGTATTTTGCCGCCGCCGCGCCGTCCGCGGGAGCCGGCAAGAGAACGACAGAAGACTTCATTGACGCGGCGAAGATCAAGGACATCCCCATCTGGGCGTTTCACGGCGACAAAGATCGAGTCTGCCCTTACGAAAGAGATCGAAAGGTCTTCGACGAAGTCAGAAAAGTGAACGGCAACATGAAGCTGACCACGTGGGCCGGCGACAACCACGGTGTTTCCGGAAAGATGATTCCCGGCGCCGACAACGGCACGACAGAATTCAGCAGCGACCGTTGCAACAAAGAACCCGGCTTGATGGCCTGGCTGTTTTCGCAGTCACGCGAACTCGACGAGTTCGACCAGCAGGCAAATGAGATCCTTGACTTGATAGCGCGACTCCATGAAACACCGGGTCTCGATCGGACGCGACGGGATGCTCAGTACTTAACGAAGACGATCTCCGGCATTCGGGAGCTACGAACAATTCGAGGCAAGCTGTTGGTCGTGCCGGATGACGCAGAAGCGATTCGACGGAGACTTGAGCAACAGGCGGATCGATTGCAGTCTCAAATCGAAGCGGACGAGGAACTGATCGAAATGATTGTCCGAGTCATGGAGGCTTCTGCGGACGATGCCGAAGACATGGAAGTCGAGATCGGAGAATTGAGAATTGAACTCGAAGGTCTGCGAGGCAGGTTTCCCGCTCAAACAACGCCGCCGACCACTTCCTCCGCGACATCAGGAGCCCTGAAGTCCGGCGAGTACTTCGTCACTCAGACATGGTCGCAGGAACGAAACTTTCGGCGTCCGTACTTTGTGAATGTGCCGCAAATGCCAGTCGGAAAAGCGGCAGAGCTCCCGGTGTTCATCTTTCTGCATGGCAACGGCGGGAATGCGCAGGAAGCCATGCGAGGCTGGCTGCGAAACAGACGAGGTATCGCGTCGCGTTACATCATGGTCTTCGTTCAGGGCTACCGCGAAAGCTGGAATATCGTGTCAGAACGTTCGAAGGCCGATGATGTTGGGCTCATTGAAGCCATCGTTCAGAAACTTGCCAAATACGACAACGTCAGCGTAAGCAACTTCACGGTCATGGGGGCTTCTAACGGGGCAGCGATGGTGAACCAGTTGGCCATCGAAAGCCGACTGCCCAACATTCGCAACTACATCAGCGGTGTCAGCCCATTGAACGTCTGGCAATACGACGGCAAGCAGTTCAAAGCGAAGGGCGACCACAACAAGTATCGCTCTTCGGCTCTCCCGCTGACCGGCAAGCGTTTACTGAACATCTCCGGCATGAATGACAAACTTGTGCCATACAACGGCGGTCCATCAAACGTTATTCCGGCAAAGGACGGCAAGCTCGCGTTTTTGCATGCCGAAGAGTCCACGTTCGTTTGGGCGAAAGCGATGGGCTACGCAGGCGGTCGGCTATCTCGTCCGACGCAGGTCGACGGCAGAATAGAAGTCTTCAGCTACCTCGACGGCGATGTCATTCACTGCAAAGTAAATAAAGCAGGTCACGGTGCCACTCACGAAATCACTGAAGAACTACTGCTGAAGTTCCTGAATGGCGGCAACGCACCCTGACGGCTCAGCGTTCAGCACGGCCAAAGCGAAAGCGAATCTTCTGATCAGCAACGGCATTCCGCTCGTAACAGCAGTCGTGTGTTCGACACGGCTAATACTGGCGTCGGCGACGAGTCAGCAGAAACTGTTGCCGGCTTCAAGCGGCATCACCAGCTGACCGAACGGCTCGGTTCGGAGGCCACAGGCTCGCAATGGCTTCGGGTGATACACACCGTACTGTACGTCGCCCGCTGTATGCCCCTCAGAGCCACCGTACGGCTGTGGACCCATCCAGCAGCAATCGCTTCTTTCCGAGCTTCTTCAGCAGAGCTTCGATCTGAGCGTTCTGGAACTCAATGATCTGTTGCTGCCGTTGATTGACCATGCCACAGAGCGTGGCGAGCAGGACCTGCCAGGGTTGGAGCAGGAAGGACATGTTCGGCGCCGAAATTCGCCAGTTTCCGGTGCCGACACGTGAAATCAAGCGGCGGAGATGCAAGAATCTGAAGTCGCCGAAACACTGCGTTTTACAGCGTTTTGAGTTCGACGCAGTTTTTGACCCTACGGATGTAGACTTCGAGGCTGTAACTGCCAGGCAACTAAACTGTAATATCAGAAACATGAATATAGTTATCTTCTCCGAATCAGATATCGTTTTGACGACACAGACACGACCGGCGAACAGGATTCCCGGATGCTCAATGCGGTAGATGATCATTCACAGGAACTCCGCAGACGGTTCAAAGAGGTCAAAGCACGCGTGACCTGGATTTTACTGGCTGCCTGGACAGTCACGGCTGTCGCCGGCTGGCTGGTGGTGACTTTCACGGATGACGGCCTGTACAACCTGCCGTGGGTGATTGGACCACCAGCCGTCATCACGCTCATGGGTTATGCTGTCTGGCTGGACTGGAAGGACACCGTTGAGAAACGGGAGACGTTTGCGGGCCTGGGATTTCGCTTGGCCGAACCGGAAGAGAACCGGGACATCGCTGCCGGGATTGAGGCCATGTTCGATGCCCGCGCAAATGTGACAGTCCTGGGAACCAGAGTCATCCTGCCGGATGTGCAGTGCTGGATGGCGGAAGTGACTGAGATTCTTGACCGGGATGCAGAGGACACAGTCAGCAGAACCTCCACCGTCTGCCTGTTTGAGAACACCGGAGAGCAGCCGTACTCCCCACACCCATTTCAACTCGAGCCTCACAACAGCGTCGCCAGGATGCTGTTTCGAAGCCTGTCCACCTGGTTCAGCCGATCGGAAACCGCCGGTTTTCATGTCTGGTATAACGCGGTCTCGGATGAGGAATCCGGACTGCCTGAGTTTCTGACCCCGGATCTCCGCGAGTGGCTGGGGCGGCATTCGCGCTGGTCAAAGATGCGACCATGGACGGTGGTTGACTTCGGAAAACGCACTCTGATTTATCGTGCCGGAACTGCTTATGAAATAGAAAAGTATCGACAGTTAGTTTCCGAGATGCAGGTGTTTGCCGGACTCCGGGCTCAAGCCGGGATGACCATCAACGGTCCGCATGTGAAAGACTCTGAAAGGCCATCCTCAGACGCAGACTCGTTCTCGCAGGAAGGGCAGGTTGCCAAGACCGAACGGGATCAACTGCTCGACCAGGTTCCCGTCCGCGACCTGACTCCGTACTGGCGGGAAAGGACACGTGTTGAACCGTTTCTGCTGATGGCATTGTCGGTGGTGGGGTCGATTGTGATTTTCTCCAGCGACCAGATTGTCAAGTTTATTCAGCAAGTCACCGGGGTGGTACTCGATCAGGGCTGGGGAATCGTGATTGCTGCCGGACTGGCGGCGGTGATCGTGTTCATCGCCTGCAGGGACCACTGGTGGCTCCATCGTAGGAATCGCAGGCTGTTGAAAATCGGTGAAATGGCATCCGGAACCGTGGATCATGTCATAGAGCGGGACGGCAACCGATCTCAGGATGCAAGTCTGTATCGGGTGCAGGTGACTTACAGCGCTCTGGAAGCGACTCGCACGGCAAAATGCTGCGTGTTTGTCAGTGATGCTCGAGCCGCTGCACTCACACGGTTTGCCGAGGTGGATCGGCAGGTCGTTGTTCTGTTTGATCCGGCGAACCCGGAAAAAATTGTCCTGCCCGAACTGCTCGCATTCTGTGGTTGATTTCCGATGGCGGGACAGAATGCCAGTCCGTCTGTGCCCTGTTTTACTCTGCCAGCGGCCGTAGGGTCAAAAAACTGAACCGAACGCGAAGCTGTTTGACAATCAGTTGTTAGCAAGCGAATCGAGTCACGATTTCGGCCGAACGTGGTTGAGACGATTGGACCACAGGCGAGTCAATCGGTGTCTGTTTCAACTGAGCGCGCACCTTCATCACAGAATGACCACGATTCGGAGCTGCACCACTCGTTGTCATTCTGCGGTGAAGGTGCGCACTCACCGTGGATCGACACCAATTCCACGGTATGAAGTCGCTATCTCTGGCCGATGCTCGGCCGAAATCTCGAACGATTTCTGTTTCTAAAACCTCATTGTCAAAGAGCTTCGCGTTCGGTTCAGTTTTTTGACCTCACGGCGTAACCCGTACGTTAACCGGAAAATGGCCTGTTGTTCGAGCGCACGTTACCGAAGAACTCATCTCGTCAATCAAGACTATCATCAAGCCGTGGGCGCCGTTTCGAATGGGCCACCGCATTGGGCCCAAGCTCAAGCGGTCCTCAGCCCCGGGAGCGGAAACGGGGTCGCAGGCTGAGAGACGAACATCGGTCGACAAAGATTGAGTTTACCGGCATTTGCTTGTCCCCTTAAACCACCGTCGAGTGTAGTCAACGTGATGCACTCGCGACTTTGGCCAGCGCGCAGCGGAGGGCGTGTCCGGTGTTGGTGAGTCCTAAAGCGTCCGTGACACAGGATGATCAGACCGGAGCAGGTTACGTCCACGGGGCGCGTGAACCGGAGTTTGCCGAGCATCGAGCTGCTCAAGCCGACGAGCGTCGAAGGCAGGTCAAGGCAAATGAGTCCAGCGAGGAAGCCCAGGCTCCAGAATAACCAAAGATTGACAAATGCCCGAATGCTCGGGACCATGTTCGCAACTGTAGATGTGCAACCTGTCACCGTGCGCCGCCGATTCCTCTATTTCACTTGCGATCAGCGTCGTTTCACGAATGCATGAAAGTGCCGATATGAGTCGATACCGGAGAAGTCTCACGCGTAAAACAGTATGTTTCACGGTCGTTCTTACTTCGCTCGCAAGTTTAAGCGGTCAGCATATTCTGGCCCAGGATCAACCAACGCCCTCTCCGGCTCACGCCCTTGTCGAACAGGCACTTAGCCAGATCGAAAACGGCCAGTGGGATCAGGCAATCCTCACAGCGGAAAAGGGTATAGCGCTGGATGCTGAACACGCAGACTCACGTGTGGTTCGCGGAATGGCATTCAACGGCAAATCCGAATACGACAAAGCGATTGAAGACTTCGACTGGGTGACGGAAAAGCAGGGACGTGATCCGGAAATCGTCCAAAGCCGCGCAGACGCTTACGCCCATCGATCATTCGCCCTGTACCAAAAGAAGCAATACCTGGACGCCATCAACAGCGCGTACTTTGCAACGCTGGAAAGAGGTGATCATTTTGAAGCCCACAACTTCAGGACGATGGCCTATCTTGCCCGTAAGCAATACGACAAAGCCATCAATAGTGCCAATCGAGCGATCCGGGACAAAGAAGATTTCGCTGAGGCATACAGCAATCGTGGTTATGCCTACGGGGCTAAAGGAAACGCAAATCAGGCACTTGCTGACCAGGTCAAAGCCATTGAACTTGACGGAACTCTGGCCATTGCGTGGCAGCGACGTGGCGCCGCCTACGGAGCAAAGGGCGATCTGGAAAAAGCGAAGGCGGATCTCGACAAAGCACTTCAGCTTCAGCCTGACTTAGTCGCCGCGTTATGCGATCGGGCATTTCTGTTCGGCATGGCCCGCGACATTCCCAATGCGATGGCGGACCTCGACAAAGCCATTCAATTAGATCCAAACTTCACAAAGGCACATGTTCGTCGCGGTCAGGCATTGCTGGATCTGGGGCAATTTGATGATGCCATCGTGAGTCTGAGTCGAGCGATCGACCTGGATCCCGAGAACGCGATGGCCTTTTGCTACCGTGGGTACGCATACCACAGCGACGAAGATCACAGCGATGCCGTCAAAGACTTTTCGAAAGCGATTGAACTGAACCCCGACTTCACGAACGCCTACAAAGGACGGCGACAGGCCTACCTGAAACTCGGGAAACGCACCGAAGCCGGAGCAGATTCACGGATGGTCAGGCAGTTGACGACACCACCGGAACAGCAGCAGGAAGAGTCACCTCGGTTCACGGTGGAGTCGAAACCCGTCGATCCTGTTCGCCTGGGGGACGCATTGAGTGCTGCGAAAAAGCTGGACGCATTCGTCGCCGCGAATTACACCAAACACAAGGTCAACCCGAACCCCGCTGCGACTGATGCCCAATTCCTGCGTCGTATTTATCTGGACGTCACGGGAACGATCCCGACTTACCGACAGGTGCGAAGTTTCCTGATCTCAAAAGATCCGGAGAAGCGAACAAAGCTTATCGACGAGTTATTGAACAGCGACGGTTACGCAAGTCACTACTTCAATTACTGGGCCGATGTCCTTCGCTACACAGACAGTCTGAATACAAACGTCCGTGGCGAACACTACCGGCAGTGGCTCAAGGAATCACTGGCTGCGAACAAGCCGTGGGACAAATGTGTGCATGAAATGATGACGGCCGAAGGGCTCGTCTGGGAAAATCCGGCAACCGGGTACCTCCAGCGTGACGCAAATATGCCGCTGGATAACATGAACAACACGGTCCGCATTTTTCTCGGAACACGAATCGGCTGTGCACAGTGCCACGATCATCCATTCGATCGCTGGACGCAGAAAGAGTTCTATCAGATGGCAGCCTTCACGTATGGAACACTGACGCGAACAGGCGGTCACGACACGCGGTACTGGACCGACAATCCGAGTGAGCGCTTGCAGATGGAATATGAGGAGATTGAACAGGAGGAAGAAGACCGTCGCCGAAACTCATATCGCTTCAACAGAATGGTTGGCTACAACATGCAGATCGTCAACGATCAGACAAGCCGCAAAATCAAGCTGCCTGCAGACTATGCTTACGACAACGCCAAAGCAGGGGAGGTCATTGAGCCGAAAACGCTGTTCGGGAAGCCCGCCAAACTTCGTAGTGGCCAACCTCCACGGCACGCGTTCGCTGAGTGGCTGACCTCCAAAGATAATCCTCGCTTTGCTCTCACCATCGCCAATCGACTGTGGAAACAGGCCTTTGGAGTGGGACAGATTGAGCCGGTTGATGACATGATGGACAGCACCGTGGCAGAAAACCCCGAATTGATGGCGTTTCTGGAATCGGAAATGCTGCGGCTGAATTTTGACACCAAGCAGTACCTGCGGATGATCTTCAATTCGCAAAGCTATCAACGAGAAGCGTGCACGGCCGAAGTTCATCCAGGAGAACCGTATCACTTTCCGGGGCCAATTCTTCGCCGCATGACGGCTGAACAGATCTGGGATTCGTTTCTTACTCTGGCCGTAGTTGATCCTGAAGAATATCGAGAACTTCCAGCAAATGTTCGGACGGACATCATTGGCGTGGACCTGACCAAAGCTAAGGCACCGGAAGTGCTGCAGGCATTGACCGACGAAGGAAAAATCAACGGCGGAAAATGGCAGCGAGAAAAGAAGTACCACTACAAGGGCAACCTGCTTGCGCGAGCCTCGGAACTTCCGTCCCCGGTACCGGCGAATCATTTTCTGCGAACGTTTGGCCAGTCAAATCGAGAACTGATCTCGGCGTCTTCAACAACCGGAAATGTGCCGCAGGTGCTGTTCATGTTTAACGGGCCGATTTCGCACATGATGCTGGAAAAAGATTCCACGATGTATCGCAACGTTATGAAGGCCCGGTCGGTGCCGAGTGGTATCACTGCTGTATTCCGAACGGTGCTAAGCCGAGACCCCGTCAAAGAAGAAATGGACCTTGCGATGCAGGAGGTCGAAGCCAACGGTGCAGCGGGTTATGGAAACGTCATTTGGTCACTTGTGAATACCCGTGAGTTCTTATTCATTCAGTAACCCATGCGGCGGGCCCGCACGCGATTTCGAGCGACGGCTCATAGCTTCCGGATGATGGGTGCACCCTGTGTGTATAATTTTGAGTATGACTCTAAACACCTGATTGGCTGTACAGCAATTCACGTCTGACCTTTCGAGAACAAAGAAAACCTCATGAAACCAACTCTCGCAAAAATGGATGGACTTAATCGCAGACGCTTCGTTGAGTACGCCGCCAAGTCTGCTTTAGGTGTTGGTCTGATGTCAGGCCTGGATCAGGCAGTCGCAGCAGCACCCGAAGCAGGCAAGGCTAAGCGATTGATCTATCTGTTCATGAATGGCGGCATGACGCATCTGGACACGTTCGACCTGAAGCCGGGTCACGAAAATCAGGGCGAAACGACACCGATCAGCACGTCCGTCGCTGGTGTGCAGATCAGCCAGTTTCTTCCTACGATCGCGAGTCAGTTCGAACACGTCGCCGCAATTCGCTCTATGTACACGCAGACCGGTGCACATGATGCCGGCGAATATCTTATGCGTACCAGCTACGAACAAATTGCGACCACAGTTCACCCGTCAATGGGCCCGTGGATTCAGAAGTTTAAAGGACGACAAAGTAAGAATCTGCCGGATACGGTACTCATCAGCGCTCCGGCTCGGCATCCTGCGGCTGGCTTCTTCGATCCGGTTTACAGTCCATTGCCGATCGGCGACCCTAATCGTGGTCTTGAGAATACTGTACCGCCAGCATATTTGACCAGTGATTCTTTCGAAAAACGTGTCAATCTGATCGACGCTTTCGATAAACGTTTCCGTGACAAATTCAACGTTCGGAAGGTAAAGACATACACCGATCTTTACTCAGAAGCGACCAGTTTGCTGGCCAGTGATGAACTGAAAGCGTTCGATCTGAATGAAGAAGAGGCGGCCGATCGCGATCGGTATGGACGTGATTCGTTTGGGCAGGGCTGCCTGCTGGCTCGTCGACTGATCGAAAACAATATGCGATGTGTCGAAGTGACCTGCGGCGGCTGGGATATGCACAACAGCATTTATAATGCGGGTACTTTACCGTCACGAGCCAATATCCTGGACAAGGCTGTCGGGAATCTAATCAAGGATCTTGACGAACGCGGTCTGCTGGCGGAAACGCTCATCGTACTGACGACCGAATTCGGACGTTCGCCCGTCATCAATTACAATGTCGGGCGAGACCATCACCCGGCCGTTTTCTCTGCAGCTTTGGCGGGCGGCGGCATAAAAGGTGGACAGCTGTACGGCAAGTCTGACGCTGAAGGACACAACGTGGACGAAAATGGCGTCTCACCCGCTGACCTGAACGCGACAATCGCCATGGCGCTTGGACTGCCGCTGAAGGAAGTCATCAAATCGCCAACCGGACGGCCATTCACTGTGGCGCACGATGGCAACCCGATCACCGCATTGCTGTAGGGCAACGAAGGTTCGAGAACCCGTAGAGGCCGTGAGTTTTTTGTCCGAGTTGCGGTTTGCGGGGCTGCCTTG
>JABABI010000178.1 GCA_014238335.1 Fuerstiella sp.
GAGTATCCCATGCCGGATTCCATTCGGTTGGAACCCACCCGATCCCACCCAGATTCCATGAGATGGTTGCCAGCACCAGCAGCGCCCCGCCGAACAGCAACACGGTCTGCACGAAATCCGTAATCACCACTGCCCGCAGCCCGCCTAACGACGTGTAGATGACCGCCACAAATCCCGTCACCAGAGCAATCACGGGAATCATGTCCTCACCGACGCCCAGCATGATCGTCATCGCTTTGGCGGTCAGATAGATCAGCAGTGACATCCAGACCAGACGCAGCGAAATGAACAACCACGCTCCCAGCAGTCTGATGTTCGGACCCAGACGTTCTTCCAGCAGTTCGTAGGCACTGGTCACTCGCTGTTTCATGTAGACCGGCAGTAATACGAAGCCGACGACTGCAAACACGGCCGGCAATGCCAGCATGCTGAGCATGTACATCGGCCCCTTGCCCAGTGATTCACCCGGCATCGACAGGTACGAGATCGTACTCAGTAGTGTTGCGAACAGAGAGACGCCGATCAGCCACGGATTCATGTTCCCGGAGCCGACAAAGTATTCTTTCGTGGAGTTCTGCCTGCGGCTGTAATACCAGCCTAAAGTGATCGTCCCGATCGCATACAGCACAACGATGACCCAGTCGATCACCGCCAGACCCTGAGGTCTCGCCACGTCGACACCCGCCACGGCACCTTCATCTGCGTTGCAATTCGGCGCCACAGTCAGGACGATGCCGACTGCTGCAAATGAAATTCTCTTCATGCCGGCCTGTATCTTTCGGTTGGCGTACAGCCATTCACGGCTGTCATCGTGGAAGGTGTGGACGGGGCTGGACCGAAAACATGAATGACTCCCGGGGATTCCTTCGCAGGCTCGGTCCTGCCCCGGTCAAATGAACTTACTGTAGTCTGACGAAGTTTACCCCCACAGAACAGTGACTGCAAAAAGGAAACGACAATGCCGGAACCGCTGCGAATCGGAGTTACGGGATCAGGGTTCATGGGACGCACCCATGTGGATGCGGCGCACAAGCTCGAATCCACACGCCCTGTCGCCGTTACCGGGGGAACTCGAGCCACCAAACTGGCCGACGACTACGGGATCGACGTCGAACCGGATGTGCAGGCTCTGGTGCAGCGCGACGACATCGACGCCATCATTATTGCAACACCCCACTGGGTGCATTGTGACGAAGCGCTCGCGGCAGCCGCTGCCGGCAAACACGTCCTGGTGGAAAAACCGATGGCGACATCGGTCGCCGACGCGGAACGCATGTCCGAGGCCTGCGCCAGTAGAGGACTTGTGCTGTCTGTCGGATATCACCAGCGATTTCGTGAGTCCAACTACCGCACCCGGCAACTGATCACGGAAGGCGCCATTGGAAAAGTGCGTTGCATTCAGATGTCGGCCCTGTTTGACATCACGACCATGCGGCAGGACACCGGCTTTGGTGGCAACTGGGGCTGGTGGACCGACCCACGAAGTGTGGCTCATCTGATGAACAGTGCACCGCACAATGTCGACCTGTGCCGCTGGTGGCTGGGCAGTGACATCATCTCCGTCGCCGCTCTGTCAGGCACATTCCGCGAAGAAAACCCCAACGAGAATACAACCATGACGCTGCTGACGTTTGACGACGGAACCATGTCCACGTTCTGGTCGTCCAGCGTTCTGCCGGAACCCGGTTTCACCGGTGAAGCCTTTCGATTCCGAATCATGGGTGATGACGGCATTATCGACCTGGATCCTTATGGCCAATTGCAGGTGGGCAACGCAACCGGCATGTCCACCGTTTACGAACAGCCGGCGGTTGGACACGATGATTCCACTTCGGCGTTCGCACTCAGCCGAATGCAGGCCTACTGCGACCAGATCCAGGGGTTCGTGAACAGCATCCATGGCACGACAGGTGGCGAAGGCACAGCTGCAGATGGCAGGGCCGGAGTCGCGGCCGTCACGGCGATGCTGGAAGCATCCGCAACCAGTCGCGTCGTCCCGACAGAGTGATGAGCACCAGACAAACCTCTTTCATAAATCAGATACGGATTGGCGACAACAATGAACTCAACTGATCGACGTACGTTTCTGGCATCGTCTGCGACGACAATGCTGGCCGCAGCCTCGGAATCATCAGCAAAGACGGCCCCCCCTGCAAAGATCAAGGTCGGACAGATCGGTACCAGACACGCACACGCATCCGGCAAGATGGCGACGTTTCGTAAGTTCTCTGAACTATTCGAAGTTGTTGGCGTCGTCGAAGCCAACAATTCTCAACGCAAACGCGTCGCGGAATCAAAGACGTACGCGGGACTGAATTGGATGTCGGAGCGGCAGTTGCTCGATACTCCGGGGTTGCAGGCTGTCGCAGTAGAAACAGAAATCGACGACCTGCTGCCTGTCGCCGAACGTTGCATCGCCGCTGGCAAGCACATTCATCTGGACAAGCCGGCCGGCACATCACTGAACCATTTTCGAAAAATCTGCGGAGCAGCCGATGCACAGGATCTGGTCATCCAGATGGGCTACATGTTTCGCAGCAATGCGGCGTTCCGTTTCCTGTTTCACGCCGTTCGTTCCGGATGGCTGGGCGACGTGTTTCTGCTGCACTGCGAAATGAGCAAGAAGGTCAACGACGCCACACGTGTGCAGCTCGCCAGATACAAAGGTGGCTCGCTGTTTGAACTGGGATGCCACCTGATTGACGCCGTCGTGACGGTGCTTGGTCCGCCGACAAAAGTAAACGCCTTCAACAGAAACACCCGCCCGGACCACGACAAACTGATGGACAACTGCCTGGCGGTGTTCGAATATCCCACCGCGACCGCCACCGTCCGCAGCTCCGTTTCGGAGGTCGAAGGGTTTCGACGGCGTCAGTTTCACGTCTGCGGGACGAAAGGAACGATCAGCATTCAGCCGCTCGAACCGTACCGGCTGCAACTGACTCTGGAATCGGACACCGGCGAGTACAAACGCGGCACGCACGAGATCGAGTTGCCCGCCTCTGCCGGCCGATACGACGGCGACTTCCAGCACCTGGCTCGTGTTATCCGGGGACAGGAAGCCCCCGAATACAACACCGCACACGATCTGGCTGTACAACAGGCCGTGCTGCAAGCCAGCGAAATGTGATGCCGGGCAACAAATCAGGCCGGGTCCACGAGCGCACCGACGCCGCTCCGGCAATCGAATGATCAGAGAAGTGGGCCGACGATACCGGAACAGCGCTTCGCTCGGTCCGTTCTGAATTCTGGGCGAAGATCCGCCAATGGCCCGATTTTGTCTTCAGAAAGCCTCCGGTTCTCAGTCACGGGGACGTATCAACGAGTCTGGAAAACGTGGCGGCACAAGGCTAATATTTGCCGGACTGACACATCTGCCAGGCCCATCAAAACGGTATAGCGAACATGCCAACAATCAAATTCGTAAACGAAAAGGTCTCTGTTGAAGCCCAGGAAGGCGACGACATCCGCTCGGTAGCTCGCAGGAACGGAGTCCAGCTGTATTCCGGACCGCACAAAGTTGTGAACTGCATGGGATTCGGAGCATGCTGCAGTTGCAACGTTGTCGTCAAGGACGGAACGGAAAATTGCAGCCCCAAAGGGTTGCTCGAAAAAATTAACAAGTGGATCAATCCTCTGCTTGGCCTGAAGCTGCTCAGCAATCCTGAAAAGGACGTGCGACTGGCCTGTCAGACCAAAGTGCACGGTGATGTTGAGGTGGTGACAAATCCACCAGTCAACTGGCACGGCGAAAAGTTCTGGAACTAACCCCCCCGGCCGACTGCACACACCAGCACGTAGCACAAGCATCTATGTTTGTTTGCCGCTGATCTCATGTGTGGCCAACGGCGGGTAGCCGAACGACGCCGTGGAACTTGTCACATTAAAGGCTCTCGGGCCACGGCGCACTGCAGAAATTTCCGTCCCGGAATCGTCCGGGCACGGTCGTAGAAATCGGGCGAATTGATGTGTTCCTGTTGTTACGCAGTCAGCTGCTGTAGTCGATCACTTCACTCGTCTTCCGGCGGAAGCTCCATGACAATCCACGCGGGACGCGACTCAAACAACCGAATTTCTCGCAGCCGCACAGACTGAGACCGGTTGAGTACGACAATGGGACCGTTGGCCGTTCGAGGTCCACAGTCGGCTGCCCCCAGCCTGCTCAACTCAATACGCAGTCGTCCCTCAGCAGGCCGCACCGGTCACCTAACATGTTTTTTTCGCAGCGAACCAGGGCACCAGGGCACCAGCGATGTTTGTTCAAACGGTGCTGGTGGAGTAAAATCGAATGCTGTTCAAAGCGCCAGTGTCCTGTTGGGGCGGTGTCGCGAAGACCTTCCGTTGTGTGGTCGATCCCGATGCAAGATGACAACCCTTACTTACCGCCGAAGGTCGATTATGCGGCAATCCCGGCAGGCGAGGCCTGCATTCGAGTGACTCGGTCCACCAGCTATATGGATTTTTTGCTCGTGTATCGTATTCTCCTCGACGGACACGAGGTGGCCCGCATTAGTGCCGGTCAAACCGTTGATGTTCCAGTTGCATCAGGCAGACATTCAATTGTGGCGAAGGTCAATGGTGCAGGCAGCCCAACTCGCCATTTCCGCATCGCTGCCCGGAAAACGGTACAGTTTGAATGCGGCAGTAATCTCCGCGGCCTGCGCATTTTTCTCGCAATGGTCTACCTTTTGTTTCTCCGGGATGAATGGCTGACTTTGGATCAGGTCTGACGCGTCACACCCACAACACAGATTTACCGCAGAACCGCGGTGTTTTCTCAGTCCCCGTAAGCTTCGGTTTCTCCGAGAAGCCAGCCTATTGCGACTGCACGCACAAAAAAGAGCCCACCTGCATGCTCGCGGTCGGCTGCGGGCATCTCATCGACCATTTCCCCCGCCTTCTTCAATGCGTTGGTATCGTCTTGAAGGCCTAGCTTCGCAAGTGTCTGACACAGAACCGTATACAAAATATCCGCAGCGAAGTTATTGCCGTCGCTCTTGTCGCGAAAACTGCGATCCCGCAGATGGTGCTTGACAAGCAGTATGTGTCGTCCATACTCCGCCAGCTCATCGGCTGGCCGCAAAGTCGCTGCTTCCACAAGTTCCCTGGCAGTGTCGTGTAGCAGGCGCAGCGCCCCTGCCGCAGACCCGGCGAACGTGGACGCAGGCGACGGATCCACCAGCCCCAATGCCCAGGCAAGCAGCGCCGCACCTTCTCTCGCCCAGTTTGCGTCCGTGCGTTGCTCCGGCCGCAATGATCCCAGAGGCGCCTCAAGTATATCTCTCTCCAGTGGCTCAATCTCGGTGCCAAGGTCAAGCGATTCCAGCCAGCCGAGCGCGCGTGGACACAGTTCCTCAGATCGCGGATGGCTCGGCTGCGCTTCGACATTGGCGCGCAATTCAACAGCGGCCAACACAAGGGCGCGGGCGGCGATGCGATTGGCGGGCTTTAGAGTTGGTAATTCTGGTGTGGCGGCCATCTTCATTCTCCGAACATGATTCGTGCGACCAAGGAGTAAGGCTAACCACGGAGGCGCCGCAAGAAAAGTCAACGGGGGCCTGCGCCGCAGCACACCGGCTTAGCCTTCGCAGACGGCGCTCACACGACGCGTTGTTCAGGTCGCGTCATCGCCAGACGCGGCGTTTTCAAGTCCTGCGTAGGGCAGCGGCTCGCCGCGGCGGTTATGCTTCCCGCTGGACGCCAGTCACAAGTTTCCAGGACGTCGCTCGTCCCCGGAATGCAAAACGGGTTTTCTGATTATCTCTGAGTCCGGCACCGACGACGCAGATGTACAAGCATTCATCGACTTTTAACCCAACATGGATGCCGTGCTTCTGATTTTATTGTAAGGACGGGGTGCTGTTTTTATGGATGGAAACGGTGATGCTGAGCTCCGGCCGGAAACGCGGCCGCTCAGGTCATCCCGGGGCGACTTCGGCGATTTAACAACCGGTGAAACGGATGTTTCCCGCAATTCACTGACAGTCGCGATAACCGTGAATCTTGTCAAACAGGAAAGCGGCCACGAATACGATGCGGCACCCGGCCTGCACCATCATTCGAACAATGTATACGCATCGGGGACGCTGCAGAAATGGAGGCATCACGATGTGGACCTGCAGACATTCCCTACCAAGAGAAGCACAGCGATCAGTGCCGGAGACTATTTCCTGTATGCCGTCACAAAGACAGAAGACATGGTTGTGACAGATATCTCATTCGACGCCCGGCGAAACGGGGATGGTGCTTCGCAGGATTACACCATCTCCACCAATATCGCTGGAGTTGTCACACAGGCGGGCACCGATTTTCACCTTTCCCAGACAGGGGTGGATGCCAGCGGAAACGCGAGCGGCCTGACAACACTAACGTCGAGCGGCCTGAATCTTACTGTCTCGTCCAACACAGCTCTGGAAGTACGACTCTTCGGTTGGAGCGCAGTCAGTACGTGGGCCAATCCGCCCATCACGGGGGGGCTTCATAAACGAGAGAATCTCTGCTCCTGGACGGACGATGCGGGTTGGCCCAGGACAGAAAACTCCGCAGTAGCGGGTCTGAATTCAGACGCGTCACTGTCCGGAAAATCGACAGACCAGACCTGCAGCACCGAAGAGCAAAGTCTTGAGTTTTCTGCCACTTCTGAGGCAAGGCAGAAAGGAAATGTTGTAATTCAGAGTCTCCTCGAAGGCGACCACGTAGCCCGTGTCGACCATGTATTCGTCCGTGGCATCCACCGACAGGATCGCTCCGCAGGAATTGAAGAAAATCTCGCCCTCGCCAGTGGCTTTCAACTGAACCAGACCTTCGCCACTAAAGCCCCCCTCTGGCTCCCTGCCATTTTCCGAATTCGTCAAATGATGTACTGCCATCCGACCTCCCAAGCGAATTAAGCACCGCTTTAGTGCAGGAGTTCGCTGCGGTCCCACTTGCGATTGTCGGGATCGTATTTGTCGTCCTTGGATTCGTACGACGTCAACCTGCACAATCAGCGTAGTGTTGCCCAACATGGTTTTTCCGCTGAAACCTTCCGCACGCCTTCTTTGGTTTGTCACGCGAGGTGGCATTTGGAAGAACGATCTGGCTGTTTGACGTCTTTCGCTTCGTTTGGGGGCGGCGGCGGCAACACCTTCCGTTGGTGGCCACAGTCGAATAGAAGTCCAGATCGTTCACGGTGATCTCCAGGACGTGGACGTCACCGTGAACGCCTGGAACCGCAACATTATTCCGTGGTGGCTGCTCCTGCCGCAGGACGTTTCCCGTGCCATCAAAAAGCGTGGTGGCTACTTTCCATTTCGTGAACTCGGAAAATTCGGGCCTATGGCCCTTGGTGGCGATGTGATGGCGGGTGCTGGCAAACTCTTCGTCAATTCAGAGTCCAGCGCTTCGTTTATGGCGGTGACCTAAAAACCTTCCGCTGGACGACCTCATCCATGGATAGATGGACACGGATGTTGATGGCAATTCGTTCGCGAGCCATCGAGTCTAAAATGCCTCTGTGGGTCGCGCCGTAAGGTGAGTCGGCGAACGGACCGAATGTTGCGAAGTACCGCGTGACCTCGGTCCCAAGTATCGACGCCGTGATTCACGGGCATTCTGAGCGCGACGCTGTTACATTTTGCGTTTTATTGCGGTTGACTCAGCAGCAATAACTGACAGAAAGACGGCTCATGCTTGAAACGCTGATTTTCGTTGCGGGGTTCGGACAGCTGGTCCTCGTTGTCTGCAGCCTCGCAATTCCGAAAGTTTTGAACTGGGCCGAAGAAACCTCGAAGCTAAGGCCCTTGACGCGTCAGGTATTTTGGACTTACGCCGGCTACATTTGGGTAACTAACCTCAGTTTTGCACTCATTTCGATGATTTCCCCTTCGAGTCTGACCGACAAGTCATTCTTGGCAGTCGCGGTAACTATCTACATTGTTGCCTACTGGCTAGCTCGCGTAATCATTCAATTCACTTGGTTCGATCGCAGCGACGCACCGAAGGGTTTACGTTATTTGGTCGCCGAGGCGTTGCTTGTCGGTCTGTTTGTTGGACTGACACTGGTGTACGGTTGGGCAGTCCTCGAGAACCTGGCAGGAGCAGCGGTGTGACGGGTTACTCGATCAACAACATCACAGTGGTCGCATGGCTAGCCATTTTCATTTGCGCGATACCCTTGATTGGTTTTTCTGTTGCTACACTCCAGCGACTCGCAATTGCAAGAATTGTCGCCTGGATATTTGTGGTGGCGGCTGTATTGTTCGTTGAAAGAACGAGTACCAGTGAGCCATACGGAACGCGAATGCTGTTGATCGTTGTTTCGCTCCTTTGGTCAATGAAAGCAGTCGTCTACGTTGAGGCACGACACCACGGCCGATGCGTTTTGACATTCTGGCGATGGATGGGATTCTGTGTTGGATGGATTGGCATGCGTGCCGAGTCGTTCCGGAACGTTCCCGACAAGACGTTTTCTGACTGGCGGGAGTTCATCTGGCGCGGCTTGATACGCATGCTCGTCGGCGGTGCGTTCGTCGCTACCGCATGGATGGTCGCGCACGGTGGCGTTAACGAGACCACGGAAATCGAATCATGGAGACGGTGGATAGCGACCGCTTTGCTGTTGCTCGGTTTGAGCCTCACCGTGCACTTCGGGTTCTTCAATATTCTGACCGGAATCTGGCGTTATTTCGGCGCTCGATGTTCGACTCTGTTTCGAGCGCCGCTGTTGTCGCGTTCGCTTGCGGAATTCTGGGGCCGACGCTGGAACCTGGCTTTTTCGGAAATGACGGCGTTGGCTGTTTTCCGCCCACTCAAACAATTACCCGGGCGTTCACAACAAGTGACTGTTCTCGCAACAATCGGCGGGTTTCTGTTTTCCGGAATGCTGCATGAACTTGCGATCAGCGTTCCGGTTGGCGCTGGATACGGACTTCCCATGCTCTACTTCCTGATCAACGGAATCGGCGTCGTGCTTGAGAAACGGCTCGCGTTTTTAGACTCAAGCTTGCTCGGACGGGCTTGGACTTCGGCGTGGGTGCTATTGCCTCTGCCGATTCTATTTCACCCTCGCTTCCTCGCAGGCTGCGTCTGGCCAATCATTCGCCTGTAGAACTGTTCGCACCTTGCTTTCCACAAGGGAAATGGCATTTCGCGTTTTCGGCCAGGCTGATTCAGGATTACAAGTCAACGCCGTTTTGCCACACCTGGAATTCTGCCGTCGCCTAACATGTTTTTTTACGCAGAGGCCTTCGCCTCACCTTCACACTTTGGCAACGCAGGGAGGCATTGGTAAAACTTTTTCTGGTTCAGAATCAACCGCTTCGTTGTGTGGCTGTGACGTAAGAACATTCTGGAATACCCCCGTTTTTGATCCAGGTGTTATGAGAGTACGGGTTGGGTAACAGGGGTAGTG
>JABABI010000179.1 GCA_014238335.1 Fuerstiella sp.
CCAGAAACGTCTTCCCGCTTCCCCTTGGTGCGGTCGTCTATTCGTCGAGTCGCAACTACAAGTTCCTGCAGAATCTCAATCTGTACCTTGCCCTGGCAAATCTGCATTTCAGTCAGCCGCGCTATTTGCTGCTGCATTTCCGCCATGTCGGCACGAAAGTCCGCCATCGCTGCGTCAAACAGTGGCATTCCCACATCGGTCGTTTTCGCCTCAGCGAGTTCGCGTGTGACAATTGGTTTACCTTGGGTGATGGCCTTGATTTGATTGATCACCCATCGCTTGAACTTCACGTTGAACCACATGGCGAGATCGTGGGCGATGTCTTCGTGAATCCATGTCCCTTGTTCTTTCCCCTTGCCGACAACCGAAATTATGATATTCGATTCTGAACACCTTAATTCGCCGCAGATATCCTCAATAATCTCCTGCGCCTGCTTCGACCTGCGATAATTTCCCCACGGCTTACCAGACGCCACGCACATATCCGTAGCCGACAGATATGGCACACCGTCAACGAATCGACACCGGATCACATAGCCGTTGTATTGGCCAAGAGTGTGCTCCGGCTCGCTTTCGCCGTCGTCGAACATCGTTAAACTATTTTCCGACATTGCATACCCCGATTTGTGATGTCTCGACCTGACCGGGACTGTACTCCCGGTCAGGTCACCTTCTTGAGTCTGCCCGCCACCTACCCCTGAGCAGAATCACTCGCCAGCTCAGGAATCGGATCGGCAATCACCACGTCGCTGATGCTTGGCCCGACCTTGCCAAGAAGTGATTCAGGATCGGTTCCGTTCACAATGTGCGGTGCCCGAGCTGCTCCGCCCTTGTGCTGAAGGATCGCAAACGCTGTCTCCAGATGGTTGTGAAGCATGACGCTCTGACGGGTGGGGATCGTGTACCCGTACTCTGCACAGGCCAGCGTAGAGGCATCGCGAACCAACATGTCGAGCACTGAAACGAACTGCCGCAGAAATATATTCTGAAACTTCTGATCGCTTAGTTGCGGAAAGTTCTTGTTGGCCCCACTGAAGTCATACGGCAACTGTGACTGATGACTGGCCGGCATTTGCGTATCATCAACACTCAATGGCCTTGACTCGCCAAACAGTTCCCGAAGTTTGAGGTCTTCGTCAACGGCTTGGCCTTCCCTTGCCGCCTCACGTTCACGTTGCCCGGCGCTCGAATCCGTGCCTGACTGGCCTGTGTCCTGTGACTGTCGCTGTTGGTATGTCACAAGCGCCAACGTTTTCCGGATGCGTCCGAGTCCTTCCGAGAGGATCTGATTCAGCGGATCACCCCAGCCACCAACCTGTCGCACTTAATCCGTGCGCGTGACCTGCGTTCTGAAGCTCATCGCCTCATCAATGACCGACCTGACGCCCTGATTGCCAACCCGCAAATTTGTTCCTGCAAATGAATTCTGAGCCATGATTATTGTTCTCCCAAAGTTTGCCCGTGTTCGGCAGCTGTACGCCGTGCCACGTAGTCCTCGATCCCTCTTGCAACGGCTGGACCACCCAACACGTTGACACTCAATCGCCCGGCTTTTGCGAGCCTGACGCCGTCTTTCCAGTACGTTTCCTCAGTGCTTCCGTCTGGCTGCACTTCCATTCGTGCAACCAACCCCTCCAGTGATTCAACAGCCTGATTGACTGCTGCCGAGTCCGTTTCCTTGTCTTTCAGATAACGGATGATGTCATCGACTTCTTGGGGCTTTGTTGGCTCGCTGCTCTGCCTACTCACTGGTACTGGCGCTGGCTCATCGTCGGCTGTGGTGTCCAGCTCATGGCGGCCCTTTCGTCGTCGCCATGCCTTGAGCAGCATGAACCCACCAGCAGAAGCGATGCCTATTGGCCCACCTGCAACTGCGAGTGGAATGGCGATTTCCGACTGTGCCTGCGTCAAACCGAAGTCGAGAGCCAGCCCCACGCCATGGTGTAGAATCGTGCCCCATAAGCTTCGCGGCTTTCCGCTGGCCTCAGGGCTTTCCGCGTTCACATTTGGATCGTCAGCGGGTGGTGGAATGGTGCAAACGCCATCCTTGCATTCAGGTTCGGCTGGTAGCACTGGAGCGGCTTTCTGTTTCACCTTTTCCAGTGCTGCCTTCAGATCGGACGCCTGTTGCTCCTGCAGTTCCTTGAGTGCTGCGAGTTCTCGTCGTGCCTTCTCACGATCGGCCGCTGATTGCTTCTGCCGGTCAGCCAATCGATCCTCAAGACTGTCAGCCTTGTCCTCAAGGTTCTTGTTGGCCTCCTCCAGTCGCTTCATGCGGTCGTTGTCGACGGGCACCTGCGGAGGTCGTGTCTGTACTGGTGGAACGCGGGGTATCGCCATCAGTTGATTCATCAGAGCGGCGGGACTTTGAAAGCCCTGAACGCGATGCACTTCGCGCCCGTTGCCATCGACCAACACGAACGTCGGTACACGCTTAACGCTGTATTTCCGAGCAAGCTCCAGATTCTCCTGTACAACGATCGCATCCCGCATCCGGTACGCTCGGTTGATGCTCACCTTCAGGCCAGTGAAGGGGTTGTTGTAGGCGGCTGTCCATTGCTTGCAGGGATCACACTCCCGAGTTTTGAACACCAGCAATTCCAGGCGGTTGTCAGCTCGCTGAAAGCCTGACGCACTGGCACAGAACAGAAACGCGATGAGCGTGAGAAGCCGACGTTTCATTGCTCACCCCTTTGATCCTGTTCCGTCAAATACGCTTCAAGAGCCGCTTTCGTTTCGAACGTCTGGCCTGTCGCGTTCATCTGTCGCGAGATGTCTTCGTTAGTTTCAGAAAGCCACACGCGACCCAAGACACGGCCGAACGTCAAGCCGTCGCCAATTTCGTCATCTCCGTCTGTACAAATCTGAAGCAAGCACTTGTCGCCGACGTGCGCGATAGTCTCCAACCTTGCTTTTGCAGTCAGCCCGAGCGCCTTCTCTGACGGGTGTTTCGTCCTGTGAGTTTCAGGCGACCAGCATCCGACCAGACGGCAACGAACCTTTCTGGTGACGGACAATTCGATCGTGTCCGCGTCGATGACTCGCGATATCCGGCAATTGTCGATGACGATTCCGGGCTGTGGCTCACTCATGCGATCTCCTTCAGCCGTTCAGCCGCTTTGATCGCTGCCGTGTGGAATTCGTCCGCGTCGTCCATGTACTGGTGTGTGGCTGAGACCTCAACAGACGGATTGATCACGCCTGAAAATCCCTTGCCTGCAACGATCCTGTGGCCCTGTGGTCGATTCAACGTCTGATGAAACGGCACAACGTGTGTCACGTTGGACGGAATCTTGATCCGTGGCGAGAACGGAAAGTTGCGGCCGAGTAGCGAGACCCACCGCATAAGCAGCAGCGGATGACGATAAACCGCGTCAGAAGCCACAACACACCAGACCGTGATGCCGCGTTTCTTCAGCTCGCGAGCCAGCTGGACAGCGCCCCAACCACCGCCCCACGAATAGGCGTAAATGTTGACGACCACCTCGGCGTCGTGATGCTGGCCGAGTAGCCAGATATTCTCAGCGACGGTGGCCCAGTCGTCATTCCACGGGCGCAACGAGACCCGGCTGATGCGATTATTGAATCCGAGCTCGTGAAGTTTCTCGGATAGCTTCAGGACACCATGACAGCGCCGTTCACTTTGTGTGAAACCGCTGATGCACTGATGCACCTTGATTGGAAATGTAGACACTGTTGACGCCCGTTGAATCTGTTGAGAGATTCAGTGTCGGCGCCTGGGCTCACTGGATACTTGGCAATATATCGGCGGGATTGATGACGTCAAGAGAATTTGTCGGTTCTTCAAAGGACCAAAACCCTCAACGTCTGCGTGTTAGCAATCCTGCCCCTTTGGCGGTAGATTTATCGAAAGTTTTCCTGTCCCGATTGTAGTGTAAGAATGCGACTTTCGTTTGTCGGTACTCGCGATGGAAAGCCAGCTGTGAACGTATCGTTCACACTGATCGCCGGATTCCTCATCGCGGTCATTTGCACCGGTATCGCATTGCTCATCGGAGCAGTCGCACCTGAGTCATCGATCGTTGACACGGTCGGATGGGCGGTGTCGTTCTTGCCTCCGATCCTAATTGTCATGACAGGTGTGCTACGAGGCCTGAAAACTCCACCTGAATAAGCCTCCAGCACCGTACCTTGGTTGAATTCTAACGTGTCCGCCTGAACGCCTCCAGAAACTCTTTTCTGATCGCTGTCCTAGTGAACTGGTCCCGGTTTCGAATTCTTGTCAGCCCGCCAAGCGCTTTCGCTGCTGTCAGGTCTTTCGGTTGCAGCAACTCGCGGCATTCTTCGAGATTGTACTTCGGGTCAAACTTGCTCAGGGCATCACACACGCGGTCCCATGATTCAGCCGATGATGACTGCCCTTCACTGGCCGTCGACGATTTCGTGCCGTCCTGCCGTGGCACTTCTGGAGCCCGCAGGTTCTGCCAGTCGCTACCGATGCACAGATCGATCTGGGCCTCAACTTCTGCTGGCGATTTTCCCCACCGTGCAATCGTCCGCCACAATGCCTCTTCCTGAGGGCTGTTGTCCTCAACCACCTTGTGAGGGTGATTCTGTCGCAGATGTGCCAACCACCGACCAACTGACGCGATCACTTCCGGCGTGTTGATCTTTGACGGAATCAGAAATCCTTCACCCGGTGTGTATATAGTTTTACTCTTCTCTTCTCTTCTCTTCTCTAGTGCGCTTTTTGTAACACTTTGAGCGTTACGTGATTTAGCCACTCGTTTCTGTGTATTTCCACGCTTTTTGGCGGTCTGGCCGTTGTGTCGGGAGAAGTTAGGGATTGAAAGGTGGCCTTCACGACCCGTCAACCAGCCAACCTTCCGGAGCGCCGCAGCGAGTCCCGGACAAAAAGTGTGTCGATCTATGAACGTTTCTGTAACACTTAAAGCGTTACCAGTTTCAGTCTGCTGATCCGCCCAAATCCAAAGACGAAGCACCTTCCCTGTGACGGTGTCCTGGTCGATTCCAAGACTTGCCGCCATCTCCACGACTTCCGGCTTATCCGGCATCGCGTGTTCGATTTTGATCCAGTCACCCGCCATCTAAAACAAACTCCTCTGAACCCGTACAACTTCCGGTTCTTCCTTGCCCGGACATGACTGTGAAGGCGTGGCGTCCGGACATTCGGAAGCATCGACAACGCTTTTCAGCTGTTTGCATTTCGGACAATGCACTCCGTAACCATCGATCTCCCACGACGTGCTGCAAGCCTCACAACGGAGCCGACCAGCTAACGCTCCACACGTTTCGAACGCTGGCTGGTAGTGCTTGCAGTTGTCGCAGGTCTTCATATCACCGCATCCAAACTTCTGGCTTGTGTCGATACCAATTCAACGCCAATCCTGGATACGGTCGCGGTTTCGGGTCCGGCCACTCCAAAACTGCCGCCGCTTTCCGTCGTTTCTTCTTCTCTGGCACCTGCGTAGCAACTGGCTCCGGTTCCTGAGTCACTTCCACGCTATGCCCACACGGCAACTCAACCACATGGGCTGGAAACAACGTCGGTTCTTCGTCCGGCCAGTCAGCCTCGTCATAGGACCAGCAGTCGTCGAAGTGGTAGGCCGTTCCACATTTAGGACAGGTGATGTCGTCGCAGGTCACTCGCTGGCCTCGTCAGTGTCGTCGGCTGGCTCATCCTCTCGGACATTTTGATACAGCCACTCAATCACCTGTTCTTCCCACTTGTCGATAGTGGCCGCTCCGACACCATTCAGGCTCAGCAATCCGTCGGGATAGTCTTTCTGCAGTCCTGACCGCAGCTCCTCAAACTGGCCAGCATTTTCAACGCCGGCGGCTGTCAGCTTCTCCACCTGTTTTGCCGTTAACTCAATCACGTCGGCAATAGGCGTTTCTTTCCATGCGTCGGCTGAAGGTTCCACGTCGTCACCAAATGGCAACGTCTTCTGAGTATCCGGACCGCTGCGAATCAGACTGCGAAGCCGATCTACTTGCCGTTCCCAGACTTCCTTCGTGGCTTTGGCCTCAGACTTCGCGTCGAGATAGATTCCCTCAGATTCCAACGCCTCTACTTCGAGTTGCTTGATCTGCTCGTAATGCTCACGCTCAAACTCTGATAGCTCTTTGCCATCAGGTTCATCGGTTTCGTTGGTCGTGAGCTCATCGGCCAGTTCGTTGTCAGGGTCCGCCACGGCCGTTGAGCCTTCGTCTTCATTCAGCATTGTTGATTGCTCCGTAATAGTCTTGTGTAGAAAACAATCACCGTCTCTCCAGTGTGTCAAGCCTGTGCCTTTTGATCCTCAATGGCATTCCGGCTTCCCCGCCCACGTTTTCACAACTTAGTCATCGCGTTCTCAATCCACTCAACAGCCAGATTCAACTTCTCCACCAGCTTCTTGAGCATTACATCGTTTCGTTCCCACCGAATAATCTTCAACTTGTGTGGCCCGATGATGCGTGGGTCATAGCTGACGAAATCACACCACTTCCGATCCGTCACAAGACAATGACCGGCAACCTGCCATTCGTATTCCGCCGGAATCTTGCCAGTCAGGACCGTGTTGATATGCACCGCAGGGTTGTACGGACACTTTGCCTCAACACAGCCGTCGTCGTCAGCCAGTGCGTCAGGTGTACCGCCGATGTCATCACCGAATTCAAAGAACTGATACGGTTCGGAATTCAGCACAGCGCCAGTCCGCACGCCATAGAGTGCCAACGCCTCCGCTTCGTTCTCCGTTCCCCAGGTCAGGGCCGCACCGCTGATCGTCTGCCAGCTGCCGAGCCGTTCAGCAATTTTCAACCGAAGATACTTCAGTCCAGTCTCGCTGAAGTCGTCGTCCTTCTTACGTCCCGTGGACATCAGATCACCGAACCGAGAACAGGTAATCCGGCCGGCACGTTTCTTGAACCATTCTTCTTCCGCTTCGTTGACTGGTGCGGTGATCTCTTCGGCCACTTCGAACTGAGACAGGTCGAGCGGTTCCGGATCGGCTGGCAGTGGATCGTCCGCTTCCGGACAAAGCACCGATACGACTTCTGCTGACTCTTCAGGCTCGGCCGGTATAACAGTGACGGGCACCGGTTCACTCGTTACAGAATCGCCATACACATGCAGGTTGATTGTTACGCCGCTCATTTGCTGCCTTTCTTGGCGAGCGCCTGCACGGACCAATTGTCACACTGATTGCCACTGCGGGCAGGTTTCTTGCCGAGATAGACAATCTGGATCGGTGTGCCCTTTTCCAATTGCTCACAGGTCGTGCGAAGAATGGCGGAGCCGTTCACGTACACGCGATTTGTCTTGGGGTCGAGCAGCACAACAACCTCAAGGTCGACCAACTTGGTTTTGTCGGCATGATCCGGCACTCTGCGGATTTCCGTTCCGCTGTAGAGCACTCGCTTCTTGTCGTCCTTCGCCGGTGTCCAGTATTCAAAGTTCAGATCCGCACTGGCCAGCTCGTAATCGTCCAGCGGCTCCAGTGCAGTCGCTGGCTTTATTAATCCAAATTCCGTCATCTATTCCCTCCAAAAAAACTATTCCGACACACCATTAAATTCACACAAACTCACATCCGTTCGCGGCCCCGCATCGCCGGGCACGTACCACTTCAAGGCCCTCACCTCCACGACCGCCGCATCTGATTCGTAGGCATGGCCTTCGAGTGCATCCATCACGCCCTTGACAAGATTGTCCACATCCGGCTTCGTCGTCTTCGGAAGTGTCAACATTGGCTTCGTCTTCCATGTAATCGCCTGTGTTCGCGGGAACCAAAATGTGAGGCCGATCGATATGGCCCCTTCGAATGGCCGGCGATACGTTGAATTGAGTTTGCTGAATGCTGCGACGACCGACGCTCGATAGTTATGGACTGGATGTTTCTTAGGAACGTAGGCGTGTGGATGTTTTCCCCGTAACGCAACCTTTGGTCGGGGTTGTGCAATGGGGATTCCCGGCACGCGGAAGTTGCACGTTCTCATGACATTCCTTTCCATCACCGGCCTCTCACCGGTCCGAGCGTTATTTTTGATTGCCATGGCACACACGCCTCCTGCCATGAACTCGTTGTTTGAAGAGCGAGGTAGCGCCGACACTGAATCACAGGTCCAGCAAGACCCAGGCAGACGCCACCCCGCAAAAGCAGTCAGACCCGACTCACGATTCCTTCGTTTCCAATTGAGTCGCTTTCGCTTCCTGTCGTAGCCCGACGTGTTTTGTCCAATATTTCCTCTCGCTTGATCGCGTCGTAGATCTCTTTTCTATGGACCGAAATATTGCGGTCTGCATTGATTCCAAGACGAACCTTGTTACCTCGAATCTCAATTACCATGACTTCAATGTCATCACCGATCGTGATTACCTCATCCTTCTTCCGGGTCAGGCACAACATCGTGCGTCCTTTCTTCTCTGCGGGTTTTTTGAAAGTGAATCAGGCGAATGAACTGGACCAGTGCGAACATGAAATAGGTGGCTGAGGCGCAGGCCAGAGGAATCAAAATTGGCTTCATGTCGCTGGCCTCAGGTTTGTGTGAAATGTGACAATCTCCTCCACGGTGGAATCGAACGTGGAATTCTTGAGTAAGAACTTGCCCGTGAAACGTTTGTCCAGGCCTGTCAGTAATCTTGCGTAGTACGGGAAGTGGTGGTCATTGAGTTTGTGTGTTAGGTCGGTGGTCTCGACGCCCTTGAGTTTTCTGATTTTCTGGCCAGCATCACGAGCACTGACCCTATTGGGGCTTTCCGCCAGGTCCTCGTTTGCAAACTCAACAAACAACCGAAACACGTGCGGGTTCTCGCGGTGGAAGTCACACCAGGCCGGGAACCGCCTTCGCGTGTCGACCGGTGTTGTCTCGGCTTCGAGGTCGAGAAGTTGTTGATTCATGACTATCCCTTCTCCGGTTCCATCGCATCGTCTGGGTGATGCAGCGGCTCGTCTCGTTTCAACCTTGTGGCCATCACCGCCACCTTTTCAACAGTCCCGGGCATCGCTGTTGTTGGCTGACCGGGAACGAGAATGAATCTGGCAAACGGGATCTGAGCATCCATCGCCTCGCCCTTTTCTTTCTCGTTCAATTCCTTCAATGGAGTCATGGGGTCACCAATCTCTGCGCGTACCTTCCACCCGGAAATGTCATGTTGTTTTCGAACAGCGTTGTCCGATGGCGATCCCCAGAGTTGAACTGGGTTCAATCAGGTTTCGAACCTAATCGAGATTCCGACCTCCCGATCGCGTTGGGTCTCACTCACCGCCTTGACAGCGGCAGTCAATAATCACTTCGCCACAGTCGCGGCATTTTGTTTTGGTTTGATGCATGTATTTCCTATCCGTCAACGAATTTTCCG
>JABABI010000017.1:0-114 GCA_014238335.1 Fuerstiella sp.
TCGTTCACAGTACGAAAAGTCAGTACTCAGGTGGAAATGAACTTCGGTGAAACACTTGTCATTGGCGGACTGGTTACGACTCGCGAGACCGGAAGTACTGCCAAAATACCCTTC
>JABABI010000017.1:124-77153 GCA_014238335.1 Fuerstiella sp.
TTCGGCGAACTGCCCTGGATTGGAGCGGCATTCAGTCATAAGGAATACACTGAGTCCGAGACCGAATTGATCATTCTTGTGACACCGGAGTACGTCGCTCCAATGTCGCCGGAACAGGTGCCGGTTGGCGGGCCGGGAAAATCCACGGACACTCCGACCGATCACGAATTGTTCTGGCATAACATGCTGGAAATACCTCGCACAGGGTCTGAGTGCGATGCAACCTTCAACTGCAGGGAATGCAATCAAAACGGCTACTGCAGTCAGCATCCTAACGGCTGCAGAAGCAGATTATTCAGCAATCAAAGCGGAGGTTGCACCACGGGGGCCTATTGTCCCGCCGATGGTGCCACTGGCAACCCGTCAACAACAATTGTTCCGCAGGAACCGATGCTCATTTCGCCGGAATCTGAACCGCAGATTCAGACACCAACACCTGATATTGGGTTACCCATGCCGGAGGCCGCCGTTCGAGACCGAATCGACGGAGCGGAAAAATCGTCAGTCATTCGACCAGCTTCGTCGGAAGTTCCACCGAAACTCAGGTCACGATCGAATTCTCAGGCAACGGGTCTGATCTCGCCTCTGATGCGATAAGGTCTTCAGCCATGAAGAGGAATCTACGGCGATGACCAACTCAGCTGTGACCGTAAGACGAGAAGCCAAATGAAGAGTGTTCTACGAATCGCGACGATGGATCCGGAAGAGTCAACGCGTAATTTGCTTAAGACGCTGTTGCTCGGAATCGACACCGTATGGCTTGAGGCGGAATGTTCACGCTATGAATTCTTCATGGACGTGATTCAGCAGACTCAGCCGGACATGGCACTCATCAATGTCGACAGCAATCCCCAGCAGGCCATCGATCTGATCGGCGAGATTACTCGAACTGCACCGCAGTGCGCCGTCCTCGTGATCAGCGATTCGCAGGAAGGCAGTCTGATTCTTCAGGTGATGAGAAACGGGGCGCGTGAGTTTCTCAATATGCCGCTGCAGCTTGACGACTTCATTGCAGCTCTCGACCGGATTCGCACGGCGCTTGGTGGCACCGACGGAGAAAGCGCAGGCAATACCGGGCAGATCATCAGCATTGTTGGTGTTGGCGGCGGTGTTGGCAGCACGTCCATGAGCGTCAATATAGCGGCCACTCTGGCTCAGGATCCCGCGAATTCACCCGTGATTATCGACCTCGACCTGACACTTGGTGACGCTGATGTGTGGCTCGACATTATTCCGGACTACACCATTCGAGACGTTTCCGAAAACATCAGCCGACTTGACTATGGGCTGCTGAAGCGTTCTTTAACGCGACACGACTGTGGCGTTTTTCTGCTGCCTCGACCCGTCGAAGTGGAAGGCCAGGATTTGGTCCGGCCGGATGACCTGAGACGAATTCTGGCGCTCCTGAAAGCCACGTTTTCACACCTGATCATTGATGCCAGCAAATCTTTTGGCCCTCTGGACATGTCTGCAATGGAAGTATCCGACAGGATACTGGTTGTTACACAACTGGACCTGACATGCCTTAGAAACGTGGTCCGGGTGATTCAGTTTCTTAATCAGGCAAACGAGTTGGATAAGAAGGTGGACATTATTGTCAACCGGATGGGACTGGAAGATACGGACATCAGTCTGAACAAGGCGCTGGAAACAATCGGTCGGGACGTGTTCTGGCAGCTGCCGAACGACTACGCGACCATGGTGGGGTCTCGCAATAACGGTATCCCGCTGACACAGTTTGCTCCGAAGGCGCGGTTAACGCGCAGCATGAATGACCTGACAAAGCGTCTGAGCATGAGCGAAGAAGATCAGGCCAAACATGTCGTCGCTGAAAAGAAGAAAGGTGGACTGTTCGGACTGTTCAGCAAGTAATTCCGTCGATGAAATTCTCTTGTGCGGTATTCGTGACGTCCGTGACCGGTTATCTGCTTCTGTTCTGCATGCAGGTTAGAGAGATTCCTGGGAATTTCACGGTCGCCGACGCTGGTGGCTATCGCCTGAGGTTTTCCCTGCTCTGTGAAGGTTGACGGCCATGTCGGTGCTCAGCAATCTGCACTTCGGCAAATCTCGCCGGTCGACGTTTAAGACAGGAGGTCTGGGTAGCATCTTCCCGGTGTAATCACTCTCACCATTGCCATGCGGCCATTCGGATCAAGTGTCATAACCGTCGTTCCCGATATCGATTGCGTGGGACGATACCTGCTCTCACTGAAGACCCTTAGAGAATCTCCACTTTGCTTTTTCGCATGTGTGAAAAGCAAATACCAGGAACGGGCCATTCTGTTGCGGCCGACAGCTCGATTGTTGTTGCCGCCACGCCGTCTCAATATGGTGTTGCCCAACGAAGGAACGCTGGGATGAAATTCAGAGATCTGATTGCGTTGTCGGTTCGAGCCGCTGCGGTGCTTGTGTTTTCCGGGATCGTTGCTGCTGACGAACCACTTCTGACCAACACTACCAGCTTTCGAATTCCCTTTGCTGTGGAATTTTCCGGCGTGGGCCAGGTGTCCGGATATGCCGTCTTGTTCGCGTCGACCAATGATGGTCCTCTGGAACAGGTTCAGAAAGAGAAAGCTTCCGCCGGAGGCTTTGACTTTGAAGCGCCTGGCGACGGTCTCTATTCCTTTGCAGTACGCGTGACGGACAACGCGGGAAACCTGGTTGGCAATCCTGGCCGCCTGCAGCCTGAGCTACAGGTCCTTGTTGATATCACTGCCCCCACCATTCAGTTCCAACTGGCTGAAACGGCGAGCGGTCAGGTTAATGTTTCATGGAAGACCAGCGGCAACGATGTTGATCCCGGTGGTGTGCGGCTCGAATACGCCGAAGGCATCAACGGTCGCTGGCGACCACTGCGCGGAGCGTCCACGCCATTGGGGCAAACCACTGTACAGTCGTTACCGGGAACTTCTGTTTCCGTGCGGGGCTTCGTAACCGACCTTGCAGGAAATCAGGGCACGGGGACCGGACAGATTGTTCTTAGCGCGGCCACACCTGCTGTCGCGGCCGGTAACCCTGCCGTTCTTCCCGGAATGCAGTCGATTCCCCGAAGAGTCGGACAACCGACGGGGCTGCAGGTTGTCGGGACAACACCATTCAGGTCACCGCTGCAGGATGGGACGAACGGTATTGCACCCCAGGCTTATGGCCCTCAGGCACCCTTCAACAACGCTTCCTATAACCCCACGATTCCTGACACTTCCATGCAGGGCATTTCGTCTGATGTACCGACACCCGGTTCCGCGCAGGTTGTGAACAATCGTGTATTCGACATCCCATACCAAATTGACGATGTCGGGCCGTCCGGTGTGAGTTCTGTCGATCTTTTTGTGACGGAAGACAATGGTCTTGAATGGTTTCGCTACGACAGTGATGCCGATCTGCAGAGTCCGTTTCAGGTGGATACTCGAGGCGAAGGCACGTTTGGCTTTGCTGTTCGTGTCCGCAACGGTCTTGGCTTCAGTGAACCTCCGCCACAACCCGGTGAACGTCCGAGCATTGTGGTCCTTGTGGACCAGACTCCACCGACCGCGGAGCTGGCACACCCTCAGGTTCTGGCTGATGGTCAGGGACGAGTTCGCCTGACCTGGAAAATCGCCGATCAGAACATGTCGTCTGCTCCGGTTCGGCTTGAATCCGCTATCAGTGCTGATGGTCCGTGGACACCGTTATTTGACTGGCAGATGGACGAACGTTCGTACGAGATGCCGATTCTTTCAGCGACACCGACAACACTGCATTTCCGCCTGCTGACGCGAGATACTGCCGGCAACGTCACCATGGCTCAGACAGCACAACCAGTGCTGATCGACCAGCAACGCCCGAAGGCTCGGCTGCTGCGAGTTCAGCCGGCATCAGCAAATCGCGCGTATTGATGCGGACTGCCCAGGGGACCACGGAGTGCTTTTGCAGAGGCCCGCGCAAAGCATTCTTTTACCGACACGGAATCGACGAGGCTGAAACGTTTGCTGGACGTGCTGTCAAATCGCGAAGTACCATCTACACCGTATTACGCTGACTTGTGGCCGCGGCGAATGTCTTTCCCCTGCGAGAGTCTTTTTCCCACAAGGCCCCCGAGCACGTCAATTTGAGAACTGCTCCCGAAGGATACGTTAGTGATCTGGCCCTTCCGACCGCATCCGCCTCTTCCGCTGACACACAAAGTCGAGTGTGAACGTCGTTTTGCTACCGTAGCAAGGCTGCTGGGACGCCGTCGCATTCCGTCTGCCAGCGTTCTTACGCCAGCTGATATTGACGCTTTGGTGGCAGACTGCGTTCACGAGCAACTGCCGGGGCGGTTGTTCGCGTTCATTGGCAGTCGCTTCGCAGTGTCCGGTTCTTCGGTGGACGTTGGCTGGAGTGATCCGGACAATCTGACTGCCAACGGAAGGTCACTGCAATACCGCTTTGAATGCGACGATGCAGGCCACGTGACAGCTATTGGCCTGCACCCGGAGATGAATGCCCTGCCTTATCAATTGGCAGCTGTGACCGCCGTGGCGGCTGCGGAATACTTTATTAAGTCGGACTCTCTGGCAGAAAGTGTTCCCCAGGGTACATTTGAGATTCTGCCGTTGTTCTTCGGCTTTGGTCCGATCATGGCAAATGCGGCTTTACGCGAGGCCGTCGATCAGGTCAGCGCTGTCACAGACATTCCATGGGAGAGATCACGCGTCGGAACAGTCAGTGCACTTGAGTTGGGCTACTGTATGGCGTTGTTCGACTGGACGTTTGACGCGGACTACGAAGACATCGCATCGCTTCTTCGACCGGACGCAAAGGAGGGGCTGGGGAAAGGGCTAAGGTATCTGCAAAAGACTGTCGACTGCAGTTTCGAAAAGGGATTTCTGGACCGCTCTCCGGGCGATTCCGTGGACATTCTGTCCGGCAAACTGAGGCACAACAGTAGTTGCATGCAACTTGGGACCCTGATGGACATACATGCTGCCGGCGCCGTTGATGCAGACCTGGTTCCTGCTGTCACCGAACTGCTTCATCATCGCGAAGTTGAAATCCAGAGATATGCCGCCCTGATTTTCGGGCAGTGCCAAAACCTGCCGCGTGCGGTCCATGACGAGCTTGCAATTCTAGCCGAAGACGGGCCGGTCGTACTCCGCCGTGCCGCCATATCTGCGCTCCGGCCCGGATTCGAAAACGACAACGATCTGCTTGAGATCGTTACTGGTGTACTTCGCCGATGTGATCCGACAACGGCTGCTGCCTGCATCAGCACGTTGCTGAAGTATGACTTACACCCGGAGCACCTAATCGATACGCTGCTAAAATCGATCGGCAGCATGGTGTCTTCCGGCGAAGGAAATCTGCAGCTGGGCGTGGAACTACTGAGGCGAATTCATGGCGCCCCCAGGGCCGCTCTCCGGGAGTATTTTCAGGACGATCCGACTGCCCTGGCGATCCTTGAGGAGCAGATGAATGCAGCAGAGGACACTGCGTCGTAATGCAAAAAAGCCCGACAATTATGAATTGCCGGGCTTACCGGTGTCTGGATGACTGCCGGTGTGATTAGTGCCCTGCAGCGATCGCCGTAATGCCTTCAAGGAATCCCTGAAGCTGACGACTGCGAACCGGGTGCTGCAGTTTGCGAACGGCCTTGGCTTCAATCTGGCGTACTCGTTCCCGAGTCACTTTGAAGATGCGACCGACTTCTTCCAGAGTGTAAGTATACCCATCGCCGAGACCGTATCGCAGTTTGATAATTTCACGTTCACGATATGTCAGCGTCTTCAGAACGGAATCGATCTTGTCCTTGAGCATTTCAGACGCGGCATTGCTGACGGGGCTGTCGTTGCTCTTGTCTTCCACGAATTCACCGAAGCTGTTGTCTTCGCCTTCACCCAGCGGTTTGTCCAGACTGATCGGCTGGCGACTGATTCTCATCACTCGGCGAGCTTCTTCAATCGGCACGTCAGCGACTTCCGCCATTTCCTCGACCGAAGGTTCCCGCCCCATTTCCTGCAGCAGTTCACGTGCCGCAGCTCGCAGTCGGGACATGGTTTCAATCATGTGGACCGGAATGCGAATCGTGCGCGCCTGATCGGCGATTGCCCGTGTGATTGCCTGGCGAATCCACCACGTGGCATACGTCGAAAACTTGTAGCCACGTCGATACTCATATTTGTCAACAGCACGCATCAGGCCGGTATTGCCTTCCTGGATCAGGTCCAGGAACGTCAGGCCACGATTACGATACTTCTTGGCAATGGACACGACCAGTCGCAGGTTACCGCCGGACAGATCGCGCATCGCCTGCTCGTACTCTTCATATCGGCATGCCAGGTTTTCCATCTTGGCACCAAGTGAATTGGGAGTTTCCAGCGTCAGGTCGATTAGATCGTGCAGTTCTTTCTGCATGCTGACTCGTTCATCTTCCGCAGACGTCAGATCTTTCAGATTGTTAATCTGGTCCTGCAGGTCGAGCATACGGGCGGATATCTGTTCCAGTCGCTTCATGCACGGCTGAAGTCGCTGAGTTCGCAAACTCATTTCCTCAAGCAATGTCAAACTGCGACGACGACGCTCGTCAATCTGGCGACGAATTCCCAGCCCCTGTTCGCTGTCCAGCCCAAGTGATCGGGCCATAGCGAAATCCGTCAGATCGCGTTCGCGGATGGACGCTATCGTGGACAGATTGTGCGGCATGCGGCCGAGAATCTGTTCCTTCTCAAGGCTTTCTGTCATGGACACTTTAATTGTTCGGTCGAAGGGGAGTTCACTTCGATTCACTTGCGATAGTGTTTCGAAGGCAAAGTTCATCGCGAAATCGCAACCCAGCAGAGCTCGACGAAACCGCCGGCGAGTCACTTCGATCTGCTTGGCAAGGAAGATTTCTTCTTCCCGTGTCAGCAGTGGGATTTCACCCATCTGAGTCAGATACATGCGGATCGGATCTTCCGTTCCGCGCGTTGGTTCTTCATCCAGGCGAATTTCCGGACGGCGTTTGCGTTTATCCGAAGGAGATTCGTCCGCGTAGACCACCGGGTCTGTGCGCAGTTCAAGATCCAGTTCCTCCAGAACCATGATCAAGTGATCCAGCTTGCGCGGATCAGCTGCCTCATTGGGCAGGTAATCGTGAACCTGCGAGAAATACAGGTAGCCCTGCTTAAGTCCCGTCGACACAAGTTGCGCTAATGTTTCATCCAAACGATGCATATCCGATGTGCTCCTCAACGATTATTTCAGAGATGGGGGATCGTCGCCCATCTGACTTTGGCGAAAACGGAAAATACGCCGGAGTGCATCCATTGTGTCGTTGTTCAGTTTACTCGATGACGAATCCGCCTGAGCCAGTTTTTGTTTCGACAACATGTTTTGGTTTTGAGCACGCCGAAGGAGAATCGGGCGTAACACCCGCTCCAGATGCGGGGGAACAGAAGTTCCCCCATTTTCATCCGTGAGTGACTGCTCACGCATGAGTTCTGAGATTCCTTTCTCACTCGCAGCGTCCAGCAGAGCATTCACCAGACTCAGTCTGGCTGAGTCCGATTTCGCTGCTGCAATCACACTTTGAGCGTCGGGAAGTATTCCTTCTTCCGTCACAAGATCAAAACATAGCTCCAGCAACTGCCGGTGCTGCACATTACTAAAATCATCCGAACCAATTTGATGTCGGATGTAGTCCGTGTAATCCGGGCAACTCAGAATAACTTCCAACAGTTCACGTTCAGCAAGGTCGACCCCGTTGAATTTCAGGTTGATCGGCTCTGACTGGTCTGCCTGGTCCTGCCGAATAAATCGCCGTGTTGTCTTTTTGCTTCGTAGCTCCTGAAGTTGTCGTCGTACCGTTGTTTCGTCAGTCTGGATTCGCTGACACACTTTTCGCAGTATCAAATCTTCTCGCAGCGTTCCCTCCAGTCCGGGTGCCGCCGCCATGAATTCCATTAACTGATTCATCACCTGCTGCCGCCCGCTGACGGAATCGGTACCGTACCGACCAGTCACAGTTTGCAACTTGTATTCCCAAGCTTCCGGTGCGGTACCAATCAGGTCTTCAAATTCGTTTTTCCCGTGCGTTTCAAGGTAATCTGACGGATCCTGGCCCTCTTTCAGAGTTAGTACCCGTAAATCGAGATCCTGGGCAAGAAACCGCCCAATACTTCGTTCGGCGGCATCCATTCCCGCCTGGTCGCCGTCATAAATTAATACGACGCGTTCAGCAAAACGTTTCAAGAACTTGACATGATCCTCGGTCAACGCCGTCCCCAAGGTGGCCACCGCGTTGGTGACGCCGGCCTGATGACAGGCAATGCAGTCCATATACCCTTCCACAATAATCGCACTCTTGCTGGTTCTAATTGTGTCTCTAGCCTGTTCGAACGCATACAGAGTCTTCCTTTTCAGGAAAACATTACTTTCCGGACTATTCCAGTATTTAGCGGGACTCTCGATGTTACTTCCCGGCAACACTCGTCCGCCGAAGGCAACAGGTCGGCCTCTTTCGTCAATGATCGGAAACACAAAGCGGCCAACGAGGTTGTCGTAGTAACCACGTCCGTTGTCCCTCTCACCGACCAGTCCCACACTCAGAAGTTGCTTTTCTGTATAACGCCCTTTCGCTTTATCAAGCAGCCAGCTCCAGTTCTCCGGGTGGTACCCCAGACGAAACTTTCGCTGTGTTTCCTCCGACAGGCTGCGTTCCTTCGCATACCCACGAGCCAGTTCACCGGCTTCTCCCAGCCGCAGAGCCTGCTGCATCAAACTGATCGCCCACTCGACGATTTCGTATTGAGTGACCTTACTGTCCTGTGATTTTTTCGCGAACTCAGACTGAGATCGTTTCGGTATTTCTATGTTCGCCCGCTCAGCGAGAATCTCGAGAGCTTCGGGAAATGTTGTGGCCTGAGTTTTCTGTACCCACGTAAAACAGTCTCCCCCCTCATCGCACACCCAACAGCGGTAAGTCTGTCGGTCCGGATAGACATTGAACGACGGATTGTTGTCGTCATGGAACGGGCACAACCCCTTGTAGTCACGACCGTTTTGTATGAGGTTGACGGTCTCAGATACCAGGTCATAGATGCTGGTGGCTGCGCGTACCTGTTCTTTGAAGTCGTCCCCAAATCCAACGGACACAAAATATCTCCGGCGGCTTATAGCCAGTTCCGTAATCTTCAGAATTCGGGAACACGTCGGATTTGAGTCCGACATGCTCAACCGGTCAGGGCGACACCACGTAAGCTCCTGTGGACCCTACGCATGGCATCGCGCAATTCTATCCGCCGGATCCTTGTGGTCAAGATTTTCAAGCCACTCGCGGGCGGGAAACCCGGATCTCAGAACGAAACCCAGGGACAACATTCCAGCCTTTCCCAGCCCGGATTTTGGCCGGATTTTGCTTCGTTTGGCCAGTCTTCGCAGCTCGCAATGGCGGAATAACTTCGCAAACACAACTTATCGCCGAAAATAAACCCTGATCAGCAGCGTCGCTTGCGGTACTGCCTGGGGTGGTAGCGGGTCGAGCGGCGGCCGACTTTGGTCCCCAAAACTCACACGTTGCGCTCAGAACCGTAAAGCGATGGGATTACGCACAGTGTGTCATGCACCGCACGCGTCAGGGGCCATCGATTACCCCAGTTCGCCATAACTGTTCTTGTTTGTTCTGGACGAAGCTGACGATTGCTCGGTGGTGGACCTGCGGAGGAGGGACAACGGCCTTCTTAGCCGATATCTGCGGGATCCGATTCCGGACATGAGTGACTGCGTGGAGCGCAACCTGGTCGGTGGAGCATCGTCTGCGATTTCATCCAGACCATTGTTTTTCGTTGTACGTGCCTCTGACATTTTGCTCTCGCTACTTAACAGGGATTGTATTGATGATGTAATCTCTGGATTCAAGCACTCCAGTAGTGTTTTTTTTCTGATCAAGTCGCCACTGTTGACGAACCGTGTCCGTTGGCTGTTTTTCCGGAAGGGAGCACCAAGATCAGACCAGCTTCGCCGCAACGTCGTTGTTGTGGGCCGTAAGGGTGATGCTGAACCGGTCTGCTCTAATCCTGTGAGCCATCAGGACTGCTGATGGCGGGATGGGAAATAAATTGATTCGCTGTGTTAAGAAAATCACGACAGGAAGGGCAAATCGTGACGGCAACCCGCCACTGTCCAGTTAACAAGACGACGTCTTTGTTAAACTCTTACGCGCATTTGGAAGAAATCTGACAGGATCGTCCAGGTGCATTTCCGGATCGGCAATAGAAAGGGATGCATCGTTGCAAGACCATCAACGCTGTCACAACCATTTGCGTGACAGACATGTGTCAACTCATCTTCCTGATGGCTTGCTCAACCACGCTCCCGGAATGGGCGCGGCTGCCAAACTGCATTTGCCTCGTATATCTCATCTTGTGACATTGAACAATGAATCGGCCCATAATTGCAATAACAATCGGCGATGTTGCCGGCATTGGTCCGGAAGTCATCGTTCGCGCTTTGCTGGACCCTGCAATTTTGCACGTCTGTCGACCGTTCGTCATCGGTGACCACATTGTGTTGCGTCAGGCTTCAAAACAGTTGTTAAAAACTGAGGCTCTTAACTTCGAAAAAAAAACAGACTTGCCACTGGGGCGTGCCAGCCTGGCACAGCAGTGTGACACTCACACAGAACGACAGACGGTTGTCTGTTACAACCCGGTTGGCGACGTCGCGGCGCTGGCCGAACATCGCCGTGTCAGTTCGTCGGCCGGTGATGCCGCATTCCAATATCTGAACGCGGCCATTGACCTTGCCAAAGCAGGTGTTGTGGATGCCATTGCTACGGCCCCTCTGAATAAGGCGGCACTGCACGCTGCCGGGCATCATTATCCCGGGCACACCGAGATTCTGGCAGAACGGTGTGGCGTTTCTGACTTCGCCATGATGCTACACCTGTCGGAGTCAGGAATTGCGGGTTTACGAGACCTGGTGGGCAGCGGACGGGAACAGTCTCTTCACGGCCTGAGCATCGCACATGTCACGCTGCACACATCAATCGCGAGCGTACCGGCGCTGCTGACGACTGACGGTATTGCGGAAAAAATCCGCCTGGTGGACGGTTTTCTGGCGGACATCGGCTGCGACCGCAGGGCCATCGCCGTTTGCGCCTTGAACCCGCATGCCGGTGAAGACGGTCTGTTTGGAGACGAAGAACGCCGCATTATCGAACCAGCCGTTCGCCGTTTTGAGAATCACGACATCAATGTGTCTGGTCCGCTGCCTGTCGACACCTTGATTCATCGAGCTGTTGCCGGCGAATTTGACGGCGTGATTGCGATGTATCACGATCAGGGGCATATTCCAGTCAAGCTGATCGGCTTTGACGCTGCCGTAAACATCACGCTTGGTCTGCCCATCATCCGTACCAGTCCCACTCACGGTACTGCATTTGACAGAGCGTGGGATCCGGCATCGCCAGCTGACCCCGCCGGAATGATCGCCGCTATTCTGACGGCGGCGAGACTTTGCAAGTAGAGTCGGCCTGTCGCGGGCTGCATACGTCGCCTTTCTCGGGAATTAGCCGCCTGACCGACTCAAAACGGCAGGTCATCGCCGGGGCCAATGCCGGGTTCATCATCATCATCATCATCATCATCATCCAGGTCGGGGTGCAGTGGGTCGTCCGGAGAAAAGAAGAAATCTCCCAGGCCCATCGGAACAACGTTCCCACCAAGTGACTGACTGCGACGTTCTGCCAATGCCTGCAGGTCCGCGGCGTCCTCTCCAAGACATCGCTCAAGTGCTTCTCGCCAGGCGTCGTCACGCGACAAAGGATGATCGGTATCCTGAGCCAGTCGCTTTAATGCGAAACGCAGCAGGTTGAGTCCGTCGCGAGTTGAAAAATCCAAATTCAGCGTATGGGACTCCTGCAGAAAATCAACTGTCAGGCTCAGCATCTGGTCGTCGGCAAACGGCAGGTGGTACTGCAGGATCGCCATCTCGTCAGCCCGCGTCGGATGGCCCAGGCTCAGGGTAGGTTGCAGTCGGCTGAGAATGTAGTCAGGTATTTCGAACGTTGACTCGTCTTCGTTCATGGTCACGGCGCATCGAAAATCCGGGTGGGCGTGAATCGTAATGCCCGCAACGATGGATTCGGCGTAACGTCGATGATCCAGCAGCGGGGCCAGGCTGGCCCACGATTTCTCGTTCATACGGTTCCCTTCATCCAGAATGCAGATGCCGCCTTCGATCATTGCCGTGACCATTGGTGATGCGTGGTAGGCAATCTTCCCACTTTCCGCCAGGACCGGTGTCACCAACAGGTCTTCCGGTCTGGTGTCCGCTGTGCATTGATAGATAAACAGATCCTGTTTTCGCTGCCGAACTCCCGAAATCGCCAACGTCGTTTTACCGATGCCAGGAGTGCCGATCAGCCGCGGAGTCAACGGCATGTCCTTTTCGTCGACCACCAGCCAGCAGGCCAGCAGCTGCTTAAGGATTTCTCCCTGACCAATCCAGTTGCTCGGACTTGAGTCCGCAGTGGAGAGCTGAAGGCTGACGCCGTCAATCGAATGAGTTTTGGACATACTGGTCTTACTGAGCCGTGACGGGCGGTCTGGACGTCACCACTTCAATTACGAAGAGGCGAGTCCACGCTGAGGTCGGGTAAGTTTTGAATCGATTCTCCGTCCCAGGCCCTCGCCCGAGAACAAACGATGAAGTTTACCGCGTGACTCGAAGGCTCGCCATGACCAGACGCGTTTGAGCACAACTGGTCAGGAAAACGGAGCACAACGTCATTGGAACTTCGCCCGATCGGCATTGTCGAAGGAATATTATGGATAAGCCTTTCGCCGAACACGTATCTTCCCGAGAATCTGTTGAACGCGGCGAGATGATCGCCACCAACGCACTATTCCGAGTTTTCATAATGACCACGAATTTACCCGCCCAAAGACCGTCGAAACATCGACCGTCGCTGGTTTTCCTGCTGTGGATGTTGGTTACAGGCGGTTCCGTCGGATCGTCTTCTGCTTTCGCCGGCGACGAGCAGTTGTCGATCGAACGCACGCAAACGACGACGTCTGTCGCGCTGACGGGCCCATCGCAATCACGCCAACTGCTGCTCACCGCGACACAGCCGGACGGTCGGCAGCTGGACATTACGCGCAGCGTCGTTTATTCGGTGGCGCCGTTGAACGTCATCGAAGTTGATGACACCGGGTTTGTCAAACCGGTTGGAAATGGCACAGCGACGATCTCAGCTCAGCTGGAGGGGCTTGATTCTCCGATCGAGGTTTCGGCTATTGTGACATCATTCCACGTGCAGCGGCCCGTGAGTTTTCCCAACGACGTTGTCCCGCAACTGACTCGAGCCGGTTGCAACGGGGGCGCATGTCATGGGACGCCCAAAGGCAGAAATAATTTTCGATTGTCGCTGCTGGGCTTTGAGCCTCGGGAAGACTACGAATTCCTGACTCGTGAATCTCGAGGACGGCGATTTTTTCCTGCGGCACCGGAACGCAGTCTGCTGCTGCAGAAGGCGTGCGGCGAGATTCCACACGGAGGCGGCATCCGCATCCAAGAGCAAAGCGATTCGTATAAACTGTTGAAACGGTGGATCAGCGAAGGGCTGTCATACGGCCCTGCCAACGACCCGACCGTGGAACGGATACAAATCTTTCCCTCTGACCGTGTTGTTAATCGCGGTGGTTCGCAGCAACTGGCGGTGATGGCGTTTTACAGTGACGGCACTTCCCGGGACATTACCCGTGTCGTCGAATACAAGGCGAATCAGCCAAATATGTGCCGCGTCGATCATCATGGTCTGGCCACATGCAAAGACATGACAGGCACGACGTCAGTCATGATCCGATTTCAGGAACACGTGGGAGCATTCATGGCCACCGTCCCGTTAGGACTGCCAACGCCTGATCTGCCGGTGCCGACAAACTTTGTTGACAAATTCATTTTTGCCAAACTGAAAACGCTGGGGCTGCCTCCGTCAGTTGCTTGTGACGATTCCACATTCCTGCGACGTGTGTCTCTGGACATTGCCGGCCGCCTGCCGACAGTGCCGGAAACGAGAGATTTTCTGGCATCGAAGGAGTCCGGTAAACGGGCTGCAGCGATCGACCGACTGCTGGACGATGTTGGTTATGCCGACCTGTTCGCCAACAAGTGGGCGGGAATCCTCCGCAACAAGGCCGGAGGGAATCTGGAACAGGTGGCACGTGAGACGTTCGGGTTTCATGCGTGGATTCGAGCAAGTCTGTCGGCAAACAAACCATTTGACCAGTTCGCCACAGAATTGATCACTGCGCGAGGCAGACCTGATACCAACCCCGCAGTTTCGTGGTATCGCGCGGTCAGTGACCCCAAAGATCAGATGGCCGACATCGCACAGGTGTTTCTGGGCGTACGTATCCAGTGTGCTCAGTGCCACCACCATCCATACGAAAAATGGACTCAGGATGATTACCACGGGTTCGCCGCATTCTTTTCCACGATCGGTCGCAAGGAGGTCCGCAAGCTGCCGGAAGATGACATTCTTTATCACAAACGGATTCTGGCTGTTGCGAAGAATCCCAATACCAACGTGGATCTGAAACCGACACCGCTGGGCGGTAAGCCACTGGAAATTCCGGCCGAGCGTGATCCCCGCATCGATCTGGCGAAAGCGATGGTGTCTCCCGAAAATCCGTATTTCGCAAAAATGCTCGTGAATCGTTACTGGAAACACTTCCTCGGCCGAGGTCTTGTGGAACCGGAAGATGACATGCGTGTGACGAACCCTCCAACGCACCCGCTGCTGCTGGATCAGCTGGCGACATCGTTTCTGGAGTCCGGTTATGACCTGAAGGCCCTGTGTCGAGCCATCTGCAACAGTCAAACCTATCAGAGAAGCTCCTTTCCCAACGGGCACAACAACAACGACGAACAGAACTTTGCTCGCTATTACCCACGTCGACTGGCTGCCGAGGTGATGCTGGACGCCATTAACGATGTGGCTGGTGCACGGAACAACTTTAACCACCAACCCGTGGGCGTCCGTGCGGTCGCTCTGCCGGATGATTCGGCAAATAACGACTCGTTCTTTCTGAGAGTCTTCGGACGTCCTCAGATGGACACGGCCTGTGAATGCGAACGTTCTGCCAGCGCTGATCTTTCGCAGAGTCTGCACCTGATCAATTCTGATGCCATGCACCGCATTCTGGGCGCACCCGATGGGCGAGCGATCACGTCGTCCCGCGACAAAGGTGCAGACAGCCAGACGAAGATTACCGAGCTTTATCAGCTGGCCCTTTCGCGGGACCCCACCAACAGCGAAGTATCCGTCGCTCTGTCCCACCTGCAGAAAAAACAGGATCGTTCCGCAGAAGATCCGAAGGTGCTGTCGCCTGATCAGGCGGCCAGAGAGGGGTGGGAAGACATCATCTGGGTCGTCGTAAACACGAAAGAATTTCTGTTTAACCACTAAACTCATGACCGCAATCCCCCCCCACGCTATGACCAGTCGAGCCCCTACCCGCATCGTCACGGCACTTCTGGCTGCAATGTGTGCACCGAGTCTGTTCGCTCAACTGCCGACGGGTGATCTGAGTCGGTTGGAGCCACGATCTGCGAAGGCCGGCGAAACTGTCCGAATCTCCCTTAACGGAAGCAATCTGGAAGAACTGACCGAGCTTCGTTTTACGCATCCCGGCATTACGGCGAAACCTGTGATGCTGCCTGCCGACGAGTTCTTTCCGAAATCCCGGATGGATGGTTCAAAGTTTGCTGTCGCTGTCGCGGAAGACGTGCCGCCCGGTATCTATGATGCTCGGGCGGTTGGTTATTTCGGGCTTTCCACAGCTCGGCCGTTTGTGGTTGCTCCGACTGATTCGAAGGAAGTGACCGAATCGGGGAACAACAGTACGCCGGAAAACGCGATGCCGGTTGAAGTCAACTCCGTGGTGACTGGTGCAGTCACTTCCCGAGGCATCGATTGGTTCAGTTTTACCGCCAGGGCGGGACAGCGGGTTCTCATCGAACTCGTGGCCGAACGCATCGATTCGCGGCTGGACGGTCAGTTGATTGTTTACGACTCCGCAGATCGTGAGGTGGATCGAAATCGGGACATGTTTGGGCGGGATTCATTTCTTGAGATTCAGGCAGCACACGACGGGGAATTCCTGCTTGCCGTGTCGGATATTCTTTACCGAGGCGGAAGCGATCACTTTTATCGCCTCAGTATTTCTGACGGACCGCACGTCGACTTTGTCTATCCTCCTGCAGGCGAACCCGGATCGACGCAGCACTATACGCTGTACGGTCGCAACCTGCCTGGTGGAGTACTGGATGAATCTGCACGGGTTCGTGGCCACGCCCTGGAGACGGTGCAGGTTGAAATCTCGCTGCCTGAAACTGCCACCACTCCACCGGGATTCCATCCCGGTCAGCCTCGACAGGGCCTGCTTCCGGGTTTTGATTACGAATTGAAGGCTGCGAATCCTGTTCGTATGGGCTTCGCGACAGCTCCTGTTGTGCCGGAATCAACTGAGGATGCCGTGCAGAAGATTTCGGTGCCCAGCGAGGTCGCAGGACGGTTTGATGAGCCAGACGACGAAGATGTGTTTCGGTTTACAACGCAGATAGACCAAACGTACTGGATTGAAGCAATCGCGGACCGAATGCAGTCAAAGGTCGATCCCTACCTAATCGTTCACCAGGTCACGAAGTCAGAAGACGGCGCCGAATCTCTGATACAGGTGGCTGATAATGATGACATACCAGGCTTCTTCAGCGTCGATGGCAAGGACACAATCAATGCAGATACGATCGATGCGGCCGTCAGCTTTAAGGCTGTTCATGACGGCGAGTATCAGGTCACAATCACGAATCAATTTGGCAGTGGGGGCTGTGCCGACCTGTACCGCCTGGCAATCCGTGAAGCCACGCCGGACTTTCAGCTTCTCGCCACTGCCGAGAAGACATTACCGACCAATCGCACGGGCTATTCCGTGACCCCCTTGCTGCGTCAGGGGGCTCGCTGGGGCATTCGAGTTTTGTGTGCTCGACAGGACGGGTTCACCGGCGACATCGAAGTGACTGCGGTAAATTTGCCGCCCGGCGTCTCAGCCACACCGCTGATTCTGAGCGGCACCACTGACCGAGGCATTCTTGTTGTTTCAGCGTCTGCTGATGCGAAGTCCTGGTCGGGCGAAATTCGCATTGTGGGCAGAGCGAGTGTTTTAACTGCTGCAGGCAACCGGGAGTTGGTTCGCGACGCACGGTTTGCGTCACTGGTGTGGGGACATATCTTTGCGGATTCCATCCGAGTCCGCTCACGGCTGACAGAACGTATCCCGCTGTCTCTGAATCAGCATGAGAAAGCGCCGGTCAGCATTGACGCCGCGGAGGCTAAGGAGTGGGCAGTTGAAGTCGGACAAGAGCTGGAGATTCCGATAAAGCTGATCGAGAACGGCACACGCGTCGGCAATCTGACGATTGAACCGCAGGGGCTGTTCGGTTTGCTCCGCAGTCCCCCTACCGTCAACATCGCAGAGCAGGACAGTGAAGGAACATTGACCATCAACTTTGCTCCAAATGGCAACTTCAAGGTGGAACCTGGTCGCTATCAATTCACATTGCAGGGGACCGGTGTGGCAAAGTACCGTCACAACAATCCCGCCGCCGAACGTGCCGGCGAGGATCTGCAGCGCATCGAAACGCTGGCCTCGAAAATTTCGATGACCGCAGATCAGGCTATGTCAGCTGTGGAGGAAGCCCGGAAAGCTTTGGAAGTCGCCAATCAGAAACTGGCATCGGCGGCTGATGATGACGCTAAAGCACGGTTAAGACCTGCAGCGGCCGACGCCAAAGCAGCCCTGGTCGCAGCCGAAGTCGCAGCGAAGCAGGCCGCCGAGAAGGTCACGGCCGTCCAGAAAGCGAAAACGACTATCAGCAACGTCGCGAAAGCCGCTACTGCAAAGGCCGCTGAAACGAACACCAAGTTCGCGGCATGGTCCAACCTGATCACCGTTGTGGTGAACGCACCAGCGAAGAAATAGCGTCGGCCGACTGCCAGGACATCTTCGATTCTGTCAAGGCACGTGCATAGACGCCGACCGTTCGCACTACGCGCCTTCACGTGTTGATGAGACACGTGATTCGGGTGTGGCCGGCAGATTGTAGACTTCGTTTGAATAGTAGGACACGATGTGATCGACAACGTCACGCATCGAGACCACAGCGATGGGTGCTCCGTCCTCGTCCAGAATTGGTACGTGTCGAAAGCCGCCGACGGTCATCTTGTTCAGGGCAAACACGATTTCATCGTCAAAGCACAGGCACTCAGGATCCGGCGTCATGACATCAACAATCGAAGTTTCAGCCGGCACGCGCCCCTGAGCAACCACGCGTTTCAGCACATCACGTTCGCTGAACAGTCCGACCAGTTTATTGTCCTCAACAATCAGAATCGCACCCAGGCGATTCTGAATCATTGTCTGCACGGCTTCATCTACTGTGGCCGTGCGATCAAGAGCGACGATGGATTCGTGCAGTCCGGAAAGCTGGCGAATTGAGCCATGAATAATTTCGGCGTCCGGATCACTCAGCCGCTCGTTAGCGATGCGTTCTTCTTCTTCGATACCGTCACTGGACATGAAGTGGATCTCCCGGAGGTGTCAGAACAATTTTCTAGCCTGTATTCTGTCAGGTGACAATGCCGCTCACCACCTGACCATCATTTGTGGGTCCGATAAGTCGGTTGTCGAGCCCCTGGTAACTGTAGCTGAAACGGTGAGGGTCGAGGCCCAGCAGATGCAGGATAGTGGCCTGCAGGTCGCGAATGCCAACCGGGTTTTCGGCGATATAATAGCCGATATCGTCAGTTTGACCGTACGCCAACCCCTTCTTTACGCCACCGCCAGCCAGCCACATCGTGTATGCATAAGGGTGGTGGTCGCGGCCAATGAAGCCCTTTTTAAGCTCTTTGTTGACGTTGTTCTGCATCATCGGAGTCCGACCAAATTCACCGCCCCACACGACCAGAGTCGATTCCAACAGGCCTCGCTGCTTCAAATCCTTCAACAAACCCGCAACGGCGCGGTCGATCTGACGCGCTTTGATCGGCAGAGTTCCATCGATGGATTCGCCCGGCGAGCTGCCATGATGGTCCCAGCCCCAGTCGTACAATTGAACAAAACGCACGCCCTTTTCCACCAATCGTCTCGCCAGTAAACAGTTGTTGGCGAACGTCGGATCGTCGCCCTTGTACAGAGCTCGCGGATCGTCTGCTGATTCTGCGTCGGACACAAATCCGGGGACTGCGCCGTACAAATCAAGAACGTGTTTGGGTTCGTTTCCAATGTTCATGACTTCCGGAACGGCCACCTGCATGCGATACGCCAATTCGTATTGTGCGATCCGTGTCTGAGTTTCGTCGTCACGAATCCGATTGTATTGAATCTCATTCAGTTCGCGCATCGTATCCAGGGTCCTGCGGCGAAGTCCGCGACTGATGCCTTTGGGATCAGACAGATAAAGTACGGGGTCACCCGACGTGCGACACTGGACACCCTGGTAAACTGTCGGCAGAAAGCCGGATCCCCACAGCGATTTGCCAGCACTGGGAGTTTTTCCGCCGGACGCCAAAACGACAAAACCCGGCAGATCCTGGTTTTCGCTGCCCAGTCCCCACGTCACCCACGACCCCATCGACGGGTTGCCCAGTCGCGGCTGACCGGTATGCAGCAGCAGTTGAGCAGGCGAATGATTGAACTGGTCGGTATTGACGGTGCGAATAATACACGCTTCATCGGCGATGGACGAAAACTCCGGGAGCAACTCGCTGATCCACTGTCCGGCGTCGCCCCGCTGTCGGAAACTGAATTGTCCGGCCAGCATCTTCGGCACACCACGAATAAACGCAAACCGTTTTCCTTCAAGGTATTCCTGCGGACACTGCTTATCGTGAAACTTTCTCAATTCCGGTTTGTGTTCGAATAACTCCAGCTGTGATGGCGAACCGGCCATGTGCAGATAAATCACAGCCTTAGCCCTGGCACCCTGCATGGGCGTGGCCGCCGCCATTGGATTGTGCGCAGCGCGAACGTCCGCAGCTGCCGTGCTCGAGCCGTTGAGGCTCTGTAACGCTATGGAACCAAGCCCGACGCCCGCGGTACTTAACAGGTGGCGGCGAGTTTGAAGGCTGAGGTGCTGGTGAAGGTCGTTCATTGCACGGTTCATTGTCAGATTCTTCTATGGTCTCATCAATGTTTCGTCGAGATTCAGGATAACGCCGGCCACAACAGTCAGGGCGGCCAGTTTGATCGACTGCTCTTCCGGAGTGTCGTTCAGACCTGCAGCCTGCAGTAAATCTTTAGCGGCCGTGGAATCAGTCTGAAATTCCGTCCGAGACTCATCGAACAAACTCGACAACTTTGATAGTTCGTCAGTGGAGGCAGGCCGAATCAACGCCTGGCGAAACATCGCCGTCAGCCCCGTGCCGGTTTCGAACGCAAGCACCTTCTTTGCCAATGCCCCGGCAGCTTCCAAGTAAACCGGATCATTCAGAGTGACCAATGCCTGCAGCGGTGTGTTGGTTCGAATTCGGCGAATCTGACAGACCTCGCGGCTGGTACTGTCGAAGGTGATCATTGAAGGATACGGACTGGTGCGGCGCAGGAACGTGTACAACCCCCGACGATACCGATCTTCCCCGATCGGCGTCTCCCATTTGAGCGTACTGTAGGTGGTACGCCAAAGTCCAGCGGGCTGAGGTGGCATCACGGACGGGCCTCCGATTTTGTCTGACAGCAAACCGGAGACGGCCAGCGCCTGATCACGAACAGATTCGGCAGAGAGTCGAAAACGCGGCCCGCGACTCAACCATCGATTGTCCGGATCCAGCTTACGCGACGCGTCAGTAACGGCTGCACTTTGCTGAAATGTGGCTGACATCACGATCGCCTTGCACAACTGCTTCAGCGACCACTGGTGAGTGTCCCGAAATTCAACCGCGAGCCAGTCAAGCAACTCTGGATGACTGGGCGGCATTCCCTGTGTGCCAAAGTCTTCTTCCGTTTCCACGAGGCCTCTGCCGAAGAACTGGCTCCAGACGCGATTCACGGTCACGCGTGCCGTCAGCGGGTTGTCATCGGATACCAGCCACGTCGCAACGTCCAGTCTGCTGCCAGCCCCTTTATCAGCGATCACACCAAATGCCGCCGGAAACGCGGCGTCTACTTTGTCGCCATGGTCAAGAAAATTTCCTCGCACGTGCACGACAGTTTCTCTTCGCTTATCGGCCGGCAGCTCTCGCATGATCGGAGTTTCGATGATCGATTTTTTCAGTTCCTTAAGTTTTTTTTGTGCGCCGGAAATTTGATTCGCTGGCCCAGGCGGCTTGCGATCGGAATTCGCCTCGGGTTGCTTCTGTTGTGCGGCGCGCAGCTGTTCAAGTATTGCCGTCAGCTCAAATTGTTGTTGCTTCTGTTCGGCGGTTGGAGTCGCAATTCGTGGTTTATCGTCCGAGCGATCTGCATCTTCCGTCTGATTGAAGAACGCCATGAAGCGATAATACTCGTGCTGGCTGATCGGATCGTATTTGTGCGAATGACACTTCGCACAGCCCATTGTCAGTCCCATCCAGACCTGTATTGTTGTATCGACTCGGTCCTTTACAGCAGCGATACGGAATTCCTCATTGTCCGTGCCACCTTCGTCGTTGGTCATGGTGTTGCGGTGAAAGGCGGTCGCCAGAATCTGTTCGGTGGTGGCATCTTCGAACAGGTCTCCAGCAATCTGTTCTGCCGTAAACTGATCAAAACGCATATCGTTGTTGAAAGCTTCGATCACCCAGTCTCGGTACCGCCAGATGTTTCGCGGCTGATCTTTTTCGTATCCCTTAGTGTCCGCGTATCGAGCCAGGTCCAGCCACATTGTGGCCCAGTGTTCACCAAATTTTGGTGACTGCAGTAGCTCATCCACGATAGCTTCGAAGGTTTCGGCGGACGCATTCGTGGTGAACGCATCGGCGACTTCCGGAGTTGGAGGCAGGCCGATCAGAGCGTGGTAGACTCGGCGTATCAACGTATACGGATCAGCCTGGGGCGAGGGCGTCAGCCCCTTGCTGCGGAGCTGTGGCAGCACGAACCTGTCGATGTCGCTGCGACTGAAACTGTCGTTTTCGACTGCGATTGGGCTCGGGCGAACGGGAGAAACAAACGACCAGTGAGCTTCGAATTCTGCTCCTTTGGAAATCCACTGTCGCAGCGTCTCTATCTGAGCTTTCGTTAACGCATGCCCGGACTCGCGCGGAGGCATTACTAATTTCGGATCACTGCTGGTCACGCGATGAATCAATCCACTCTCTGCTGGTTTTCCGGGAACGATTGCTCGCAGCAATGCAGAGTCTTTGCCTGTTGGATCAGCACGTACATCCAATCGCAGGTCTGCTTTCCGGGATCCCTCGTCCGCGCCATGACACGCAAAGCAGTTCTTCGCCAGGATCGGCCGAACATCTGTCGAATAGCGTGGAGATTCATCGGCCGAGACATGGGTCGACCAGAGCACCAGCAGACTGAAGCATTTGTAAAAGATTGGTCGCATCGTGGCGCAATTCAGGGCAAAAGAACGTGAAGTGGCAGGGCATTATTCTATCCGGTGGATGTGCCAACGCGAGTAACCGCGCTGGTCCCAGTTGAATCACAAAGCAAAAGACCTGTGCGGTAGTTCACTGCCGGCATTTGGTATCCTGTGTAGTCTGCTCGGCTGCCGATTTTCCTTCAGGGGAACCCGCATCTCGACGCCAACGGCTTCTCACAGGATGCACACGTATCTGATGGTCGCTGCCTGGCTGACGCCCATTCTCGTTGTATTGCGTGCAGAGCCGGTGTTGGCGGAAATTGTGGGTGCCGGTCATTCGATTTGCGGACCCTGCGGCTGTGGACCGCCACTCAATTCACTGCTGGTCTGGCATGAATTTATGACATTGCCGCTGGTGCCGCCAGGCATCACAGCGGCAAAGAACCGTCCCGACGTGGCAGTCGACTGGGCTGTGACAATGGTGGTTATTGTCGGACTGACAGCGGCAATCTTCGTTTCGACGAATCTGGTGATGTGGTGGAACTCAGCGAACGACACGGCACGTGGCAATGTCATACAACGTGCGATGTTTTCACTGGTGGCATTTCCTGACGAAACCATCGTCCCGTTGACGCTGGCGGCCGGCATGTACTGGCGGATGAGCCGTCACCACAGACAGATCAGGAAAGCGGGAAATCTATCGGCGAATCACCACCTTAGATCCGGTGCCAAGCAGGTTGAAGATTTCGGAGATGTCGCCATCGACAAGCTGGATAAACCCTTGTGATGTTTCTCTGCCGATTGACTCCGGATCAATCGTTCCGTGAATTCCGACGCGTTCGCCCAGGCCAATCCAGTACTCGCCGAGTGGATTATGTGGGTCATCCGCATCAACGATCCCGCCATCCGGCCGATTCCACTTCGGATTCTCTCGCTTGTTCTGAACGGTGAATTCTCCAATGACAGTGCCCAGATCTTTGCCATGGCCAATGCGGTATCGATGCACGTACCAGCCATGTGCATGAATCGTCATTTCGAAACTGTTTAAATCCACGACAGCTCCGAATGGTCCGTTTAGTACTTTTAGCTTTTGGCCGGCCTGAAGTGTTTCGCGACTGGTGCTGTTCAGCTGCGCCAGATACTGCCACGGCACCTGATATTCTTGAGCAATGCCTTCGAGTGTGTCGCCAAATTCGACGAAGTGCGGTTCTGCAAAATGTGAGTTGGGATTCGCGTAGATTTTGGCAGCCGTTTCTTCGATACGCTCAAATATCTGAGCACGAAATTCGGGCTGTTTCCAGTACAGTCGTGAAAGCGCCGCATGTGCTTTTAGCGTTTCTCCATCTGTGACCCACTGGTCAACGTCCCGAAGAGTCGCGGCCGCTTCCGGTGACAGCGCGGCCTGCACAATAGCAGCGACCTGTTGAGGTGCCGTTGACGAGGCAAAGCCTGCCTGCTGAATACCTCTGTTAGTCGGCGGTGTCCGATTCAGTTGGGCCACAGATTCGTCTGGTACCGGTAACGGCGGTTCGGTGAACTCAGGAAATGATTCTTCGATGGGTTCCGCCTTGCTGGCGAGAACAGCCAGCAGTGGATCCTCTTCCCGTTCCTCATTCTTTGGAAGTGTGTCCATGCCTGTATTGTCGATGATTTCATCGGCCGGTGGATCATCCAGCATCGCCAGAAAATCCGCATCATCAAGATTTGGATTCGTCACATCGACTCCCAGTCCTCCCGTCGGCACCGTGCCGATCTCCGGTATAATGTCGAAATACCACGCGGCCAGCATCAGTGCCACGATGAGACCGACGAGTTTCCTGCTGCCGGATGACTGTGGTTTTTTATAGGCGAAGGTTTCCATGCCGTGGTCTCCCGGGGTTCGCGAATTTGATGTCGCAGAACTGCGGCCGGTCTGGACCGGCCAGTCGGTTCATTAACTGACTGCTGCCGTCGTTCAAACGTGGGGAAGCACGGCAGACTTATAGTTATGCTGATATCCGTCTAATACTATGAATTGCGGGATTCTGACACAGACCGGAAATCAAGGCTACGTGAATTCTGAGATTCGCCGCAGCATGGACTGTGAATCACCGTTGTCGACGTATACTGTTGCCGCCGAACCACTTGTGTGCTGCCGAAGTCAACTGCCCGGAGTATTCCAGCACACATTGAATCCGACCCAGGAAATGGAACTAAGCATGTGCTCACGAGACGTCCACGTGTCAGAAGAAGTCCAGAGAAGCGTTGCGATGGAGATTCTGAATGGAATCGAAGCTCTGATTGACGAAGCAAAGTCAGAAACGAAACCCCTTGAAGTGGACCCGTTTCGTTCCAGACTGTTCGAGATGTTTGTGACTGCTGACGGAGCAAACATGGTGGGCGACGAACGAAAATCTTCGTTGAATGACGACTCTCACAGCGACGACGAAACAGACATGTCGGCCGACGGTCTGTGTCGCTCACTGGCCCGGCGCTGGGGCCTGGACATGGCGGCTCGAGATTCGGCCGCATCACAGACAAAGATGCCCCCGGAACACGTTGAAAAGATGCGTGCGCTGTGGACAGTCATGCGAATGTGGATGGAATGGAATTACGCATGGTGCCGCTGGGAAGAATTCCACTCTGCCGAGAACGCAGTCGTTCAGTGATTCTTAGAGTCCAGTCATCAGCCCATTCACGTCTGCGCGGGACGGCATACCCGGTTGAGCTCCTTTTCGGGATGCAGCAATGGCGCCTGCAGCACAGGCGAAACGAGCTGCCTCCTGAAGCGATGCTCCCTCTGAAAGACGCAGGCCAATTGCTGCTGCGAATGCGTCGCCGGCTGCCGTCGTGTCTATCGCTGTTACCGAAAACGGCTCCACATGCCCGCTGCTGCCGGACGCGTCTCGGAAAACCGCGCCCCTGTCTCCCAGAGTGATCGTCACCCGCCGGGCTCCCATTTGCTGAAGCTTTTCTGCGGCCCAATGTGCGGATTCCGTTGTGGTGATATCGATGCCGGTCAGCAGGGTGGCTTCCGTTTCATTGGGGCACACGACATCGACGTGCAGCATCTCAGGTTGGCAATTGAGCATCGCCGGTGCCGGGTCCAGAATCGTGAGAACATCATTGGTTCTGGCCAGCTTGATGGCAGTCAGCACCGTTTCTATCGGTATCTCCAGCTGCAGCAACAGTACATCGGCTCGAGCAAATTCCTTCGCCTGCGTCTGTACATCGTCGGGCGTCAATCGTCCGTTCGCACCCTGCACCACCGTAATACAGTTCTGTCCACTGTCTTCTACGCCGATCATGGCCACACCGCTGCAACAGTCCGACGTATGCAGGACTCCCTCAAGTCGTATTCCTTCGACATCAAGCGTGGTTCGCAGGGCATTACCGAACCCGTCGTCGCCCAGACGTCCAATGAGAGACACGTCCGCTCCCAGTCGGGCGGCACCAACGGCCTGGTTGGCCCCTTTGCCTCCGGGGATCTCAGACAGGCTGCGGCCGATCAGTGTTTCTCCCGACGCAGGCAACCGTTCGGATCGCACCACCAGGTCCATGTTGATCGAACCGACGACCAAAACTCGTGGCGGAGTCTGTGGAATTGATGCCGTCACTGCGACTGGTCCACCTGCAGTTGTCGCAGGGTCTCAGGTGGCTGACTGGACAGCTGCACTAGTGCCTCGACGGCCCGCACACGCTGCTGGTCAGACATGATCAGGTAACGGTGCCGGCCATTCTCGATGGCCGTGAATTCCGTCAGCCCCTTTGCTCCGACTGTGACTGTGCCCGCCGACGAAACACCGAAGTACCCGGCCTCCGGATAGACTCCGTACAGCACGCTCGTCAGGTCCCAAGTGGGGCGATTGTGAGGCGGAGGATTGTAAAGATAGTACGCCTCTTTCAGCGGGTGGTGCGTTACGTATTCGTAATCACGGTCGATGCTGGCGGCCGGGTAGGCGGCAGCAAGACCGATTTCAAATCCGCTGTACACGATCGAGCCTGGCCAATTGTTCGCCAATGCCTGTGCTGCGGGAATATCATTGACAACGTTGTATTCGTAATGGTCTTTGCCTTTGATCGGAGCAAATGCTCCGGCCATGACTGACAGCAATCGGACTTTTTTTCCGACCAGTTCGACACCGGACAGAGGCGAAATGTCATCGCCCGACGACTTCAACAGATCGGCCAGATTCGTCGAGAATCCGACCTGAGCAATCACGACCGAATCATCGACCTGTGATGCCAACGCGCGGCGCAGAACGGAGACAGCGTCGGGCGCCTGCTTTCCACTGCGCAGATCATGAGGATAACGATCTTCGCTGTCTCCTTTTTCCGCTGCCAGAACCGTGAACTTGCTTTGCTGCGTCGTAATACCACTGTGGCAGACACCGATGGCCACGTTGCCGCGCCCGTAGAACGTGTTTACCGCATCAACAAAAGCAGCACACTGATCGTGGTCTTTGGTAATCGTCACTGCCAGCAGCTCGCACTCTCCTCGTGTCTGCAATGAATGAATCATGCCCAGAGCCAGAACATCATCGACGTCGTTTCCGATATCGGTGTCAAAGATGAGGGGAATCGGCTTGCCGGCACTCGCTGCCGGCAACCGAATGAACAATGAGACTAAGAGCACAGCCCAGACGATACGCATGGTGACTCCCGAAAATGAGTGGTGGGACGACAGAAAGCATACTCGGATGCAACGGCTTCGAATAGCTGGTCGTTATTTCGACGGCGTGTTTTTATATCTCATGCAGCGGAAGTTCCCGGCGTCACCAAATCGTTCCCGTCGTCACCAAATCGTTGCCAGTGTGCAGCGGAACGTCTATTCTGTCGAGTACCGATTATTCCCATCCCGTTCCATTGTGGGCGTTCCGGAGAACTCGTCGTGAACAATCGATTGTTGAGCTTTCTGCTATTGTTTCTGCCGACGTTGACGATCCATGCTGGCGACGTGCCAACGCAGCAACAGCTCGCTAACTGGCATCAGTGGCGCGGGCCGTATGCAAACGGAACCGCGGCGGGTTGTGTCAGACCGCCAGTAAAATGGAGTGAGAGTCAGAATATTGCATGGAAGTCTGACCTGCCTGGCGAAGGAACATCCACGCCGATCGTCTGGGGTGATCAGGTGTTTGTGCTCTCAGCAGAACAAACAGACCGCAAGGCCGAGGCACCGCCTGCGGCCGACGAACGTTCGAAGACTGTACCGCCGGACGTCTATTTTCGCTTTTTCGTGACGAGTATTAACCGCATCACAGGCGAAGTATTTTGGCAGAAACTGGCAGTCGAGGAGGTGCCGCACGAAGGGCACCATCCAACGCATACTTATGCGGGCGGTTCGCCAGCAACGGATGGTGAACGACTCTACGTTTCATTTGGGTCTCGGGGAATCTACTGCTTTTCGCTGGCCGGGCAGCTGCTCTGGAAGACGAATCTCGGTGAAATGCGGACGCGTTACGGCTGGGGCGATGCGGTCACGCCAGTAATCCATCGTGATTCGCTGGTGGTGAACTGGGATCAGGAAGAAGGTTCGTTCATTACCTGTCTGGATGCTTCCACCGGCGAGGCAAAGTGGAAGACGAAACGTTCGGGCGAAGTGACGTCGTGGAATACACCGCTGGTCACAAGTGTCGCGGGTCGGGATGTGGTGATCGCCAACGGCACGAACAAAGTTCGCGCCTATGACCTGGCTGACGGAAAGGAATTGTGGTCCTGCGGTGGTCAGACGGTGAATGCGATTCCCTCGCCCGTCCGATTTGGAGATTCGGTCATCGCCATGAGCGGTTATCGAGGGTCGTTGGCCGTTTCCATCCCCCTGGATTCCCAAGGCGATATAACCAGGGCCGATTCAGTTCGCGTGTTGTCGCGGAGAGGCACTCCATATGTCCCGTCGCCACTGCTGCACAACGGGCGCCTGTTCTTCACCGGTGCCAATCGAGACATTCTTTCGGTGCTGGACGCAGCTGCGGGACAACCAATTGCAGAGCCTCGCCGCCTGACGGGACTCAGAAACATCTATGCGTCGCCCATGGCTGCGAATGGACACTTCTATTTCGTCGGACGCGCAGGCACTTGCGTTGTGCTGAAGGACAACACAACTTTCGAAGTCGCCGCCGTAAATCAGATCAACGATCGGATTGATGCCTCGCCGGTGGCCGTTGGTAATAGTTTGTTGCTGCGAAGCTGGACGAAACTGTACTGTGTGCAGGAGTGAGTGCTTCTTCCGGAGCGGCTGGCAGTAGAAGACGATTGTCGAATATTCGTCTTCGTCCCTGCTCTGCGTCCCTCGTCCTTGAGAGTCGTTGCCGATACGATGTCAGATTCAGACGAGGTCAGCAATTCACTTTAACTTAACGGAAAACAAATGGGCGTACTGACAGGCAAAGTGGCGATCGTAACGGGTGCTGGAACAGGTATTGGTCGAGCTTCAGCAAGATTGCTTGCGGCCGACGGAGCCCATGTGGTGGTGGTTGGACGACGACCGGAACCATTGAATGCCGTGGTCGAAGACATTAACGCGGCGGGTGGCAAAGCGACCGCTCATCCGGCAGATTTGATGGACGGGGACCAGACCTCAGCCGTTGCGAAGAACACGATTGACACGCATGGTCGAGTCGACATTCTGGTCAACAACGCCGGCTTTTCATCAAGAGTCCGTTCTGTGAGATACGTGCAACCCGACGAATGGGATTCCGTTTTTAAGGTGAACATCGAAGCCGTCTATCGGCTGACTCAGGCCTGCCTGCCGAACATGCTCTCGCGAAGCGAAGGCACCATTATCACAACATCGTCCATGGCCACCCTTAAACCTGGAGTTTTGGGCGGAGCGCCGTATTCTGCTGCCAAAGCGGCGTCGCAGAATTTTTCGCACGGTCTCAATGCTGAATTGCGTTCGATGGGTATTCGAGCAACCGTCATCCTGCCGGCGGAGGTCGACACACCGATCCTGGACGGTCGTCCGGCGCCGCCGAGTGCAGACGCACGAAAAACGATGATGCAGCCCGAAGACGTCGCTCGGTGTATTCACCTGGCTGCCACCCTACCGCCTCGCACCGTGATCGAAGAGATTGTGGTGGCTCCAACCATGCCGCGGGACATGTCCGAAGAAATGGCAGTTGCCCGGCAGATCGGCGCTCCGGGGTAACGATTTCTGTGTCACTCAATGCCGGATAACACTTCCGACGCGACCTTACCCTGATCGGAGGTCGGATCTCTGATGGCAATGCGCCGCAGGTGCAGCTGTGCGCGCTCGTCGCCGTTACGAGTCAATTCAACGGCATCTTCGAAGGCCTTGTCCAGATACTTCGTGATTTTCGGAAGTACTGGATTGTCGTGTTTTTTCCAGTAGTATTGAAACTCGTCGCTGCCCCAGTCTTCGTACACATCATCCCATGTCAGCGGACTCATGGATCCCAGATGAGGATTCAGCATGTGTTCCGCGATCGGGTCGCCGACTCGCTGGTAACGATTGTCGAGTGATACTCGCAGTCGATCCTCCGTCAGATTCGGCAGCGCTTTGTGAATGGTGAGCGCCGGAAAGATCAACGTGTCACCAACTTCGTAATCCGTTGTGTACCACTCGTCCTTCAGCTCGGAATGCGCGGTGGGGTCCACATGCAGACTTCCTGCACCCAGCGAAAAATGATGTTCCAGCACGCGGTCAACTTTGTGCGAACCTTTCAACACCGCCAGTCCGCCCAGTTCTCGCGGACAGTCACCGACCGGACTCCAGCACGTCAGGTTGTCGTGCGTACCCTGGAAATGGACAAAGTCCTGATGGATAGGTGTTGTGTGTTCTGTAAATTTCGGAAACCACAGCCGAGCAACGTTTTGCGGTTGCGGCATCATTGTGCAGTCGCGAATTCGTTCCAGCAGATCCATCAACCCGCGGCTGTGCGCTATTTCGTGAAATGGCTGCAACCGGTAAACCTGATGATAGACATCCGTATACTCCACGTCGCCCTCCGTACTGCGAGCGTCCGGATTGGCAATGCCGTCAACGGGGTCTGTTCCCTCAACAAGCCATCCACCGGCCTGCATCAGCGTCAGCATTTCCCACCGCAGATTCAGTAATCGCTCGCGATCCAGCAACCGTCGAAAGAACAGATAGCCGTCTTCTTCCAGTCGCTGCCGCAATTCTGCCGCGTCGTCCTGAACAGCGTTGGATTGTCTGAGTTCCAGTAAACGGCCTGACATTAAATACTGCTGATCCAGAGGGCGGGAATATTTCTGCTTAAAACCTGTAATACGTTTTACCCAGGACACACGCCGGTGGCGAGACGGGCGGCTAGTTTTTCCTGACGATCGCAAATCCAGGTGAAACGTTATTTGTTGCCGGCAGACAATCCCCTGCGCCATTCCTAAATTCATGACTCTGCGCCGTCTGCGCGTTGAGTTGCATGAAATAGTTCACACTGCCGCCACCGGCAATTAGAGTAGTCATTATACAGAAAAAACCACTCCTGAGTTTTTCCAAATGTTCCAACTGCGTTGTTCAATTGCCTGGTTTATGATCGTTGCGGGCGTCGTCGCGCAGGCTTCTGATGACTGGCCGATGTGGCGTCATGACGCCGGCCATACGGCCACAGCCGCCGATCCGCTGCCGGATCAACTGCATCTGCAGTGGACTCGCAACTTTGGTCGGCGAAAACAGGTCTGGGACGATCCGCTGAATCACGATTTAATGCCCTATGACCGGGTGTTAGAGCCGGTCGTTAAGGATGGACGAGTTTTCATCGGATTCAACGACTCGGATAAAGTCGTCGCTTTGAATCTGAATGATGGCAGCGAAGTGTGGACCTACTACACGGATGGACCTGTTCGATTTCCGCCCGTTGCCTGGAAAGACCGAGTCATGTGCGTCAGCGACGACGGTTACCTGCATTGTGTCGGGGCGGCTGACGGCCACCTGATTTGGAAAGTCCGCGGAGGCCCGTCGGGCATGAAGGTGCTGGGCAATAAGCGAATTATTTCCGCATGGCCTGCTCGGGGCGGCGCGGTCGTTGCGGACGATATCGTGTATTTTGCAGCCAGCATCTGGCCATTCATGGGAACGTTCATCTACGCGATTGATCCGCATAACGGTCGAGTCATCTGGGTGAATGAGGGTACGTCTGCCGACTACATCAAACAGCCTCACAGCGCACCTTCGTTTGGTGGCGTTGCTCCACAAGGCACGCTGACAGTTTCCGGGAACTCCCTGCTGATTCCGGGAGGTCGCAGTGTGCCGGCGGTTCTTGACCGTGCGACCGGCGATTTGAAGTACTTCGACTTAAACGCCGGTGGAAAAGGGAACGGAGGTTCACTGGTCATCGCCAGGGGCGATGAATTCTATGTTCACACAAGACTGCGCGGTGTGCGCGGATACGATCTGAATACCGGAAAGAAAACGACGTTCGTGGTTAACGAACCTGTGCTGACAGACGATTTCGTGTATGCGGCCGGGACGGCCGACAACAAACCGGCCGTTCAGGCGTATGACGTTCACGACGTGGATAGTAAGACACAGAAGAACAAGATCTGGGAGATTGCAGTTGACGGCAGTGGCGACCTGATTCTCGTCGGCAACACATTGTATGCGGCCGGGCGCAAATCGATCACGAGAATCGAACTTGCCGACGATCCAAAACAAACACCACAGATCGGCCGTTGGCTGGACGTCGACGGCGAAGTGCTGCGGTTGCTGGCGGCCAACGGGCACCTGGTCGCCGTGACACGGGACGGTCATCTGCACGTCTTCGGCAAAGATGCAGCCAGCGATTCGGTGGTAACTGATGCACTGCCCGTTGAAGTAACGGAAACGGATAATACGTTTGCAACGTCACTCATTCACGACATCGGCTCAGGCAGTGGCTACGTTCTGTGGTTCGGTGCTGCAGAGACAGGCCGAATCGCAGCTGTTCTGCGGCAGACGGAACTGCGTATCGCGGTCGTGGACAGGAACCTGGATCACATCCGTCGATTACGGCGCACGTTTGACACGGCCGGACTCTACGGAAATCGCGTCTCGGCGCATGTTGGAGTTCCTTCGTCGTTTCAGGCGCCACCCTATATCGCAAACGCAGTGGTGATCGGTGAACGCGTGGCAGAACGCCTGCTGTCCGATGAGGCGGAACTGAAAGCTGCCTTCGAAAGTGTACGACCTTATGGAAGTTCGCTGATCGTGCTGCAGAACGGTCAGCCTTCGGATACTTTAGCTGCCAGGTTAGAAGACGCCGGGATGGAAAATGCGGCTGTCAGCAACACAGAGAATCGTGTCATTGTCACCCGAGTTGGTGCGTTGACGGGCGCTGCCGACTGGACTCATCAATACGGTGACATCGCGAATACAGTCAAATCTGACGACAGCCGGGTGAAGCTGCCATTGGGTGTGCTGTGGTTCGGAGGCAATTCAAATTCCGACATACTGCCTCGACACGGACACGGACCGCCGGAGCAGGTGGTGAAAGGGCGATTGTACGTCCAGGGAACAAAGTCACTTAGTTGTCGCGACGTCTACACCGGTCGCGTTCTCTGGCAACGCACCTTTGAAAATCTCGGTACCAACGGTCTGTACTTCGATACCACGTACAAAGAAGCGCCCCTCGATACTGCCTATAACCAGGTGCACATTCCCGGAGCGAACGGACGTGGAACCAACTATGTCGTTACGCCGGAATCCATTTATCTCGCAATCGGCAGTGAGTGTCAGCTTCTTAATCCACTCAACGGAAAGACCCTGCGGACAATTACGCTGCCTTCGGCAGGCATCGCGGGGCGGCAGTGGGGCTACATTGGTGTTTACGAGGACGTGTTGCTGGCGGGCAATGGATTCGCCAATTTTCGATCACGTCACGACCTGAAGTTCGCCGAGTACGACAAGGATCTTAAACGAAACTCGCTGGGGTACGGTTCCAGGAGCTTTGATGTCTCCGCGAGCGCTGGGCTGGTTGCATTCAATCGCCACACGGGCGAACAACTGTGGCAGCTGGATGCTGCGCATAGTTTTCTGCACAACGGCATTGTTGCCGGCAATGGTCGAGTCTACTGCCTGGACAAGTTGCCGAAGCCTGTGGAAGAGCAGCTGAAACGCCGTGGTCGGCACACGCCTGGGTCGTATCAAATCGTTGCCGTGGACCTTCTTACCGGAGAGCAAATTTGGGAGAACAGCGATGCAGTCTTTGGCAGCTGGTTAAGCTACTCAACGGAACACGATCTGCTGCTGCAGGCGGGTGCTTCGGCGTCCGACCGCCTGAAGTCCGAAGTCGGTGCCGGAATGGCCGTTCATCATGGAGCAGACGGAAAAATCAAATGGCGAGACGACAAGCGAGCTTATTCCGGCCCCTGCATCCTGCATGGCACGACGATTCTGACAAATGCAAATTCTTACAAACTGTCTGCCGGAGCGTTCAGTCTGCTGGACGGCGAACCCGAGCTGACAACGAATCCACTGACCGGGCAGAAGCAGACCTGGCAGGTGTGTCGCGCCTATGGCTGCAACAACATCATCGCCAGCGAAAACATGCTGACGTTCCGATCCGGCGCCGCAGGCTACTATGATCTGACGACGCGCAGCGGTACCGGTAACCTGGGCGGATTCAAATCCGGCTGCACATCGAATCTGGTCGTTGCGAATGGCGTGCTGAATGCTCCCGACTACACTCGCACCTGTAGCTGCGCCTATCAGAATCAGACGTCTCTTGGTCTGATTCATATGCCGAAAATGGAGATGTGGACGGTCAATCACGAAGCTCGTCTGACAGCACCGGGCCAGCGCATCAAACGCATTGGTATCAATCTGGGAGCCCCGGGAGACCGCACCGACGACAGCGGAACGTTGTGGGTGGAATACCCGTCCGTTGGCGGCGAGCACGCAGATCTGGCAATCACGGTCGAAGGTGACGTGTCATGGTATCGCAGCAGCAGCCTGAAATTCAGTGGCGAGGGGCCGGCATGGATCGGCGCATCCGGAGTGATGAATGCTGCTCGTCTGACAATTCCGATGTCGGTCAGCGAACCGAAAGAGAAAGACACCAGGGAAGATGCGGCGAAAGAAAACGCCGTTGTTGACGCTTCACAGAAACAATCTTTTGTGGAGGCGTCGCCACATACGGTTCGACTGCACTTTTCTGATCCGGGCCCCACGAAGACGGCAGAACGGATCTTCAGTGTTTCGCTCCAGGGACAGACCGTCATCGAAGGGCTGGATATCGCCACCGCCGCCGGGCGATCGCAAAAGACAATTGTTCACGAATTTCGACACATTTCGATCGGAAACGAACTGACGATCGATCTGTCTGCTCAGCACGGCCAGACAGTTCTGTGTGGTGTTGAGATCGTGAGTGAGCAGGAGTGATTTTTCGAGTCGCCCAGGCTTGTCGGGACAGCCTGACCTGCTGGCCATCAGTGCCGCAGTTCTCTGCGCGGAGTGGCATGCTCTGAACCGGACCGCCAACTACTGTATTTGGCGGCGCTCGTTCTGTTCGTTGACTGACACGACGATGGGAGTGTGTTTGGCTCGCTCTTCGTCGGTGTAGTCAGCATATGTGCAGATGATCACCAGGTCACTGACTCCAACCAGACGTGCGGCGGCACCGTTCAAACAGATCACGCCGGAGCCGGATTCCCCTTTGATTGCATAGGTCGCAAAACGGTTGCCGTTGCTGATGTCATAGACTTCGACTCGTTCGAATTCCACGATATCTGCAGCTTCCATCAGCTTCACATCAATGGTGACACTGCCCTCGTAGTCAAGGTTAGCTTCAGTCACCGTTGCCCGGTGAATCTTGGATTTCAGCAACGTACGCTTCATTGCGATCCCGAAGAAAAAGTTATTCAACCCGTATCAGTAGAAAAGACGAAACGATGAGTCACGGGAAAAAGGGGCCTGCCCGCGGACACGTGTCGACCGACAGTATTGCCTCAGCACCACTGACGCTGTCGAAGCGTGGTCGATACAGGAATTCTGTGTCAGCGGAGCCTGGCTTCAAGCTTTTCTTCGCAGGCAGACAGAATGTTCTTCACAGCGGCTTCCACTTCTTCCGCTGTCAGCGTTCTGTCCGCAGCCAGAAAACGGCAGGTAATGACGTATGACTTCTGTCCCGCATCGATCTGTTTGCCCCGATATTGTCCACCAAACGAGACATCCTGCAGCAGTTCACCACCGGACGCAGCAACGACGTCCGACAACTGAGACCAGGTGACGGATTCGTTCAGGACGAAGTTCAGATCTCGCGATACGGTCGGGAACTTTGGCAGCGGTTTGTAGATTCGATTCGCTTCAAACAGTTCCTCCAGCAGGTTGCCGTTCAGTTCAGCAATCGAAACGGCGTCCTGCAGTTCCACCTGGTCCGTGACCGACCGGTTCAGTTCTCCCAGCCAACCGAACGGTTGTCCATTGAGTGACAGCGTGGCTCCGCGCCCCGCCTCAAATTCCGGCAGATTGCACGGGGCCACTGTCAGCACCGCTGATGGAGCACACCGGGCCGCGATGGCTTCCACCACTCCCTTCAGCGTCAGAAAATCACGTCCTGAGACAACGCCGACCATGGTCGGTTCGGCTTCTGCTTCCGTCCTGCCGTCACCGGCAGACAGGTACACTTTGGCAATTTCAAACAATTCGGCGTTCAGTGTTCCATGACGTTCGTTCTGGCGGCGACAGTGCAGCAGGCTGGGGACCAGGCTTTGCCGCATTTGGTTTTCGAGGCTGCGAGTGGAATGGTTCACTGCGACTGAGGCAATGTCCCCTCGCGGCCTGAACAACTGACGCTGGTCCTCGCTGACAAACGAGAGCGTCAGCGATTCGAAGAATCCGCACGAAGGCAGCAACGCCCGAATAACATCGCCTACCTGTTCACGCCGACTCTTCGACGTCGCCACAATCGGAAGCGTGGCGTCTTCCGGTATTTGATCGTAGCCGTGAATCCGCGCGATCTCCTCGATCAGGTCGCATTCACGAGTCAGATCGAGTCGCCATGTTGGTGCGGTGAACGTGGCCGTGTCAGCAGTCTGGTCAGTGCAGGTCAGGCCCAGTTTTTGTAGAATCTCAATACAGTCGACCGGGGAGATGTCGATGCCCAGGATACGCGAGACTTGGTGAAATCGCATAACAATGGGCGGGCGGTCAGCGACGGCATCACCGGCCACAACAGCGCCTTCCAATAATTCACCGCCAGCGACTTTAAGGATCAACTCACAGCAGCGAAGCGACGCCCAGTCCATGTTATGCCGGTCGACTCGGCGTTCGAATCGAAACGACGACGGGCTGTGCAACTTCAACGCTCGGGATGTTGCCCGCACAGAGATCGGTTCGAAGGACGCTGTTTCCACAAGGACGTTGACTGTGCCATCGGAGATTTCAGTGTCCACTCCCCCCATGACGCCGGCCACGGCCACGGCTCGAGTGGCGTCCGCGATCACACAGGCATCCGGCGAAATTTCGTACTCACGCTGATCAATGGCGGTGATCTTTTCACCTTTGTTGGCTCGCCGAACAACGATCCGGCCTTCGTTCAGCTTGTCAAAGTCGAACGCGTGCAGCGGCTGACCACATTCAAACATCACGTAGTTGGTGACGTCTACCACGTTATTGACCGGATTGATTCCGGCACCCGCCAGTTTGTCCTGCAGCCAGTCCGGACTTGTTCCGATCTTCACGCCCTTGATAATTCGAGCGTGGTATTCATGACACAGATCAGGGCAATCCAGTTGCACCGAAGTAACGTCGCACGCTTTCTGCGTGCCGCAGGTTGGATTCGCAGCGGGTGTCTTCAAGTTCGAGCCGAACAGCACAGAAACTTCCCGAGCGACGCCAATGTGCCCCAAACAGTCCGGGCGATTACTGGTAACTTCAAGGTCGATGGCGACGTCGGCACCAACGGCTTCGCACCCTTCCAGATTCAGGCCGGACATCGTGAGACGGTCAGTCAATTCCTCGACCGTCATATCCAGGGCGACGTAATCGCTAAGCCAGTTTTTGCTGACAATCATTGTGCTGTGTTCAGGGTTAGAGCCGGTGTTACGAATCGAAGGGCGGCAGTGTAACCAAAATCTGCGGCACTCGAAACCGCGCGAAAAGAAGCCCGGCTCCTAAAAAAAGCCGGGCTTCCAGGACTGAAACCACTGTTCTTCCTCGCAACGAATCCGCCGTTGCTATTTGTCGTCCTTAGCTTCGCTTTTGTCCTCGGCATCTTTGTCGTCACTGACTTCGTCTTCCTTAGCTTCGTCTTCCTTAGCTTCGTCTTCCTTAGCTTCGTCTTCCTTAGCTTCGTCTTCCTCAGCAGGGGCGTCCTCAGCAGGGGCGTCCTTTGCCTCGTCCGTTTTTTCTTCTTCCGTTTCCTTCTTGCTGACGACGTCTTTGCGTTCAATACGGAACTTTTCGAAGCTGTCCGACGAAATCACGTAGTACCAGCCGGCGAAACGGGTGGACAGTTCGTCTGCTTTTTCTTTGCCGGTCTTAACCTTGTCCTCGTATTTCTTCAGGTCGCTTTCATACGCCGTCTTCTGCGCTTCGTATTCGCCCATCGCCGCGTCGTAGGCCTCCTGAGCCACCTGCTTTGGATCCTTTGCCGGTTCCTCCGGTTTTTCGTCTTCTTTGGTATCTGCAGCAGGTTCGTCGCCTTTGGCGGCTTCGTCCACTGCTGCTGGAGCAGGTTTCGTTTCTGCATCAGTTGCCGGGGCATCCTTCGCAGGTGCGTCAGCAACCTGCTTTTCGTCAGCAGGTTCGCTGGCCGCAGGTTTCTTAGCGTCTGCTTTTTCCTGAGGCGCGGCATCTGCTTTCGGTTCATCTGTGGCAGGCTTTTCGTCAGCCTGAGGTTCTGCTTCTGTTTTGACCGCGTCTGCGTTTTCTTCGTCGGCACCGCAGGAGTCGTCTTTTTCTGTCTCTTTCTTTTCTCCGTCTGCATCCTCGTCTTTCAGGGGAGCAGCATCCTCTGTCTTTTCTGCCGCGTCTTCTTTCGCAGCCTTATTCAGAATCGCTGGCTTTGTTGGTTCAACGGGAGCGACGGGCTTTTCGCCCAACAACGATTCGTTGAAATCGGCCTTAACCAGCAGGTAACGACGGGGACCGTCTTCTGAAGTCTCATCTTCATTGGCCCCACCGTCTTCCTTGTCTTCGCTGCCTTCTGCGTCTTCGTCCCTGGACGCGTCCGCCTTTGCTTCGTCTCCCAGGCCTACCTCAATTTCCTTGCCCGTGCCACGAGCGATCTCGCCGAAGTACAGCGTGTACTGGACACCGTTGTTGATACCGGCGACGAGTTCACCTTCATTAGAATACAGTCGCTTCTTGCCGTCTCTGTCTCCGGCAATGAAGTAACCCTGAGCCTGCATCTGATCCTCCAACTGACGCTCCAGAATCTGTTTGATTGCCGGATTGACGCGCATGTTGTCGTCCAGCCCCTCAGGTTTCGGGCGGACTCCCACGATTTTCAGCTGGTCCAGGTTGGTGGCGATTGTGCTGATCGGACTCTTGTCCAGTTCCTCTGCCTCTTCGTTGAGTCCATCGAGTTCCCAGTCGCCCGACGTTTCCAGGTCCTTCTTCGTAAACTGCAGCAATTCCTTCTTCTCGATGGTGCCACGTTGCTCGTTAATGGAATAGTTGTCGACGACAACCTTAACAATGTCCGTCTGGTTGATTTTCAACAGGTCTGGCTCAATCCAGTCGCTGAATTTTGCTGACAGCTCGACGTCCAACTGAGCAATGTAGGTGGTGTCTTTTGCAGGTTCTCGGACGTAATAGCTGCCGCTGAGACCTTCCACCTGGTTGCCCTTAATCAGGTCCACCAGTGCGTTGTCGCTGCCATCGCTGAGCGTCAGGCGAGTCCCGCGTTCATCGGATGTTGCGGCCCCTTTTTCAGAGGGATCGACAACGCCGTACAGCTTCCAGTCGTCTGTGCTGCGACTCTGGACGGCCGTCTTCTTCAGGCCGAGCAGTGATGTTGCGGTCTTGGCCAAACGGTCTTCCGCTTCGGCTGGGTAGTTGTGATGAGACGGGATTACCCACAATCCATCGTCGTTTTGCGTGACGGAGAACGTCTGAGACTCCTGCTCGTCACCGTCGTAGTCAACGACGGTCAGAGACGTTGCCCTGGTCGGGTCAGCGAAGTCGGCAAAGAATTCCTGGCCCACCTCTCCGAATCCGGCAACGGAGGATGGCTTGGACGCAAACCACGCGACGGTTGCCAGCAGAACGGAAACGCCTGCAACGGCGGCAAATGTCAGAGTACGAGATGTTGGATTCATTTCTCAACCTGTGTTCTGAAACGCTGAGACGATGTATGTGATTGGGTTTGCCAGAAATTCGATTAATGGCCAGCCGCTGGCGTTAGCCGACGGTTTCATCTGACATTTGAATTTGTTGTGTTCGAAGCAGTGGGCTGGCGCCCACCGGTCTTCTTTTCAAACGCATTAACGACGACGACGTTCTGCAGTAATGGATTGTTGTTCGGCACTGCGTTGCAGGCCAAGAAACAGCAGACCAAAGCAGATCGGCAGGATTGCCGGGAGGATATAAGCCCAAACTCGAACACCGGTTTCGATGCGGCGGATCTCCCGCTTCATTTCCAGTCCCGCTTTGCGAATACTGGCATTCTTTTCACGTTCGAGTTCCTGCTGGTCCAGGTCCAGCTTTCGATTCAGCTGCTGCTCCTTCTGCTTCAGCAACTGTGTCTTGCTGGTCCCATCCAGATCCTTTCGGTCCTGAACTTCCGTGATTTCCGCCTGCAGTTCCTTGCGGGCTTCGTCCAGCCGATCAGTCATGACCTTGTCGGCGGCCTTTTCTTCGTCGTTCATCTTCTTACGAAGTTCACGAGTCTGGCTCTCGACGTACTCCAGCGTCTTCAGGCTGGCTCGGCGAGACCGCAGATCGATGAATGTTTCTTCCTGTGCCAGAGCATCGACAGCATTCAGGATAAATGTCACGTTGTCGAAAGCGATGTCCAGGTTGCCAAGATTTCGTTCCATAAAAAACCAGTCGCTGATCATGTCGACGTCTGAACAGAAAATGACGTTCACAGGATTGTCGTCACTTTCATTCCTGATGTGAGCAGCAATCACGTGGGAATAGGTGTCGTCGAAGCGTTTTGGCTCCGGGTTAATCTGAGCGGATGGGGACATCGTCATCGGGTTGAATGACTGTGAGATATAGTCCTCCCACGGCAGCAGTCCTGATTCGCCGCTGGTCTGCAGCAGAGGAATGAATTCCTGATCTTTTTTCTTACTGGTTTCCTGAATTGATCCAGCGTACAGGCAGACCAGGTCATCCAGATCCTTTGTTATCGGGCTTTCGGAGCTGAACGCCTGTTTGGGATTGCCGGCGCGGGAAACGAAAACGTATTCCGGCGGCAGTGCCCCAAACTGACTGTGTGGGTTCATGCGGTCATAGACAGCCTGTCCGTGATCCCAGCGGACATCAAGCAGGCTCATCAATGAACGCAGCTCACCGTTGTCGGCCTTTGGTTCGGGCCGCTGCTGCTGCTGCCCCATCATCATGCCCATACCGCCACCGGGACTTGGCTTCGGCAGTTTGGGGGCCATTGTCAGCCCGAATTGGCCCTGAGCAAAGATCGGACACGGATCATCGAAAACGAGGGTCGGCCGGCCAGCCTGGACATACTCCATGAAGTTGTCCATCTGAGGCTGAGTGAGTGACGATGGCACCACCGCCAGCAGCACGTCGAAGTCCTCGACTGCATCATCAGGACCGCCCGCACTCGTTTCGCCAGCCAGAATCTTTCGCGACGGATTCACGCCGATCACTTTGTACTGTTTGCGGAGTTCATTGACGATGGCCCAGTCGCGTCCACCACCGCCCATGCCGCCACCGGAAGAAATCACGTTGGCATCGGTTTGTAGTACTCCTATTGTCAGTCGATCTTTCTGAGAGACTGTTCTGACAGAACGTGTCAGTTCGTATTCGATCGGCAGACCTTTGCCGAAGAATGGGATCTCCACATTGTCGGTGGGGCTCTGCACGATCGCACCCAGAAAGACTTCTGCCTCTTCCAGCTTGCCGTCCTGTTGGTACTGAATCCGGCGAGGATTAACACCCAAAGCCCTGGCTTCCTCGGCTGCTTCACTGAAAGGTTCAACGTCCACAACTCGAACTTCCAGCTGACCGCCGCCGCGAAGATCAAATTCACGCAGCAGCCCCAGCAATCGTCGCCGCGTTTCGCTGTATTCGCGAGGTACGTCGGGGCTGACGAACGCCTGGATCGTAATCAACTGACCACCTTCAAGGTCGTCGATCGTCGTGTAGGTTGCGTCTGACAGCGAAAACAGACTCTCTGCTGTCAGGTCAGCTCGAACGGGCCACATGCTGACAAGCACCAGCAGGCTGACAAGTGTGATGCCAAGACAAATCGTACGGCTGACGTATTGCAGTTCCATGCCCACGACTTCGGTTGCATGCCAGCGGCGTTTTGATATCACGACAAGATTCAGGTACAGCATCAGCCCCGTCAAAAACACGAAGTAACAAAAGCTCGACAGCGGCAGCACGCCCAGGCTGAAGTCACGAAGCTGATCCTGCAGGCTTAAGCCCTGGACGGCCGTTCGAAACCCATACGACTGTCCACCGAATCCAAACTGCGTCAGCAGCCATTCTGTCAGCCCGGCCAGATTGCCGATGAAAACCGGGACGCAGCAGAAAACAACGCCCAGGACAAAGGCCACCGTGGCACTGCTGGTCAAGGCCGACGCCAGCATCCCCACGGACAGCAATGCCGCTCCCGACAGCCAATAGCCACAATAACTGGAAGCCAGCAGACCCCAGTCGGGGTCACCCATCTGAGACAGAAAGACCGCGTTCACCAATGAAAACACGATGGCCACGGTATAGACGCCAAGGACGGACAGGTACTTGCCAATCAGAATCTCAACATCCGTCGCTGGCAGCGTGAACAGCAGTTCGTCGGTGCCCAACTTTCGTTCGTCGGACCACACGGTCATGGTGATGGCCGGAATCAGGAACAACAGCAACAGCGGAAACTGCTGACTGAGCTGGTCAAGATTCGCCAGATTGGCCGCAAAAAACTGAGTGTTAAATGCCATCACGGATGCTGCAACGCAGAACACGATGATGAACAGATAGCCCAGAATGCTGGAAAAGTAGCTGCGGAAATTGCGTTTGGTGACAGCCAGAATCACGTTTGCGCGAATCATGGTGTTGCGACGCCTATTTGAATTGAAGGAATGAGTGTAAAAGTCTTCAGCCAGCACGAAAACCGGCTACTGTTTCTGGCCTACGCTCCGCTGGTGAGTGAGCGAAACTTCTCTTCCATTTCGACCTCGTTGGAACCGAGATCCACGGTCGGCCCGTCAAAGACGATTTTGCCGTTGTGAATCATGATGACTCGCGAACAAATGGCCCGCACTTCCTGAAGGATGTGAGTCGACAGCAGAATTGTCTTTGTCTGAGCCAGTTCCGTGATCAGTTCGCGTACGCCGTGTACTTGGTTTGGGTCCAGCCCGCTGGTGGGTTCGTCCAGAATCAGGACCTCGGGATCGTGCAACATTGCATTCGCCATCCCGACGCGTTGCCGAAATCCACGCGACAACTTTGCAATGGGCTTTCGCCAGACTTCGCCGAGAGAACACTTGTCTGCGACCCACGCCAATCGGTCAGCCAGGACGCCGCCGGTAACGCCACGAACTTCACCAATATATTTCAGCATGCCCTCAGGAGTCATTTCCGTGTAGAGCGGACCGTTTTCCGGCAGGTATCCCAGTTTTTCGCTGGCTTTGATGCGGTCAGTGGCGATGTTCAGGCCTGCCAGCCACGACTCGCCGCAACTGGGCGAAAGATAGCCGGTCAGCATCTTCATTGTCGTGCTCTTGCCGGCACCGTTGGGTCCCAGAAACGCGCAAACCTGACCTCCGGGCACGGTAAACGACACATTCTGCGTCGCTGCAAATTCTCCGTAGAACTTGCTCAGCCCTTTGGCTTCGATCATCACGTTGGTGGCAGAACCGGATTCGGTTCCGGTACTCGGCTCAGACACTTCTGAGGCAGAACTCATAGCGTAACTCTCGACCTGTATTGTTGGTATGGAAACAAAACAACGCGAACGTAATGCTCAACGCGATCACTGAGACTTAAGGGCGGGACATCGCAAACATCAGAACTTCGTCTGATATTCAAATGTTGCTTAGGCGACTTTCACCAGATGGGTTGTCTGTTGAAGTCCAGCGGAACTGCCGGATCGGCAGTAGGAACTCCACCTTAACGCGGCAGCAAACAGCATTCCAATCAGCATGTCCGTTTTTGAGGCAGAATTCTTCGTTGCCGTTGGCGGTGACTTCCGGAAGAAATTCAGGAATTTTCAAATTGAACCCTGAAAGTGGGACTCGTGTCGGTGCTGCGGCACCGTAAAACTCTTGTCCCAACGTGTATTCGGAGACCTGCGACTACGTTCCGACGATCGACAGGTGATTCTTGTAAAACCAGAGAATTGAAGGCCCGTCCTGGTCTTCCGGTTCCCGCCATTGTTTTTCGGAGTTTCAGGCATGCCACTTCTTGGAGTCAACATCGACCACGTTGCTACGGTACGGCAGGCGCGGAGGACGAACGAGCCCGACCCTGTTCATGCTGCGATCCTGGCGGAGTTGGGTGGAGCTGACGGCATTACCGTGCATTTGCGAGAAGATCGTCGCCACATACAGGATCGCGACGTGCGAATCCTGCGGCAGATGATCCGAGTGAAAATGAATCTGGAGATGGCAGTCGAACAGGAGATCGTCGACATTGCCCTCGACATTCTGCCGGAACAGGCCACCCTTGTTCCCGAAAAACGGGAAGAAGTCACGACCGAAGGTGGGCTGGATGTCATCGGCAACCGTGACCGAGTGCAGCGCACGATTGACCAACTGCAGGATCGAGACATTAGCGTCAGCCTGTTTATCGATCCGGACGTCACCCAGGTAGAAGCATCTGCGGAAGCAGGTGTCGAGGCCATCGAACTGCACACCGGCGCCTTCGCCGACGCCGCAACCGCAGCCCAGGCCGATGCGGAATTCGACAGGATCGTTGCAGCCGGACAGGCAGCCATTCAACGAGGCCTCATGCTGAACATGGGACACGGTCTGACGTATCGCAACGTGCGTCGGATAGCCGACATCGACGGCGTCCACGAACTTAACATCGGCCACAGCATCATCAGCCACGCCGTGATGGTCGGTCTCGAACGCGCCGTCAGAGAGATGAAGGAACTGGTGACGCGGTAGTCTCTCCTGCTCGCCACACCGCCTGCCGGCGTAATTCTCGGGCCTGTGCACTACTCCTTCTCCTTTGTGCCTGTGATAGTAGTGCAAACGCCTGAAAACCACCGGGGCCAGCCCGGTGGCGGGTGAGGAGCAGCTGCGGCGCTTTCGCGGGGTTGGTTCGTCTCGCGCTGACGATGCTGAAAACGGGCTTTGTTTGAAGACTGTTGTCGTGGGGTGGGATTCTCGTTGACCGTTGACGCCCCAGCAGATAGCATCTGGCAACCTTTGGCGTGAGTCTGTGCCGTTCTGCACCGCGTTGATGCATTACGAAGGCAAAGTTACTGTAATGTCTGTGATTACTTCAATTCAGATTATCTGCATCTGCGACGTTATCGTCAGCAGCAGAAAGTGACTTGCCTGAGGTAAACCGAAATCATCGTTACAAGCCCTCAGGTCTCCTGAGGGCTTTTTTGTTGCCTGCCGGAATTCCACGATCCGCTACACCGTCCCGCAGAATCTTGAAGACATGTCTACAGATTTCACCGATGACACTGATTGTGCAGTGACGATCCTGACCTGCGTAATCAGCAGACCCAACGTGCTCCGACGCTGAACTTCTACTCGAAACTCAACATCATGGCCCGCATCCAGCTTTACGACACGACGCTTCGCGATGGCTCTCAGGGAGAAGGAGTTAACTTCTCTCTGCAGGACAAGCTGATGATTGCCACCAAGCTTGACGAATTGGGGTTCGACTACATCGAAGGTGGTTACCCGTTGTCCAATCCCAAGGACGAAGAGTTCTTTCGGCGAGCCACCGACATGGAGTGGAAGCATGCGAAAATCACAGCTTTCGGAATGACTCGCCGCAAAGACATCGCCGCCTCCGACGATATCGGTATGCAGGCACTGGTCAACAGCAAGGCGCCGGTCATTACCATCGTCGGAAAAACGTGGGACCTGCACGTCACTGAAGTGCTGCGAGTTTCGCTGGAAGAAAACCTCGCCATGATTCGGGACTCTGTCGCGTACGCGAAGTCCGAGGGGCGGGAAGTCATTTACGACGCCGAACACTGCTTCGACGGCTGGCAGGCCAATCCGGATTATGCGATGCAGACATGGCAGGCGGCAGCAGAAGCCGGGGCTGACATGATCTGCATGTGCGATACCAACGGCGGGTCGCTGCCTGATCTGATCGCAGCCGGTGTGGAAGGACTAAGGAAAGAACTGGGCGTGCCTGTCGGCATTCACTGTCACAACGACAGCGCACTTGCTGTCGCGAACTCGATGGCGGGACTAAACGCCGGAGCCATTCAGGTCCAGGGCACGATCAACGGTATCGGCGAACGCTGCGGTAATGTTGACCTGGTGTCAATGGCCGCGAACCTGGCGTTGAAGATGAATCATGACGTCCTGGTCGACGGAGGAATTTCCCGTTTGACGGAGTTGTCCCGTTACGTCTACGAAATGGCCAACATGAATTTTCAGAACGGGCAGCCCTTCGTCGGTTCCAGTGCATTCGCTCACAAAGGTGGCATGCATGTGCACGCAGTAAATCGGGTTTCTCACAGCTACGAGCACATCCCGCCGGAATCCGTTGGAAATGCAAGGCGTGTGCTGATCAGTGAACTGTCCGGCCGTTCGAACATCATGGCCAAGACCACCAAATTTCGCTTGGAAGAGGAAGGCGAGCTGCAGGCGAAGATCCTGGGGGCCGTGCAGGATCTGGAAAACGACGGTTACCAGTTCGAGGCCGCCGAGGCATCGTTTGACCTGCTGGTGATGAAACAGGCAGGTACTTTCAAGCACACGTTTGAACTCGACCATTACCGAGTCAACGTCGTAAATCAGTCACGTGAACCGGTCACTGATGCCGTGATTAAGCTGACGGTCGGCAGCGACGAGTACCTGGTGGTGGGCGAAGGCGACGGGCCGGTCAATGCCCTGGACTCGGCCTTGAGAAAGGCACTGTTGCCATCATCCCCCGGCCTGTCAGAAATGAGCCTGGTGGACTACAAAGTGCGAGTGATCAACAGCACGGAAGGTACGGCCGCCAGAGTGCGAGTGGTCATCGAAAGCAAAGACAAAATCGATGTATGGAGCACCGTGGGAGTCAGCGAAAACATTATCGAAGCCAGCTGGATCGCCCTGGTGGATGCCTTCGAATACAAGATTCACAAAGACCGCGGCGCGGTGACTGGGTAACGAAAGCAAATCGCAGAATGGTCCACGGATTTTGCGAGGAAGAGGTTGTGACGGGCGAAACTCTCCTTGTCGCTTTGACGGTAAAATCTGTGCCCATGCTGTTACCGGGCTTCGACCAACGGTCGCCTGCATGACAACCATCCCCCATCTCCCGTCGTTCAGACCGGGAGTGACGGAAATGGAGAGAGATCCTCAGACTCACGCCATCATCGGGGCTGCTATGGAAGTTCATCGCGAGCCTGGCTGCGGTTTTCCGGAAGCCGTGTATCAGGAGGCTCGGAAAATTGAGTTCGGACACAAAGGATATACGTAATGAGCGAGAAGTGCGTCTGACTTTGAAATACAAACGGAACAACTTTCAACGTTCTACAAACCGGACTTCATCTGTTACGGTGAGATGGTGGTGGAACTCAAAGCGGTTTCAGAGACAACGGGGCTCACGCCACTCAAGTAATCAACGCCCTGAAGGCAACGGGGCATAAACGTGGCCTGCTGATTAACTTCGGGAAACCCAGCCTGGAATTCAAACGCTACGTCCTTTGACCACTCTCTCGTCTTTGTCTGCCGATTCGATGATCACAACCTGAACATGGACGTCGCAACTTTGCCGCTGAATCTTCGTAATCTGTAGACACATCTTCTTTCCTGACTTTCAACGATCATGACAACCGAACTGCCGAAAACGTACGAACCCTCTTCTGCTCAGACGCGCTGGCTGCAGCACTGGGAATCTCAGGGCTACTGCAATGCCGATCCGCATCCGGATCGTGAACCGCACACCATCATGATTCCCCTGCCGAATGTCACCGGCGCACTGCATCTGGGACATTGCCTGAACGGCACCATCCAGGATCTGCTGACTCGCTGGCGTCGCATGCAGGGGTGTGAAGCCCTGTGGATGCCCGGGACCGACCATGCAGGCATCGCCACTCAGGCCGTTGTGGAACGTCGCATGCTGGAAGAAGAAGGGCTGACTCGACGTGACATCGGTCGCGACGCTCTGGTTGAGCGTATCTGGAAATGGAAAGACGAATACGAAATCCGCATTCTGAATCAGCTAAAGCAGATCGGATCCAGCTGTGACTGGCGGCGAGTTCGTTTCACCCTGGATGACGTCTGCAGCAAAGCCGTGCGCCGCACATTCTTTAAGATGTTCCGCGATGGATTGATCTTTCGAGGAAAGCGGCTGGTAAACTGGGATCCCCATCTGCAGACCGCTGTCGCTGATGACGAAGTGTTCACAGAAGACATCGACGGTCATTTCTGGACATTTAGTTACCCTGTGATCGATGATAGGGGTAACGCAACCGGACAGCTGATTCGATTCTCGACGACTCGTCCCGAAACCATGCTGGGCGATACCGCGGTCTGCGTACATCCGACCGACGAGCGCTATACCGATCTGATCGGCAGCAAGGTTCAGATTCCCGTCAACGGTCGATTGATCCCCATCATCGCTGACGCGCTGCTGGCAGATAAGGAACTGGGCACCGGAGCGGTCAAGGTGACTCCGGCACACGATCCGAACGACTACGCCTGTGGACTGCGCAACAGTCTTGAGATGATCAATATCCTGAATCCGGATGGATCAATCAACGAAGAAGGCGGCGACTTTGCAGGCATGGACCGCGGCGACGCGCGCAAAGCCATCGTGGCGAAGATGGAAGAACTTGGTCATTATGAAGGAGTCGAAGATCGAAAAATTCCCGTCAAGCACAGCGATCGCAGCAAGACGTCGGTCGAGCCTTACCTGAGTGATCAGTGGTTCGTGAAAATGGATACACTCGCTCAGTCTGCGATTGATGCTGTGTCCGATAACCGCGTGAAGATCTTTCCTCAGCGGTACACAAAAACGTACATGGACTGGCTTGGTGAAAAGCGAGACTGGTGCATCAGCCGACAGTTGTGGTGGGGACACCGGATTCCTGTCTGGAGCGTTGAAGTCGAGGCTCCGCCAACTCCGTCCGCTGACTGGGCACACAGTCGCTTCGCGGAACTCACGGGAATTGACGCCGTGCAGATGGGTGACAGAATCAGTGTTTTGGCCGCTGAAAGCATTAACGAAGGCTCCGCACTTTTGCTGGTGTGTGTTCCTGATGACTGCGCAGACCTCGAAAAGCAGTTCGAAGATGCCGGCTTTGAACAGGATCCCGATGTTCTCGATACGTGGTTCAGCTCAGCACTCTGGCCACATGCGACTCTGGGCTGGCCGGACCTCACGAACAATCCACCGCTGGCCGATTCAGACGCTGGCGCAGGCACGGCAAGCGGCAAAAACGAAGTCCTCGACTTCTTCTACCCGGGCTCCGTTCTGGTCACCAGTCGGGACATTATCACTTTGTGGGTTGCTCGAATGGTCCTGACCGGACTGTACAACATGGGTGACGTGCCGTTTCGGCACGTTTACATCCATCCCAAGATTCTGGACGGGCTGGGGCAGACAATGTCCAAGTCCAAAGGAAACGGAGTGGACCCACTGGAACTGATTGAAAAATACGGTACCGACGCAGTTCGATTCACGATCTCATCACTGGCCGGAGAAACTCAGGACGTACGACTTCCTGTGGGTTACGAATGCCCGCACTGTGAAGCCGTCACGCCACAAACGAAAAAACACCAGGAAATGAAACCGCAGGGCGGAGAAACGCCGACGATCAAGTGTGCGAAATGCAAAAAAGACTTTCAGTTCCCCAGTACGTGGTTTGCTGCTGATGAAGGTGCGGCAGTTGCTCGGATTGTCAGCGAACGTTTTGACTACGGACGCAACTTCTGCAACAAACTGTGGAATGCGTCACGTTTTGCATTCATGAATCTGGAAGGTTACACGCCGGGACAGATCGATGTTGCTGAACTGCAGATGGAAGACCGCTGGGTTCTGAGTCGCCTGGCAACGACCGCTCAGCAGGTCACCACCATGCTGGATCGATATCAATTCGACCAGGCGACTCGTGCCATTCGTGATTTTACGTGGAACGAGTTCTGTGACTGGTATCTTGAGATGGTCAAGCCGCGGCTGAAGGACGATGCAACGCGACCGCTGGCTCAGCGAGTTCTGGTTGTCGTAATTGACAATCTGCTGCGAATGCTGCATCCGTTTGCTCCGTTTATTACAGAAGAACTGTGGCACACACTGAATCAGCTGGCGACGGTTCGTGGTCTGACCGAGCAGACGGCTGCAGCCGAGAGTGTGATGGTCGCCGCCTGGCCGGAACTCGACGGTGATCTGATCGACAGTGAACTTGAGGCACGTTTTGAACGATTGCAGAAGACGATCGTGGCCGTTCGTAATGTTCGATCGCTGTACAAGATCAGTCCGAAAGAACCGCTGAAGCTGTTCATGCGTTGTGCCCCGGATGTGGCCGAACAAATGCAGGCTGTGGCTGAGCAGTTTGACAATCTTTCAAAGACAATGCTGGCAGCTGCCGGTCTGGACGTAAATCGCCCCGGGGCATCTGCCAACTTCAGCCTGCATGACGCCGACGGTTACATTCCACTGGAAGGATTGATCGATCTGGATGCGGAACTGGAGCGTCAGAAAAAGAGGGCTGATGAACTGCGAGGCCACATTGCCGGTTCTGAAAAGAAACTTGGCAACAGCAATTTTGTGGACAAGGCACCAGAACAGGTCGTGCAGGACGTTCGCGAGACGCTGGCAGGCCAGAAACGTCAGCTGGAGAATGTGGAACGAATTATCGAGGAGCTGAGCTAATCCTTCGGCGTGCGGGCGACAGCTCCGTCAATTTCCCGCAGGTCGACACCGTCCTCGGTTTCGCGCAACAGCACGTACATAATCGTCATGCCGGAAAGAAAAACGCCCAGATGCACGGCGTGCGGCAATTGCTGAATCGCTGCCATCCATAATGAAAACACGGTGGACGAATCTACTTCGTTTTGATCGACTCGTGCATAGACCACTGACGTACCGGCTTCAATGAACCAGTGAGCCAGACGCGTCGCCACACTTGAGACGACGACGACAGCCAGCATATAGAGAGTCGTCCACAGCTTGTGTGACAGAACATAGTTGATTCCTCGGCTGAGCGCGTCTGCGCCGGAACACTGATCGGTACCAATGGCTGCCAGAGAAAGCATCCAGCCGATCAGACAGACAATGGTGACGACGACACTCAGGACACCGCTCAGAAAAATGACCGGCCAGGAAATTGCCACCAGCCATGCTCCTGCCGAACCGAAATCCATCACCCATCCTGCGATGAAAACGATCAGCAGGGAGGCAATGACGAGACTCGCAGCCAGCAGCGTAGAGACGAGTGCGGCGGTGAAGTGCTGAAACGAAAAACGCATCGCTGCAAACACGCCCGTGCGACTGTGAATACAAAACTCTGTGGCCGCCGACCGGGACACGGCGACGCCGAACGCCATGAGCACAAAACCACTCCAGATTACGGACACGAATTCCCACGGGTTGTTGAGAATGCCCCACGCCAGAAACCGCGTTGCCCCAATGACGACGGCTTCGATCGGCCCCGGCAGCGGTTGCGCTTCAGTTCCGAACACAATCCATAGCTGCTGCGGGGGCGGAGCAACATCAAAAACTATGTCGGCAATGTTCCGGCGTGCTGCGAAGACAAGCAGGCACAGACACGCCGGCACCAGAACACGCACTCGAAAACCAAGTCGCGCGGCTTGCAGCAGGGAAAGGCCGGGAAACAGCCTCAACCACTCCACTCGGTTGACTTTGACGGGGTCGTGATTCACTCGTCACCAATCGCGCAAGAAACAGCGACTCAGAGGATGAGTCGCTGTTGTCAGTATTGAAAGAAGACTCGTGCTGTTTCAGTGAGCCACCAGGAGACTTATGCCACCTCTGGTGGTGCTAGTGTTCCCGTCTGCCTCACAGGTACTGGCAGCGTCAGTGGCACACATTGACAAGCGATCAACGTCGTGCTAGTCGCCAAACGCGTCATCAAATTTTCGCCCGGATGGTTCGAAGTCGACGTTCCTGCAGAACTGAGCGGCTTCGGCAGCTCCGGCTTCACGCTCCATACCGATATCTTCCCACTCGACGGACAATGGGCCATCATATCCGATTGCGTTGAGCGAACGGATGATTTCCTCAAAGCGAACCCCGCCGCGGCCAACGCTGCGGAAGTCCCAGCCCCGGTTCGGATCACCCCACGGCAGATGACTGGTCAGAATGCCGGTTCGGCCGTTCAATGTGACCGACGCATCCTTCATGTGAACGTGGTAAATTCGTTCCGGGAACGCTCGAATGAATTCAACCGGGTCGACTCCCTGCCAGATCAAGTGGCTGGGGTCAAAATTGAACCCAAATTCTTCCCGATTCTTCAACGCCTTTAACGATCGTTCTGCAGAATACAGATCAAACGCAATTTCCGTCGGGTGTACTTCCAACGCAAATTTCACTCCGCATTCCTGAAAAACGTCCAGAATGGGATTCCAGCGTTCTGCCAGAAGGTCGAAGCCAGCGTCAATCATGCTGCCGGGTGTCGGCGGAAAGTCGTAAATCAGATGCCAGATGCTGGATCCGGTAAAACCGTTGACTATGCCCACACCCAGTTTCTGAGCTGCCCGAGCTGTATTTTTCATTTCCTCAATGCAGCGTTCGTTCACGCCGGCCGCATTGCCGTCACCCCAAACGTATTCGGGCAGAATACCCTGGTGTCGCTCGTCAATATTGTCCAGCACGCCCTGACCAACAAGATGATTGGAAATTGCGAACAGTTTAAGCTCATGCTTATCCAGTAAATCTCGTTTTCGCTGGCAGTAGCTGTCGTCGGACAGAGCTTTATCGACCTCGAAGTGATCGCCCCAACAGGCCAGTTCCAGACCGTCGTAACCAAACTCCTTAGCCTTGCGACAGAGTTCCTCCAGAGGCAGGTCTGCCCATTGACCAGTAAACAGGGTGACGGGTCGAGCCATTGATCAGATCTCCACAATTCAATGAAAACATAAAAACTGTCTGAGCGTGTTCCGCTCAGCACGGATGGGCTGCACAAAGAATGAGAGGCCATCGATTTCCACCGCAGACGGTACGCCGCAGATTCCTCAAAGTCAAACGGGACGCGGTTTTACGTTACTCGTTTCTGGCACAGTCTTTACGCCCGCACTTAAATCCTGTTTCACCGTTCTGCGGCGGCTGGTATTCTTAGCATCCCACCAAATCAGTCAGCAATCGACCTCAGTCAAGAACGAATCCCCCCCAGGACATTCAGTATTTGCGGCCCTCGGATTGTTTATTTTCCGTATCCCACTTCCGGTGATTCGGTGGTCGCCACTACCGACGCCCTGCGCCGATACGACGAATGAAACACACAACACAGCAATCCGATGAATCTCTTCCGTTCAAGCGTGGTTACGCGGGACTCCGCCAGTTGTACGTTGCTGCGTGCATCCTGTTCTGGCTAACGTCAGCTGCCGTTGCCCAGCCTGACTCACGTACCGATTGGCGTCGGGAGCAGTTTCAGAAGCAGCATCAAAAATTGCAGTTGAACCTGCGACACGAACTTTCGGAACTGAGTCGACAATGTCATGACAAAGGTTTGGTGCAGGCCGCGACGGACGTAACCGCGATTTCTCTGGAGTTAACAACCGCCTCCCAGCGTCCTCAATTACCGTCGCTTGTTCAGTTGCCCGTCAGCAAGCATTTGCCTTTGGAAGAGCAATTGTGGCGAAACCGCCTGCACTCCATCCGACAGGATAAAGCACAGGAGTTGTACATTCTGGCTCGGTCCGCACTCTCCAAAGCCAACCTGCCATCTCTGGCCTATGAACTGGTTCTGAATGTGCTGAAACTCGCACCTGACCATAAGTACGCTCGAGCCGTGCTTGGTCAGAGACTGTTCAATGACAGAGCCCGCGCGGACGACCCCACTTACGCCGGCGAATGGGTGTCACCATTCGAAGCCAGCAAACGCAGTGGCAGCAGCCCGGAAGTCAATCATCCTCGGTTTGGCTGGATTCCGGCCAGCCACGTGTCGCGGTACGAGCAGGGTTTGCGTTTTTGGAATGGAAAGTGGGTCTCTGAACAGAAAGAGGCGGAACTCAGACGCGACTTCAGTAACGCATGGAATATTCAGTCCGAACATTTTCTGGTGAAAACGAACGCAAGTCGTGAGGAAGGCGTTGAAATTTCAAAGAAGCTGGAGATCTTCCACGACTGGCTGCGGACTAACTTCGTTGGATTTTTTGAGACTCCTGCGGCTCTGAAAGCCAGGTTTGACCAGGTGCGGGTTGGTCGCAGCAGTCGCCGGGCGACCAAACCAATGGTGGTTCACTACTATGCAACGCGTGATGAATACGATCGCCGCATGCGGGGCAAGATACCTCCCGGAATCGTCACGAATGGTTTCTACTGGGAACAGGATAAAACCTGTTACCTGTTTCGCAATCCCGACGGCAGCGGACTGTCGACTGCGTTTCACGAAGCCACTCACCAGATCTTTGATCTGGCAACGATCGACAATCGGCTGTCGGCTGCTCGCAAGAGAAGAATCGAACTGCGTCAGCCCCGAGTGATACCGTGGGTGATGTGTGAAAAATCAAACTTCTGGATGCTGGAAGGCATCGCGTGTTATGTGGAATCCTTCGAAGTCGACGAAGGTGTTATTTCCGTTGGCCGGCCGGACTACATTCGCTTCGTGGCGGCTCAACAGCGACTGCTTCGCGATAATTTTTTCATACCGTTACAAGTGTTGAGCAGCCTTGGCAAGGATGAATTTCAACACCACGTCAATCGGCCTCAGCTGTATTCGCAGGGGTCGGGAGTCGCTCATTTTCTGCTGCACTATGACAATGGTTCTTACCGAGACGCCTTTGTGAAGTTGTTGTCAGCGGCGTATCGACCGGATCTGAAACGAGTCACGGAAGAACCTTCGCTGGAGGAAATGACAGGCGTGAAGTTCGCCGTGCTGGATCAACAGTACCGCGAACACATGGAGGACCTCGCGACGATCGTTGCCACCGGACGGTAGGTGATTTTGCGGCGTCTTTCACTCCGCCAGCAGCGAATCATCGTCCAGTCGCCGGTTGGAAAGATGTGCCACTGGCTCTGCCAGTGTTTCTGTGATTGCAAAAATCGTGTGGAACAGCACTGGCAATGCCAGTGGCGCTCAGGCGTTACCGTCATCGCCAGGCCGCAGAAGAACTTAGCCGCGGCCCTGCCCGCAGTCCGCCGTGAAGCGTTGTTTCATGCCACGGCGACTCAGTTCTGCGTTCAGCACGCCGCGATAATGGGCTAGCCGAACATCAGCATCGTCCAGCGAACCTCCGAAGGATCGCTCTTCGTCAAGGTACACCAGTGGAATGGGGTATTCGCTGATGGACCAGTCCAGGTCAGCCGCCTGCACCCAAAGTTGCAGTGGCATTGCGTAACCGATGTCGGTGATATCCAGATCCGACAGCGACGACACGCGGTACGCCTTGAAGCCGCAGAATGCGTCCGTGATGTCAAATCCCAGCTGCTCATTAAGGCACTTTGTGATCTGCATGTTGATGCGTCTACGATCTTCCGGTGCGCCGCTGTTACTGTCGAAATCCTTCAGGTAACGACTGCCGGAAACCATGTCCGCAGGATTTTCAGACGCATCAATTTGACTTGCGACTTCCTTGATCAGACGTGGCTGATGCTGTCCGTCGCAGTCGATCGTGACCAGGATGTCGTAGCCGTAACGGACGGCGTAGCCAAATGCCGTCTTCAGCGCAGCGCCGTAGCCTCGATTGATTCTGTGGTGTTCAACGTGCACTAACTCACTGAATTCAGCCAACGCCGCGTCTGTGCTGTCCGTCGATCCGTCGTTCACCACCAGGATGTCGTCTGCATGCTGCAGCACATGGTCCAGGACCTGTCGGACGTGTGTAGCTTCGTTATATACCGGCAAAGCGGTCAAAATACGGTCATTCATGGCGTTATTCTAAGGGCAATTCAGACGGAGTCAATTTGGATTCACCGGGAGTCCCCCGAACATCGCTGGCATATCCGCGAGTTGCGGCGCAGGGCACTGTGTCCGACAGCACCCGGAATATGTGGTTCGGACGGCAGTGTCATGTTTCGTTTTCGCCCGCCGGCCCCGACTGCAGTCTGTGGACTGTCATGTTGGACGCAAAGCCACAATCGTCCCTGACAAGTATTCGTCAGATGGCGTGGTAAATCTGCTGCAGAGCTCTAGAATGCGATTGGCGTAGTCACTTGCCGAACTATCGAGCACAGTCCGCTTCGGCACAGCTACCGCCAAGGTCCAAACAGAATTGAATTGACTTCGCTGACATTAATCGTGTCAGCAGTATCTAGAAAACCTGAGCACAGGAGTTACAAGAGTGGCTTACTCACTTCCCGATCTACCATATGCCCACGACGCACTTGAACCGCATTTTGATGCCCGCACGATGGAGATACATCACGGAAAGCATCATCAGGCATACATCACCAAAGTGAATGCAGCTTTGGAAGGCACGGAGCACGCAGATAAGTGCATTATCGAACTCATGAAAGACCTTAACAGTCTGCCGGACACCATCAAGGGGGCTGTGCGAAACAATGGCGGTGGACATGCCAATCATTCCCTGTTCTGGACAGTGCTTTCCGCTGATGGTGGCGGCGCGCCTGCGGGTGAGCTGGCCGATGCCATCAACGCTGCGTGTGGCAGTTTCGACGCCTTTAAGGAAGCGTTCGCAAATGCGGGTGCGACCCAGTTTGGCAGCGGCTGGGCATGGCTGTCTGTGAACGCAGATGGCAGTGTTGTCGTCGAAAGTACGGCCAATCAGGACACGCCTCTGTCCGCAGGCCGCACGCCGATCCTGGGACTTGATGTCTGGGAGCACGCCTACTACCTGAATTATCAGAACCGGCGACCTGATTATATCACTGCGTTCTGGAACATCGTGAACTGGGACGAAGTCGCCAAACGCTTTGCAGCAGCAAAGGGCTAAGACGACCCTCAGTGACAGCAATTCAGAAGCCCGGTATTCCATGAATGTCGGGTTTTCTGTTGCGCTATGGGTACCTAACGCAGGTAACCACAGAGAGCATTGAGCACACGACGTAAGAATCTCAGTGTATCTCCGTGCTCGCTGCGGTTCCTACAACGACTCCGGCGACGGCCGGATGTCGTTCGAAAAACGTTCTGATATGCCTGCGCGTCGGGCGATCTCATCGATGCGGCATTGAATCTGAAGTTCGTCAAACGTCTGCGCCGGTGACGTCGACAGCAGATTGTTCGCAAACGCAAAGCGGTCTGCAAAGCCGGGTAATACGATTCGCGGATCCAGCCAGTTGAGAGGCTTCGGCGTCAGTGTATGAGTGTGCCTGACAATGCCGTTTGTGCAGTTATTCAGCAGCGAATGATAAAACTCAGGAGCGGCGTTAAGCTGTTGAATCCGGTCGGCGATATCGATGAACAGGTGCTGGACCTGTTTCGGTGACGCATTGCACGGGAACATGAAGACGCGGTCGTCCGGTCGCATCAATGCACGCGCGCCGATTTCGTCACGTTCATCCGCCACGACATAGATCAACTCGTATTGACGGTAGAGTCCTCTGATGGGCGAAAATGCTTCGTCCTGCTCACGTCGTATTTCCATCGATACGCTGAAATACTGCGGCCCTGTTTCAGAACGAACCTGGAACGTCAGAAAGTTGTGTGCGATGCCTTCAAGGGCCGTAAATCGATGCACAACGAACCACGCTTTTTCGAGCCGACTGAGCTGGAAGTCGAATCTGCCATAATGGACGGCCGCATCGGTTTTAGCAGGATAGACCGCGTTTCGAAACCCCTGGATCTGCACGTCACTGCCTTTGATTTGCACATCCGCAAGCTGAGCGTTGTCGGCGGCCCAGTTGCGTTCATTCGACGGGCGTTGCAGTAGCGTAAAAAGATAGACCACGACGATGGACGCCATCGTCGCTCGCAGCCATTTTTTTCGATTCGGCCACCGAAACAGGAACGTGACAGTCGCGGCAAAGTAGGCCAGAGCGAGCAAACCGGACACTGGCCATGGCAGGAATTCCAGGTAGTAAACAGCCCCCACTGCCCAGGCGAACAGCAGCAGCACCGTCAGCCACATCATGCCGCGCAGCGATAACTGTACGAGACGCAGCGATGTGGTTTTGAATCGACTGAATTCCATAACAACAGGATGACACATCTTCCGCGGGCAGGCAAATCACGATCGGTATCCGGGGGATTTCCGGTAGTCCCGCTACTGTCACGCGTGAGGTTGACGATCGCAACGACGGAATGACGATATTGTCGGGTAGAGATATGGGAATAATGTGGACGTTTCGCCGAGGGCAGAAACAATAGTGGTACTTGAATATCCGGTTTTCCCGCCGCAGGCTGCCAAGATGTCATCCTCCTCTCTTTCTCTGTGCCCTGAATGTGCATCGTTGGACGCAGCAAACACGTTCGTCAGTGACGCCGTGGCGGAATGCATTCAGTGCGGCCGAAACTTTATGCTGCCACAGACGTCGTCGCTGGCGGAAGAAAGCACATTGTCTGGTGTGACGGATGCGGAATCTCTGGAAAAGCCGGCGCTGCACAGAAACGCCGCCGGACACATCCTGGTCTCCATTTTTGTGTCAGTGGTCGTCAATGGAGGACTGTTGACAGTGCTGGGGCTGTTGTACTTTCACGTTGCCAGCTATGAAGGCTATTTGTTGAACGGAACAATTCAGAGTTCCCCTCAGAACGACATATCAATCTTTCCTGCGTTTGAACTGGGCAGCGCAGAGGCCGAACGGAATCGGTTGCAACCGGTGCTGGAAATCGCACGGATCATGCCGACTCATGTTGGGAAAATCCCGGCTTCCGACGGTCTATTTCCTGATGGTGTCGGTGTACTGGCCGGCGACAGCGGGACCGGCAGCGGCAGCGGCGGCGGCACGGGGCTGTTCGGCGGTGTACGACACGGAGAGTCGTTTGCATACGTCGTTGACGCTTCCGGCAGTATGTCCGGCGATCGAATGAGCCTCGTGCTCGAGGAACTCAGAACTTCGGTGAATTCTCTGGCGGAACATCACCGATTCTTCGTCGTGTTTTTCAACAAACACACTTATGCCATGATGTGGCCAAGAATCGAAAAGCGGCTCGTTACCGCCAGTCAGCGGAACAAGGATCGCGTGTTGGGCTGGGCGTTCGGTGTGCAGCCACAGGAAGTGACTGAACCGCAGCGAGCACTGCGCATGGCTCTGGACCTGAAGCCTGACATCGTGTTTTTTCTGACAGACGGCGACATTCCGGACGAGTCCCTGCGACTGGTTAAGAAATACCGTCGTGACGGTACCAGCGTTCACACAATCTGTGTGGGAGAGGACGCTGCCATACCGGTGATGCAGAAAATCGCTGAGGTCGGACAGGGTGCATTCCTGATGGTGCAGTAGCCCCTGGCGCGTGGCAATATCGCAGATCGCGACTTTCTTCCACTCGGTGGCGACGCTGACCGCGAACGGATAGCCTGCCGCCCTTACACTTACTCCGTCGACCCACCAAACAGAATCTCCGCTCATGGTCATAGTTGTTGCCACAGTTACCTGCACATCTGGTCACCGACACGATTTCCTGGCCGAATTCCGCAGAATTGTGCCCGAAGTTCTGCAGGAAGACGGCTGCATTGAGTACGGGCCGACAATTGATACAGCCACGGACATTGGCAATCAGAACACTGATGGAAACCGGGTGACAATTGTCGAAAAATGGGAGTCAGTGGACGCATTGAAAGCTCATCTGGTGGCACCTCATATGAAGGCCTATCGACCGAAGGTGAAGAACTTCGTCGAATCGTCAGAGCTGCGAATTCTTGAGGCGGCGTAACAGCCACCGTTCTTCGACGGCCTGGTGTCTCCACGGCGCACTTTAAGAAGGCACGAGGTGGCATATGAGAAGCACAATCTGTTTTTTGTCCTTGTTGTTTTTTCTGTCGTCAATGCCGCCGGGTAAAACTGCCGACTGGCCACACTGGCGAGGGCCCGGACGGAACGACGTTTCGCCGGAACCATCCGGCTGGGATGGTCGATCGTGGCTCAAGAGTCCGTTGTGGAACGTGAATGTCGGTGAAGGCAGTTCGTCAGCTGTGGTCATTGGAGATCACGTTTATCTGACCGGCTGGTCGAAGAATCGTGACACAATCTTCTGTCTGGACAGCGATACTGGCAAACAGGTGTGGCAGCAGTCGTACGAGTCGCCGCGCTATGGCCGCTTCGCCATTGGCGATCAGAAGCTGTATTCGGGGGCGTGTTCGACTCCGGACTATGACTCGGAAACGGGGTTACTGTTTACTCTCGGCGTAGACGGCAACCTGAACGCTTGGGACACAGGAAAAAAGGGGCAGCTGTCCTGGTCTTTGAATATTTATGATCGTTACAAGGCCGAACGACGTCCGGAAGTCGCGGAACGGAAGAAAACTCAGCGTGATTACGGTTACATGAGTTCACCGCTGGTGTTCGGAATGCAGTTGATTGTGGAAGTCGGTGGAAAGACCGGCAATGTCGTGTCCTTCGACAAACATACGGGGCGTGAACTATGGAGGTCAGAGAATCGGGACGAAGCCGGACACACGGGCGGTCCGGTGCCGATCCGAGTCCAGGGAGTTTCCTGCGTGGCCGTGCTGACGTTAAGAAACCTCGTTGTGACGAGGATCGACGGGAACAACGCCGGCAAGACCGTGGCTGTCTATCCATGGACAACAGATTACGGCAATAACATTGCCACCGCGGCAGTATTCGAAGATTCGGTCATTATCACGTCAGCCTATAACCACTTTGCGATGTGCCGCATGAATGTGTCCCTGCAGGGCGCCACGAAGGTCTGGAAAAACGAACTTGCATCGGGGGTGTGCAGTCCGGTGATTCACGAAGGTCGCGTCTACTGGGCCTGGCGCGGTGTCCACTGTGTTGACTTTGAAACCGGCACCGAATTGTGGTCGGGAGGCAAAGTGGGGTCGCAGGGTTCCTGCATTCTGACCAGCGATGATCGTCTGATTGTCTATGCGAATAAGGGCAGCCTGACACTGGTCGAAACAGCAAAGCGTTCACCGCAGGAGTACACTCAGCTTGCTGCCGAGACCGTGTTCAAAGAAACAGATGCCTGGCCACATGTTGTTTTGTCAAACGGTCGGCTGATCTGTCGTGACCGAAACGGCAATGTCCGCTGTCTGACCGTTTCTTCCGAATTCGGTTCAAAGTAAACAGGCAAACGCGTTGTCAGGCACACATGCAGGGACGGCGTGTGGAACGATTCGGCGCTCGCCACGCCCGGAATGCATCTGTTCGCATTCATGACCAAACACCTGTGCGCCAGTGGCTCCATCCCAACAGCACATTAGGCACCTGCGCGGGGAGCTTTATTGGGCACGTGGATTGAAGGGACGGCGCATGACGCGATGGGGTTCCGGGGGGGAGGCCGCTGTTTTTCCAAAATCTCTTAAATCCTTCAACAAAAAATGCGGCCGGCCTAATTGAATTCTCGTCCTACCCTTGGGACTAAAGGTTCACCCCACCTTGGAAAGGGCAATGTCTCATGAAGTCGAACGCCGGAACGTTGAATAAAGAGCCCGGCCGCCGCGGGATCTACGCTCATCGAACTGCTTGTTGTGATTTCCATTATCGCCACATTGATGTCACTCGTTCTACCGGCCGTTCAAAATGCACGGGCAGCGGCTCGCAGAACCCAGCGTTTGAACAACATGCACAATGTGGGGCTGGCGATTCACGCGAATGCAGCCAAGAGGTACGACCGTATTCCTGCCTATGGTCGATTCACACCGATCCTGCCAACAGGAATCACGAACCCGACTCCACATGAAATCTTCTGTGCTCCGCTCGGATGTGTTAACTGGGTTGTCGACTGTCTGGGAGAATTAGACCGGCAGGACATTCTTGACCGCTGGAACATGACTGCGCCAGTCAACGACCCGGGAAACACGGCGCTGGGACAGATCTCGCTGCCGGTACTCGCATGTCCAGATGACGAATCAGCATTTCAGCAACCCGGTGGACTAAGTTATGTCATCAGCAGTGGTTACGCTGACATGTCAAAGATCAGTGCGTATGTCGCAGCCAGCACGGGCGGGGGACTCTCATGAGTTCAGGTGCGGCAGAAAAACATGAGCCAGAGAATGTCAACGATTTACGATGGTCTTTCAAACACCTTGATGCTGGCCGAAAACCTAAATGCCGGAAGTGCGGGGACATGGTCCAACCCGTCACCTGCGAACTGCACATTTGTCTATCCTATTGTGTCAACCGATGTTGACAGCTCCAACTTTTCGGACCCTCCGGTGCCACCAGAGTACTCGGGAATGCCTAACGACAACTTGCACGGCGGCGAAGGCATTCCCACACCGAGTTCCAATCATCCGGAGGTCGTGAATTTTTTAATGGCAGACGGTTCAGCGCGAACATTAATAGCGGCACGTACATTCGCCTCATGACACCTGCCGGTACAATGCTCCGCTGTGCCGGAAGATCCTATTTCCGGGAGCGATTCTTAGATGCGTCCTGAGACACCCAACTCCGGCGAACAACTCTGCCGCGTGGCCGCAAGAGACAAATTCCAGCCTGGGGAAATGGCACGCCCATGAGCCGGAACGGTTCACGACAATTAGTAAACTGTTCTCATGACGGGCAGAGATCTCGCATGCTTCGTGCCTCACCGATGCCCGCGGTAAAGCGAAGAGACTAGGCCTGATTGCTACTCATGCGGTGGCGGTGGCGTGACTGCCTTTTCCACTTCCGTCAGAAGCTGCTCTCTGCGGAATGGTTTATACAGCACGGACTTCAAGCCCCGCTGACGTGATTTGACGATGGAGTGTCCGGCGTCGTAGCCAAACCCCGTCATCAGAATCACGGGCAGACGGTTGTCGATTTCCCGCATCTCGCAGAAACACTCGTACCCGTTCATGTCCGGCAGACGAATGTCCGTCAGGACCACATCATAATGATGAGTGCGTGCCATCTGACAGGCTTCCTTACCGGAGCGAACAGCCTCCACCGTACAATTGTGTTTATCCAGCAGGTCGTGAGCAGACTTCAGCACAGTTTCGTCACTGTCCACCACAAGAATCCGTTTGTCTGTCAGAGCCGGACGTTCGACTCGCTGACGGCTGGATGTCCCGGGAAAACCCACGTCGACGGCATCCGCATCTTCAGAAACACGCACGATCTTGCCCCGAATGGTGCGAGTGTTATCCAGAATACACTGTAATTTCTCGCAGACGTCCGGATCGTGACCGATGTACTTTTCCAGAATAGCCGTCGCACTGGAAAGTATGTCATCCGTCGGCAATGCGATGTCACGCTGCAGTCGAGCCGAACTCTCCGACGCCGTGGTGACTTTTTCTGCAACCAGTAATTGCAGTTGATTCACAGCCATCGCCACGACGCAGCCGAAGACTTCAAGGAATTCCAAATCCTTCTGATCAAAGCCCTGAGCTCCTGGACTTTCCACATTGAAAGTTCCCAGCACCTCGTCGTGCATAATCAACGGTACAGTCAGTGAACTGCGCGCGTCAGCGGCTCCACTCAGATACAGGGAGTCGGTCTGGGTGTCCGAGCAAAGATGGCTCTTGCGCGTCGCGGCAACGTATCCGGTCACTCCGTTGTCCTGCGCCTTCGCAAATAGTTGCCGTGTCGCCGCTTCGGGCTGCATTCCCACCTGCAGCAGCGGCAGCAGTTCGCCCGAAGCTGGGTTAATAACCCTGATTTCGATGGTTTCAAAGCCCAGGATATCCTGGGAGTATTCCAGGATCTTGTCCTTCAGAAGCTCAGAACGATCTTCGGGCGACATCTCCGTCACCTCCTCCGGCGACAAGTCTCCCAATTCGATGCCTGCACGATAGAGTGCCTCGCGTTTCTGATTTTCCAGGATTTCCTCAGAAACGTCGCGCGCGACGATGGTCGTAAATGGCAGTGTTTGCCCGTCGCCTGCGGGTAACGGTGACCGAGACGCCCGTATGGCCACGAATTTACGTTCAGCCATTTTCAAAATGGCTTTCAGGACCTTGTCGGGGCCAGGATCCAGACTTGTGGGCAGCACAGCGGGGCTGATCAGTTCCGGACTTTCCAAAGCCTCCAAAAAAGAAAGGCCGATCAGCGAGGATTCGCTGCCGGCCATGTTTTGGAGCATCTGATTGTGCCAGACCACTTTGTTTTCAGAGTCCACCAGGACCAGAGCGTCCGGCACGCTGTCCAGGAAACCCTGAGCACACAGCTGCAGATCCTGAGTGCGTTTCGCAAACTCGCCGGCAAACAGAACTCCGTCCACTTCTGCGCCGGGAATCCCCGGTGGGACGAGTTCCACGCTGTCGCCCATGATCCTGAAAAACTGGCTGGCGGCCTCGTCCGAATCTCCGGACACCAGTAACCGCGGTCGTGAGGAACTCACGTATTTTGTCCCGGAACGGATATACGTTTGGTTGCGAAGGGCCGTGCAGTGACACGATCCCACCGAAGCGATTGATTTAAACTCATGCCGTGATTTGCCGAAAGCCCAACAACCTGAATTCTGCGCAGTTCTCACAAACTTCCTCAGCCATTTTCGCCAGACATCCACTCCACCGAAATCGTGCCTTTGTTGTCACTCAGTTGATCCCACTCGTCCCGGCAGCGAAGCAGCAGCTGTCCGTCGTCCGGTGCCGTAACCGCGCCGTCGGCACCAAGCTCAAATGGTCTACCTAACTGGTAGTCATTGAACAGAACACCGACCAGCTTCCCCGTACCTCCGGGGCCACCATCGGCAGAAACCCCCTCAGGATCGCCCGACGTTCGCCACATTCCTGTGGCAGAAAAACGGTATTCCTTTCCCTTGACGACTTTCAATCCGCTGGGCTGCCAGCCCTTGTCGGCACGGATCCGTGATACCACGGGCCGCGTGCCTTTTTGTTCCCGATACCTCGCTTTCCAGTTCCAGACACAACGTCCCACATCAAAACCACGCTGCAGATGATCAACGAAAAACTCAAACTCAAACTCCAGTTCCTTCATTTTTGAGGCGAACGTTCGGTCGAAAGTAGACGGTCTGCCCGTCAGAAATCCGACTCCCATCGGCCGAAACCGGTCGTAATAGTTGCTGTTGTTCACCAAAAAATGGCACAACGCCCATCGCCATGTGTAGTTTTGCCAGCCATCTCCCGTGCGCTGTCGACTGTCCGTGATTTCCTCAAGGCTCTTGTGAGGCGACCTTTTCAGATACTGAATCACATAGTCCGGCGCGGTGACGGTTGTATCACCCTCAACCCAGTAGTTGCCCAGTTCAGCCATTCCTTCGGCATACCATGTGGGCCCGGTGACTCCGAATGTCTGGTAGCAATACGCATGAACGGCCTCATGTTGCGGTGTGCCATAGCTATTGGACGCATAGACAATGGCGTTCAAGTTAAATTGATTGCCGCGGCGCGAACCCTGAGCAATCGTGATGCCGCCCTGACGAACTGTGTCGCGAACGCCCGGTGACAGTGAACCGGCAGGCCAGTACTCAAGGTCGTCCACCACGTAGCACTCGATTGTTTTACGATTGGGTGCGCCCCAGTAGCGGGAGATGATCTTCAGCATCGTCTCCATCTTCTGCAGCAGGGCTTCTGCGTCGTCTTTGGCCAGATCGGTGTGGATCAGAAAATTCCGACTTCGATAGTCCTGAGGTCGACGAGCGCCGGAATTCTGATCACGGCCCCCCTGACCAATGGCATAGTTCGTTGGCGCGACGCATAACAAGCAGAGCAGGACGATTGAGGCTGTTTTTCGCCGCGTCATTTGGCCGGTTGCTCCGTTGTCGCCTGTGGCTTTGTCGTTTCAATTCGCCCGAACATGTGACCTCCCACTTTTCCATGCTGCCATGTACCGGCATAACGATCGCCGTGAAAGATGACTCGTGCGGAAAATGCAGAACCCAGCCCCGGCAGCGTAGCGTCCGTCAGAGACACCATAGGCGTGCCGCCTGCCCATTCCAGCGGAACAGTAATCGGCACCTTGGTGTCGACATTGCCATATTTCACTCGAGTCACGAACGTCCAGAGATTGCCCCCCAGTTTGGTCACACTTTTGATCTCGTAACGTTCAGCCTTGGGCGGACCGTCTGCCCTGCCATCAACAGTGAAGGACCCGACCAGAGTAACGTTGGACATCCGCGCAGAAAACGCCTTTTCACGTGCTTCGGAATCGTCGGCCTGCAGGGAAGTTGCCAGAAGCAGCATGAGCGTTGCGGTGGTAATCACAAGGTTTTGACGCATTAAAGGATCTCCCGTCGAAGAAATGAGACTCATCAGAGATGTCTGCCCGGGAACGTCACTATTCTGAAAACGTTCTCACGGGCAATTATCGTCAGCGGTTTAACAAAACAAAGTCATGTTCTGTCAGATTCTGCGACCAGCAACCGCAGAAACGCGTCCCACGGGTGTTTGCCGGTCCAGTCTGAGGTACAGCCCGAGCTGGATTGTATCCGAATAATTTTGCGATGCCGAACGACCGATTCGCGCGCACCACGGGTTTTACTACCATTCCGCGGCAAATGATCAGGATCACGTTGTGGCGACTGCTCACTGGGCACCAGTCAAGTACCGGCACGTCCGCGTTGTTCCATGGAAGAGACCGCATGCAAAACTCCGGTAGACTGTTTCCTGAACAGAAATCGACCTCAGCTGCGACAGCACGCTGGCTGACGTTTGTTGTTCTGTCGTCATTCGGCATTGTCCTGTTAAATGCTCCGTTCGCAGTCGCATTTCAGCCGGATGCGCCGGCAGACGTCGTTGTTCAGCAACCGGAAAATAATGGATTGAGTCTCAATGACATGCTGCGGGCTGGCGGTGCTGTCGGATATTTGATCGTTCTGCTGAGCCTGGTGATGGTGGCACTGATCGCTGACCACGTGATGAATATCCGCCACTCAACGCTGATCCCGCCGGGACTGGCAGAGGAAGTTCACCGTTGTCTGGCGGAAGGGAAGATTGACGAAGCACAGAAAATTTGCCAGCAACATCCGGGCTTTCTAAGCCGTCTGCTGCACGCGGGACTGGATGAGACCGGAGGCAGTTACAAGGCCATCGAAAAGGCGATGGAAGATGCCGCCGTCGAGCAGTCGGCGCGATTGTTTCGACGCATTGAATATCTGTCCGTGATCGCCACGATCGCACCCATGCTGGGATTGATGGGAACCGTCTGGGGGATGATTCAGGCGTTTCTGGAGTTCGAACAGAAAGCGAATCCGCAAGTCTCAGAACTTGCGCCTGGCATCTATCGAGCTCTGATCACAACGTTGCTGGGACTTGGCGTCGCGGTGCCGTCACTGAGTGCCTTTGCCATTTTTCGTAACCGCATCGACGAACTGGCGGCCGAAGCAACGCTGCTGGCGGAACACGTCTTTGCCGATTTCCGTCGTGCCCTGCAGACGCGACGAAGTAACCCACAACGCCCATAGCTAAGTGACCCTGATGAAGAAGATTCTGATCCAGTTTGACACAGACAGTGCTCCCAGCACTTTTGATCGCGTTGTCGCAGTCGACGCCGGAGTTGACGAGCTGTTCAGCTACGGCGGCATCTCGCCCGATAACGTAACGGGCTTGGTGCACGGAGCGATATTTACTCGTGGTCCTGCCGATCTGAAGACTACGGCCATGTTTGTCGGTGGCAGCAACGTAACTGACGGGGAAGCATTGCTGGCGAAAATCAGCTCGACTTTCTTCGGGCCGATGAAAGTATCGGTGATGATGGATTCCAACGGCTGCAACACGACGGCAGCCGCTGCGGTCGTGGCGGCAAAAACACACCTGTCTCTGGCTGATACCTCGGCACTGGTCCTGGGCGGCACGGGGCCGGTCGGTCAGCGAGTCGCTCAGCTGCTGGCCACCGAAGGCAGCTCTGTCACGTTGGTTTCGCGATCCGAAGATCGAGCCGCCGCCGCGTGTGATGCGATCCGAGGAAAAACAGAGGCCGGGACGTTGACCTCGGCTGGCGCCGCGACGGTGGAAGAGTTTCAAAGCCTGTGTTCCGGCAAGCAACTTGTCGTGGCTGCCGGAGCGGCGGGTGTGTGCTTTCTGCCGGAAGGCTCACTGGCAGCGCTGGACGGATTGTCGATCGCCATCGACTTAAATGCCGTGCCGCCGGTTGGCATTACGGACATCGGCGTCACCGACAAGGCAACAGAAAAGCACGGCACGATTTGTTACGGGGCCATCGGTGTCGGCGGTACCAAGATGAAGGTCCATCGCAAGGCCGTAGCCAGCCTTTTTGAAGCCAACGATCACGTACTGGACACACAGCAGATTTATGCGCTGGCCCTGCAGGTCGCCGGACTGGCCTGACGCTTGCGTATCGAATTTTCCGTGGGCCGCACGAAGTGCGGCACTGTGAGTCCGTAAGCCGTGTGATGTCAGTGCGATTCATCGATGCCGCGTTTCACGCAGCCTACATTCTGCAGCGACCGACAATCGGCTCCGACAAAGGCCCACAGCTACCTCGCCCCAAGAAAAAACACGAAACACATGCAAAGAACTTGACTGCAGCACTTCCATAGAAGGGCCAGGCGAAGCGCCGTCCCGGGCCTGTTGGCGTACGCTCATGTAGTCGTTCATTCCATTCCCGCAGCGTCGTTGCTCCGCTCCTCGATCCAGCCTGCGTAAACCGGACGGAGAGCACTTGGGGAGATTTTACATCAGGCAGACTCAGCCGGCGTCGTGTGTCGTGCGTCCCAGGGCGACGTCGAAATCGCTGACCGAAGGGACCAGCATCGCGATTGTCGCAAAACCATAGGCGACGCAGATCCAGAAACACACGCCCAGAGTGCCACCGAGCAGGAAGTCCGTAATGGCGTAGAACGTCAGGAAGGGCAGCATCACAGCAGCCATTGTCAGGGCACTGGAAGGATTCTTATGCGTCAGAGAACTGTACAGACCGATACTGCCCAGTCCGATGAACACGATAAAGCTCTGCATCTGGATGGCGAATGACGACCGTGCTTCTACCAGCAGCAGCATGAATACAAAGATGCCGATAAACAAAAAGAACATAGTCCCCAGGCTGTTACCGATCGCCGCACGCGAGTTGTCGTAGGTAAGCCCTGAGTGCAGACCGAGCATGATGGCGAATAGTGAAAGACAGCAATACGCCACAACAAGGTATATCAGATTCTCTACGGTGAGATGCTGTGACGCTCCGTACGTCATTGCGGCAGCCATCAACAGCACGGGGACGACAATCATCTCACGCGTATTCCATAACGCACCAAGAATCTTGCCGGTCATGAACTCGCTGGCGTGAAGATCCGTCGCCAGAAGAATGTCCAGAGTGTTGTCGTCACGTTCTGTGGATATCGACGTTACGGCCTGAGCATTGATCAGCAACAGGCTGATGACGCCAATGGCAAGGAACGCGGCGGCCGGTGGCGAAATCATTCCCAGAACAAGCGCGGCGTCGTTGGTCCGGGAAGTCATGACCGAATACCCGATTAACCCCGCCAGCAGAACGTAGGCCAGTTTGATCACAACAATTTTTCGACCGTACCCGCGCGTGGCAATTTCTTTCCACGTGACCGGGTTGTTCCAGACCGCCCGATGATGTTTTGGTTCTGTAACGGTGGACACGACTGTCTCGTCAGTCGCAGCATCAGCGTTCGTTTCATCTTCCAGTACACTCTGTCTCAGTTGTTGCGAGGGATTCCAGACACGAAGCCGGACAATGGTGTAGAGATTCAGGGCTGCGGCCAAGCCGATCAACAGCGATACGGATTTCAACGCGGAAACCTGAACGACTCCGTGGGTCAGGCCGGTCAGAGGAATCAGGACACTGAACAACGATCTGTAGGGTGACAGTTGTCCCAGCCAGAACCCGACGGTTGATTCGCTGCCGACTATGGCGACGGCACCTTCGACCGCCGCTACGAACAGGACCACGCCCAGTACACTGATTGCCAGCGTTTGAAAAGTCTTCTCCCGCCAGTAGGCCACCATGCAGCCCCATGAACCGCTTGCCAGAGTGGTCGCTGCGATAATGGCTTCCGCCCACAGAATCTGAGACCAGCTGACTCCGCCCAGCAGTTGCAGCACACAGAATACGGGTATCGATGCTGCCAGCAGCACACCAACGATCAGAAGACTCGCCAGCAGTTTTCCGAGTGCCAGTTCCCGACTGCGCATGTCGGTCATCAGAAGCAGAATCAGTGTGCGACGATCCTTTTCCTGGGCGATGTTGGCGGCTGTGAATAAAGTCGCAAAAAACATGCCCAGCGTCAGCTGCAACAGTGCAAAGACGCTGAATACGAGACAGCTGAAGGCAGCGATGTCTCCGGAAAACTTTGTGTCCTGAAAACCAATGGTCGCCTGCCGAATGGTGTACATCAGCACCAGCAGGCACGCGACATAGCCGGACCGTGACAGGTAGTGACTCAATCGGCGTGGAGTGGTCAGAGCTTCTCGAGCAAATATTGGGCCCGCAAACAAGACGGCAACTCCGACTAATCGAATTGAAGTGCAGGCGCTGAACAACTAGCACTAGCGCGCGACGAACGGTCATTCCGTAGACGGCATAAAACTACAGGACACTACCGATCCTAAAAACTACTGCGATTTTCACGCATGAATGTCTGTTCAATGTCGGGCTGGCGAGACGCGTGCCTCATGACAAACGGCAACAGAGAAAAATCCTCAGGAGGTTGTTTGTCGTTATACTGCCGGATTGTCTTCCAGTAATGAGCGGCCAGCAGAATCTCATCGATGTAGGCGTCGTGATGGGCCAGTGTTGGGTAGTCTTCCAGGACTTTTGCCATCTCGTTCAGCCCATCGACAAACCGCACTTCCGCATGAGACGGCTGCAGGTTTCCGTCTTTGTCTTCTGCGTCAGAAATTTCGCCTCTTGAGTATGCCACTTTGCCGTCCGCGATGGCTCTGTGGGCGGAAACAGTGTGAAGATCACGTTCGCAGTCGGCAAGATTCTGCCAGAAACGATAGTTGACCATCTTGACGTTTTGCTCCCACACGTGGCGCTGAGTCTCGAGTGTGACGCCGTTTTCTTTGGCCAGGGCCACAAGTTCTTCAGCCGAACAATTCAGTTTGTATTTGACTGCGTTCAGGCCCAGGAAAATGTCGTTCCCGTACACGTCGGTCCATTCAGCGTAAGCATCGTCCCAGCCGCTCCTGTTCTCTTCTTCCCAGACGCGCCGGTCCTCGTCTTCCAGAGTCTGGCGATCTTCTTCGGATAGTCCCCGTCGGTCGTCGCCCTCACCCTTTTCCTTCATGTCCGCCGCATAGTCGTTCTGCTTAGCGGTGACGTAGTCGAACAGGGCTCGTGACGGTGCCTGGCGAAAAAACACGTGTGTCATTCCCTTGACCGGATATCCGTTCGCATCCTTATCGTTGGAAATGTCGAACCAGTCCTTGCCGACAAGGTAGTTATCCTTGCCCTGCGGGTTCAGTTCCGGGTCGGAAGACCCATCAGGAAATCGTTCGTTGTCCGGGTCGTCAATAAAGAATTTGCGGAAGAACTTTTTCTCGTCAGAGTTACCGAACTTGCGTCCCATAAAGTCGCCGACATTATGGAACAGGATCGTGGTCGTGGAATTTCGGTTCGTTCCCAGCTGCAGAAACTTGATACCTTCCTTCACCCAATAGAATCGGTCTGCCACTTTGTCCCACTCGCGTGAAACATTGAAGGCCAGATTCCATCCCTGAAACCTCCAGATTTCAACATAGTGAGGCTGCAGTTTGATGATGGAATCCACGGTGGCTTTCAGTTTTCCCCAGTTCTTTTTTTCCTGGTATTCCACCGCCTGCAGGTGCAGGATCCCGGCCGCCGGGCCTCTGAGTCCCAGCAGAACGAGGTTCATGGCAGCGCTCGACGGATCAATTTCTCCAAGAGTGCTTTCGCCAAGGTCGTGTTCGACTCGCATCTGAGCCAGCAGGCCCCCTGATACCGCCGCCCTGGTGCCAGGCAGAACATCTTCCGACGTTGGCGCTCCAAGATAGACGATTGGAATCAGCAGAAGGACAATGCAGCCGGCGTATACCAGCTTTCGTTGTCTTGATGTAAGGTTGTTCATTTCGATTCCAACTCACGAAACTTAAGACATGCCGCGGCAATAATGATGCACGGTATAAGGAACCCGAAAAATGTCAGAATAGCCGGCAGCACGGACGAGTTCCACGGGACGTCGAATCCGTTTTCGATGTATGCCGCCGAGTCACTGAAGATGCTGAAGTCAGGAATGATGTTACTCGCGACATCAAGAATACCGACAACTCCGGTGTCCAGTGTCTTCACCACCTGTTGAGTGCGTTCGCTGGCATCCATCCCCGTACTTGGATTTCTGTGCTGATAAATCAGCATGGCCGATTCAACAAGTCCTCCTCCTTCTTCGGCTCCACCCACAATGCGGAGCATCAGTTCATGGAAGAACTGTCCAATGACGAAAACAGCAAGGGTGAAGAAGAATGATACGGGCCCCTTCACGACGCAGCTGGCAGTTACACCCAGCACGATTACCAGGGACAGCATTAACCCGATATTCAGCAAGGCCTTGCTGTATCCCTGCAGAAATGAATTGTCCTTCAGGCGAATAAACAGGTCGGGCCTGGCCATGCCCAGAAACATTTGCTGGTTCAGGCAGGCGACGTCAACTCGAAGCATGCCGTTAGAGGCGAGGTCGTCGAACACATCTACTTCCAGAACCCACCCTTCCGGGTCGCGAGAAATCAGCTTCTCTTCCCTGACCAGTTTCATGAAGTACTGCAGCCAGCGAGAATCATCAGTGATCTTCAGTTCGCCATCAGCAATCGCCAGACCGTCTGCATCAATCTGTTCCTGCAATACCTCAACGAAGAGCTCGGCGTTTTCAAATGAAATTCCGGCGGATTCGGCAAGGTCATCCACCAGGCTCGATGACAGTTCCGAACCCTCGACCAGCTTCTTCTGCTCGTTCCATTCTGCAGTCACTGTTGCAAGAAAACGAGCCGTGGCCTCATAGTCTGCAGCGTAGGACAATTTCCGCGGGTAGGCAGTTACGTTTTCACCTTCGTGATATTCCGCGACACGGAATGATTCCAGCGGAACCTCAATCCGCGGCATGGACTCCATCAGATCCTGGCCGCGTTTCCGCAGCACGTCGGCCAGTGCTTCGCAGGCGGTTGAGAAATCTTTGTAGGACGCATCGTTGTCGGATTTGATTTCACGTGCCAGCTGGCCAAACAGCACAAATGCATCAACAACGTCTTTGAAGTTATCGCCCAGCTCTGCCAGCACGTATTCCGCCTGGATACATGCGAATGACACCTGATGGCAGTCAACTTCCGGAAAGTCGCCCTGCGACGTATTCATCCGAGCCGCCGCGTCGCTCAACAGGTCAGCGGCAGTCTGAAAGCTGCCGCCTCGCATCGCTTCAGCCGCCGGCCGGAAACTGGCGCCAACACCGAATGAGGAAAATGCCTCTTCACGCATGTTACGAACCAGCGTGTACTGCGCCTCAATTCCTTCGTTAATCGTGGCATCCGAACCTTTGACTGTACGAAAAGCCTCGAATCGTGATTCCAGATTCAGTTGGTCACCCATGCGGTCCGGTGTCACATCACGAAATATCCATACAGCTCTGGAGCGGGTGTTTCCCTCGACAAAGGATCGGTACAGCCAGGGATCGCCAACATTGATTCCAGCGTTCTTGGGCAGGCCGTACAGATCAAGAAAAAACAGATCGCCGTATGCTGGTACACGGCAAGTCAGCTGCCCCGGTGCATTTGGGTTGCTGGAAGGCGACACCTGACGTTGAATCCAGACGTACCCAACAGCCCCCATCAACAGCAGGATTGCAGTAGACAGCGTGGAGAACCCCAGGATTCGTCCCATCACGACTTCAACTCGGCGAACCGGTTTTGTCACAACGGTATGCAGTGAACGAACGCGAATATCTTCCGGCAGCCCCCAGCAGCTTAAGAACATGACCACTGGCAGGATAAGCCAGGAAATTGTTGTCAGCATAAACGTAATGTGGACGCTGACCTGCAGATCCTCTCGATCATTGCTGTTCGTAAGAAACCAACCGCCGAACATCAGCATAATGGCGAATACGACGAAAACTAAAAGCGCCTTCCGCCGCATCGCTTCCGTCAACGTCAGGCGAGCCAGTGCGATCACGCGGCGCGGTGACACCGCAAACAGGTCCTTCAGGAAGCTGGTGAATCCCGCTCGAAATGCACGGCTGCCATTTGCACCATTACGGGAAAATGAAGCGAGCGCGCCAATGGCAACCGCTACGACGCCGATGATTCCCACCAGTTTCAGCCAGCTGGTTACACCGAAGGCGATATTGTATGTTGGTGGATCGAAATCCATGATTCAGTCCGCAAATATTGAGGTCAGAAAGCGAAAACAGGGAAGAAGACGTCTGTTATGAATCAGCAGATTCAGCTGCGGCGGGCTGAGTTGCCGCCATCTCTTCCGCCGTAAATCTTCGCCCGGGTCGCTCGCTGCTTTCGCGAACCGTTTTCAGGAACAACTCCTCCAGGTCCGCCCGCGGCTTTTGAATCAGGCTGTCCTGCATGCCGTGCTTTTCAAGTACCTGCCGAACCTCCGCGATGGCCTGGTCATTGAGATTTCCGGTTCGGATTTCTGTCTCTTCGCGCAGCTCCAGCAACTGATCAACTTCTCCCAGAACCTTCAGTTCGCCCTGAAACAATACAGCAATGCGATCGCTGACGTCCTGCACATCCGCCAGCTGGTGACTGCACAGCACGACGGTTTTTCCCTCGTCCTTCAGCTTCAGGATTAAATCTTTCATCTCCCGCGTACCGATGGGATCGAGGCCGCTGGTGGGTTCGTCCAGAATCACAAGCTCAGGGTTGTTGATCAAAGCCTGTGCCAGTCCGATGCGGCGGGTCATACCCTTGGAGTACTCTTTCAATTGTCGGCGACGAGCAGGGTCGAGTCCGACCATCTTGATCAGTTCATCTGACCTCTGTACACGTTCAGCCGCTGAGATGTCGAACAGTCTCCCGTAGAAATCCATCGTCTCATCCGCGTTCAGGAAGCGATAGAGATATGATTCTTCAGGCAGGTAACCAATTCGTTCGTTCTTTTCCACGTCTGTGGCCTTCTTGCCCAGGATCTTGATTTCACCGGACGTCGGAAACAGCAGGCCTAACAGCATCTTGATGGTGGTCGTCTTGCCGGAGCCATTCGGACCCAATAAGCCGAATACTTCACCTTGTTTAACATCAAGGCTCAGACTCTTGACGGCCTGGACTTTCTTTCTGCCCCAGAAATCGCGGTAGACCTTCGACAAATTTCTGATTTCAATCACGTTGTCCTGAGTCTGCATGTTTTCATTCATCGTCAGCGAATCCGGGATGGTTTTGGCAACACAAAGTGCAAAGTGGTCGGCGGGCCGGCACGACGCATCAAGTAAAAAAAAGTCAGTTTTTTGTGATGGAGCGGTGGTTTCCGGTAAACCGGTCAGGCCGTCCCATAGCCGTCAAATAACCAGATATGCAGTGAAACACGGGACCTTCGCCGCATAACGGGATTACGCCGAACCTCTTCGGAATGTTTGTGGAAACCCAAAAAACTAATCTCAGATGAAAATTTACGGCGAACTGCACAGGTGCAGGTGCCCCCATCGGACCAGTTGCAGCCATTTAACACCATACTGGTGGTCAATGCCGAGGTATCCGTTCTGCGTTCAAAGCGGCGGAATAGAGTGCTGAGACCGGGCAGGTGAACCTGCAGTTTCTTCGAATCCGGTAATGAACCGCGCAAAGGGTTCTGAACGTGAAGAACGAAGAGTTCGCGCCTTGCACCGTGACGTCGATTTCAGCGTTCTTGGGCTGTCTGTCTGATGGGACGCACAGCGACAGGGATAATGAAGCCTGTCACTGTACTGTCCCGATCCGATCTTGGCCTAGAATTCGCCAATAACATTCCCGTCCGATCGCTCGCCAATGTTGCGAAAGAGGCCGTAGTCGACGTTTTCGCTGAGAAACTGAACAGAGCCATCGCACAGCAGGAACTGCACCCCGCCGGCGTGCTGGCTGCTGAAATGAACGATGTGGTTCGTCTGATTTGGCGTCGACTCCATCGCCATCATGCCCATCATCGCTGGCTGACCAACGTGGCCGATCACCAGTGAGCCAGCCCCTTCCGTCATGTTCGGCATCATCATCATGCCGGCACTTCGACGGACACCAGGAATGGCCGCGTACCAGGTACTGTGACTGGCGACTGCCGGTGCAGGAGCCGCAAAATCGTGTTCGTGCCGCCGTTCACCAACGCAGATCGTGTTGGAGGTTCCGTCAGTGATGTCACGAAACGAGATACGGCTGTTGCGGAAAAAGACTCCTGTGCTGTCGCCGGCATTCATCGTCACACTGCCGTAGCCCAGAATTCCGACGTAATTGGAAGTTGGCAGTGTATAAACCGTGCCCGCGCCATCCGTAACGTCAAAGACTGGTGGTGCCGGATCCGTCGGACACAGAAATGCGTTCAGCGTTGTGGTTGATGCGATGGCCAGATTCACAGGATCGTGAGCGTCAAGGTTGGTGTCAATTTGACTTGTCAGGCTGGACTGATCAATCTGGGGCAGGATGGAAAATGACCACGCATATCCCTGTCCTGTTTCCGCCATCACCGGAGTTGTCCGCCCAACGTTGCGAGCCGTGTAGCCGGGAGGGAACGTATTGTAGATGTCGTGGTAGTTGTGCAGCGCCAGACCGATCTGCTTGAGATTGTTGCGGCACTGCGTTCGTCGAGCTGCTTCGCGTGCCTGCTGAACGGCAGGAAGAAGCAACGCGACAAGAATGGCGATGATGGCAATCACCACCAGCAATTCAATCAGAGTAAAACCTTTGTTCAGACGCGACGTATGTTTTTGCATGAGAATTATTTCTGTATCGGAACACGATGTTTAGAGCCGTTGTCGAAAAAATATGGTTGTGGAGCTCGTGGCAAAGCAACTCTTTTATGTGGAAAGCCGTTCACCGCAGCCACAAATCAGCGTAAAACGCTGTAAGAAAGCATCGGCTGCCGTCCGGTCGTTGTGTCGACTGCGACCGGACTTCAAATAGAGTCGGGCGACGCTGCGGTCGAACTGCGCGAGGGCGGTTGACAGGTGTGAAATCCCCATCCCTGCAGTAATGTCTGCGCAACTTATTTCTGTCGCCGAGGATTCACGCCGAGGATTCACGCCGAGGATTCACGCCGAGGATTCACGCCGAGGATTCACGCCGAGGA
>JABABI010000017.1:77247-97381 GCA_014238335.1 Fuerstiella sp.
CGAATGCGCGATGCTGAAAAAAACCGATGGCCGGTCGGAAGAACGAGTGCTGCCGGAGCCCCGGAAAATGTTCAGCAGACCGTACTATTCGGAGGTGGTGTTGGCGGTTCGTCGACCTTCCGCCGGCGTTGGTCGTCAATGAGAGCCGTGAGGCCCTGTGTCCACGTAATTACTGCTGCGGGAACGCAGACCGGCAGCATTCGCGGCATGTGGCTGACCCAGACGACCTGAGAATCGGAATCGCAGGGGCACGCTGAGACTGTCGTGATCAGAACCTCAGCAAATTGCTCGTTGCTGGCGACAGGCGTCTGTTTTGCCGCACAGTTGATTCCAGCCGCTGTGTTTTTCTCCGTCTTCCGGGCACAACAGCTGCCAGCGGACTCCGCCACGCCTGAATCATGATCACCGGTCTGCTGACAACGAGCGACCGAGTCGCTTTCGACTCGTTTATCTGAGGAACAGCAGCAGCTACCATTACGTCGCAGCTCAGCAGAGCAATCGCATTCGCCAGTACTGCACGTGACTGACTGCGACATCAGCATTCGGCCTTCCGGGAAAATACTGGTCGTTAACAACAATACAATTTGCAAGAACGCAAGTAGTCTCATGTTCAACTGAGGCGTCGGTGAGGACGGATAACAGAGTTTTTAGACTACACAGTTGTGTCAGCAAAAACAAATCGTCCGCATTGAATTGTGAATCCGTCCGTTGATTTCCGGGGGATGAAAAGAACGACGGCCCCGCGTTCAGCCAGGTAAACGCGGGGCGCAGTGATCGAAGTGACGCGGATCCCACAGTCGTCGATCCGTGACATGTTGTCGCAGACGCACTTTGCCCTGACGGCTGAATGAATGATCTCGGGATGGTTGAAAGCAAGGCGGCGGCCAATTTCTCCCTGTCTGATTCGACGGCCGACAGTTGTGTCGAAGGCAGTCGAACGCCAATCGAAAAATCACCTGCTGATCCGGCGTGGCGTCCCATGTCGTGGATGAGAGACTTTTTCACCTGAGGAGTCTGTCTCGGTTAAAGAAACTTAACCTCGATGGTCTCCCAATGACGGACTTCAGACTCTAATACGTTTGGCTCCAACCAAAAATCGAATTGCTTCAACGGGGAAAACTCAGAAAAGGCTGGAGTGGAGGAACGGGTACGGAAGGTCAGGAAACTGGTATCACGGCCGCCGGCATCGAAAATCTGAAAAACTGACGAAGCTAAAGAAACTTCATCTGTTTTGCCTTCCAGTTACGGACGATGGACTGACACATCTGCGTTGCCGCGACTCAAGTGGCTGCTGCCGGATTGTCAGGTGCATCACTTCTTATGTTACACTGCGAGCAGCGACTGAGTCGATTCGCGTCAGAAGACAACTATTACACACGCGTCCGCCGGACGTTCCAATAATCGATCATACATACTCTTCCGTAACCGTTCCAATAAAGAAAACACTTTCTATGCGTTTCACAATTCGGATCGTTGGCATCCTTGTTCTGACGTTTTGTGTCCAGGGAACTCATCTCCGGGCTCAGGAACCAAAACCTCAAAGACTTCAGGTTTTCATTCTTGCGGGCCAGTCGAATATGGTGGGCCATGCGAATTACATCACAATTCCGCGACTGTTTGCTGACCCGCGTCCGGAAGTTCAGAAACTGTCAGAACTGGTCTTTAAGGACGGAGTGAATGTGAGTCGAAAATCGGTCGACGAGCAGATCGCAACGAAAATCGCGAGTGACAAGATCAATAACGATCTGCGCAAAAAGGAAATTGAAGGCGAAGAGCAGATTGCTGCGGCACAGGTGAAGCTGAAAGAACTGCAGGCTCAATATAACGCGCAAACTCGGGCCATCAGGGATACGTTTGCGATATCCGATCGCGTGCATATCAGTTCTGTTGCTGACAATCACCTCCGTTCCGGTCCACTGACAGTGGGGTTCGGCGGAAGCCCCGACAAAATCGGCCCGGAACTGGGTTTCGGAATGTCGCTTGCCAGGAAACTGGACGCTCCCATCCTTCTCATCAAGACGTCCTGGGGGGGGAAATCGCTGCATTACAACTTTCGTCCCCCGTCTGCGGGTACATACACGTTGAATGAGAAAGAAAAGTCTTCCGGCAAAGCAGCACAGGTTCAGGAGAATGCCGGCCTGAATTTCCGACTGATGACCGCCCATGTGAAGGAAGTGCTCGGCGATCTGAAAGCTCACCATCCAGCTTATGAATCGGACGTCGGTTATGAAATTGCCGGCTTCGTTTGGTTTCAGGGATTCAACGACCAGTTTTCCGATGCGTTTCGAGACAACTATAAAGAAAACATGGCTGCATTCATCAGAGATGTAAGGAAGGAATATGACGCTCCCGCCATGCCGTTTGTGATTGGTGTTCTTGGCACAGGGATTACGGCCGAAAAAGTCGGGCAGAACGCTGTATCGGTCGCACAACGTGAGGCTGCCGCGATGCCGGAATTCAAAAACAATGCCGTGTCAGTTGAAAGCTACAAGGTCTACGACGTTAGCGCGCTGGAAGTGTTCCAAAAAGGCTGGCAGAATCACTTTGCAGAATGGTGCGCCGTCGGCAGTGACCGGCCTTACCATTATCTTGGCAGCGGTAAATTTTTCGTGCGTTTCGGCGACGCCCTCGCAACGTCAATGGCTGACCTCCTTGCAAAACGATAGGCAGCGTTTAACGGACCACTGTCGGAGCACGAAAAAAATCACTGAAATTGTTCGGCCTTGAAGTCACGGGATCGGCATCCGGCGCCGAACCGGCCGGTTCGCAGGTCTGGCGAAGATCCCGACCACAACATTCGTTGCGCTGCCTGGAATCAGTGTTGCTCACTTTCTGGCCATCCGGTGCATTTCCAGATGTATGGAACTGCCGGGATGCCCAGGTCAGTCGGTTGGCATTCGGTCTGTTCTGATGCGAGAAAGTATGGTCAGTGCAGGAATATGTCGCGAGATCTCAGATCCGGCGATTGGATGCAGCTCTCGACTGGAACGTCGTTGCGTTTACTGGTGTAGTAGCGTCCGCCTGACGAAAACGGACATTGTTCATTAATTGTCTTAGCACGCGAGAATCTGATGCAAATCCGGTCTGCTTTATCTCATTGCCTTGTCGGGCTGGCCCTGTTGACACCGACCTCTTTTCAGCCTGTCGGTGCCGAAGAATTCACTGTGCGACCCCTCAGTGATGAACAGGCGACTGAGTACAACCTCAGTACAGCCTTTTACAGAAAAGGTACAATGGCTGAAGGAATTCTGATTGCGACGTCTGATCGGGTTTCTGACGTCGCACATCAGGAGGCCGCTTATCAGTTCAGCATGATCATGCGAAGCATCAGTTCACCCATCGCCCAAAGTATTCGCGAGAAGAAAGTACTGTGCATACTTATTGGACACGATGAACTGACTTCGCAGCTACCCCAGTTTGCAAGTGACAAGACGGGCCGCGAACTTGATTTCTACAACTGGCGCAGCCGCGGATTCCTGACTCACAAGAATGGAAGGCCGACCGTCGTGTTTGCAGAGGAAGACGTGCTTGAATTCGAAGGCGGCATGCAGTTTGAGAGCATTCTCATTCACGAGTTCGGTCATGTCGTCCAGGGGGCCGGATTCGACAAAGGACTGCAGGACCGGCTGACGGAGTGTTTCGAACTGGCGAAGGAAGCCGGACTCTGGAATGACGGTCGGGCCGCTCAGCGTTTTCGCAGAGTCAAGACGGATGTCCCCGTGAGTCTGTTTGATGCCCTTGTGAAATGGTTTCCCGCAGAATCGCCAGCGTTAATCAAAGTGTGCCTCGACAGCGGCGACATCCTGGTGAATGGAAAGTCGACGCATGCAAACGTGATGGTCACCAAAGAGGACAAAGTGTTGATTGCCTTTCGTGGTGAGAAGCAATGTTATGCGGCCAAAAACAAAGCCGAGTACTGGGCGGAAGGTTTGCAGTGCTGGTATGACACAAACCGCACCATGGACCACGATCACAATCACATTCACACGCGTGCACAATTGAAAGAATATGATGTGCCGCTGGCCAGACTGTGTCACGATGTGCTGGGAGATTCAGACTGGCGTTTTGTCTCTCCTCGAAAACGCGCCGGGGAAGGTCATCTGAAGGACTTTGATCCGGCGACTTCACCGGAAGCTGTGGACCCGGAACACATTGAAACGGCAGCGTACGACTATTACGACGGTTACTGGAAGGAGTATTGGCAACGGCTGTACAGCAAACACCAGTCGGTGAAGCGACATCCTGTGCCTGATAGTCCGCTGTGGCTGACGTATCCGGGCGGTGAAGGTCCAGGCAATGGCAGGCATGTCGTGCTGGTAGCTGCCGATCAGGAATATCGAAGTGAACAATCCATGCCGATGCTGGCGAAGATACTCTCCAAACATCACGGCTTTGACTGCACTGTTCTGTTCTCACTGAACGACAAGGATCAGGTCGACCCCACGCAAAAAATTCGCTGGCAGGACAAGAGCGTGCAGCACAGTATTCCCGGTCTTGAGCATCTGCAGGGCGCGGATCTGCTGATTCTGTTCAGCAGACTTATCACACTACCGGACGACCAGATTCAGCATGTCATCACCTACCTTGATTCCGGCAAACCGGTCGTTGGAATCCGTACAGCGAATCACGGCTTTCTGGAGAATTTTCCGTACAAAAAGGCAGGGAAGAACGTTCGTTTGGGAGAAGACATTCTGGGCGGATCCTTCCGCAGCCATCACGGTAACTGGCATGCCGACTCAACACGTGGCATCCCTGTTGACGGCATGCAGGGCCATCCCATCCTGCGCGGCGTCAGAGACATCTGGGGGCCGTCCGATGTCTACAGGACATACCCCGAAGGCCAGAGCCTTCCTGACGACTGCCAGGCACTTGTTCTGGGGCAGCCACTGCTGGGACGCAGTCCGAACGATGACATTAACCCGAAGAAGATATCTTTGCCTGTTGCATGGACAAAGAGCTGGACCGGTAATTCAGGAAAGACGGCTCGCGTCTTTCACGTTACGATGGGTAGCGCAAAAGACTATCAAAACCCCGGGCTTCGTCGCCTGACGACAAATGCTGTTTACTGGTGTTTGGAGTTTGAGAACCTCATTGACGCTGACAGCAGCGTTGATTACATCGGTGACTACAAACCTCTGGCCAGTGGATTTGCCTACGAAAAGCTTGGCGTCGTTCCTCAGAATCCTGAGGCCTATCGTTGATGTGTTTCCGTCCGGCATATGGATATCCGTTCTGACCGGAGAAGAGTTCGCCGAGGGTGGATCTATTTAAGTCTGAATGATCCAATTCGCGAATTCACATCCAACAAAACAACTGCTACCCAGGCAGGGAACCTTCATTAGTGGCACGAACCGAGAACGATCATAATCTGATGTTTGGTCTGATTGCGATGCAAAGTGAACTGATCGAAATGAGCCGGTTTGTAGATGCCTGCACGTTGTGGGGCTCGCGCATAGAAACTTCACTGGCCACAATACTTGTCGAACAGGGATGACTGCTTCCGGACGACCAAGAGCACGTCGATTATTTATTGAGACGTCGGGTTCAGAAGGCCGGCGGAGACGTTGCGAAGTTCTTGTCCGGCATGTCCGACAACGTGAAGGTGGCGCTGGAAATATTTGCCGTTCGTTGAGCAGTATTCGCCGGGACGAACGAATCACGACGTCTCTTCAGATTTCGCCGACTACGAGGTCCGATGATCGCATCACATGGCATGGTCTGCACTCATCTGGCGGCATCGGTCATGTCTGGCTTACACACGCCAAGGTCCTTGACCGGGAAATCACGTTGAAGGAAATTAAAGCGGACCAGTCCGGCTCAGAGATCAACCGTCAGCGACTTTTCGCGAAGCAAAGGTGACCGCGCAGCTGACGTATCCCGGTACGGTGCCTGTCTACGACTATGTGGAGGACGACGCACGAAGCTATTACACGATGAAGTTCGTGAAGGGGCGTACGTTCACTGAAGCGATCACTGAATATCACGACTGGATTCGTGAAAATGCAAGATCGGACGTTACCAGTCGGCTGGTGCAATTGCTGAATCAATTTGTCAGTGTGTGCAATACCGTTCCTTTGCCCATTGGCGTCAGGTCATTCACCGCGACTTGAAGACTGAAAATTTCGTCATTGGCGACTTCGGCGAGGTCGTGGTGCTGGACGGGGGTTGAAGAAGAACTTCATTCCGACACAACGGCAAGGATCCCGGAGCAACAATCATCGGCGACGAGCGGGATACGCAGACGTCTTCTCATACGATGCAGAGAGACAATCTGGGACACCTGCTTATATGTCACCCGAACAAGCACGTGGTGAGGTCGACATCATCGATGAGCGGACCGAGCCGTCTATGGACTTGCCGCAATACTTTATGAAATTCTTAAAGGAGACCCTCCGTTTCTGGGCCAGAACATCGTGGCCGTTCTGAACCACGTGATTCACGATCAGCCAAACAAAACTGGCCATTGCGTCGACGCGGTGCCACGTGAACTTGATCGGATTTGTCTGCAGGGACTGTCCAGAAAACGTGACGACCGACAACAGTCTGCGATGGCACTGGGCGAGGAAATTCAGGCATGGCTTGCCGATCAGGCTGAGCGCAAGCGAACAGCGCAGGAACGCGAACGGTGTTTCAACCTGTCACTGGATCTGTTTACCATCCTCAATGCTGAAGGCCGGTTGACACAGCCAAACCCGGCCTGGGAATCGGTGCTGGGCTGGTCCGCAAGGGATTTACAGAGTAAGCAGGACTGGGATCTGATTGACCCTGACGGTCACCAGCACGCAATAAAGGGTCATGAACGAATTCTTTCCGGCGAAACACTGACCGAAGTCGAATACCGCTGTCTCTGCAAAGACGACGGCCATCGCTGGATCCTGTGGAACGCCAGGCTAATTCCCGCTGAGTCCTCAATCTACCTGATCGGCACCGGACGCGATGGTGGGGATCAACGACGCCAGAATCATTGTGCTGGTCAATACTCGGCTTGAACAGCTGTTCGACTATGCGCAAGAAGAACTCCTGGGTAACGCGATTGAAATCGCTGGTGCCTAAAACATTCCGGTCGGACCACCCACAAAAAGTGCATGAATTCCTCACGGAATCAAAGGGCCGTCCGTTGACACCGGGACTTGAGTTGCGGGGAGAAAGGAAGGACGGAACAGTGTTCCCGGTTGGAGTCAGTCCAAGCCCCGTCAAAACAGAGCAGGAACTGCTGATTTCATGCACAGTCCCTGACATATCGGAACACAAGAAAGAGAAGCAGAAACTCCAGGCCATTCTGGAATCCGCACCGGATACCATGGTTGTCGTGAACGAGCATCACGAAATCATCATCGTCAATAGTCAGGTTGAGCGAAGTTTCGGATATGAGCGCATCGACCAACCGATCGAAATTCTCGTGCCCGCACGATTTCGCGCTGGACACCCTGAGAAATTCAACGATTTCGCACATGCTCCGGTCCTGCGGCCCATGGAATCCGGATTGAAACTTTTGGACAGCATAAGGATGGTGCAGAGTTTCCGGTTGAGATCAGTCTGAGCCCCGCCGAACCGGAAGACGGCCGATTATTCTTAAGCACCATTCGTGACTTCAGCCGCCGAGAGTGTACTGCCCCCACGGACGGCGCCAGTTCCTGACGTGGATCTGGCCTGGACTCTCTCTGGGGCGTCTGTTACGCGGAGTAATATCGCTGGCCCTGTGTTTCTGCTTACAATTGTCAGCATACGCTTCTCACCGGCAATGCATACTCAGTACAGGGCGCACAGAATCATGGCTGAATCGCAGACATCACGACGCAGTTTTCTGACAGCGACCGGCGGCATGGCACTTGCCGGTTCTGCTCCTGGCATTCTTGGCGCTCAGGACAAGAGCGGTTCGAAGCCTCCGGTCATCGGCCCTGACGGCCACCGGTACGAGGTGCACCATGATTGCATGCAGATCCCGAAACACATTCACTGGCAGGATACGCACGGAGTTGCCGTCGACGCGGCCGGGCTGATTTACGTAAAACACCGCACGATGACGGCCGAACTGCAGGACGCTGTGGTTGTCTTTGATCGCCAGGGAAAATTCGTCCGATCGTTCGGCCAGGAATTCCATGGAGGTGGCCATGGCGTTGATATTCGACGCGAAGACGGTGAAGAATTCCTGTATCTCTGCGACAACAAAGGCCACATCGCCAAGAGCACGTTGACGGGCGAGATTGTCTGGAAGCAGGCTGCGCCGAAAATCGCGTCCTACGAAAACGCAAAGCCGTTTGAGGTCAAGACGCCAGGCAAGTACGGCAAGGGGCGTCTGTTTAGTCCGACCAACATCGCCTTCGCACCAGACGGTGGATTTTGGGTGGGCGACGGATACGGCTCTCACTTCGTCATCAAGTATGACAAAGACGCGAACGTCGTCGGGTATTTCGGCGGAGCCGGCGACGGTCCCGGTCAGTTGCGAACTCCTCACGGGCTGTGGTGGGACGATCGAAAGGGCCGCGAGCCGGCATTGGTTGTGGCCGACCGGGCCAACGCCCGACTGCAATATTTTTCTGCCGCGGGAAAGCATCTCAGCTTCATTGACGACATGCTGTTTCCCGCCGACATCGATATTCGTGGTGACGTGATGCTGGTTCCCGATTTACACGCTCGCGTTACATTACTCGACGCCAGTAACAAGGTCATTGCTCATCTGGGGCACGACCCGGCATGGTTGAAGCAGGTCCTGGCCAACAATTTTGCCATGCGCAGGCATCCCGACAAGTGGCAGGCAGGCAGGTTCATTCACCCGCACGATGCCTGCTTCGACCACGACGGCAACATTTATCTGGCCGAGTGGGTGTCGATCGGGCGAGTCAGCTTTCTGAAGCACGTCGGGTGACAACTGCTGTATGCCCGACTGGCCAACGATGACGTCACTCGCGTTCCGGCGGGAAGACGCCCATGACGCGTTGTGAATAGTCGATATTTGAACCCGTCAGAATGCCGGATTCATCACTCAGCAAGTACATACACAGCCGGCCAACGTCGTCCGCCTTCAGCAACCGCCCGAACGGGGATTTCTTTTCGGCGGTTTGCAGCCAGTCCGATGGACTGCCCTGTCGTGCCTGAACAACGTGCTCGGCCGGCGTGTCCGTCCAGCCAAGATTAATGCCATTCACGCGGATGCGGTCATCACGAAGTGAATGAGCGATATTCTTGGTGAAAGTACTCAGTGCACCTTTGGTGGAACTGTACGAGCACAAAATGTCCAGCCCCGCGTACTTCGCGACCGACAGGATGTTCACGATCGTCCCGGCGATGTTTTCTCGCCGCATAATACGAACCGCTTCCTGACACAGAACAAACGGCGCTCGTACATTTACGGCAAACTGGAAGTCCCAGAATTCGACAGTCGTGTCATCCAGAGTTCCTCGATTCGTATCGGCCGCAGCATTGACAAGGCAGTCAACACGCCCGAATTTTTCGTCGCACCGACGGACAACATTCCGACACTCCTCCACGACCGAAAGATCACATTTAACGAACTCCGCAGCACTGCCGAGCGATTCGATCTCCTGCGCAACAGCTCGTCCCTTGTCTTCCTGTCGGCCGCAGATCACCACTCCAGCGGCCCCTTCCCGCGCAGCCTGTAACGCGACGGACTCGCCCACGCCCTGAGTGCCACCAGTCGTGATCAGTACTTTTCCTGCCAGTTTGCTCATCTGTATTCAGCTCCGAAGAATTGACGAAACAAAGTTACCTCCGCTCGGATGTTATGTGCTGCAGCATGGCTTTGGTATCACGTTGCCTTAGCGTTTCATAATCACGCTGGTGCAGCATTCATGTTGGCAAAAAAATGATCCATTCTCACCAGAAGATGTGGTCGGACGTGATTCGGGTCGACGTCACATCGATCACAGGTGGTGTCCCTCTGAACTCATGTTTCCGAACGCACGTGACGTCAGAGTGTCTGGACGTTTCAGCGCAAAGTCTTGTGCATTATTGATTTGTGCCTGAAGAGCTGAACGAAGGATAAAACGGCACGGTCCTGGCTTCCTGTCAAATCAGCAAACACACTCAAACGGAATTGAGATTACATAAATCGGAATTGGTGCTGAAGATTCGGTTGGAACGTCAAACGCGCCTCCGGCATGGAAGATTCAGATTTGAACGATGGAGACACTCTGGTCCTGCGGCGTTCGGGAAATGACTCACCACGGAGCAATTGGCCTGAGTCTTCGTTTCTCGATGGAACGTCACGTTCGTCGCGGGACAGAGTGTTCTCTGCAATTCAACATTAAAAGGAGTTTGAGAATGATCCGTTCACTTATGTTGGCGCTCGCAGTCGGGAATTGACCTTCTCAGCCATGGGCACTGCCAATGCTCAACACTATGGTCAGCGAAGTACTGGCTTCGGATTATGTTTGAACTACGGTACGGCGTACGGTTACAGCCAAGGCCGAAGCAACGGTGGTTATGGCGGTGCCAGTCCGTACCAATCACGCAGCTACCAGCGATTCCTGACGCCCCGCTACACCAGCCCGAGTTACCACTCCACGCGATCGTACGGCGCTTATTCGTCGCCGCATTGTGGTGGTGACGTTAGCGGTGGCGGATTTGGCGACGAATACCGCGGGAGATATGGCGGTCGATGAATATGTTGACAGCCCCAGGTCACGGCACTTGATGAATAAGAGTCTCGCATTCCTGGTGCGAGACTCTTTTCGTGTGCCCCGGCTGACGCTGTCGTCGGACGTCGCCTTAGCTGAAAAACTGACCGTGACCGGTCGCTTCGAACGCATGCCTGAAGTGTTCGATTGTGGGTTTCGCTGCATCGTCAGGCCATACAATCGAAACCACATCGAACCGTGCCGACTGTTCCAGTCGCCTGTATTTTCTGAGCCAGGCTAAAGCAATGTTCGTCAGCTTCTGCTGTTTGCGACGATCAACAGCCTCATGCGGATGACCGGCGTCCGTTGATTGCCGGGTCTTGACTTCCACAAAAACAATTTGCGATCCGTCCATCGCGATGATGTCGATCTCTCCGAACTGATTGCGATACTGGCGGGCAATGATTCTGAAGTGTGCCTTTTTCAAAAAACGCACAGCCGCACGTTCGCCTCGATCACCAAGCAGTTTGTGAAGAAAACGTTTCATAGGAACGAATGCCTGCCTTTCACGCAGTGAACTCGCGATCGTCTGAGCGTTTCACCGGTGCAAACGGCCGCGGACGGTGACCTCAGTGTTTGTACATTATCGGGCGCTGGTTGGAATCGCTGCTTGATCACCGACGAGACACGAAAGACATCTGTCGGTCAACCCGCAGCCTGCTGACGATACTGCGACACTGGTTCGTTGAGTTGCACAGTGAGAATTTCATGCTGGAAGTAAAGTGCATTCTGTCAACGATCCCATACCGATTGATCTTATTCCAGAATGCCAATGGGAACGGTATTACGTTGCTTAATGAGATCTTCGATCAGGCGATCGAGTTCGGCATCGAGCCCGCCATTGAGAATTACGTGCATCCTTAGGCGAGCGGACGAGGTCTCTGCCGAATTCCACCTCTGGCGAGCGGCGGCGACCTGAGTCTGTCGAATTTCTTCGGTTCCAATATAATCGTATTCGAAATCTCCAAAGCTTGGCATCTTCTGCAATGCCTGATATGCCAGCAATCGAACTGCAGCGTATTCATCTTCCAGAGATTCGATCAGTACTCTGCCCCGCCAGTTCACCCCTGCCAGTTCAAAATTGTCGTCGGAACCGAGTTGTTCGACCGCCAGAGCGCGCTGCAGGGCGTGACCGGACAGCGCGTGCCTCACTGTTGACGAACCGAGCGCGAGCCGTGAATTGAGTGGTTCAGCCGACTTCTGTTGCCATGTAGCCAGGGCTTCGTTGGTCCATTCAAGCGATCGGTCAACATGACACTGGTTGCACGCATTTGGAACGCCGAATTTCAGCGTTTCTCCAGCCGTGGGACTGGTGATTCGGTGGCTGCGGACACGTTTCATGAGCGAGTACGCCTGGAACGGCATGTGGCAATTGTAGCACAGGCTGCCGGCTGACGAAGATGCGTGACGCGTGTGCTCACTCAGTTGCGTTGCTTCTGAGAATGACTGATGGCACTGGGTGCAGGCACGATTCTGGTGTGTGATGTCAGCATCTCCAAAACGCAGCTGATCATCAGGATCGCTGTCGTGCATGCTGTGGCATGAGAAACAGGTCATGTTGCCGCGCTGGTAGCAAGGTGACAGCAGCAGTCCCTGGTATTCGAGCGCCGTTGTTCGTGGAGTGCCGTCGCTCCAGAAGTACGCGCCCTCACGCTGTTCGTCGAAGGCTGCGTTGCTGTCATGTGAAGGATGAGAGTAACGATCGACAAAATCCCACTGACCGACCTGAAAGAAATCGCCTTCGACAAGACACTGCCGGTCAAATTCCTTTCTGGCAATCATTTTTCCATGGCATCGCGCACAGGTCAGTACAGCTTGTTCCTTGGGAAGGCTTGATGGGTTTACAATCCATTGTTCGTGCTGCGGCTTGCTCGAAGAGAGTGCGGAACCCGCCAGCGCACGCCGTTGCTGCACGTGCTCCCGCCCTGGGCCGTGACACGCTTCGCATGCAATGCCTAACTCTGCGACCCTGCTCTCCCACGTGTGCCGTATTCCCCCGGGTGTGGAAGTCTGCTGCAGACCAGGCTGTGGCCCAGTGTTATGACAGAAAATGCAGCCGTTGTTCCAGAGCTTCGTTTTTTCATACAGACCACCTTTCGTGTGTGACAGAAAAGAGGTCGCTCTTGTAATCCAGCGTTTCCGATGAATGTGCCATACCAGCGGCAGCGTGTGAAAACTGCCATCAGCCGACCTGGAAAGATAAACCTGCTGGTTGTGCGAGCCAATGACACGGTCGACGGCATAGGTGATTTCGGGTGGGCGCCGGGCTTTTACGGGGTCACGCCCAGCGCTCAGTTCCTGTTCGTCCCAGACCGGATGCACAAGCGTCATGAAGAACCTGTTGTCGTGCCGGAACGGTCGGCAGGGGTAGCCATTGACCGTAAGCGGTTCACCGTCAAAACTGCCCTGGATGGTTGCCGGTGTTGCTTCCTGGGTCATCGTCCGGTGATAGCTGGCGTGCCACGAGTCGTGCTGTTTCTGATGACATTGCCGGCACACTGTTGATGTTACATAGTCGTCGTCAGACTTCTGACTGCTGACGGATTTGGTCTCGCTCATCACGGGATGCGTTTCGTCGTTACCACAACCAGGGATGAACATGCAGACGATGAGCAGCATGGGCGCGTGAGTGCCTCCGGCAACCCGTGGAAATTCTCCGCCGCGAATTCTATCCATGGTCGTCGCTCGTGCAGACCATAGCTGTCGCGTCACTTTGGCAGTGAATTGATTCGTACCGTTGCGACAGATCATCCAATCCTATCCAGCACACCGCGTTCTGATTTTTACGTTTCCATCTGCCGCCGACACGCAACACGGACCGACTATTCCGCGAGTTCCACGCGACGATCGTCTCGATCTCTGAGCAGTGTCTTCACGAGTTCGGACAGAGTGTCTGCAGAATCGGTTTGCAGCAAATCGCTGAGGTCGACAGGCAGGCCTGCCTGCTTCCGCTGCGACTCCCACACTTCGATTGCCTGCTGGCTCACGTCCATGCGGACCTCCGGCGCCGCAAGGAAATCGTATTCAAATCCATCGAATCCCGGAAGTGATCGCAATGAGCGTCCGACGATGAAGCGAACGACATCGTACGGATCATCCAGCAAGGGCGCTAGAATTCTGGCCTGCCAGTCCGTTCCCGCTGCCGTTTGGGCCGGTGCCCAGGCCATCGCCCATCCCATCAGCGCTCGTTGTCCTGCGTCGCCCTGGAGTGTCCAGAGGACCGACGCAGGAATGCTGCTCTGTGATGAAGTCAGTGCCTGCGGTTCCTGTCCATACCAATCCACCAGAGCTTCATTGACCCAGCTCATCGTCTTGTCCAGGTGGCAAAGGTTGCACGCATTGGGCCGTCCAGCCGTCAAGGTCGGGACCAGGCTCGGACTGTCAATCTGATGGCTGCGCACGGCTTTGAGAAGACCATACGTCGTCGGAGGCATATGACAGTTGTAGCAGCGACTCCCCTCCGAATCAGCAGCATGATGTGTGTGTGCCACCAAGTGTTCTTCCAGGACTGTATGACATTGCAGGCACGCCCTGTCGGATTTTCGATCAAACCGCAGTTGATCGTCTGCCCATTCTTCCAGCGGGCGTGGATCATTTTCAGCCGGGTGGAGTTCGTGGCAGGACAGGCAGCTCATCGTTCCTCGCTGAAAACATGGTGAGGCAATCAGTCCCGTGTATTCGCGCCCCACCACGCGTACCATGCCATCTGACCAGAAGCGGTCGTCGAGATAGTGCGGCTCATCCTGAATCAGCTGCTGGAGAGTCGGATTGTCATCGGTGACTCCAGGCTGAACGACAATGCGCGTATCGGCAAGTTTATGTCCAGGCCGAAAACGAAATCCGTGGCTTGCCCAGTGGATAGAGTCCTCGTCCGAGAGCAGAGAGATGCTGTGGCATTGTCCGCAGACTTCCGCAGACCGCCGGTGATCGAGTTGGCCGGGGTTGACGATCTGGTCTCGGCTCTTCCAGTCGGCGGCAACTTCCGAATGGTCGGCCCTGGTTTGATATCGTTCAACGTGTGCCGCGCCGGGGCCGTGACAGGCCTCGCACGAAATACCGAACTCGACGACTTCTGTCTTCGCAATTTGCGAAAAGGGCGTAACGTGCGGGCGGCCCAGAGTGGTGTGACATTGAATGCAGACAACGTTCCAGTTGCCAAAACCGGACGGTGCCTCAGGCGGCGTCATCAGCACAGATGTGTCGGGATACCACTCCTGCTCCTCGATGCGATAGACGAACGGCAATCTTTGAATTGTTCGACCGTGGGGCGTTTCGAACCAGAAATCCTGTTCGTGATGAGAGCCAGTCATAAGTGTGATCTGTCGCTTCACTCTGGGCGGTCGAACCGTTGTCGAATTCCAATCCGGAGCGTTCAGTTCAACCCAATACTCGTCGTCCGTATTCGACAGGATGTACGACTGACCGTGCAGGTCGAGCGAGACGTCGTGAAAGTCAGCCACAACATTGTCTGCATCGGGCACCTGAGTCATGGTGCGGTGGTATGATGCGTGCCATGTGGCATGGCTGCGAGCATGACATTTGCGACAGGAGTCCGAGCCGGCATATTCTTCCGTCAGCTTGACCACCGGTCGCTTCATCTGTGCGTGGATCGACGTTGTGCTTACGGGCTTGTCTTCAACCTGGTCGAGTTCCAGATTCAGCATCACCATCAGCGCTACGATGACGAGCACACTGATCCACAGGGGCTTTCGCATGAATTTTCACTAACCAAACATTGAGGCATATTTGCCAGTCATCACCAGTTTTTCGTCGGTGAGCATTTTCTCAGAACTACTCCGCAATCACCAGTTCATAACGTTACAAGCAGCTTCAAGATTCCTGAAAGCCCATTAATTCAAATCGCCGTCGCACTTCGGGTTCCCGGATGTCGTGCGAGAGGGGTTTTGAAACTGTTTCTACAGGTATCCCTGACAGAGGCCCGTATACCGAGAAATTAAAATTGCATGAATGCGCGGCGGATAAATGACGACCTTTTGAATATGTATTGGTCGACGTGCCGCAACACATCAATTGCTCACGATCCAGTATGTGCTGAAAGAAAGTTGCAGTCCGTCAAGTTTGTGTCGTTCCCATGGATCCGGGCATCTGTAAGTTACCATTCGGGGAACCATGACTCGAACTGTTTTCCAAATTCCTGTGGCATGCCTGATTCGAAATGCCAGCTATCTGCAAATACAGGTCGAAGGCATTCGGCGATCTCGTAGTGAACAATATCGCGAGTCGTCAACGACGTATGTCGCGATTACACATTCGATCCGAAAGTGATTGCGGTAACAAGACGGAAAACTATCTCCCGCGCAGCAAAAAGGCGATGGCCTGTTTGGGATCAAACCATCGCCTGCTTTTGAACTAACACAGCCCGCAGGGCAGAACCGCAGAACTCAGCTCCTGCCGTTGCGGTCCGCCACTGTTGGAGTCGCCAGCGACTCAATCTGCAGTTGTTGCACGAAAACCGCTCACACGAACGACGGCCTCGGCGGCTATTCTGTGTTCGCAGAGTGCAACTGCCCACGCCATAGCCCGCCGGGGCACCCCGACCTACTTCTTTTTGGCGTTGGGATCTACTTCCCATGGCTTTGACTTGCGTTCGCGAAGTCGAGTGGCCTTGCCGGTGCGGTCTCGCAGATAAAACAGTTTTGCTCGACGAACACGACCGTGTCGTTTGACCTCGACTTTAGCGAGCTTTGGTGTGTTGATCGGAAACGTTCGTTCAACGCCTTCGCCGGCAACAACACGGCGAACGGTGAACGATTCGCCCGTTCCCTGGCCACGGCGAGCGATGACAACGCCGCTGAACACCTGGATGCGTTCCTTGTTGCCTTCCAAGATTCGATTATGAACGTCGACGGTGTCGCCGACCGCAAAGTTCAGTGGTTCTTCACGCAGGCTGGATTGTTCTGCGATGTCCAGAAGTTTATGTCTCATGTCGGAGTTCCTTTATTATTTCTCTGTCTGTTCTGAAGTCAGTCGTATGCGGTCATTGGGAAAGCAAACGTCGTTTTGTCTGTGCACTTTAATCGCGGAGGGGATCGTGTAGTTCCGAAACCTGAAGTTACATTACTGTGTGCCACTGACCCTTACTTATTCACTGACCAAGCACTCTTTTTGTTCCGGTGTCTTTTAATCCGCGTCTTTGTTCCATTGGTTTGTGGCGGGAGTCGCCAGCAAATCACTTCTTCGTTCTGTCGTTCGTTTCAAACTCTGTTCACGTCGCCATTTCGCAATGGCCTCATGGTTACCGCTCAATAGGATTTCCGGAACTGCCATCCCCCGAAATTCCCGGGGCCGCGTGAACTGCGGGTGTTCCAACAATCCTGAATCGCTGAATGAATCGTACTTACTGCTGGTTTCGTCACCCAATACACCTGGAATCAGTCGAATTACGGTATCAATTAACAACATCGCCGGGACTTCTCCGCCATTGCAGATAAAGTCACCGGCCGAAATCTCCATCGGCTGCAGACCTTCCCGAATTCGATCATCGAATCCTTCGTATCGTCCGCACAGCACAACCAGCCGCTGCTTCTGTGCGAGTTTTTCCACCAGTTTCTGATCAAGTTTACGTCCCTGAGGACTCATCATGATCAACTGAGACGAGTCATCTGTACCGGTCGCCAGCCTCGGCCTGGAAGCCCCATCCAACGTCGCAGACTCGTCTGAATCTTCATTAACCTCTTTAGTCCCCAGGACCGACTCGACACAGTCGTACACCGGAGGACACATCAGTAACATTCCCGGACCACCACCAAACGGCTTATCGTCCACCTGTTTGTGTCGACCTTCTGCAAAATCGCGAAAGTTGTGGGTCTGAACATCAACCAGTTGACGTTGAATGGCCAGTTTCAGAATGCTCTGCCCGAGATAACTCTCGAACATCTCCGGAAACAGGGTGAGCACATCAAACCGCATGAGATCAGACTTCACATGGATGGTGTGGGGTTCAGTCGCACATTGGCAGACTGCCCACCACGGTGCTGCAGCTCAGGCTGCAGCCGGTTATTCTCCGCCTTCAGCAGCCGGAGCTTCTTCTGCGGCCGCTTCAGGTGCATCAGTCGTTTCGTCAGCTTCTGCAGGTGCTTCTTCCGCTGCCGGAGCTTCCGGCTGCTTCGGGGCCTGCATGGGCGGAGGTGCCGATGCCGTTCCGAAGTCCCCCTTCTGAACCTTTTTGATCAACGCGTTGACCTTTTCAGATGGCTGAGCACCGACTGACAGCCAGTAGTCAATCCTGTCCATTTTCAGACTGACTCGCTTTGACTTGTCCGCCACCGAAGTGTCGTAAAACCCGACTTCTTCAATGGCCTTGCCGTCGCGAGCTCGCTGACGATCCATGATGCAGATACGGTAGAAAGGCCGGTGCTTTCGCCCCATTCTTTTCATTCGAATTCGAACTGACATTTACAACTCCCAGGAACCGCTACGTGCGGAGTGAATGAGACAACTGCCCCGTTTGATTGTCCAATGTGCAGGATGGATCATATCCTGTCCCGCTGTCCATCAATCCACGACTGATGGAATTACTTTCTTCGGTTTCGTTTCTTCGCCTTCCGTGCATCTTTACGCTGTTTCTTCTTCTTATCCCGCAATTGCAGGGAATCCAACGGCCCACGCTTACTTCGTGTCTTCTTTTCCTGAATGTTGGCGTTGGGGTCCATCATGCCGCCGTCCGACATCTGCTTGACCGCCTTCATACGGTCCTTCAGACTCATGTTGGACATGTCCTGCATCATCTTGCCCATGGAGTTGAAATCCTTGAGCAGCTTGTTGACCTCTGCCGGTTCCACACCGCTTCCGGTCGCGATTCGATTACGTCGGCCGCGGTCAATTCTTTCCGGATTGTGGCGCTCATCCAGCGTCATCGAATTGATGATGCCTTCAATCCGCCGCATGTCGTCTTCGGGGTTCATGTCTCCCATCTGGTCAACGACTTTGCCCATACCCGGAATCATCTTCATGACTTCACGCATCGAGCCCAGCTTCTTGATCTGCCGCATTTGCTTACGGAAATCATCCAGCGTGAACTTGCCCTGCTGCATTTTCTCCTGCTGGGCAAGCATCTCATCTTCGTCGAACTCCTGTTGAGCTTTCTCAACAAGAGACAACACATCGCCCATGCCCAAGATGCGTCCGGCCATGCGGTCCGGATGAAACTGCTCCAGGCGATCCAGCTGTTCACCAACGCCGACATATTTGATCGGCACACCCGTAACGGCTCGTACGCTGAGTGCCGCACCGCCGCGAGTATCACCGTCCAGTTTCGTCAGGATGACACCGTCCAGTTCCAGTGCCTCATTGAAGGCCTTGGCACTGTTGACAGCGTCCTGCCCGGTCATCGCATCGCAGACGAACAGGCACATGTCCGGAGCCACACGGTTGTCAATCCGTTGCAGCTCATTCATCAGTTCTTCGTCGATACCCAGTCGACCAGCAGTATCCAGAAGAACAATCGTTGCGCCGCTGGACTTGGCCTGCTTGACTCCGTTGCGGCAGACCTGAACCGGATCACTCTTCGCCGGATCCTCATGGTAGACAGGACAGCCGACCTGTTCGCCAATAATTTTCAGCTGTTCAATAGCGGCAGGCCGTTGCAGGTCAGCCGCCACCAGCATGGGAGAGTGACCTTCTTCCTTCAGTAACCTGGCCAGTTTGCCGCAGGTGGTCGTTTTACCACTTCCCTGCAGCCCGCACATCATGAGAACAGTAACGCCGTCACGCTTGAGGGGCAGAGAATGGTCGCCCGCCATCAGGTCGATCAAGCCCTGATGCACAATGCCGACCAGCTGTTGATCCGGTCGCAGCGACTTCAGCACATCTGCACCGATGGCCTGTTCTGTGATATCTCTGACGAAGTCCTGCGCAACATCGAACGCGACGTCGGCTTCCAGCAGTGCGGTACGCACCTGCTTCATGCCGTCGCGGATGTTCCCTTCCGTGATCTTTCCGCTGCCGCGGAAAGCCGAAAAGGCGTTGGTCAGACCTTCTGTAATACCTTCGAACACGAAATCAGCCAGCCAGGAAAAACAACCTCAATGAGCGTCAGCGTTCGACGACCCGCCTGCCATGGCAATCGAAGAAACGTAAAGCACTGTCACCAAAGGGTTTATTTACGCGAGCGTTAGTGCCGTCGCACTGCGGACGCTCCAGCGTCGTGGAAAACCCCTGCAAAATCGAACCGGGGATGATATCGTCGAATAAAGTCCCTGACAACCCGTTCACTGACATTCGGCGGTCCTTCGCTGGAATGCCGCCAACAAATGCTTCGAGCGGTACAAATTGCCAAAAACACAGGATTTTTGCGCATTCCAGAAATGCAGAACTGCCGTCAAGCGGCTCATTCACAGCACCGCCCTTACCGTTTCTGGGCGTCAGCAGTTACGGTCCGCTGCAATTGCCTCCGACAGGCCATCAAAGACGAGTTGCAGGATGACTCGCACTACCGTTGCTGAACGTACAGCTTCCCGTTGTGGCTGGCGCGTCCA
>JABABI010000180.1 GCA_014238335.1 Fuerstiella sp.
TGTCCCGCACGGCCAACGTGCTGGATCGCGGAGTTCTGCTTCGGACGTTGACCCATCCTCTGAAAGTCGATCACGCCGACTCGACCAACCTGCTCAAAACCGGGCGACGAACCAGCGGCACAGTGGTCTATCCGTCGCTCGGCTCGCTGGTCAGTCACCAGCGCGGCCCTCGAGACGAGACTGTTCCGCCCTACGTTGTGATGGGCTATCCAAACGTGACTCGTGGCCCGGGATTTCTCGGCAGCCGTTACAGCTATCTTTACCTGACAGATCCTGAGGCGGGTCCCGCATTTCTGAAGCGTCCGTCGGACGTCGACCAGCGACGGCAAATGCGCCGCACGGAACTGCTGGGATTGCTGCGACAGAAGGCGATCGCCAGGTCCCCCGCAGATCATTCTGTTCGGGAGTACAACATTGCCATCGGTGAGGCGCAAAAGCTGATGAACGGGGCATTCGCGAAAGTTTTTGACTTGGCAACGGAGCGTGATGCGACGCGGGAACGGTACGGCAGCCAGTTTGGTCAACGTTGTCTGCTGGCCAGACGACTTGTGGAATCGGGGGTGAGATTTGTTGAAGTTGCGTACGATCTGAATTTCAAAAACGGCACGGGCTGGGACACGCACCGTCACGGCCAGGCGGATCAGCACTTATTGATTGAAGACCTGGATCAGTCTCTCAGTGCGCTTGTCGAAGATCTGCACGTGCGCGGACTGCTGGATGAAACGCTGATCGTTGTGGCCACTGAGTTTGGCCGTCCTCCCGACTTCGATGGTCAGGGCGGCCGGGGTCATCAATCAGAAACGTTTAGTGCCGCGTTGTTCGGCGGTGGCGTGCGAACGGGGCAAGTGATCGGCGCAACGGACGAATTCGGGCGAAAGGTTGCTGAGCGGCCGATCTCGATTCCCGACTTTCATGCCACCATCATGACGGCACTTGGTGTCAACCCAGCGACCGAGCTGTACGACGGTGATCGCCCGATCCCAATCACGGACCATGGAACTGCGATTAGGAAGTTGTTCACGTGATGGCTGAACGGACGACGATCAAACGGAGCAATCGCTTCACAGTATGCCTGACTGATACTAAGCTGTGTCGTCGCGTCTGGCATGCCACTGATGTTACGAAGCTGGCAAAGAAGTGGAAGACAGCGCGGATCGCCGTTTTTTTGTGTGACCTGACTCCGTGAGTCAACCGACATCCCGCCCCTCTGAGACACCCTGGAAACCCAGCCATGCGAATACGAACTCTCAAGAATTGGTCTTTTTCACAGGGGATGCTGATTCTGGCATTGTCCTGCCTGGCCGTTCCCTCACCATCGGCGCGCGCCGAAACACCAGACGGGTTTACATCGCTGTTTAACGGCAAGGATCTGACCGGCTGGAAAGGCCTGGTCGGAAATCCCAAAACCCGCGCAGCGATGTCATCCGAGGAGCTTGCAACGGCACAGCAGGAAGCGGACAACATCATGCGTGCCCACTGGAAGGCCGAAAATGGTGAGCTTATCTTCGATGGCAAAGGCAAGAGCCTGTGCACCGCGAAGGACTACGGCGATATCGAGTTGTATGTTGATTGGAAAATTCTGGAGGGTGGTGACAGCGGATTATATCTGCGAGGCTGTCCTCAGGTGCAGATCTGGGACACTGAATTCGAAGACTACTTTCGACACGGAGCCGAGAATGGTTCCGGATCAATGTGGAACAACAAAGAGAATGCACGATTCCCCCTGGTCAAGGCAGACAATCCGGTCGGACAATGGAATACGTTTTTCATTCGCATGATTGGCGAACGTGTGACGATCAAACTGAATGGTCAACTGATCGTCGACAACGTCGTTTTGGAAAATTACTGGGAGCGCGAACTGCCGATCTACCCACGGGGCCAGATTGAACTGCAGAACCACGGCAATACGCTGTACTTTCGGAATCTGTACATCCGCGAACTCCCGTCAGATGAAGTGAATACGATTCTGGCGGCACAGGAGGCGTCGAAATACGAAAGTATCTTCAATGGAAGGGATCTCAGCGGCTGGACCGGAGAGCTGAAAAATTACGAAGTCGTTGACGGAGCGATCCGGTGCAAAGAAGGCAAGGGCGGCACCGTCTTCACAGAAAAACAATACTCAGACTTTATCGCGCGGCTGGAATTCAAGCTGCCGCCCGGCGGCAATAACGGTCTGGCCATTCGTTACCCCGGCAAAGGCGCACCTCACCTGGACGGTCTTGAGCTGCAGGTGCTTGATTCTGAGGATCCCAAGTACGCCAAACTGGATTCGCGGCAGTATCACGGCTCAGTGTACGGTCTTGTTGCGGCTCATCGCGGACATCTGCAACCGACAGGCGAATGGAATTTTCAACAGGTCACGGTGCGAGGCTCCAGGGTCAAGGTCGAGTTGAACGGTTCGACGATCCTGGACGCGGACCTGAGTAAAGTCACCGAATCGAAAGACGGGGCCGTACCACCAGGTGCAAAGATCAAGAGCGGGCATTTCGGATTCGCCGGGCACAATGACCCCGTCGCATTTCGCAATATTTCAATTCGTGAACTGCCAGGTGAGCCGGCCTCACCACCGTCGCGAGATATTGCGGTCAGCCCGACCGACGGGCCGATCAAGCTGTTCAATGGTCGCAACATGGAAGGCTTTTACACATGGGTCCGGGACGAGACCTATTCCGATCCAAATAAGGTGTTCACCGTCAAAGACGGCATGATTCATATCTCGGGGAACGGTTATGGTGGACTGATCACGAACAAATCCTATCGCGACTACCATCTGATCGTGGAGTTCAAGTGGGGCGAAAAGACCTGGGGCAACAGAGTGGATCGCAGCCGTGATTCCGGCCTGCTTCTGCATTGCTGGGGACCGAACGGTGGTTACAGCAATACCTGGATGGCTTCCATTGAAGCTCAGATTATCGAAGGTGGTGTTGGAGATATTCTCGTGTTGTCGGGGACGGACCCTGACACCGGCCAGGTCCTGCCGACATCACTAACCGCGGAAATCACAAAGGATCGTGATGGCGAGAAGGTCTGGAAGCAGGGTGGCGAACGCACAACTATTTCCGCCGGACGCATCAACTGGTTTGGCCGCGACGTCGACTGGACGGACACAATCGGATTCCGTGGTCGCGACGACGTGGAAAGCCCGCTGGGCGAGTGGACTCGTATGGAGGTCATTGCCGACGGAGGTCACCTGCTCTACAAGGTGAACGGCGTGGTCGTGAATGAGGCGTTCGAAGCGAAGCCTGACTCCGGCAGGTTACTGCTGCAAACTGAACAGGCGGAGATGTTTGTTCGCCGCTTCGAGCTGTGGCCAATCGGCAAAGCTCCGAAAGACTGACACAGAATTCATGTCCGTCGTTCCGGCACAATGCGCCTGGGCAATGCCACTACTGGCCTGCCCAGTTCTTCGGTAGTTTCAGCGACCAGACTTCGCTGCTGAGTGGTTTGGCGTGCCCGCCGGCAATCCAGATTCGGTCATTCATGACGAAGGTCGAATGTTCGTGGCGTTCTTTCCAGGAATCGGCTGCCTGAAGTCTTTTCCACTCACGACCGTTTACCGAATGCCAAACGTCACCCCAGTTCGTTGATGGATTATTTGACCAGCCGCCAAGCACCCAGATCTGACCGCGATACACGACCGAGGAAAACCACAGGCGTTCATGCCACGGGGCATTCGGCGTTTCCCGTCGCCAGTCAATGCCGTCCGCACTGCTCCATACATCGTTGAACGCCTTGTATTCCGGAACGTAGTTCCCGCCACCGAAAACGTAAATACGGTCATTCAACACCGCTGCCTGAAGGTAGGCTCGGGCTGGCCACGGAGCCGCTGCGGTCTGCTGCTGCCAAGTCTTTCCGTCGGCGGACGACCAGACGTCGTTCTTCAGGCTGTCGTTGTCTCCGAAATAGTAGTTTTCAGTGCCGCCCAGCACCCACATCCGGTCCTTAAACACAACAAGCCCCGCCGCCAGTCTGGGCGACCAGCCAGCGTCGTCGGTTTCCTGCTTCCAGGTCGTGCCGTTGTTTGAGGACCAGACCGTGTTACTGGCCGAATGTCCGGGCAAACGACCATTGTACCAGCCGCCCATAAACCACATGCGATTCCTGAAGGTTACAGACATGGACAAGTCGCTGTGCTTCCATGGTGCGTCGTTCTGCACCAGGTTCCATGTCTCACCGTCGGCTGAATTCCAGACGTCGCGTGGAGGCGCCTCGTACGAATTAAACCATCCCCCGAAAATCCACAGCTTGTCATCGAAGACAAGCTCTCCCTGAGAATCGCGAGGCTGCCACCCTGCAGCCTCGGTCGCTCGAACCCAGCTCACGGCCGGCACGGCATCAGCCTGAACCTCAACGTCGTCGGCGCTGGCAACAGCGCCCGTCCCAACGACGACGACAACGCTGGCAGCAAGGATCACAAGTAATCGGAGCATGACACTTCCTTCGATGATCGAGACTGGCGGTTGGTGTCTGTTTTGTAGTGGCTCAGACGTACTCGGTAAACTCAACGTGGCTTGCTTTGCCGCCTGCAGCAGAATTTCTCTCTGCTGCAAACGGAAACGCGTGGTTGAAATGATTCACAGAACGTGCCATAGTCCGGTCGGCGGAAATACATACCCGGAGCATCTCGGAGTTTGATCAACTCCGGGTTCCGGGGCAGGACCTCCCTTCCCAAACAACAACTGGCAGTGATCATGATGCGCAGTCTGCTACTCGTCTTCACCTGTCTTGTTCTGTCGGCGCCGTGTCAGGCGGGGCTGAAAATGAGTTCCGTGTTCGGCGATCACATGGTGCTGCAGCAGAAACAGCCCATCCGCATCTGGGGCTGGACCAATCCAAACCAAAGTGTGTGGGTCGAAATGGCGGCTCAGAATGCGACGACGACAGCCGACAGGGACGGTCGTTTTCAGCTGAATTTGAAGCCCGTGGCTGCCGGTGGTCCATACACTCTGACAGTAAAAGCGGATGAAACAAAGACGTTTCAGGACGTGCTGGTTGGCGAAGTCTGGTTGTGCTCCGGTCAGTCCAACATGCAGTTTGCGGTGTCATCGTCCAACGACCCTGAACTGGAGGCTCTGTCGGCCAACTATCCGAATATCCGGCTGATCTCAGTTCCTCAGGTTGGTACTCAGGACCCGCAAAACGACTTCAACGGTGAATGGACAGCATGTAATCCCGAAACCGTTCGTAGTTTTTCGGCGGTAGGCTATTTCTTCGGTCGACAGCTCCATCAGACTTTGAATGTTCCGATTGGCCTCATTGACACCGCGTGGGGTGGGTCGGCGTGTGAGGCGTGGATCCGAAAAGACCTGTTCACTGACAAACATCTGTATGGGCCTTTGCTTGACCGCTGGCAAAAGACTGAGGAAACCTACGATCACGACGCGGCAGTCGCTGCATGGGAAAACCGCGTTGAGAAATGGAAGATCAACAGGAAGGGGCGGCAGCCGCGGGCCCCACGTAATCCGCTGACCGGACAACACCGTCCTGCAAATCTGTACAACGGAGTGCTGAAGCCGGTGCTGGGCTACACGATCAAGGGCAGCATCTGGTATCAGGGTGAACACAACACGGGTCGGGCATACCAATATCGCGACCTCTTTCCGCTAATGATTCAAAGTTGGCGTGACGAATGGGGTCAGGGAGATTTTTCATTTTACTGGGTCCAGCTGGCCGACTTTAAGGCAGAACAGCCGGAACCGCTCGACAGTGACTGGGCTGAACTTCGGGAAGCTCAGACAATGACCATGAGCAAACTGCCTAACACAGGCGAAGCCGTTATTCTGAATCTCGGCGAAGCTGACGATATTCACCCGAAGAACAAACAGGACGTCGCCAAGCGTCTGGCTCGCTGGGCTCTGGCCAAGGACTACGGCATCAACATCGTGTACCACAGCCCAATGTATAAATCGATGGAAGGCAGCGGTAACAGAATGATCCTCACGTTCGATCACATCGGCGGAGGACTTGATACATTCGACGTGACGACGCCAATCGGATTTACGATCGCTGGTGACGATCATAAATTCGTTTCAGCCTCTGCAAAAATCGTCGATGCGGACACCATCGAGGTCTGGTCGGACTCTGTGAGTGCCCCTGTCGCCGTACGGTATGCGTGGGCCGACAATCCGATGTGCAACGTGCAGAACAGAGAGGGCCTGCCGGTCACACCGTTTCGCACCGACAGCTGGCCGGGGAAAACGGCCGACATTCGGTGAACACATTCGCACCCAACGGACGGCACTGTCATGGATGACGCTCTGCAGCACGAAATCGTTTCTCCGTCACGGGGCAATCTTCCCGTTTTGCCGGTGGCTGTTCTGCGCTGGCAACCGAAAGACTTTCAGGTTGAAGAAATCCCCAGGTATCTGCCGGACGGAACGGGGCAGCATCTGTTTCTGTGGGTTCAGAAACGCAACGTGTCCGCCAGTGAGCTGATTTCCCGATTGGCAAAGCGTCTAAACGTTTCCGCCCGCGATATCGGCGTCGCCGGCCAAAAGGATCGTCGAGCGGTCACACGACAGTTTGTCTCGGTGCCGCGCAGCTGCTCAAAACACATTTCCGACCTGACAGATTCGGCGACGCAGATCCTGTCAATTTCTGCCCATGGCAACAAGCTTCGAACCGGGCACCTGTCGGGCAATCAGTTTACGATCGTGCTGCGTGGAAAGGAGGGAACAGCGTTCGGCGCCAAAGAAGAAGAAGCGGTTTCGGAACGACTGAAATTTCTTCAGTCAGATGGGTTTCCGAACTACTTCGGACCACAGCGTTTTGGCCATGACGGCGCCTCCATTCGCGATGGCATCGAGCTCCTGACAACCGGCAAACCGCCGAAATCATGGAAACGGCAACAGCGAAGATTCCTGTCAAAACTGTCCGCCAGTGCGGTCCAGTCGGCTATTTTTAATCTTTGTCTGGCGCAGCGAGTCAGACAGAAGACCTGTTCAACCGTTTCGATTGGCGACGCAGTGTGTCGACGAGGCGGCATCAAACCGTTCGTCTACGGTTCCGAATCAGAGGTGGATCGCGCAGAGCTCATTCCGATGGGACCGATGCCCGGCGGAAAGATGGTAACGTCGGCGGGCAGTGCGCGAATGTCCGAACAGCAGATCATGGCCCGCCTTGAGTTAAGTGATGATGACTTTTCTCGAAACACCAGGCTGACGCCAGGTACTCGCCGCACATACGTCGAGTTTCCACGGAACGTCTCGGCTGAAGCCCGGAGCGACGGAAGTCTGCAGCTGAGGTTCGATCTAACTGCAGGAGCGTTTGCGACCACTCTGCTGGCCGAGATTTGCAACGAACTGATTTGATCGCACGCCGGAACACCGTGCGTCACTGGTCAGCAATCACGTCACCGTAAAATCGAAGGCCGCACTCCAGTCGCCGCCGACGCCGGCCACGTTGAATGCCCGCAACCAAACTCGGTAGGTACCGCTAACCAGATCCTCCACGGCGGTGAATTCGAGGCTCGTCAATTGCGTCTCGTGAATGACGCGCGTGTCGCCCCCAACCTTGTTGACCCACAGCTCGTAATGGACTGCATTTGCGGCTGTTCCCCAGAAAATCGTGGGACGGGCAGTGTCTGTTCCCTTAACGTTTGTCACCGCAGTCGTGCCTGCATTCGTTCCCGCGCCGACGGTAAAGTCGAACGCATCACTCCATGCGAGCGGCACACCGCCTGACGGTGTGGCACGAATCCAGGCACGGTAGTCGCCGTCAGGCAGATCACCTGTCGCGGTATACGACGTGGTGGTCAGTGCAGCTTCGTGGATGACTTGAGAGATCCCGTTAACCTGGTTGACCCACAACTCATATGTGGCCCCTGCGCCGCCGGATGTCCACGTGACCGTTGGCTGAGCCGGAATTGGCGATCCCGTTGGTCCAGTGATAGAGGTCGGCGCAACCCCAACCTGAAAGCTCACCGAATTACTCCATACTGAGTCTCCGAAAGTATTTTTTGCCTTAACCCAGATGCGGTAACTTCCATCCACCAGATCACTGTCCGGCGTGTACGATGTCGACGCCCAGTTCGACTCGCGGATGACCTGATTCTGCACTCCGACTTGATTAACCCACAGATCGTATTCCGTTGCACGATCAGAGGTCGTCCATTCAATCAGGGGACGACGTCCGTCAACAATCGCAACAGAAGGGCTGGTAATGGTCACAACATCCGGCGTTAAGACCCCAATCACGAATTCGAATGGGGCACTCCAGTTCGAATATCCTTCGCTGTTCTTCGCACGTACCCAGCCGCGATAGGTGCTGGCCGGCAAATCGGCCGACGCAGTGAAGGAATCCGACGTCAGTGATCTCTCACGAATGATTGCATTCGTTCCACCGATCTGATTCACCCACAGCTCATAGGACCCCGCTCCGCTGACGGCGTTCCATGTGATGGCTGGACGATTCAGAATGTGGTCGCCCACCGGACCCGTCAGTTCGGTGGCAAGTGGCACACCGACCGCGACCTGAAACGTGCTGGATACAGTGTTGCCCTGCAGATCTGTAGCCTGCACAATAATCGTGGCATTACCCGACTGCCCCGTTGCGGGACTCAGTTGCAGCACGCCGTCCGCAACATTCGCCGTCACAAGTGACTCGTTGCTGTTCCCCATTACCGAAAAGGAAAGTTCATTCACCACAGTCGTGGCTGACGTCACAAGGTGCTGCCGCTGGATTGCACCACCTGTGTAGTCGCGAATCGGCAGGGTATCGAACGGACTTCCCGCATTCGCTCGAGATAGCGCAGCAATGTCGTCCACGACCGTCATGCCGTCAAACAGGACATGCGCGAAGACGGTAAAACCTCCGTTCTGAGGATCCAGAATGGTTGAATTGTCAGCCAGACTGACAAACCACTGTGACGTCGCGCTGTCGGGATCCCCACCCAGCTTCGCCATGGCCACAGTCCCGCGAAGATTTACGGGGGCTCCCGCCTGCAGCCCGCCCAGTTGCGGGTCAAACCAGTTATGGAATTCGTTAACGATCGTTCCGTTATTGACAACGCTGCCGGGACCGG
>JABABI010000181.1 GCA_014238335.1 Fuerstiella sp.
CCGGTTGGGCCAGCGGGATCTCTATCGATCAGGAAGTGAAAAACTTTCTGCAGGCGAACGGCGACACACGGACGCGCTTTGGTTCTCTGGAATTCGGAGTGATGGTTCCCGATCGGGCGGACACGTGGACTCGCATGAGCTATACCGGAGCCAACAAGCCGATCGCACCGATTGACAATCCGTACCAGATGTTCAAGAAGCTGTACGGGCAGATGAAGGACCGGCAGCATCTGACCAGCATTCTGGACGACGTCCAGGAAGACCTGCAGCGGCTGAGCAAAATCATTGGCACGGAAGACCGACAGTTACTGGAAGAACACGCCCAGTTTGTGCGAGCGATGGAACAGCAGCTCCAGGCAGGTGACGCCTCAGAACAGAACCACGTCGTTCCTGAACTGGCAGCCGGCGTACAGGAAGAAAATGATAATATTCCGCAGATCACAAAGATGCAGATGGATCTGCTGGTGAACAGTTTCGTGAACGACTTTGCACGCACCGCCACATTCCAGATTACAAATTCGGTCGGTCAGCCGAAGATGTCGTGGCTGGGGATCGGCGAAAGCCATCACACTCTGTCGCACGAACCAGACAGCAACAAAGATGCTCACGAACAACTGACGCAGATCAATACGTGGTATTGTGAGCAACTGGCGTACCTAACAAAACGTCTGGCCGAAACACCCGAACCCGGCGGCGATGGCTCATTGCTGGACAACACACTGATTCTGTGGAGCAACGAACTTGGGCAGGGCAACAATCATACTCTGGACAATATCCCGTTCGTGATGGTCGGCAACGGCCTGGACTTCGAAATGGGACGCTCACTGAAATTTCCGATGGTGCCTCATAACCGCATGCTGATGTCGATTGCCCATGCTTTCGGTCACCACGTGGAAACATTTGGCAAGCCCGAACTGTGCTCCGGCGGTCCATTGGATCTGGGATAGAGCAGTTCACGAATTGACGGAACCAGTCCTGGCTCGTGGGGGCAGACGCTCTGCTTTTAAAACAGGTCAACCGCGGCCATGAGTCCGTAAAATTCGCTGTAGCGGGGCAACGGCTCACTTCAGCAATTGCGCACGCTATTTCGCGAACAGCTGCTCCATGTCCTTGAATCCTTTGAATTCCAGAGCGTTACCGGAAGGATCGAGGAAGAACATTGTCGCCTGTTCACCCACTTCGCCGGCAAAGCGGACGTAGGGTTCGATGACAAAGTCGATGCCCTGCCCGGTCAAGCGGTCAGCGAGTGTCTGCCAGTCGTCCATTTGCAATACGACGCCAAAATGAGGCACGGGAACGTCCTGACCGTCGACTGGATTGAGATGGTTTTGTTCTGCTGGCAACGGCATGTCAGGATTTTCGTGAGCCACGATCTGATGGCCGAACAGGTCGTAGTCAGTCCATGTGGTGTCACTGCGTCCCTCCGGCAGACCCAAAACCTGGCCGTAAAAGTGTCTTGCGGCGGCGATATCACGGACGGGAAACGCATGATGAAACGGCGTGAGAGTCGGCATAAAAGGAGCCCGATACAGTTGCCTTTGATTGGTGGAAAGAAGGCTGCGATAATAGTGACCGCCGTCCCGTTTGCAACTCCTCACTCTCGTGGTGGTCTCGGCTGAACGCCAACAACGAACCGGAAGCCGCCGCCCACCGTACAGGCCCGAACGATTTTTGGAGACGATTCGACAAACGTGCCACGAAAAGCATACGCTTCCGGCGGGCATCGCGATGCAGAACAAATTTCGGCTTGGCCTGCACGCTTCCAATCGCCGGGGGCCGTGTTCTTCGCATCAGGACGCATTGGCCGCGTGTACACCCGAGCGGATTTCAATTCAGAGGAAAGAACAGTTGAATATGTCGAAGATATCCTGCACGTTGGCGGCCGCATTTCTGATAATTGGCGGGCCGTCGAATCAGACGGTCGGCGATGATCGCGTACATGTCGATCGCAGCAATGCCGGCATGGTCGTTAGTGACTCCGCTCTGGCCAGTCGCATCGGGCGGGACATCCTGATGCGGGACGGAAATGCCGTCGACGCGGCAATCGCAACGGCTTTCGCGCTGGCCGTCACGTGGCCCGAGGCCGGCAATATCGGTGGCGGCGGATTCATGATTGTCCGCCCGGCGAATGGGACTGATCCCGTTTGCATAGATTACCGCGAAACCGCACCGCTGTCGATGAACAGTACTTCGTTTAACCGGGATGATGGCCGCTACTCACAAAAGGCTGTCGGAGTGCCCGGTACTGTTCGTGGCCTTGCGTCTGCTCACTCTCAATATGGAAAATTGCGATGGCGAGAGCTTATCATGCCGGCCGTGCATTTGGCGAAAGGCGGCTTTCAAGTAACGGCGGCTCTTGTCAGGTCGGTCAACGGCGTGCTGAACAACAGCAGCGTGAAATCGGACTCGAAGTTTGATGAATTGCGCCGCGTGTATGGCAAACCCGATGGCACTCCGTGGCAGGCGGGAGACCGAATGGTGCTGCCGGACCTGGCAGCAACGTTGACTACGATCGCCACTGATCCAAGTGCCTTCTATTCGGGGAAGTTGGCAGACCTGCTTGTTGCGGAGATGCAGCGGGGCGACGGATTGATCAGTCATCAGGATCTGCTCACGTACAAGGCGAAAACTCGCCCCGCGTTACGAGGGACATATCGTGGATTTACGGTGATTGGTGCTCCCCCGCCGAGTTCCGGGGGAACGTGCGTTATTGAAGCATTGAACATATTGGAGAATTTTGATCTTGCGAGTCGAGATCGATACGATCAACGAAACGTTCACCTGATTGCCGAAACGTGCCGCCGCGTGTTTGCCGATCGAGCAAGATTTCTGGGCGATCCGGAGTTCACCGAGATTCCGCCGCATTTGACAACGAAGCCGTACGCAAAAAAAATCGCCGCGTCGATCGATCCGGCTACTGCGGCAAAGAGTGAAGCCATCACGCCGGAGATCAAATTGACGGCCGAGAGTCCCGACACCACTCATTTCTCCGTAATCGATTCCGACGGAATGGCCGTCAGTAATACGTATACGCTGGAAGGAAGCTGGGGAGCTCGCATCGTTGTCCACGGCGCAGGCTACCTGCTGAACAATGAGATGGGCGACTTCAATTGGTTCCCTGGAGAAACGAACCGCGCCGGGCGGATCGGTACCGACGCCAATCTGCTGGCCGGCGGCAAGCGAATGTTGAGTTCCATGAGTCCCACTATTGTTGAAAAAGACGGTAAGGTTCTGCTGATCACCGGCAGTCCCGGAGGCCGAACGATCATCAACACCGTCCTGTGCATCGTCCTGAACTTCACGGAATTCGGCATGGACGTGGCCTCGGCGGTTACCGTTCCACGGCAGCACCATCAATGGTTCCCCGACCGGCTTGACCTGGAAGATCTGGGCGACAAACCACATTCGATCATTGCAAAATCACTGCGCAAAGCAGGACATCAATTGGGAAACCGCAATACACAAGGGTCTGCCCATACCATTGGTGTCGATCACAAGACCGGTACGGTCATCGGTGTCGCTGACTACCGTCGCAGTGGCCGCCCGGCGGCGTTTTCCACCAGCACGCTGGCCATCTGGGACTTCTCCGAAGCCGCAGGAAGAGGACTCACCGCTTCCGCACACGCCGGCAGGCTGCAGGCACAATGGTCGACTGACATCGCCAATTGCACGACGAATGGCAAAGATCAGTTTGTCATTCAGGGCGATGCGTCAGGTACCCCGCGTGATACCTACCTGCCGTTAGGCCCCGGCACAATCTCTTCCGGTCACATTTCGGTTACAGTCAAAATCGACTCCACCCAGTTCGCTGGCGAACGCCGCAACGAAGAGTTACGAATCGGCTTTACCCGCGACAACAAAACGCCCGGCGCGACCGCGGACATGATCCTGGGTCGGGACAGTCGTGGGCACGTCGTCCTGCGTGGCGAAGCACCGAGCGGCGGCAGTGAAGTGCCCCCGACAATTCTGGCACAGGACAACCGACTCGATACGCCTGTCACACTGCGACTTACGGTCGACATGGACAATGATCGCTACGAAATCGCAGCGCGGACTGCGGACGGCCTGCAATTCACGAAGCATGGTTCGGGAAACGTCTCCGCCGACCGCGTTATCCGTTTCCTGCGACTTGGCGTCCTGAACGATTTCGCCGCAAACGGTGAGTTTGTGGCGATTGACAGAATCGAGTTACAACGGCCGGCGCGATAATGGCGTTAAAAAGTCGTCTGACGTTCCTCTGTCACCTGGTAGGCGCGTGAACGGAACAGAAAATCGATGATGCTGCCTTCATGTGGCTGCAGCCAGTTCAGTTTGCTGGTTGGGATCGGACCAATGTTCAGCCGGTCAATGTGCGTTGCATCGGTGAGATCTTCAATCAACTGCTCGTTATTGGTGATGCCACTGCACACGAGCGTCGGACCAATTCTTGCGAGCATCTGATCCTGAGGACATTCCACGACCGTCGAAAACGGGAACATGTATTCTTTGTGCGCCATGTCACGGTCGGGTGAGTCGCAGTGCACGATCATGGGACGCAGGTATGAGCAGCGTTCCTGTTCAACCAGTCGCGGACCGTACTGCGCCGTCATGTCGGTCACACCATCCTCGCCCAGATCACCTTCGATCATGCCCCAGACTCCCTGACCCTGGCCGTCCACGGTGAAAGCGGCCAGACCTGCCTCGGGATCGCTCGGCGGCTTCGCTTCGATGGGCCCGATCTTCTCCGCGATTGCCTGGGCGATTTCTTTTGTGTGTCGCGAAGCCCAGACTCCTGAGCAATTGATGCATCCGCGGCCACTGTTGATGTAGATACTTTCGACCATCAGATCGAGATACTGTTCCCAGTCGTCCACGCAGTCATCACCGAGCAGAATCTTCGAGAATCCAGGTCCGTGAGCCTGAACAGATGGGTTGCCTCGGTATCGATCGACCGTTGGCGTACCACCGAAAATCATCGAACGATCAGCCGCCGCCAGCAGAGCAGCACCAGCCTCAGCGCCGCCCGGGTACATCGCAAAAGCTTCCTTCGGAATGCCGGCTTCCACGAATGCAGCCATCATCCGGTACGGTGTCCATGGTTCCTGCGGACCAGGTTTCAGGACAAGCCCCATTTGCAGCGGAATTGCCGGCAGCCACAAGGTATGGACACCGGGCGAGTTGGACGGCAACACAGCGCTAAGGACCGATGTCTGCGCTTGGTAGCTCAGGACCACTCCCCGATCCTCGATGCCACAGCCCCGCGTCAGTATGTCCAGATCCAGACCGCGTGTCAGACAGTCGAGAATCTGTTCCATGTTGCGCAGCACGAACGAGTTCTTCGACATGTTGTGCCGGCACATGTGTTCAGGCAGTCCGGTGCTGGCCGACTGTTGATGAGCAAAATCGTCGGGTGTCTGAGTCCCATCGCCGATTGGCAAGGTCGCACTTTCGTAGAGATCTGCAGCCTTGCCCAGGCACTTCAGCAGCTCACTGCAGGGAATCTCGCGAAGTACGGCACGAGCGTTACTCGCTTTCTTCATGTCTCGCGTGATGATTCCGGCGTTGGTCTGGCTCACTTTCGCGATCGGTTCGCCCGTAGCAAAGTGCAGAACTTCGTCCAGATCGAATGAGTCGTATGTTTCGCCCCAGCGGATGATGGGAATATTGAGCATAAATTCTCCATGTCAGTGAAGGTTCGTTGGCCTCGGTTGCCAGTAAACGTACGCGTAAGCGACCAGATTATCAACAGTGTCGCATGAGCAGGCGAAATCATTGGGATCAATTGAGGCGATAAATGCGTAAATTGGCGATCCGGTCGGTCTTGTTGTGGCGTCCACGTGAACGAGATTCTGCAGTGGAATTCACATCAGACGCAGGACGTCTTCGGGTAAAAACGTTAGGATCGTTGTGTTCTAATTTGCGAGCCAGCGTGCGCCAAATTGGTGCACCAGCATGTTTGGCGGAAAGACGCGCCAAAGCAAATGAACGGCAGGACCACCGACACGTTCTTCATGGCCGAATGGGCGCCCCAGCCGAATGGGCGCCCGATACGACTCTGCTCGAAATGCGCTGATGAATGCCATGTCCGAGACCTGCTTCAATGCGAAATTCAGTTGCAGCAATATCCTCCTGTCGCTTGGGACACTCGCGCTGACATGGTCATTGGGCCGCGCAGCGTGCGCAGACGAACAACAGGTGTTCCACATTCGTCCTGAAGCAGAAGCTGCGACGCGAGACAGTCGTACGAAAACGCACGGAGTTCGGCTTTCCGCGGTATCTCCGGGAGTCCTGACGGCGCCCACGAAATTACAGAACAGTGGCAGCTGGCAGTTCGACGGGCGTGGCGCGATTGCGTATTCCGTGCATGGAAACACTGAGGGATTTGCCGAGAACTTCACGTGGGAAGGCTTCTTCCGTTCGCAGGTGGCAAACACATACTTACCGGAGACCGGAATTGCCGATCGCCTGCTGACTCAGTTTGCGTTCGATAAAGGCGACTGGACGCGGCTGGCAATCGGCCTTGTGGCCGACCAAGACGGGGCTCCACGGCTGAGCGTGGAATTGGAGGGATTCGAGGGTCGGAGTTTTGGGATGGGTGATGCGACGGTGTCAGCCGATCAATGGCATCATTTCGCCCTGGTTCATGAGGGGACTGCTGCAGCCGCAACAATCCGCTGGTACCTGGACTACAGACTCACGGGCGAATTATTTCTGGGCGGACAGTCCAACCAGAACACACTGCGGCCACCGGGCTCGGCACCGTTCAGCATCGGCGCACGGCTCAGGAAGGGAAATCTGGTTGACCGTGGATTTCATGGGTTCATCGACGAAGTCCGGATGGTTCCGCGTCCCTTGACCGTCGACGAATTCCTGCGTGCCGAGCAGGCTGTTGTTGCGGAGACGGTCTACACAGGCAGAACAGACAGTCAGCAGCGAGAAGTGTTCTGGTCAGATCGACATCGCTGGGCTGGAGAGCAGGCGATGCAATGGTCCGAGGGGCGCTCCGGTTCATGGTCAATCGATGAGTGTTTCGACGATCCCGTTCGGCCAACCGACGATGCGGCGTTTCTGCGACGTCTATCCCTGGCAGTTCGTGGTCGCATTCCCAGTCTGAACGAAGTCCTCTCGTTCACCGCTGACGAGGATCCTGACAAACGAATTCGCATGATCGATCGTTTGCTGGAATCGACGGAGTGGGGCGACGCGTGGGTCGGATACTGGCAGGACGTACTCGCTGAAAATCCGTCGGTCGTGTTCCCAACGCTCAACAACTCCGGTGCCTTTCGGCAGTGGATCTATGAATCGTTTCGTGACAACGTCCCGTTCGATCGTTTTGCCACTGAACTCATACTGATGGAGAATCAGAGCTCCAGCAAATCCGCCAACGACGGCCCGGCCGGGTTTGGGCTGGCAACCGGAAACGATGTCCCCATGGCGATGCGGTCGCACGTGACGATGAAGGCCTTCGCCGCAGTCGATCTCAAGTGTGCGCGGTGCCACGATTCGCCCGTCGATGATTTTCTGCAGGCAGATCTGTTTCAACTGGCGGCGTATCTTCACGGGGGACCGCTTGAAGTTCCCGGAAGTAGCGTCGCTGCTGTGAGCAAAGCGACGGAGGATGGTTTGATCACGACGTCGCTGGCAGCCGGCGAGATCATTCAGCCTGTCGGGCTGTTGTCACATTGGCTGAACGAACGCGAAGACGCGACTTCATTGAAACCGATTCGGCCGGGTTCGCGAGCCAAACTGGCAGCGTTAATCACATCGCCTCGTAATCGGCGATTTTCAGACGTGATTGTGAATCGGATCTGGAAACGTTACTTCGGAACAGGGCTGGTCGAGCCGGTTGACCAGTGGAGTGAACATCCTGCCGCGTCACATCCGGAACTGTTCCGTAACCTGAGTGCTGAGTTCGTCCGCAACGGCTACGACGTGAAGGCCCTCGCGCGTAGGATTCTTTCATCCAGGATCTGGCAGGGACAACGACGGCAGCAGGCGCGCATGTCGGCAGAGCAGCTGGTCGATTCTCTGTTTGTGGCTGTCGGCAAGGATTTTCACGCCGAAACACTGGGCGTCCACGCCACCGATCCTGGAGCCGTTCAGCTTCCTCAACCGCACCGAGCCTGGCAGTTTGCCGCACTGCCGAACGAGCGAGATCGGCCTGCGCTGGGAATGCCCGTGTGTCAGACGATCGTGGATGTAATGACAGCGTTCGGCTGGAACGGCAGTCGCCAGCAGCCGCGCAGCGAACGGGAACAGACAACATCCGCACTGCAGCCGCTGATGCTCTTCAACGGACTTGTGTCGCAGCGCATCACAAGGCTGTCTGAGCAAAGTGCGGTCACCGAACTATGTTTGCGGGATATTTCGGTATCAACGCTCGTCGACCGTTTGTTTCTCTCCGTCCTCGGGAGACGTTCGGACGAAAAAGAACGGCAGCGATTCGTTTCCCTCCTCCGTCCGAACTTTGGGGACCGCCACACAGGAAAACTCGCTCGGCCGGTCGAGCCATTGAGCACGTTTCAACCCGACTGGCGTAAACACCTGGAGGCGGAGCAGACGCGTTTGATGCTGGAAGCTCAGCAGCGTGTCTCCCGCGGTGAACCCTCAACAGTACGGCTTACGAACGATTTTCGCGAACGCGTCGAGGATGCGTTGTGGGCGCTGATCAACAGTCCCGAATTTGTGGTAATCCCATGACTGAAGCCACCCTTGGAAATCGGCGCGACTTTCACGGAGTCGCGACTTCCGGGGCGATCGCCCTGACAACGGCCACAGGGCAGGCCGTGGAATCGGTCGCACCACACGGGAAAGCTCAGGCCTGCGTATTGATCTGGCTGGGTGGCGGTATGTCTCACGTCGACACGTTCGATCCAAAGGTCGTTGGCGATCCCCGAACAAACGAAGCCGGGTCCGCGTACCAGTCGATTTCCACAGCGATCCACGGGGTCCAGGTATGTCAGCATCTGTCCCGCACG
>JABABI010000182.1 GCA_014238335.1 Fuerstiella sp.
AGGCAGCGTACAATACGATTCAGGGAAAACTGATCAGACCGCAACGACGGGGTCGGCTGGCGGCGATTGCGGGGAACGTCGGGTCACCGGTGGCAGTGCTGACAGCCTGGATTTTGCTTCGTCCGTGGACTCAGAATCATCCACCTCACTTTGCGTACATATTTCTGTTTACCGGGGCGATGTTTTTGCTGGCGGGATTTACGGTTCGGGGCTTGAGGGAACAAGCGGATCCAATAAGGACTCGGTTACCTATTGATGCGCGCCGCCGATTTGCGGTTGCGCTACAGGCCCTGCGCAGCGATCCACATCTGCGGAGACTGTGTTTTCTGGCGGCACTTTTCGTGTGCTCGCAACTGCTGTTTCCGCACTATCAACGCCTTGGGCGACAACAGCCGGGTTACGAAGGACATATGTTAATGGTGTGGGTTGTGGCGCAGAATCTTTCGGCTGCGTTTTTCAGTTGGTTCAGTGGTCGGCTGGCGGACCGGCAGGGAACCCGGGCAGCACTTCGCTGGCTGACATTCCTGGCAATATTTGCTCCTCTTTTGGCACTGAGCCTGGCAGCATTCGCAGACGCACACTGGTATTGGCTGTCGTTTGCGTGGCTGGGGCTCGTGCCGGTCACGTTTCGGATGATGTTAAACTACGCGCTGGAACTCACCTCTCGTGAGAATCACCCGATCTACGTGAGCACGGTCGTCCTGTGTATGGCTCCCCCCATCATACTGTCTCCTCTGGTTGGCGATGTCGTCCACAGAATCGGGTACGTCATGCCGTTCTGTTGCATCGCAGGAGTCGTTCTGGGGGGATGGTGCCTTTCGCTGGTCATGGTGGAACCGCGTGAGCTATCATCAATAGGCAAGGGTGTGCCAGTGAGCTCCACCGCAGCCCACGGGCTTCCTCGACGCGACAGTTCGCGTGATGACTAAAGTCACTGTTTGTTATTTTGATCGCGTTTCCCCTGAACTAATTCGAAAAATGCACGGCGCATCTGACTGCCAAAGTGATTCCCTGCCGTATCAACGCTAAAGCCAATTCATGAAGTCTCTGCTCGGAAAGATTCTGGAACATGACGGGGAGTTTGAAAATATCGCACTGCTTGGTGAGTCGGCGCAAACAATTCTGAAAAGACTCTACAAGGCATTCGCCATCAGCAATCTCTGGATGTGGTGCGAAACGCCGATTGGCACAATAGCTCAGCCAGCTCTGAGTGATGTCACCGCTGGTATGTCACGCGAACTGGAGGCGGCGCTGACACTTAGTCCGGGGACCCTGCTGAACGTGGCGACGGAGACCGCTGGAGATGATGCTGACAAACTAAGTGCGATGCTGCAATATGCGTGGCGAATTCCGCCTGCCGGCTTGAACGGTATCGTCTTTTGTGTCCTGGATTCGCAAATTGTGCAGACAGAAAAGGTTGCCGACGGCGACGAAACGGCGGCGGAGTTGCTGAGAGCATTTCGAGCCGTTCAGCGTGAGAACCTGCCATTCTTTCTGGCCTTCGTCGGCACAGACGAAACCTTCCAGCGTCTGGCAGACAATTCGGCAACGGACTTTTTCAAGAAAACCGTGAACTGCTGAGCGGCCTGTCGGTGTCAAAGCGACGAATGGTCGGGTTGTTTCTGTCGCAGAAGCAGTTCCGGTCAACGAGCAGGTCGTCATGGTCGCGTCCAGTCTGTCGCAGGCTGCGGTCATCTTTGAATTCAGTCTGCAGCGACACAGGAGCCTACACCACGTCGTGTGACTCAACCGACCGGACAATGATCCGATTTCCCGCAACGCGAACGACTTCGACCTGCGTGCCGTGGTCGATGTACCCGCCGTCACTGACGACGTCCATGAAGTTTTTTCCAAAACTTGCCTTGCCACTGGGACGCAGCGTCGATTCGGCGATGCCAATGGCTCCCGTGATCACCGGTCCGACAGCCGAGCGGCTTTCGTATACGGATGGGTCCAGCTGGGGAGCGTTTTCGTCCACCGTTGCATAACCGGGCGGCGTTAGAATCAATCGATTCAGCACTGGAATTGACGGCAGAAACCAATTTAGAAACATGGCCACGGAGATGACGGTGACCAGCGCACCAGCCAGGCTGGCCAGGCTGCTCATTGACTCGTCGAAACGCTGCCCGGCGGTCATGCCGGAATATGTGTGACTGGCCATGACCAGCGCGCCCGCCATCAACAGCAGTCCGGACACACCAAAAACACCGAACCCGGCAACCACAAAAATCTCCATGGCCAGCAACGCCAGGCCCAGCAAAAACATGATCAGTTCCAGCGAGCCGGATGTTCCACCGAGATATCGACTCCAGAAGAAGAGCGCAAAGAATACGGCTGACAGAATTCCGAACAAGCCTGACGGAATGTGCAGTTCGACGTAGATGCACAGGACCGCCAGCGTGATCAGGCCAAAACCGGCGATCTGGGATCTGAGCACAAATACAAAGGTGTCGACCCAGGTGCGCTCAACGGTCTGCAGCATTTCATCCTCAGGGATACCCAGGCGGATTCGCAACTCATCCATATTGTCGCAGGGGGCGTCGGCCAATCCGAGTTCGTGAGCGCGAGAACCACTGACGGTCAGGAAAAAATCATCCCGCGATTCCGTCACAACCGGTCCCTTTATCCATTCTTCATCCGAAGCTTCAATATCATCTTCGCTCATGTACGTGACACGACCGGTTTCCGCATTTGTCACCTCGTAGACCTGCAGACTCATGTCGACCATCGCCTGCAGCAATGCCGCCGGTCGATTTTTTTCTTTAGCGAGATGCTCGAGAGTCACCAGTAAAGGGCTTCTGATCTTCTCAGGAACGTGTTCAAATGCGCCGCCTTCCTCCGTTTCACGGATGACTCCGGCATCCCCGAGCTGTGCACCCGGTGACATAATGATTCTATCAGTGCCCATTGCCACAATGGCGGCTCCACTGAGAGCCCGTTCCCTGACCCACGCCACCGTCTCCACTTTTCTCGGATCCAGTTCAGCCAGTGTGTTAGCGATGTTGACGCTGGAGTCCAGAAAACCTCCCGGCGAATCAATATCGATGATCAGCAGGTTGGCGCCTTCGGCCGTGGCTGTGCGAATCTGACGAAGTACGAATTCTTCGGTAAACGGGGTAATCGTTTCGTGCAGCGCAATCAGTCGCGCATTGGTTTCTCCGTCCGCGCCATGGCGTTCTCGCATTGATTCCGTAGGCAGACCATAGAGCGCGGCGACCTGGCGGCGTTCAGTCACAGTCTTTGCCACCAGAAAGCCGGCGCGCTGAGCGTCATCTGCTACAAACACGCCCGGTGCCCCGATGCCTTTGATCGTTTCCGTGTCAGAAATAGCGGTATTGTCATTCTGCAGCAGCTTCAGTTCGCGTTGTGTCAGGAACCGCTCTTCTTCGATTCCGGCGGCGCCTTCCACGCGGACACGAAGAAGCTCAACGGCGGGATCCATCATGGCCTGTACGACGCCGCGCGACAGACGACTGTTGCGGCGGCGATCCACTTTTCTCAGGATGAAATCCTGTTCCTCCTGAGGAAGGGCCTTGCCACCACCGATATTTCCCAGAGAAGCATCGGGATTCATGACAACATCGTGGCAGGCCAGAGCAATAATGGCGTGGTGGCCCTCCACCGTTTCAGGGATCCACGCCACCGTTCGAACACGGGAGACGTCAGCAGATGTGAGTCGTGCAACAAGATCGCTGACCTGACCGAAACGGCTGGAGCCCGGACGAATCTCGAGAATCAACACGGCTTCGCGATCTTCGCGGACCGCTCGTGCATGCAGTTGGGCGGCCAGGTTTCCAACCTGGGAAATCTGCCCGTCAGTGATTCGACTCTTCAGTGTGTAAAATTGGCCGAACCGACCGTGAACGCTCTGTGGCAGTTGGTTCTCCGTATCAGCCGCCGCCACTGCGGCGCACAGAATAACGGCCGACAACAGCCGAGCGGATGGAATAAGCTGATTTACACACATTACGTTCTCCTGCCCGTTCCGTCTTTCAGACAGCTGGTCCGTCGAAGTGAGGACCATGCTGACTTTCCATCAGAGAGTGGTTGATCCGAGCGGATCGTTACGGCGGCTTCTACAGACATGTGTGCAATCTCAGCACACATGTCCAGAAGATGACCGGATTGTACGTCTATCCAGTCGATTCCAACAATCTATTCGGACGATTCGCAGGCAACGTGAAAATCCTGGCAGTGGATTTGTATCTGTGCAGTTTTTCAAGGATTTTGGCCCCAATTTAACGCTTAACCCCGGTTGTCGTCACTATTGTGTCCTACACCTCCTGAATCGGTCTGCGGCACTCAGGCTGGTCCTGCGGATCTCAGGTGGAATGAGATGGCGTGTCATGCGCGTCAGATCGTTGGCCGCTATGGGACTTTTGTTTGAGTCAGGTGACGTCCGCCGGAGCACAGCTTCTATATTCCATTATGCAAGACGAGAGATGAGACCGCACCAGATATTAGTTGTCGATGTTGGCAATACTCGGGCCAAATTGGGAGTGTTCGAACTTGGGTCGGCCAGATCTCCACAGCCACGTACCATCAGTGCCATTGCACTCGCTGAGGTTCAGGATTTTACGGAGGCCGTCTTTGACTGGATTGCCGGGACGGATATGGTAACCCCTCCACGCGTGGTTCTTGCCGGTTCCAATCCGCCGTACCTTGAAAGGTTGCTGACAGATCCTTCATGGGGCGAAATCGTCCCGGTCGTGATTCGACATGGCTCTGAGATTCCCCTGAATGCCGACGTGGACGCACCGGCCAAAGTTGGAGTCGACCGCCTGCTGACCGCATTCGCCGCAGTACGGCTGTTCGCGCCAAATCGGACAGCGATCGTTGTGGACTCCGGCACCGCAACGACCATTGATCTGGTCACGTCGGACGGTGTGTTTCGTGGAGGCAGTATTCTTCCCGGGCTGCGATTGTCCGCCTACGCGCTGCATGATTACACGGCTCGTCTGCCTATGATCGATACCGACCGATTCGAAACGTCCGCGCACGACAGTCTGCCGCTGCCCGGAAAAAATACCGTGGCGGCAATGAACGCTGGTCTGTTCTGGGGACAACTGGGAGCAATCCGAGAAATTACAGGCAGACTGCAGACGGCAGCCAGATCACAATTTGGTTGCCATGAAATGCCTTTGCAGATCATTACAGGCGGTGGTGGAAGAAAAATTGCGAGTCATCTGACCGAGTGTTTATTCGTTGACAGTTTGGCCCTGCATGGCCTGGCTGTGCTGGCCGCTGAATCCTGACGCTACAGTGTATTACGCTAACCTGGGGCCGCGGAGAACTTCCGTCCCGTTCAGAGAGTCGCGTTGCCACAAACCCCATGACCACATATTTTCGACAACTGCAACAATCATGAAGTGGATCTTCTGCACAGACTTGCCAAAATGAAGCCTTTATCGTTGGCTCAATCGAATTTGTGTTCGTAACGACACATAAAGCGTGGCCTTAAAAACCATAACAGCAACTTCACCGCTTTTGCGGGCGCTAAACACCGATACCTCTGCCAATGTGATGGGAAGCCTCGGGACGGAAGATTTGACCATGTGGCCAGAAGGCGAAAAGACTCAGCAACTGCTGAACGGCGCGAAGGAGGGCAATTCTGAAGCCCTCAATAGCCTGATCGATCGGCACCGTCAGGCTGTGCGTCGTCTGATTGATATGCGACTGGACCATGCCGTGGCGCGTCGAGTTGATGCCAGTGACGTTGTTCAGGACGTGATGTTCGAGGCCAGTCGACGCATGGAGGACTATCTTCAAGACCCGAAAATGCCGTTTCACATTTGGTTGCGACAATTAGCAAAAGATCGAGTGATCGATATGCATCGTCGACACCGAGCGGCACAGCGCCGAAGTGTGGACAGAGAGCACCACGTTTCCAGCCTGGGGCGTGACGATGAGTCCGTCATCGATCTCGCCGCGTTGCTCAAAGACACCGAACTGACGCCGGCCGCGGCGACCGTTCGGAAAGAAATGGAACAGCGATTTCTCGAAGCCCTCAACGAACTGAATGAAGATGATCGCGAACTGATCATGATGCGACACTTCGAACATCTCGGAAGCGGTGAGGCTGCGGCGGCGCTGGGATTGTCTGCACCCGCCGCAGGCATGCGTTACCTTCGCGCCATTCGCAGACTCCGCGAATTTCTCGGAGTCAGTGAAGCGCCAGATTGAAAAGATAGGAAACATGGGTCCCATGGGGATAGTACCTGAAGGCTAAGAGGCTGCGGCATCGCAATTTTCCTCTGTACGAACTGCTGCATGCCGGTATATCTTGCCGGTATAGTGGCCCTGACGGAAAGGATGTCGGGGCTCCACCGAGCTCTTCAGAGTCTCACACCCGCGCCGCCGTTGATGGAAGGATCTTCAAGATGCCCAAGACAACTTCAAGCACGAATGTTGAACGTCTGCCCGATCAGCCGCACGCTCTGGAGGCGCAGGTTCACCGCGAACTTCTGGCAGATACACATCTGGACTTTTCGTCACTGGTGATTCGACGCATTCCCAACGGTGTTTGTCTTCAGGGCGTGGTCGAAATCGACCAGCCGGAAACTGACGTGTTAGACTCTGCGATGCGAGTTCGTGGCGTTGGGAGCGTACAGAATCGGCTCGTCGTACGTCACAAGGCGAAATAGTCTGTTTGACATCTCTGGCGTGGCATGAAGGCATCGGTAACCGCGTGTGACGTGACGCGCTGTGAAGTCGTCTGGACGTGTTGCGGAATTCACTCTAGAGTGCCGTCGCACATGTTCTTTCGGCCAACCATACCCATCGACAAGGATGACACGGATGTTCTCCTTCCGCCAATTATGTACTGCTGGGCTGACCTTCCTGATTCTGCTGGCGTGTCACGTACAGGCATTTGCAAAGATCGAAGCGGTCCCGGGGAAACGCTACAATTTGACCCCGCAGCACGGTCCCTGGATGATCATGGTGGCCGCCCTTCGAGACGTACCCGAGGAGCGTCGAATTGAAGGGGGACTGAGCGCGTGGGAGGCGGCCGACAAGCTGGTCTACGAACTTCGCCGCAAAGGAATTCCTGCGTATACGTTTCTGCAGTCGATGGAAGTCGGAAAACTTGACGACTATTCGTCAGGAGTTACTGGACAGAGCACGCGGAAGTTCATTTCGCGCCATGAAGCCGTCGCTGTTCTGGCAGGAAACTTCAGGAGTCCGGACCAGAATGATCCAAAGAACAGCGCGAAGGCAATGCTGAATTATATCAAGAACGACTTCCGGCCATCTTTCTTGACGGACAAAAAGCACGGTGGTATTTTCGCCATCACACCCGGCAGGCCCAGCCCGTTAAATCGTGCTCACATGACGGTAAATCCCGTGAAGTCGGCATCCAGTGTGAAACGTCACACTGTCGATTCTCTGGTCAGGAAACTGAATTCCAACATGGAGTATTCCCTTTTGAAGAATAAGGGAAAATACACATTGCGCGTGGCGACTTTTCGGGGTAGCGCCATACTGCAGATTGATCACGGAACTTCTGAAAAAGCGGACCGCCAGTTCCAGAAGGTTTTCGGCAGCAACCTTGACGAATCCGGTACCAGGGCGTGGGAATTGACGGAGGGGTTGCGGTCTGCGTCCCGGGCGGGCTATGACCGCAGCTTTGAGGCCTATGTTTTCCACGACCGCTACGAGTCGTATGTAACGATTGGTTCTTTCGATAGTCCTAATGATCCCCGCATTGCGGAATACGGAAAACGGTTTGGCGGTAAATATATAGAGCATCAGGGCCGGGAAGTGCTGACTGCAGAGCTGTTTACAATCCCCCGAAAGGTGACTCCCTCTCGACCAGCAGACAAACTCTGGATGTTTGACACCGTACCGCGACTGATCGAAGTGCCGCAGTTGCGCTGACAGACGGCAGTGGCCGATCCCTGAGTGTGCAGCGGCCGGTCGCCAGGCATGGTTGGGTTGTGACCCAGTGGCGACTTTTGCCCCCAGCAGACTCCTAATCCGGACGGAACATCGGTCGCGTCCTGCCCCGAAAACCACGCGCCGGGGACGCTTTGACCAGCTCTCCGGGAACTGTGAACTTGCCCCGTGCGTGTTTCAAGGATATGCTGCCGATTGTGGTGTTCGCTGCGGCGAACTCACAAACCTCTGCCAGGCTCGCCTGCAGCCAATCAAGTTGACCCTACAGATTATACCCAAAAGGGAACCTGTTCGATTCCGGCCGACTGTCACGCCGACCATGTTCGGATCACATGACCCGGGCGTCGGGTGCCCACCTTATCTGAAAACGGGTCGTCAACAGCGATGGCTCCTATAGAGCTTGCAGAGGTTTTTTGAGTGTTTTTTCTGGTGAACTGCTCGTCTGGTTAGCCAGATTCAATTTGAGATTTTGTTCTGTAATGGCACTAAACACACCCGATATCGACGCAGGGGGTGCAACATCTGCACGTTTTTGTCGGTAGTAGTCTGTAATCTGCCCTAGCTCGGCATCAGCGCTGTGTGACCTCATCGCACTCCCTCGAATGCAGCAGTGAATTCAGACGCCGAGCGTCGCCAGTCCCCTGCGTTGGGTTGCCTCAAACTTTGCTCGCTGGTGTAATGGGTCCCGCTCAATTCGCGGCTGTGGTGTAGTGGTAACACGCCAGCTTCCCAAGCTTGAAATACGAGTTCGATTCTCGTCAGCCGCTTTTGTTCGTAACACGTTGGCATTCTCTGTGTTAGAGAAACCTGCTCTTTGAAGCAGTGTGTCGGAAAACCTGATTACTACCCACTTCGGTGCCTCCGAAGTGGGTAGTCAGGACTTCGGTTCACTATTTTGAGGAGTAAGATTCAATGCCACGAAAACCTGTTTATGGGCTACACAAAGCCCGTATGGTCAAAAAACTGTGCCGAACTCAAAACGCCGTGAAACACGGGACTTATGGCACG
>JABABI010000183.1 GCA_014238335.1 Fuerstiella sp.
TGGTAATCCTTTGCGACGAGCAGGCGTTCCAACAACGGGCGGTTGACGACCTCGTGCGATTCAAAGACACCGATTGCTTCGTACAGATGATGTTCCAGGTTCGGATCGCTATCGTCAAGGTCGCCAATCCATTTGGTAACAGCCGCAGTTGCCTCGTTCTTCGGCAGATCCGCCAGTCGCCGTTTGGCTTGATAGCGGACGTAGCGCCAGTCGGAACTGAGTTGCTCACACAGTTCGGCTGCACTCATTCTGGACAGATCAGGAGTCTTCGCAAGCGGGCGGCCCTTCGCGGTGATTCGCCAGATGCGACCGTGTGTCTTGTCGCGATCAGGATGCCGGAAAGACGCCTGATAATGGCCGATGATGGGATTGAACCAGTCGGCGATGTAGATCGCTCCGTCCGGGCCAATGCGGATATCGACCGGACGAAACGCGTTGTGTGACGACGTGATGAGGTTGGGCATGTTCTTTAGACGATGTCCCGCCCCGTCGGTTTCCCACTGAAAACGATTGACGTCGCGAGCGAAATAGCCGGCAATCAACATTTCGCCCTGAATGTCATCCGGCAGATGCGGCGACTCGGCGAATTCGATAATCATGGACTTGATGCGCGTCCCGCCGATTCTCATTTCACCACCCCAGTAGCTGGCGGTTCGTTCGACGCTGACCATGCACGGCAACAACTCAGAGACTCCCGTGCCGTTGCTTTTAACAAACGGCTCGCCCCAGTTGCCGAATGCGATTCCCCATGGGTTGCCACCGTCACTGGTACGGCGAAATCCATGCAGCTGCAGCCGCCTTGGTCGCAGACGCCACGAACCGTGTTCGTCCAGTCGGCTGATACCCCACGGCGTTTCGACACGCGAGAACGCGTGCAGTCCCTGACAGAACAGCAGTTCGCCGCCGGGGCTCCACGTGAATGAATTGATGTTTTGATGCGTATCGCCAGTGCCAAAGCCGGTCAGCAGTACACGTCGCGAATCGGCCTTGTTGTCGCCGTCGGTGTCTTCCAGATGGAGCAGGTCGTTGCCTTGCCCGATGTATGCTCCGCCGTGTCCCAGCGAGAAACCGGTCGGCATGTTCAAGCCATCGGCGAAGATGGTCGTCTTATCCGCGCGGCCATCGGCGTCAGTGTCGGTGAGAATCAGCAGTTTGTCGATGGGTTTGTCGGTTGGCTTGAGTTGTGGATAAGCCGACGTCACCAGCACCCACAACCGCCCTGCGGGATCCCACGACATGCAGACGGGATTGGCCACGCCGTCAGTTTCATCGGCGAACAAGCTTGCTTCGTAGCCATCGGCCAGAGTAAACGACTTCAATTCGGCTGCGACCGAGTTGTCCGTCTCCGGACTGGAAACCGAAAGTGAATTTTGCCCGATCGCCGCCGAATTCACTGACAAGAACAGCAAAACGGTTGCCGCTATTCCAACGGGGTGTGTGAACTTAGCTGCTGGAATCCGTTTCATGCCTGTGGCACACAGATTCGATCGCGATGAAAGGTCGTCGTACAAGCCGGTTGAGTCGTTGGTTTTCATTTGAATGGTTCTTTATTGGGTTGCGGATGTTGCTCGCTGACTCGAAGCAACAACCCTTCGCGCGAATGAGTGGCAGGCTGTAGGTTTCATCCTTTACAGAATCTGATCAATCACCTTTGCACCTTCGACACCCGTGAGTTTGACGTCGAGTCCATTGATACCGTACGTGAGCCGTTCGTGGTCAATTCCAAGTTGATGAAGAATGGTTGCGTGCAGGTCGTGAATCGTGACTTTGTTCACCATCGCGTTCAGCCCGAGTTCATCTGTTTCGCCAAAACTGACGCCGCCTTTGACACCACCGCCTGCGAACCACGTCGTGAAGGCATTCGGGTTGTGGTCACGTCCGGGTTTGGCTTCTACCTGCGCTATCGGCAGTCGGCCAAACTCACCCCCACAGACGACGAGCGTCTCTTCGAGCATTCCTCGCCGCTTCAGATCGATCAGTAACGCGGCAATAGGCTGGTCCACCTCTTCGGCGAAGCCGCGATGATTGCCTTCGATATCGATATGGCCGTCCCAGCTTTTTTGGTTTTCCGTGCCTCCACTGTAGAGCTGCACGAAACGAACGCCGGCTTCGACCATTCGCCGGGCGGTAAGGCACTGACGACCGAAGTGAGCACAACGTTCATCGTCAAGACCGTACATGCTGTGCGTCGACGGCGACTCGCGTTCTAGATCGAAGACCTCGGGTGCCGCGGTCTGCATTCGGTAGGCGAGTTCAAAGCTACGAATGCGAGCTTCCAGTTCAGCATTCGCTTCACGCAACTTTTGATGTTCCCGGTTAAGCGTATTGATAAAGTCGAGTTGTCGACGTTGTTGCCGATCAGAAATGTTCGCGGTACGAGTCAGATCATTAATGGGCTGGCCACTATTGTTGAGTGCTGTTCCCTGAAACGAGCCGGGAAGAAATCCGGCGCCCCAGTTCTGAGCCTGTCCTTTCGGAAGACCTCTACCCTGGGGGTCAGTCATCACGACAAAAGACGGCAGATTTTTGTTCTCGCGGCCCAGTCCGTAGGTGACCCACGACCCGACACACGGATACCCCATACGGCTGACCCCGGTATTCAACGTAAACAGAGCGGGTGAATGATTATTGGACTTGCCGTGGCACGAATGCACGAACGCCATGTCATCGACGTGCCGGGCAACCCTCGGAAAAATGTCAGAAACCCATTTCCCGCACTCGCCATACTGTTTGAAGCTGAATGGCGACTGCATGAGCGCGCCGACTTTCTCCGGAAAGAAGCCGACTTCGTTGTCGAACCCTTCCAGTTTCTTGCCGTTTGACTTTGCCAACTGGGGCTTGTAGTCCCAGGTATCAACGTGGCTTTGGCCACCATTCATCACCAACCAGATAACCGACTTGGCGCGAGCGGTGACCGGTGGAACCGAGGGAACAGCTGTCACGATGCCGGTAGAACAAAGCGAACTGAGCGCAAGGGCACCCAGTCCGTAGCCTCCTATACTGACCATGTCGCGTCGCGAAGGTTTTGTGCGTGCGTTCATAATCTCAATCAATCGACGTATATAAATTCGTTAAGCGCGAAGACTGCCTGTGCAAAGTCGGCGAGTGCGGCGGATTTCGCGTTGGCAGTGTTGCTTTGCTCGTAGTCGTTCTGTTGTCGCTCAATGAACTGCATCGCGGCTTGCAGTTCATAGTTGGAAGGCCTCCGATTAAGGGCCAACCAATAGGTGTTGGTGACGATTGTCGGAAGGTCTTCACTTATTCGTTCGTGCGCCTTCTCTTTCCGGATCGCAGGCAGTTTCTGACCATACTGCCCGCTGTAAACATCCCCCGTCGCTTTGTTGGTCACACCATTAATCGTTGTGTTGACCGCAGCGGCGGTGAACTTGACTCCGCCAATGTATAAGTCGTTAGTGTTCCCGAAATTGATTGCCTTGATGACATCTTTGAGATCGAGATCCGCCTGGCTTTTCACGATCGCCACCCGATCCGCGGAATCTGCTTGTCCCTTTGATAAAATCAAGCCGCCAAGATGGAGGGCCCCTTTGATTTCAATGTCGATGTGGCCATCGGTGAGAGTAAAAGTATGGCGGAGTACGCTTCCATGGTCGAAGTTTCCCCCTTGCTCTTTGAACATGTCATACGCTGCTCTGACCGTCTTCCCCTCGATCACGATATCCGCAGACCGTGATCGCCATCCTTCATAAAGAAGCAATTGCAGCGTGTACGGCCCATTGGGCACCACAATATCCACATCAGGCGAGCCATGGATAGACGCCGCCAAAAGCTCCGAGGCAGCATGAATTTCTTCGTAGTACTGCGGCGAGACCCTGGCAGCGAATGCCAGGGCCAGTTTGCGGATATAGGGACTGTTGATTAGCAGCAATGCCTGAGGAGCTGTTGTCGTCGAGTTGCGACGGCCGGCACTCGTGAGGGTCTCCGGTGCATCGTAAAGACTGAGCATCGGATTCAGCAAACTGCGTTTCACCGTAAAGTAGATGCTCCGCCGCTTGTGTTCGGGATCAAGCGTGCCACTTCCAAACATGGTCCGGTCCAGTTGACCTGAGACCGCCAGTATCGAATCACGAATCGCCTCGGCTTCCAGACGTCGGGGTGCGACATGCCCGAGTAGTTTGTTTTCCGGATCGACTTTGAAGGCGTTTTCCGAAAATGCGGATTCCTGCTGAAATGTTTCGCTGGTCAGGATCAACCGGTGAATGTGTTTCAGGCTCCAACCATTTTGAACCAGTTCATTCGCGAGCCATTCCAACAACTCCGGATGGGTTGGCAACGCTCCCTGCGTGCCAAAGTCGTTGACCGTTGCCACCAGGCCAGTTCCGAAGTGATGTTGCCAAAGGCGATTCACAATCACCCGTGCCAGTAAACTTCCGGCACCATGCTGCGTATCGGTGATCCAGTTGGCGAGCGATTTGCGGCGATAGGATGATTTACTTTCAGCTGCTGGATGCTCGATCCAATGCGACTCCTTGTCGCGGTGATGCATGAGGATTTTCGGAAAGCCCTGAGTGGCAAGTTCGAGTTTTGAATTTGGGTTCCCTCGATTAAGAATATATGTCTGTTCATAGAACTCCGGGCCCTGAACGTTATAGATGGCCGGTCGAAACCCCCTCCTGCCCTCGGTCGAGACGAAGACCGTCTCCTGCGGATACATTGGCTTCTGCGCCAGGTGATTTTTAATCTCAGTGGAAAGCTGCTGCCATTTCGCGTCGAACTGAAGTAACCAGTTAAGCAAAGTCTCGGACTGCTGAGGGCTTCGTTGTGCCACGGATGTCGTCACAAGATTGCGAATCGTTTCGGGAAAACCTTGTTGTTTTACATTGAAGTAAACCCCACCAATGCCACCGCCATTAACAATCTTAACAAGCAAATGATGTTCGCCCTTTGTTAGCGTAATATGACCCAACGCCTGGTCAGAACTCACAGCAGCCGCAACGATACGTTCCGCGATCAGTTCCCCGTCCAACCAGGCTTTCACTGTATCGTCGGCGCCAAAAGAAAGAACCGTTGGGGTTGCCGACTCAGCGGTGATCGTGCGGTGGAAAAAGAAAACGCTGTTGCTTTCGGAGATTCGATGGCTGATCCCGTCCACTAGTTCCGGTCTGGGCCGCCACGTTTCCGAAGGGGCAGGTTTTGAACCGAGCGTTTTCTCGGGTGGGAAAACTGCATTGTGTCCGGCGACATATCCAGTCGTCTTGAGGGGCCCGGTGGACTGCCACGGGCTAAGAGTCAGCGGTTCGTGCTCTATCACCGGATTCGTGTACGACGCGCTGTTGCGGGATTCCTTTTCATAATCCGCCAGTTTTGCAACAAGTCTCGTGGACTCACGTTCAAAAACTTCCAGCGCCTTGTCTATTTTGGCTGATGGTTGCGTCACCGTGATTTCTGCGCGAACCGTGGTGGCAAACGTGGAGAGCAGGCGATAGTAATCGTTTGAAGTAATCGGATCATATTTGTGATCGTGACAACGGGCACAACCGACGCTGAGGCCAAGCATCGATGTCATGGTCGCGGAAAGGATGTCATCGAGTTCGTCGTAGCGTTCCTTCTCCACCTGGTTCTTTGTGATGACTGCATTGCGAACACCACAACTGAGAAAACCGGTCGCTTTGAGCGCTTCGATGTTATCGGGTGCAATTTCGTCGCCTGCGATTTGCCACTGAACGAACTGGTTGTAGGACAGGTCGTCATTAAACGCCTTAATCACGAAGTCTCGAAACTGATAGGCGTTGGGTCGCATCCCATCCAATTCGAAACCTCCACTCTCAGCAAAACGAGCGACGTCGAGCCAGTGTCGTGCCCAGCGCTCACCGAAATGTTGGTTGTCAAGAACTCGATCGACCAGTTGTTCATAGGCATCCGGAGCTGGATCATCCATGAACCGTTTGAACTCTTCGGGTGAAGGCGGCATTCCGATGGCATCGGCATAAACCCGGCGAATAAGGGTTCGTCTGTCAGCTTTTTGCGCTGGCTGGATACTTTTTTCGCCGAGCCGCTTGAGTACGAACGCGTCGATGGGATTGCCAGACGAGGGGCGGTCAAGTGCGTTGGGGATCTGCGTTTCCTGCAGCTTGCGAAACGACCAGTGCGATTCATAAACCGCACCCGCCTGGATCCAGCGGCCCAGTAAATCCACTTCGGCTTGGGACAATGGATCTCCATGTCCTGGCGGGGGCATCTGCGAATCGGGATCTTGAGACCTCACGCGTGTCATCATTTCACTCGCCGCTGCGTCGCCGGGAACGAGTGCCTCGTATTCGAGGGCCACCTCACGCAGGTCGAGTCTCAAGTCGGTCTCTTTGGCGTCCTCGCTGTTCCTGTCTGGCCCATGGCAGACAAAACACTTTTGGGCTAACAGATGGCGTGCCTGCCGAGCAACATCGTCTGCCCGAGTATGCAATCCGCCTGCAAAGAAAGTGATCAGCATTGCCACGATAAGTAGAATCAGTTTCAACGCATTACCTCCAGTGTCGTCCGGGATTTCGTCCTTCATTCCGCCGTTGACCGACTCGCTGCTTTCGCTGCCTCGTGAATTCGCTGCTCCGCCTCGTTCAGATGCGGCAGTGCGTCCTGCAGTTCTTCGGGAAACCACCGACGCCCGGGGTTCTTGTGGTCGCGGCTGCTGGGCTGTATCTGGCGGTTGCCGTACAGAAACGCCCAGTTGGTCGGACGCCAGTAGCGGAACCAGATGTCGTTCTTTTTAACGATGGCCTGCCGAAGCTTCTCTGCGGAAGGCGGCTCCAGTAGATCAACCGAATCATACCATGTGAGCGAGGCTACGCGATTGGCAAAGCCGAGTTCGGCCGCAATCGCCTGAGCGGCGGACCAGTGACCATCCCGTGACAGATGGATACCGTTACGCGAATAGGAAAACGGAGTCGCACCCCATCCAAACGCGGTGGCGAGGTCTACCACAGGCAGCTTTCTGTCGCGACCAATCTTGCGGATCGCATCTACGTACACGGCAAGCGACTTGTTGCGTTTCTGAATGTCAATTTCCAGATGCAACGGGTTACTGAATGGAACCGGCGTTACGAGCACGATGCGTTTTGTGTAGTCACTGATCTGATCAAGGAGTCTTACGTAGGCGGCTTTAAATTCATCGACGCGTTGCGGACCGTCCAACGATTCAGACTGCCCCATCCAGAAGAAGACGATGTCTGCTTGAACGTGATTGCGACCATCACGCTCGCCGTAATCCGGCTTGTTCACCGCAAAGAAGTTGCGAGGACGTTGTTGCAGGTAAACGGTGTCCGCCTGCCAAGCGAGATTTCGAAAACGAACTTGATGCTGTGGATGCGCGGCGGTGAGTAGTGTTTCAAGATAGCCGTGCCGGCCACTCTCCAGAGCATTCGTGCCACCGAGAACGGCAATCGTCTGGTCTGAGTCAATGGCGAACCCATCAGCGAATACCGGCACGGGACTCGTGGGACGAACCAGCGGCCGAACCAGTGCCGGAACCTGCCCATGCGTGTTGAGTGCGGCCAGATTTGCACCTGGTGCAAACTGCCAACGATTAGCCAGAGAAATACGTTCATCGTTTAATTGCAGAAACAGTTGCTCCGGATTCCCGACGATGCCGCCCGGAGAAGCGTGATCCATCACTCGAACGGCAATCACATTTTTGCCCGGCTTCAGAACTCCAGCGGGAACCAGATACTTTCGCACCGTGTAATGGTGCCCCGGATTTTCATAGCCGCCAACTCGTGTACCGTTCATCCAGGTAACGTCCATGTCATCGATTTGACCAAGATGCAGCGTTGCGGCGGCTTGGGCCTGTTCGACCGACAATTCGACCGTCTTTCGGAACCAGACGACACCATCGAAGCCCGGCAGTTCGACGGTGTCAAAGTGACCGGGCAGCTTCATGGTTTTCCATTTGCCATGGTCAAACGCCGGCTTAGCCCACGCTTCCTCCTGTGATCCAGGATCGGCTCCGGCAATCAATCTCGACCAGTGGGAAACTGGAACCGAGGCCGGAGCCGGGGCAACGGGCTTCGGAGCAGTGGGTTTCGGGGCCTCCGCTTTTTTCGGCAACGCAGCGAGCAATTGCTCCTTGGTTTGCATCTCGAGAGCGGTCTTCGGATTGAGAGTCAGAGTCGGGTTGCGATAGTGGACTGTCTGAGGCGAGCCACCGTGAATCTGAAATGCGATCTTGCCTGCTCGTTCGCCCGTGGGGTCTTCGATGGCCACACAGAGCTTGCCGTTGATGGCGGTCCAGATGCGATCGCCCACAGCAAGAATCTCATATCTGTTCCATTCACCCGGTTTCACAGCGCCCGTTGCGTTGTCGTTCCAGTCGAGTTTGCCACGCCCATGTTCGTGATAAAGTTTTCCCCAGACACCCGCGCCGACATCGGCTTGGTAGCCGAGCGCCTGCCCGGCAGCATCCACCGGCTTGGAGCGAAACTGAATCCCCGCATTGCGATCATCTGGCGTCAGTTTTACATCGACCGTCAAATAGAAATCCTGCACTTCAACGTCGGACCAGATGAACTCGTTCTTCGGTACGTTCACTGCCGAATTCCCCACGATAGCGTTGTCCTTGACTGACCAGTACTTCATCTCAGAAGCCGACCAACCGGTGAGGTCCTTGCCATTGAAGAACTCGGACTGCAAAAAAGCAGCCTTCTCTTTCTGCATCTGGGGAATTTTCTGTCCATATTCCCCAGCATGAACATCACCGATGGCTGTATTGGTCACGCCATCAACCGTGGTATTGACCGCAGCGGCGGCGAAGTTGACATCGCCAATAGTTAAGCCTTTCGTATCCCCGAAATTAATCGCCTTGATGACATCTTTGAGATCGAGATCCGCCTGGCTTTTCACGATCGCCACCC
>JABABI010000184.1 GCA_014238335.1 Fuerstiella sp.
CCACCGAGGGCCGGGTCGAAAATGCCAATGCCGGCGACTCGTTCGGCAATCAGCAGCATCAACGTGATGCCAAGTACGGGTGTCGCCAGCACCTGAATGATGGCCGTTGCATACAGCGACCACAGAAACAATGGCATGCGAAACCACGTCATCCCTTTCGGCCGCATCGTGTGCACAGTTGCAATGAAATTGATGCCGGTAAAGATCGAACTGAAGCCCAGAATGAAGACTCCCAGCGTCGCGCTAATGACACTGGAGTTTGTTGTCGTGCTGTATGGCGTGTAGAAGGTCCAGCCGGTGTCCAGGCCATTCAACGCCATTGCTGAGACAAGGAAAACGGCACCGAAGACCCAGAGGTAGAAGCTCGCCAGATTCATGCGAGGAAACGCAACGTCTTTTGCTCCCACCATCAGCGGCAGCACAAAATTTCCGAGGGCGGCAGGGATGCTGGGGATAATAAACAGAAACGTCATGATCGCGCCGTGCAGCGTGAACATGTGATTGTAAGTGTCCGCATCCATAATGGTGCGACCGGGCGTCAACAGTTCGGTCCGCACCAGCAGCGCCATGACGCCGCCCATCAGGAACGAGGTCAGGATGCCGACCAGGTACATCACGCCAATGCGTTTGTGGTCCAGCGTGAAGACCCACGACCAGATGCCGCGTTCGGCCGTCAGGTAGCTGGGTGTCTTCTGCTTGACCGGATGCGGGTTGATGAAATCAGGCAGGCGGTTCTTTGGTTCGGTAGTGGTGGACATGATTGGTGTTAACTTGCTTTACCTGTGTCTGCGTTCCGGAATCCGAAATCGACGCAATTCAATTCTTGAGCGTTTTGATGTACTCGATAATGGCAGCGATCTCTTCATCCTTGAGTTGTCCCTGATAGGTGGGCATCACCTTTCGGTAACCAGATCGAGCCTTCGCCTGAGGTTCCAGGATGGATTCACGAATGTAGTTTTCGTCTACTTCGATGGTTTCGCCGGTGTCGAGAACGGCCTGCTGGCCGAACAACTGATAGAAGCTCGGACCAACCATCTGACTTCGATCGACGGAGTGGCATTGAATGCAGCCGCGCCGCTTATAGAGCGTCTTCCCGGCGTCTGCCGGTGACATCGTTTCAAGGAAGTTTGATGCTTTTTCCAGCCACGCTGCAAACTCGCCCGAGCGATGAACGACGACGTCGCTGTACATGTCGGAATGTTTGGTGCCACAATATTCCGCACAAAACAGGTCGAACGTTCCCACCTCCGTCGCTTGAAACACGAGTGACGTGTAGCGTCCGGGGATGACGTCCCGTTTGACTCGAAACGCCGGTATGAAGACGCTGTGAATCACGTCGTCCGAGGACATCACCAGCTTGATCGGCCGATCGACGGGAATGTGCAAAGCATCATCGATGTAACCGTTTGGGTACTGAAAACTCCAGACCCATTTCTTTCCGACAACTTTGATCTCGTAACAGTTGTCTGGTTCCGCAGCCATGCCCATGAATGTCGTGAAACCGGCGGCGAAAATCACGATCAGTAGGAGAAACGGAATGACGCTCCACGCAATCTCCAGCGAAGTGCTGTGGTGGACCTGTCGTGCCGCAGGGACTCCGTCACGCCGTCGATAACGGACGACAAACCAGACGAGAGCTCCAACGATGCCCACAAAGAAGGCCATTGAAATCCACAGGATCAGGCTGAAGACGCCGTCCACTTCACCGGCCACGGTTGAACTCTGACTTGGCAGCCACAGACTGCCAGTCGATTCAGCGAGGGTATGAATTGGTAGTGGAATCGTCATCGGATTGTGACTTTGTTTTGCGTGTCCCGTTGTTGAGTTCGGTGTCTTTCTGTTTATAGACCTCCGTTACTGAGTGACCGGTTTTCCTGATGCGAATCGGTAGTGAAAGACGAAAGCTCCGAGCACGAGAACCGTTGCGATGGCGCTGAATCTCATGAGTTTCCATGCGGCCGGCGCATATTTGCCGGTTGAGCTGTCGTAGCGGAAACAAAACAGCAGAAGCTGGTCCAGTGGCGAACCGATTTTTCCGGCTGAGGCTTCCGTTAACGACAGACGGACCGTGTCCGGTTCGAATTGCACGCCATACAGGTATCGCGAAATCATGCCGTCCGGCATGCAGACGATCGCGGCCGCTGTATGTGAAAATTCGCGATGCTTCGGCAAAAACTTGTATCGAAAGCCCGCGGCATCGGTGGCCGCGGCGATCGATTTGGGCGATCCTGTCAGGAACGCCCAGCCGTCGGCCGAATCAGATCGGCCATACGCCTGAACGTGATTCTGCTTTGAGATCGCCGCCTGCTGCGTTGTTTCCAGCGGGTCAATGCTGATGGAAACGACACGAAATTCCTGACCAGCCGTCCATTCCAGTTCACGCAGCGAATCGACAAGCCCGTTCAGCTGCAGTTTGCAGAGCAACGGGCAACTGGCGTAGTTAAATGTGAGAATTACGGGTCGCTCGCCGTCGAAGAATCGCGAGAGTCTGACCTGCTGTCCCGAGGACGTCGTGAATTCTACATCCAGCGGCAAGCTGCCCCCGGATCGGTCGTCGATGCCAACGTCTTTGATGCCCAGCGGAGTGTTTCGCAGCATCTGGGCTGAAGCAGTCGATGACGCCATGACGACGGATGCGACGACAATGACCAGCAGATGTCTCATTACGAAGACTCCCGTCTGTAATTCGCATCGATTTGTTCGGCTTCTTCGCTGGCCAGTTCTTCCGCTGTGAGTTGAATGGCCAGATCAATGGGAATCGCAACGACATCTTTCTGTCGGTCCAGCCACCCATATCGGTTAATTTTCGAACGCTGTTCCGCGAGCAGTGATGCAGATGATGCGGTGTTGGGAGCGGTGAGAGTTTCTTTCACCTGAGCTGCCTGGTATTTGAGATACAGCACCTGCAAACCGACAATCAGTACAAATGTTCCAATGGCGGCAACGAGACCTGCGGTGACCAATGCCGGTGTGTTCAGGCCGTCGGTTGGTTCATGATTTTTCATATTCGTATTTCCTCATCGTCGCCGGGAATTCCAAGGCCGTTGTCCCTATCTGAAACCGTCAAACGACGTGATGGCTAACCGACTCCGGCAGTCGTGGATCAGAGACCGGCAGGAGTTCCCCGCCTCTGGCAAACCAGCCTGCAAATACAGCCGTGAAGCTGATAACAAACATCAATCCAAGAATCTCGGCCGACCCAAATACGGGTGATTCGTTCAATTGCGGATACACGAGCCAATACAGATCCAGCCAGTGCATCAGTAGAAGGAGCAAAGAAATCGCAATGACGAACGCCGGATTTCTTTTCGCCGCACCCGGCATCAGCAACACAAACGGGATAAAGAAATGCCCCGTCATGAGCACCATCGTGATGAGATCCCAGCCGTGTCCCTGGCGGTGTTTTAGCCAAATCGTTTCTTCCGGAATGTTCGCGTACCAGATCAGCAGGTACTGTGAAAACGCGATGTATGCCCAGAAGCAGTTGAATCCGTAAAGCAGCTTTGTGATGTCGTGGAGGTGTTCCGTTGTCACATGCTTTTGATGTCGTCCCGACTTCACCCAGACGGCAGCCACGATGGCAAGCACTGCCAACGCGGCCGTCATTCCACCGGAGAAGATGTAGATCCCATAAATCGTGCTGAACCAATGCGGGTCCAGTGACATCAGCCAATCAAACGATGCGAACGTGGTGGTTAATCCCAGAAAAATCAGTATGGGAGCGCTGCGACGTTCCATCTTCAGGGTGAGCTGCTTGTCCGCCGAACGATCCTGTAGTTGGGAGGTCTTCAGCAACCAGATACCGGCCACGATCCAGACTGCGACGTAGGTTGCACTTCGAATTGAAAAGAACGTTGCGTTGAGGAACGCCTGCTTTCCTTCAAGTATGGTATCACCGGAGACGTAATCGGGATCGTTCCAGGAATACACTCCCGCGTGACCGCTCAGCAGTGCAACAATCACTGGCAGCAACAGAATGACGGGGCCAACGACGCTTGCGCCCAGCACTTCGGCGACTCGCCGCAACGTGACGCTCCAACCTGAACGAGTGATGTGTTGAATGGCCACAAAAAACATGGCACCCAGGCAGGTGCTCAACACGAACCAAACGTTCAGGACCCACGCGAAGCCCAATTGTCGGCCGCCATCACGCAAGCCGAAGCCAACCGCAAGCAAGCCAACAAGCGTCGCCGCGACCATCGCAAGAATTACGTAATCGACGTTGGAATGGCCGAAGAGGCTCTTTCCAGTTGGTCTTGCTGTAGTTTCGGATAACAGGTTGGTTGGTGGCGCCGACATTATCTCGTTCGATCGTTTTCAATTGCTGGACGGATTTCGATGACCTACTTCAATTTACGCATATTCGGCAGCACATCAGACGGCACATCTTTGGCAGTTGCTGTGCGAGTTTTCTGCAGTGCCTTCACATAAGAAACGATGGCCCAGCGATCTTTGACGGGAATCTGTGCCGCATAGCCAGGCATCTTTCGCACTCCATTCGCGATCGTGTTGTACAACTGACCGACGGGTTGTTTGCGAATCGGTTCTGCGTGCAGTGACGTTGGCCTCACCCATGTTCCCTGCTCAAGTTCCAATGCCCGCAAGGTCACAAGTCCGTCGCCGTCGCCTCCGATTCCATGGCAAGTCGCACAATAGATTTCATAACGCTGCTTGCCGCGGCGAATAAGCTTCTCATCCACTTCCACGGGAAACTTCGTCACCCAATCGGGCGTTCCTGCGGCGGCAGAGCTCGCGGCTGGCGGCGTGTTTTCCTCTGACGGCACTGAAATGAGAAACGTGCCATCGGCGATGTCGACATCTGCGACGTTCTCAGTGTTCCCGCTCTCTTTGCGTATTCCTCGATAGAAGGCCGAGTCTTCGCGGAGGTCCCCTTGAGCAATTGTGCCTGCCACTTGAGGCCTCATGGATCGCCCGTCGGCGAACAGAGAATTCGTTGTCTGAGCCTTAAACTTCGGCTGATGATCCATGTCTGAAATGAATGACAACCGAGGCGTTGTTGAAGTCGTGTAACGAGCTTTGGCAATCAAGACGGGCGGAATCAGTGCCAACACGCTAAGCACAATCGCCGTCAGCACGAAGGGGCGCGGAAGTCTGGATTCACGCTGATCGACGATGGGAATCGATTCGACGCCGACGCTGCCCGCGTCATACAGCAAGTGTTTAGTTTCGCCTGAGCCGAATGCCTCATCGGACTGTTCAACGGCGATAAAGAATCGATCATTGGTCGCTCGGGCAAACGACGGAACACGGAACAGCCGATTCGCAGGTCGCGGAAGGCCACCGAGAGCAATCGTCCCGCCAAAGACCGCGAAGGCCGCCAGCAGAATCGCAAGTTCAAAGGCAACGGGAAGACTGGGCAGAAACGAAAACATCGGCTTGCCGCTGATAATCAGCGGGTAGTCAACCGCGTTCATCCACCAGGCCATCCACAGTCCGCCCGCCAGACCGATGACTCCCCCAGCGATCGCCGCCCAGGGCAGCGGTGGGCGTTTTGCTCCCAGCACTTTGTCAATGCCATGAATCGCATGCGGCGAATGTACTTCCAGATTTCGATACCCGGCAGTTCGCAGTTGCTTTGCGGCCGCAACGACGTCAGCAGCGGAAGTGAATTCCGCAAGCAAGCCGCCGATTCGTACTTCCGGTTCGGGTGGAGCTTTTGGTTGTGTTGGAGTTGCTATCGACATGTCGTTTTGAATTCTGACTTCATTCGTTTTCCGAGTTTCTGAAGTAACCTGGCAGTCACACGGGCACCGTTTCATTCTCACTCTTCGCCGGCAGTACAGACTTCACTTCCGCCATGGCGACCATTGGCAAAAAGCGGCAGAACAGAAGAAACAGCGTGAAGAACAGGCCGAAACTTCCGACGAACATCAACACGTCAACAAGAGTCGGTGTGAAGTAGCCCCACGAAGACGGCAGGAAGTCTCGACTCAGCGATGTCACCGTGATGACGAATCTTTCAAACCACATGCCGACGTTTACCAGCACGCAGATCACCACCATTGCCCATGGAGTTGTGCGAACGGATTTGAACCAGAACAGTTGCGGCGCCAGAACGTTGCAGCTCACCATGGTCCAATAAGCCCACGCGTACGGTCCGAGTGCTCGGTTGATGAACGCGAACTGTTCGTATTCGTTTCCTCCGTACCACGCGATGAAGAATTCCGTCGCATAGGCGTAGCCCACCATCATTCCGGTTGCCAAAACGATCTTGCACATGTTTTCGAGATGACGCAGCGTTACGAGATTCTTCAATCCGAAAAACTGTCGAGCCGGAACCATCAACGTGATCACCATCGCGAATCCGCTGAACACAGCTCCCGCCACGAAATACGGCGGAAAGATGGTGGTGTGCCAACCAGGCACCTGCGAAACCGCGAAGTCGAAACTCACGATCGTATGAACACTCAAAACCAACGGTGTCGCCAAAGCGGCCAGCAGCAGATACGCCATTTCGAACAGCCGCCATTGTTTGGACGAACCCGTCCAGCCCAGAGACGCGATTCCATAGGCAATCTTGCGAATCCTTGAGGTAGCTCGATCACGCAGCGTTGCCAGGTCAGGCAGCATCCCGAGATACCAAAACATGGCGGAAACGGTTGCGTATGCCGTAACGGCGAAGACGTCCCATAGCAACGGGCTGCGAAAGTTGGGCCACATCGCGAGCGAATTCGGCAACGGAGCCAGCCAGTACACAAACCAAACACGGCCAATGTGAATCGCCGGAAAGATTCCGGCGCACGTAACGGCAAAAATGGTCATCGCTTCGGCGAATCGGTTGATGCTGGTACGCCAGTCCTGCCGGAACAAAAACAAAATGGCGGAAATCAAAGTCCCCGCATGTCCGATGCCCACCCAGAACACGAAGTTGACAATCGGCCAGCCCCAGGCCACGGGCGAGTTGTTCCCCCATACTCCAACGCCGGTGACGATGAGGTAACCAATCAACGCAAACAACATCACCGTCAGACTCGAAGAAATCGCGAAAGTGATCGTCCAGGCGCGAGGCGGCTTCGGGCGTTCAGCAAGTGCCGCGACCTGTTCAGTGATAGATCCGAGGGAATTTTCACCGGTCATCAGCGGCGGACGGACAGCCGGGTCGATGAGAGTATTGTCGAATTCGTTGACGGTGGCCGTTGCCATGATGAATGATCGTTTGACGAAGTATTACGTAATCGGAAGAGCGTTTTGGAAAAAGCGACTTGTTTAGTGTGCGGAAGCCGCCTGTGTTGTGTGTTTCGAATCGTGCCGCACTTCTTCGGCGAGCCACGGATGTGGGTTGCGGATTCGTGCGAGATACTTTGTGCGAGGTTTCGTATTCAGTTCGGCCAGCATGCCGTAAGAACGATCGTCAGCGTGTGCTTTCGCGACGGCACTGTCTTTGTCGTTTAGATCGCCGAACACAATCGCCTGAGCGGGACAGGCTTCCTGGCAGGCGGTCACGATCTCCCCGTCCTCGATCGATCTCCGCCCATTCTTCGCGTCGATCTTTGTGTCCTGAATTCGCTGCACACAGTAGGTGCATTTTTCCATCACGCCTCGGCTGCGGACGGTCACTTCCGGATTCAGAATCATCTTCTGCAGAACGTTCTCCGGCTCTGCCAGCGGCGCGTTGTAGTCGAAGAAGTTGAACCGTCGGACCTTGTACGGGCAGTTGTTCGCGCAATAGCGAGTGCCCACGCAGCGGTTGTAGACCATGTCGTTGAGACCCTCGTCGCTGTGAACCGTCGCGGCCACCGGACAGACCTGTTCACACGGAGCGTTTTCACAGTGGTGACAGGCAACAGGCTGATGAGCGACCTCCGGATCATCAGGATCTCCGGCAAAGTAGCGGTCGATACGCAACCAGCTCATTTCGCGCCCGGCCAGCACCTGATCCTGACCGACAATTGGCACGTTGTTTTCCGACTGACAGGCAACCGTGCAGGCGTTGCAGCCGATGCAGCGATTCAGATCAACGGCCATTCCCCAGGCGTGCCCGTCGTACTGTTGCTCTTCCCACGGTGATTCCAGCGGCGGATGATGAGGTCCGCGATGTGCTGCAAAGTCCGGATGCTCTTCGTACTCTTCAAGCGTGCCAGTGCGAATGAGTTCACCAAGTCGGTTGCCAATCGCTTCGAAACCGACCGCGTCAATGGCGAAGTGGTCCTGAGTTGTCGCCAGCTTGTGCTGTTCTCCGGTAGGCTGAATGCGTACCGCATTGCGAATGATGCTTTCGTCGTTTCGTTGAAGCGGAGACACGTCAACGCCGACCGGCGCGACTTCATCTGCATCACTGCCGCCGACGTGCCCCGCTGATGTTCGACCGTAGCCAGTCGTCAAATGCACGGAGTTCGCCGCGATTCCGGGGAGCACAAATGCTGGCAATGCAATCGAACCGCCATCCGCCTGAATTCGCACGATGTCTTCGTGTGCCACACCCAATGCTTCGGCAGTGGCTGGCCCCATGACTGCGGCGTTATCCCACGTCAACTTGGTCATTGGGTCTGGAGTTTCCTGCAGCCATCCGTTGTTGCCAAATTGCCCGTCGTGAACAGATGCATCGAGCGAAATGACGATTTCAAGTTGATCCTTCGTTGTCGGAAGTTCTGCGCTGGTCAGCTTGCCGACAGGGAGTCGCTGGTTAAGATCGTCCGCCAGAGTCACATCCCGATTCGCGAAGCTGGATTCCTCAAGAAAACCATCGTGAACAGCCTTGCGCCATTCTGCTTCTGTCCTGATTCGAACCGTTTCGCGAGGAGGCCGGAATGATT
>JABABI010000185.1 GCA_014238335.1 Fuerstiella sp.
GCTGCAGGAACGGGAAGCATTGAGACAAGAGGACTGAAGGCGTCGGTTGGACCGTGATCAGCTTTACATTTTGTTATCCGTGAAATCTGTGTTATTCGTGGTTGAGATGCGATGATTGAGTTACTTCACAAAGACGAATCATACGCTGTTCTGGGCGCCTGTTTTGAGGTTCATAATCATCAGGGAGCGGGGTTTGTTGAGCCGGTGTATCAGGAATGCCTGTCGATTGAACTGGAACAACAACAGATTCCGTTTGTTGCTCAGGCTCGTCTGAGTTTGACCTACAAAGACACGCCATTGAAAGTTGAGTACATCCCGGATTTTGTGTGCTTTGAAAAGATCATTGTTGAAATCAAAGCCGTTCGGGCACTGCTGGATGAACATCGTGCTCAGGTTCACAACTATCTGAAAGCGACCGGCTATCGACTCGGACTACTGGTGAACTTTGGCAGTCATCCGAAACTGGAGTACGAACGCATTGTGCGGTAAGACGGGGAACAACCACGGATGGGACGGATTACACGGATGAAACGCAGGAACGGGAAGCATTGAGACGAGAGACGAGAGACAAGAGAACTGAAGGCGGCGGGTGGACGGTGATCAGCTTCGTGTTTTGTTATCCGTGAAATCTGTGTCATCTGTGGTTGAAAACTGCGTTTTCGTGCGGCGTCTGAAATTCCAGAGAAACAACCACGGATGGGACGGATTACACGGATGAATCGCCGAAAAAATATAAGTGCGCGAACGATGGAACGCTGCACTGTGGAAGTCTGATCACAGACGCATGCTCTTGCTCTGATGTTTTTATCCGTGAAATCCTTTTCATCCGTGGTTGAAAATCTTTTTCTTACAAACCTGTGAAGATCCTGTTTTTTTCACACTACTTTCCTCCTGAAGGAAATGCTCCGGCGTCTCGGACGTACGAACACTGCGTGCGCTGGGCTAAAGCGGGACATGACGTAACGGTCATCACCTGCGTGCCCAATGTGCCCAATGGCGTGCCGTACGAGGGCTATCGCAATCGGTTCCGCAGCCAACGGGAAACGATCGATGGCATCAACGTTATTCGTGTCTGGACGTTTCTGGCACCCAATTCTGGTTTCGCCCGGCGTATCCTGAACTACCTGTCCTACATGGTGATGGCCGTTATGGCCGGTCTGTTTGTGAAACGCCCCAAAATCGTCATCGCCACCAGTCCTCAGTTCTTCTGCGGTTGGGCCGGAGTGATCGTGCAGTTCCTTCGGCGGCTGCCATTTGTACTGGAGATCCGGGACATCTGGCCGGAATCGGTCACGGCCGTCGGCGCTATCAAGGTTGGGTTTGTCATCCGGCTATTCGAATGGCTGGAAAAAAAGATGTACCTGAGCGCCGATCATATTGTCACGGTCGGCAAGGGATATCGTGACAACGTCACGTCGAAAGTGGACGTGGGCGATCGGATTTCTGTGATCTACAATGGTGTCGATGGCGAGCAGTTTTCACCTCAACCCGTCGATGCGGAATTTCGACGACGATACGGAATGCAGGATCGGTTTCTTTGTTCCTATGTGGGCACCATCGGAATGGCTCACGGACTGGAAACCGTCCTGAACGCTGCGGAAATACTCAAAGAGGCTGGTCGTGACGACATCGGTTTTTTGCTGGTTGGCGATGGTGCTCGACGTGAATGGCTGGAACAGGATGCGGCCGACCGAGGCCTGTCGGACTTGGTTAAGTTCACCGGACGACTGGACAAATCAGAGATGCCTGGCGTGATTTCCAGCTCAGATACGCTGCTCGTCCACCTGAGGCAGTGTGATTTGTTTACGACGGTGATTCCTTCCAAGATCTTTGAGACGATGGCCATGCAACGCCCCATCATCATGGGTGTACGCGGGGAATCGGCTGAAATCGTCGAGCGGGCGGTTGCGGGTATTCAAATGGAACCTGGGAACGTTGATTCCCTGTTGAACTGCCTGGACCGATTGTCCTCAGACCGGGAACTGTATGAGTCATTGACGTCCAACGGGCGTCGATTCGTGCTGGAAGAATTCAGTCGTGACACCTTTGCTGCGGACTATCTGAAAGTCTTCGCCACACTCGTGCCTGATGAACACGACCGCTCGACCGTTTCTGTTGGTGCGGAGGTTGAGGTTTAGGGGTGACGAGCGCTGCTCGGTGGGGAACAACCACGGATGGCACGGATTAAGCGGATGAGCTGCAGAGGCGGGAAGTATTGAGACGAGGGACGAGAGCGGCGCACGCATTTTGTTATCCGTGAAATCTGTGTCATCCGTGGTTGTTGATTTGGCGCTGATAAGTTGAGTGCAATATGGCGGGAAGAGATCGCACGAAACCTTGATGTCCTCCCTTTCTCTTTTTTGGCGTACTGTCAGGCGTATTCCGCCCGAGCGGTTGCTGCGCCGCCTGTGGATTGCCGGGCGGCGGCGTATGATTATGTCCCCGCTGGGCCGCGGTGTCAGAAGACGACGTCTTGAGCCGTTGCTCCTGGCGTCACGACTGCCCAGTGCCGTGTTCCCGCCGAGGGAGCACCTGGTTCAGATGCGCGAGGGAAACGCGTTTCTCTGCCAGCTAAACCGGTCCTGGCCAATCAGCTCACCCATCGACTGGCAGCTGAGCGACGATAGCCAGTCAACTCACCTTGAGCGGTTGGCCTTTCACTATCTCGAGTTTCTTGAAGCTCTGGAGGTCGAACAGGCCGAGTCAATTGTGCTGGACTGGATCCAACACAATCCTCCATGGCAGCCAGGCTACTGGCTTGATACGTGGAACAGTTATGCTGTTTCCATCCGTTCGGTCTGCATGATGCAGTGGCTGGCAGCTCATCGTGACAAGGTTGCCTCGGAATCGGTCGAGACGATTGCTGGCTCTGTGGTCGAGCAGCTTCGTTTTCTGAACGGGAACCTGGAGCTGGATATTTGCGGCAATCACCTGATCAAGAATATCAAGGCGTTGTTGTGGGCGGGAACTGTCTTCGATGGATCTGAAGCAGATCGCTGGCTCGGACGTGGAAAATCGCTGTTGCGGAAAGAGCTGGAGTCTCAGTTTCTGGCCGATGGCATGCACTTTGAACTTTCTCCGGCATATCACAGTCAGGTGTTTGCTGACCTGATGGAGTGTGCATCTGTACTCGACCCCACGGAACGCGGTCAGTTGGTGAGCGCGATGGAACCGGCGGCCCAGGTCGTTGCCGATCTGACTCATCCGGATCAGCGCATCAGTCTGTTCAGTGACGGCGGGCTGGAAATGGCCTATCTGCCCAACGAATGCTTAGACGCATACCAACAACTGGGAGGCACTCGCCCGCTGGCCGCAACTGCCTTTAAGTTCCCGGAGTCGGGATACTACGGAATACGCTCAGAGACCGGCTACCTGGCGTTCGACTGCGGTCCGTCGTGTGCCGATTCGCTACCCGCACACGGGCATGGTGATATTCTGGCATTCGAATGGGACGTGGCTGGACGGCGCGTTGTGGTCGATGCAGGCGTTCGCGAATATGAAACCGGCCCCGGCCGTGATTGGAACCGTTCCACTGCAGCTCACAACACGGTCACCGTGGGTGATCGCGATCAATGTGAGTTTGTCAAATCCTTTCGAGTTGGCCACCGAGCTCACGGCCAATGCACCGACGCCGAATTCGACAAACACAGCTTCTCCGTGACGGGACGCTACACAGCCTGCAGCGCGGACGGCCAGCAGGTTGAGCACGCAAGAACGATTTCCGGATCACCGGCGTCGTTCAAGGTGGTCGACAGCGTGACCAGTCGAGAATCCGAACCTGCGGTTGCTCGCTTGTTGCTGCATCACGACTGCAAAGTCACATCAGTCAGCGAATCGATTGTCGCGATCGAGCTTGATTCCATCCGTATTCGGCTGGATGCGGAATCTCCCGTTCACATACGACAGGCCCAATGGTCTCCGAATTTCGGGGAAGAACACAAAACAATTCAGCTGGAACTTGCCTACGGCAATACGCCGTGTAATTCCAGATTCACCCTTACCGTTGAAAACGAATAATGACGAAGAAACGTTTCGCATGCATTGTGGGTGCTCGCCCCAATTTCATGAAGATGGCCCCGATTCTGCGTGCCTTCGACGCCTATGAAAACGCAGAGACCGTTCTGATCCACACCGGTCAGCACTATGACCGCAATCTGTCCGATGTGTTCTTTGAAGAACTCGGAATCAAGACACCAGACGTCAGCCTGGGAATCGGATCCGGCAGTCACGGTGAACAGACAGGGCGACTGATCATTGAGCTTGAAAAAGTCTTCATGAACGCTGATCCGAGTTTTGATCGCGTGGTCGTCGTGGGTGACGTGAACTCGACAATGGCTGCCACGCTGGCCGCTGTGAAGCTGAACATTCCCGTGGCTCATGTGGAAGCCGGTCTGCGGAGCTTTGATCGTCGTATGCCGGAGGAAGCCAACCGAATCGTGACCGACAGTCTTTCGGATCTGCTGCTGGTTTCCGAGCCTTCCGGTATCGACCATCTGACGAAGGAGGGGCATCCGCAGGACCGCATTCTGCTGGTGGGTAACGTGATGATTGACACGCTGCTGCATCTGGTGAAGCAAGCGGCTGAGCGGCCTTTGCTGACAGACCTGGGCCTTGAACCAAAGTCGTATGCCGTTGTGACAGCTCATCGCCCATCCAATGTCGACCAGCCGGAAACGCTGAAAGGCCTGATCGACGTGCTTGTCGGAGTTTCGGAGATGCTGCCCATCGTGTTTCCCGTGCACCCGAGAACGAAAGCTCGCCTGGAGTCATATGATCTGTTGAAGGAACTGGAGGCGGCTCCGGGAGTGACGTTGCTGGAACCACTTGGCTATCTTGATTTCCTGTGTCTGACTTCTCAGTCACGAGTGATTGTGACCGATTCCGGTGGGCTGCAGGAAGAATCGACGGCGCTGCAGATCCCCTGCCTGACGATGCGTGAGAACACAGAACGTCCGGTGACGGTCACCGAAGGGACCAGCGTCCTGTGTGGATCCGACCCCAGGTTGCTGGATGATCATCTTCGCGCCGTTCTGAACGGGACGTACAAGTCCGGTCGCTGCCCGGAACTGTGGGACGGGAAAGCCGCCGAGCGGATCGTCGCCGAACTGATGGCAAGGTAGCACGGCCCTGTGCTGTCCGTGGTTGATGCCCGCTCATCTTAACGACCTCGGATGACACAGATTACACGGATCAGCGGACAGCATTGACAGGGGAGGCGAAGCGCGGGGATCTGTTGAGTCGCTAAGAGGTCACAGGAACCCCGACGTCAGTGCTTCGTTATCCGTGTAATCTGTGTCATCTGTGGTCGATATCTGCTCTGTTTAACAACCACGGATGGGACGGATTACACGGATGAGCGGCAGAAATGACTGAGGAGGCGGAACGCGGGGCCTGTGAGTCAGGCTCGGTAACAGATCAGCAGAGTGACTCCCTTGCTGACACTGGAGCGACCTGCGGGCTCTGACAACTCACCCGGCCGGTAATTGCCTGAATATTGCACTGACACGTTGCTGCCCTTTGGGGTGTCAAGGTGTCTTTTTTATGCGCCGCGGACGAAATGCGTCGGAAGGCAGCCCTTCGCCAAAGAGGTCTAGGCGTAAAAACGAATATTGAAATACAATCGGGAACGTACCGCGGGAATGAAAAGGGGCCTGTCCTCATTCTCATTTCCTTAAAGAATGGATTCTTTATGCAACCGCGACCTCGGATATTATTTCTTAACAGATCCTACTGGCCGGATACGGAAGCGACCGGGCAGCTGCTGACTGCGCTGTGCGAAGGCCTGACCGACGAATTTGATGTCCATGTTCTGGCTGGTCAGCCAAACGTTTGCCTGACGGACTCAGAATGGGGCGAAGCGAGCGAACGAAACGGGGTCACGATTCATCGCGTTCGGCACACGACGTTCTCAAAAAAAAACATGCTGGGAAAGGCGGTCAATTATCTTTCGTTTGTGCAGGCCTGTCGAAAACAAATCCCAACGCTGCCGCAGCCCGACGTAGTTGTGTTTGAAACAGATCCGTTTCTGCTGCCATTTGTGGCAGACGGCTTTCGACGCCACAGCGGATGCAGTCTGGTAGGCTATCTGCAGGATGTGTATCCGGACGTGGCCGTGGCATTAGGGAAGGTCAAGAACAATTGGGGGATCCGCAAACTGCGCAGCTCGCTGTTTAACATTTACCGTCGCTGTCAACGGATGGTTGTGCTGAGCAGTGACATGAAAGAGCTACTGCTGGACAGCGACCTGGCGGAAGACGATATCGCGATCATCCCCAACTGGGCGGACACACAGAAAATAACTCCCGTAGAAACGGGCAACCGTTTTCGCCAACAATTTGGACTGAACGACAAGTTCATTGTGATGTACTCGGGAAATATCGGCCTGACTCAACGGCTGGAGGACTTTGTCCAGGCCGCGGCGATTCTGAAGGACGATCCACAGATTCAGTTTGTCTTTGTGGGCCAGGGAGCTCGGCGGAACGACCTGCAACACCAGGTCGATTCACTGGGCCTGTCGAACGTGATGTTTTGCGATTATCAGCCGCTTGAGGAATTGTCTCACAGCCTTGGCGCCGGAGACCTGCACCTTGTCCCTTTGACAGCTGAGCTGAGCCGATGCCTGATGCCGAGCAAGCTGTATGGCATTCTGGCGGCCGGGCGGCCATTTCTGACGAACGCTCCCCGAAGTTCAGAGCTGTATCAGGTAACTAAGTCACACGACGTGGGATTCACCGTGGAGGCTGGCTCACCGGCTGCCATCGCACAGGCTGTTCGTGCTGCCCGCAGTGATCGTGCGTCCTTGAGAAGTATGGGGCGAAGAGCCCGGTACGTTGCAGAAGAACAATATTCGAAAACAAAGTCGGTCGATGCCTTTGCGTTGACGTTGCGGGAAGTCGTGCAGGAAACTCGACGTCATATCATCCCCGTTCCCCTCGCCACTGCTTCCACCGAACGCCAGTCTTCCGAAGCCGCCGCTTGAGCAATTTGTACGAAGGATTGTACGAAATGGTGTTAACAGAATCACCGAGCGGCTCGGCAGCGGAGAGCTCGTCGGCACAGTTTTGGGCATCCGTTGTTGTGCCCGTGTTCAATTGCGCCAAAGAACTACGCCGACTTCTGGCGCTACTGGAGACGCAGACCACAGCGTTGTCTCAATTCGAAATCATCGTGTGTGACGACGGCAGTACTGAGTCCTGCAGGCCGGTGGTGGCCGACTTTCAGCGGTCGCTTCCCTACTTGAGATGCCTGCGGCAGGAGAACCGAGGGGCCGCGGCTGCTCGCAACATGGGAATTCTTCATGCAAAGAGTAATATTGTCGTGTTTCTTGACACCAATGCTGAGCCTGATCGCCACCTGATTGCTCGCCTGACCACTGCTTTAAGTGAAAACCCCGACTGGCACGGAGCAAAACCCCGACTTCTTTCAACGCGCCCGGCGAATACAACGACCGTTGAGCTAATACAGCCGTCACGCAGTGGGCGCTCTGACACCACCGCCATCGCATATCGCACCAACATCCTGAGGCGCCTTGGTGGTCTCGACGAAAACTTTCCCGGGGCCGGGTACGAAGGCCTGGAATTAGCAGTTCGCGTTCTACAGCAGGGGCCAATCGGGTTGGTTCCCGGTGCCATCGTTCATCAACAGCCTCCGTCTCCAACCGTGCTGTCGTGCTGGCAGGCCAGAAAGCACTGGCGATTCCTGCGAATACTTGCCTCCAGGCACGGGTGCCTGACGCGACCAAACAGACCAATACGATTTCCTCGACTGCAGACTGTCGTCGCCGCTGCGGTGCTGCAACCATTTCGCCGAGTCAAGTTGGCCCTCCGTCTTATGGGAAGATCTCCCGCCGATGGCGTTCACAGCGTGTGCCTGTCTGTCATTGATTGTGTCGGTGCGGTCACCATGATTCCCGCTATTCTCTTTGGCGCGACCCCGCCTCGGCTTTCCAGCGTTGCTCCGGGCGACGCGTCGAAGACCGTCGCCCTTGTGGCCCGTGCTTCGTAAGCACTGCGATTCACGCGTGTGATTCGTCTCAGCTACGATTGCGTACAAAAAAGTGAACAATCACGGATCACACGAATCCAATGGAGAGTAAAACGCAGATCAGTTCTCGGCCCCAAAGTGACTTGCATGTCCCCCACACCGGCCGTGGAAGAGCTCGTTCCGGTAACTCATCCGTTTCATCCGTGGTTGTTTTTCTGATTGAACGTTTTTCGACCACGGATGTAACGGAGAGTAAAAACGCAGAGCGGTTCTCTGGTCAAAAGTTGGCTGGCTGGTCCGCACGCCGGACAATGAAGCACCCTCTGCCGTGCGGTTGATCTGTGTCATCCATCCCACCCGCGGTTTTTTTTCAGGGTGCTTTGTGTTTGGCTGAAGAGGGCTTTGTTTGGCAACAAGTATCGTAGATCGTTTGACTTCAGGAGCCCGTTGCAGGATAACACCTAGGTTCAATAAATAAATGGCCTTTGAGGGTGTGGTCATGAATTTGCGTACGTGC
>JABABI010000186.1 GCA_014238335.1 Fuerstiella sp.
CAACAGCCACATCGCGGCCGTGGCATCCCGAGTCCCCAGCGTTTTTGCTCAGTTCGATATTGGAAAGAGCTCCGGGGATTCCGAAGTATCCGGCGTCACCTTTGCCGGCACACGGGCACACCGCAATAAGGAGTTTCTGGCGTCGACGGACAACTAGTTTCGACCGGTCAATTTTGCCAACGCCCCGGACGGGATGCTGCACGTGCTTAACATGTACCGCGAAACCATTGAACACCCGTGGTCCATGCCGGACGACTTGAAGGCGCAGGTGGATTTGACAAGTGGACGTGATCGAGGACGCATCTACCGTCTTGTTCCCTCGGACTTCGCACCGGGGTTTGAGATCCCGCCGGCACCGAGGCTTGGTTCCGCGACAACCGAGCAACTGGTGGTGGAATTATCCAATCCCAATTCCTGGTGGCGCGACACGGCTCACCGATTGATCTTTGAACGCCAGGACGCTGCGGCCGTGCCGCCGTTGCGGTTGTTGCTGGCAACGGAAACGGACGCCATTGCCCGGCTCCATGCTTTATGGTCTCTGCATGGACTTGCAGAACTGACTGTTGATGACCTTAATGCAGCGATTAACGATGGCGACGCACGCATTCGCAAACACGCCATCCGACTGGCTGAACTTCGTCTGCAGAACAACAGCAGCCTGGTGAATGCTGTTTTGCAACGTGCTTCAGACGACTCTGTTCGAGTACGGTTTCAGGTCGCTCTGACATTGGGAGAGCTAAGCGACGACCGCGTGGCAGCGACCCTGGCCAACATCGCGAAACACCACCGAGACGATGCCTGGATACCCCTGGCTGTGCTTAGTTCACTTGCCGGGTCAGAGCTGTCATTCCTGAAACATGTTGTTGATGACGCGGACTTTGTACGCAATTCCGGCGGACTGCAGATGATTGAAAAAATCGCTTTTGTCGTCGCTGCCCGAAAACAGCATCAGCAGATTGGCGAGTTGTACAGAATTATAATGAGTCTGAGCCTTTCAGAACCGGATCGAGGCACTGTTCGGCAACACGTTCTGGCCGGACTTGGCGCAGGTCTGAAGCGCAGCGGTCGAAGTCTGGAATCCAGCGTTGCCGATGCCGACTCCGCCACCCGGAACCTCGTTGGTGATTTCGTTCAACACGCAGTGACACGGATTGCCGATCCTGCTGCCGACGTTGATGATCGACTGGAAGCCTTGAAACATCTGCAGTGGGCCGAGTTTTCGACCGTCTCAACGGTGTGTACGACGTAGCAAGATCCGCGTCAGCCGAGGATCTTGCAACTGGCAGCAGTGGAAACCTTAACAGGATTCCCCAGGCTGGAAGTCGCCACACAGATCCTGGCGCGCTACTCTGTACTCACGCCGGAGGTTCGCACGGAAGCGGTCACTAGACTGCTGCGACACACGGACTGGCTGCAGTCTGTGTTTGATGCCATCGCCGACGGGAAAATATCCAAAGCCCGAATTGCACACCATTGCCGGGACATGTATATGCAGCACGGCAACAAAAAGATTCGTGAACAGGCAATCTCGCTGTTTGGAAAAGATTGGCCTGGGCCACGCAGCGACGTTGTTGCACAGTATCAGGCTGCTCTGAAACTGCCGTCAGATCGTGATCGCGGAGTTGCTGTGCTGAAACGCGATTGTCTTGACTGTCACCGCCTTAGGAACGAAGGTCACGAAGTCGGGCCGAACCTGGTCACCGAGCCGCAGGTCGACCGCCGCGAAACAATGACCATCATGCGAATCATCGACGCCGCCTGGAAACCGGCGGCTCTGGAAGATTTGTTCGGCCCGCCAACTCGATCAGATGAGTGAGAAGAAGTTAGACGAGAAAATAAAACAGATCATCCGAAGGGCAAACGAGTCAGTCCGTAGATGTCAGCAAACTCACCACCAATTTCTGCGAAAATGTTCTTTGCGCACAGAGCATTTCAGTCATTTTCCCATCGTATTCCTGATGTTGCCGGCTGGTTGCACGGAACAACTGCCCGTGGTTTCAAGAGACGTCGACCCCGTTCCCGATCCAATCGTGGAAACGCAGCATCAGAACAGTTCAAGTCCAGTCGTGACTCAAGGCCGCCGATTCGATGTTGAGGCCGCCAGACAGAGAGTTAAGGAAGCCAACAGATGGTACAAAGTCATCGGGACCGTTGACGGCAACACCATCGACGTGCTGGCCGATGACAAAGAAACTATTCGGCTGCGACTCAACAGAATCGACGCACCGGAACGCGGGCAACCATTCGGCAACAACGCTGCGCAGTTCGTCAGCACTACCGCCGGCGGCCGGATGGTCCGACTACGCACGCACGGTGAGGACAAATACGAACGCACAATTGCAGACATCTATCTACCGGTTGATCATCCAGTGCTCGTGCTGCCAGACCTTCCTGAGGACGTGGACTGGACACAGCAGTTGGCCATCGGAGAATTCGAGGCCCGTCGGATACAGAGCGACCGCTCAGCCAGGATGAGATCAGTTCACGGTTCGCTGACATCAGTGATACGCTGCGAGAGCGGATACAGGGGTTACTGCCACGACACTCTCCGAAGCTACCAGCGGATGGCAGCAGCACAACGCTTAGCTGCAAAAAATATGACTCAGCCCGCAACAGAAGTACGGGAAGGCTGATACAATACGTGGATGTCCTCCGATCAGCCCCCTCGTGAAGAACGATACTTCGCCACAACGTGCTGGACTGTTGTCCTTGCCGCGGGCGACCATCAGAGCCACGACTCACAGGAAGCACTGGCCCGATTGTGCGAAACATACTGGTACCCTCTGTACGCTTATGTGCGCAAACGGGTAAACAGCGTCGATGAGGCTCAGGACCTGACGCAGGCATTTTTTGCTCGATTCCTTGAGCAGGACTTTGCAGCCACTGCGGATCCTGAACGGGGGCGGTTTCGGGCGTTTCTTCTGACGGCGTGCAGACATTTTCTGTCCAAAGAACGGGATCATGCCAGAGCACAGAAGCGGGGCGGAGGGAAGCTGCCGCTGTCGCTCGATTTTGCATCAGGCGAATCCCGCTACGCAGCCGGACCGGCTGAAACACTGACTGCCGAACAGCTTTACGAACGTCAGTGGGCCATTGACCTGGTCAACCGTGTCATGCACCACCTGGAAGCGGAAATGCTGGAGTCCGGCAGGAATGACAATTTCGACCACCTTAAGGGTTTGCTGGCCGGTCGTTCGGATAACACAACTTATGCACAGGCGGCCAGTTTACTCGGCACCACGGAAGCTGCGGCCAGAATGGCCGTGTACCGTATGCGAAAACGCTATCGTGAACTGCTCTGGCAGGAAATCGCTGAAACGGTCGAGCACGTTTCCGACGTAGACGACGAAGTACGCCGCCTGTTCGCCACGTTTAGCTGATCAGGACAGATTGTCCGGTCAGTTTGCGGGGCAGAGCCGGGTTGTGATAAGTGGTCCAGTTCTGCTGGATACGGGCAGAACTGGCTGATCCGGGAAAATCTCGGAAAAACACCGTTGCGCTGAAATTCTTTTCCGTCAGAACACAGAGAGAAGCAATCATGTTCACAGATCGTATCAACCAGCCTCACAAGGTAATTTGCCATGACAGCGACAGAAACCTGCCCTGAATGTGGTCAGACTCTCCCGGCAGATGCTCCCGCAGGTGTCTGTCCGAAATGCCTGCTGGCCGTCGGATTAAACGCTGCCGAAGACACATTGATCGAAGTGTCCGAGCACACGTCCTCTTCCGGTTCTCTGCCAAACGTCACGAAAATCCGGTATTTCGGCGACTACGAACTACTTGAAGAAATCGCCCGGGGCGGCATGGGTGTCGTTTACAGAGGGCGGCAGACAAGTCTTAACCGGATTGTCGCTTTGAAGATGATCCTTTCCGGAGAACACGCCAGCCCAACCGACATCGAACGATTTCACATCGAAGCTCAGGCGGCGGCCAACCTCAAGCACCCCAACATTGTTGCCATACACGAGGTCGGCCAGCATGAGGGACGATCGTACTTCTCCATGGATTATATCGACGGTCAAAACCTTGCCGATATTCTCAAAGAAGGCCCGGTCCCGAATCGAAAAGCAGCGCAGTATATGAAGACGGTTGCCGAAGCCGTTCACTTTGCTCATCAGTGTGGAACGCTGCACCGCGATCTGAAGCCACAGAATCTGCTTATCGATGGCAGTGATCAGCCACAGATTACCGACTTCGGACTGGCCAAACAGGTGGAGGACACCAGTGGCCTGACCGCAACGGGCATGATTCTGGGAACCCCCAGCTACATGTCCCCCGAACAGGCTCTCGGACAGGCGGACATCGGCCCCCGCAGCGACGTCTATTCGCTGGGTGCAGTCCTTTACGAACTGCTGACCGGCCGCCCTCCCTTCTGTGCAGCATCGGTTGTCCAGACGCTGCGGCAGGTCACAGACAAGCTTCCCGCAGCTCCCCACACGATCAACGACAATGTGCCGCCGGACCTGGAAACGATCTGCCTGAAGTGTTTGGAGAAATCACCTCATGCCCGTTTCCAGTCTGCACACGAACTTGCCGCCGATCTCGGACGTTTTCTGGATCACGAGCCCATTCAGGCACGGCCGGTCAGTCCATTCCGAAAGGTTGAGACATGGCTCCGGCAGCGCCCATGGGCAATCACCGTAACAGCGGCGCTGACCGTGCTGGCTCTCGTCTGTGTCGTCTATCTGCAGTTCCAGCAGAACCGCCTGCTGCAGTATCAGCAGGCTCATCCGGAATATGTGCGACAGGCTGGCCAACGGACCAACTCGCTGGAAAACACGTTGATGGGTTTGCAGATGTATGGCTGCCTGGCTGTGTTTGGCGCGTACCTGGTGTACCGCGTGAAGTCACTGCGGATGACACACTGGCAGCAGTGGTTTGAACAGGCGAAACAGTTGAAAGAACCCCGGCCGGTCAGCATACCCGTCCGTTTTCTCTGCGCGGCAGTGGGCCTGTCAGTTCTGGCAGGCGTATTGTTTGCCACCGCACGGATCATTGAGGCACACGTCTGGGAAGGCCTTCCGGCACCCTTGGTCCACGCCTCTATCATCTTCATTCTGTTCTTCCTTTCCCTGCAACTGCTGGTTCAGATTGCGCAGGACTATCGCCAGGCCGTTTACGGGAGCCACAACCCCCAGATCGACCCCGAACAACTTGCGGCAATGCGTGAGTTCGTTCTTAACGGTGATATGATCGGAGCCATCAAGTTGTATCGCACGACCGTCCCCACTGCCGGATTTGACGAAGCAAGGCGGTTCGTCGCGAGACTTGCTCTGGAAGTGGAAGCGGAAGATCCCGAGCAATTTGCTGCCAACCAGCGCTCGCTGTGGGATGTCAACTGGCGCGGTGTAAGCATTTGCCTGGCGGTCGAGGCTATCCTTTGTGCGGGCTGGTGGATGTTACGGCCACTTGCCATCCCCCCCGGAGTAATCATCACCGGGTTTCTCGGCGGCTGGCTGATCGGTGTCATCCAGATGACCTCATGTCGAATCAGAAATCTCAGAAAGCGTCTGATGGTTTTCGTTCCCATGGGCACACTGGGACTAATGGTCACTGCTATCGGCCTAGCAACGTATTCGACACCTGCAACACCGCTCTCATCATTCAGCTTGCCTATGGTGGGCGCCTTCTTCGGTGTTGCTCTGGTCGTATCTGCAGCGAACCCCAAAACCCATCCGAAACACTGATTCCACAGAAAGTGTGTCCGGATTTTCGTCTGTCAGACTTTCCCGACCGTCGCCCGCCAGCAACTGGATCAGGAATTGAGTCCTGTGTGGTCAAACAACTAAAACGAGCGATTGGGCCGACAATTTCCGAGATTGGATTGTCTCGTTGGTGCCGGTGTTCGGTAGAGACGGATGCCTAATTTTGGATAGCGGTGGTCGAAAATCAAGTCAAATGCCTCGATGGGCGCAGCAGTCTCGACGCCGGCGGTTACTAATCGGCCAACCTGATTGCACTGTGCGACGGTTGCCACCAGTCGAGACACAAAGGACAGACGACATAGCCTCCCTTCAATGTTACACGCCTATGGTGCCAGGCAACCTCATCCCTCGCCTTCTTTCCTGAACGTCCCCGGAAGCGTGTTGAAAGCTCACGGCATCGACCCCGCACCGGTTCGCCAGCGCACGCCGTCGTGGTCCACGTTCCTGAAAGCCCACTGGAATTCGATCTTTGCCACAGACTTTACCACCGTCGAAGTCTGGAGACGAAACCGACTCGTCACGTTCTATGTGCTCGTTGTGATGCACTTAAAGACACGCCGTGTCCACATTGCAGGGATCATGCCGGGCCCCAATGCCACGTGGATGAAACAGACTTCCCCGGACAGCATCGAGCGCATCTTACGTTAGTTCGCATCCCGGGATTATCGTCGGGCTGTGGACGAAGATGAATTGACTTTGTTGATGACGCACTTTAAACATTGGCATGGCAAAGGGAACTTGGTGGAGGTCGCCGTTCGCGAAGGACGGCAGGTGATCTTGATATTCCCCAGGTTTTTGATTTGTAATCGAGAGCGATGCCGGTTGATGTTTGACTCGGGCGTCTTTGAGAAGATGGTTGACGAAACTACGGACGCGGCTTTGGTCAGTGCAGACAGAGAGGTCGTGTTGGAGACTTGCCTGGAAAACGTCAGCCCGAAGAACCAGGCGGTGCTGACCGCGTTTTATTCTCACGGACAGTCGGTCGAGGAGATTGCCGAGACGGTGAATCGGGGGCAGAGTGCTGTGAAAGTGTTGCTTATGCGTCTGCGAAGGAGTTTACCGAGGCGTTAACGCCCTAACGCTTTGTTAGAGTACATGCTTTAACTGTAGTCCAGCGCGGCCAAACGGGAATGCGTAAGAAACAGGAAGAAGGATACCTCACGATGTTGACGACTCGAAGGCAGGCACTGAAGGGGCTCACACTGGGAGCCGGAGCGACGCTGCTGAATCCCATGATCCAGCGAATCATGGCAAACGCGGAAGGCACGACGACTCCACCGCGTTTTGTGTTCGTCCTGCAAAGCAACGGCTTCGACGCAATTCAGGCGTGTCCGGAAACGATCCCGTTTCAGAAGTACGGTGATCGTGAGAAGTTTGAGACATTCGACCTCGCGCAGCACGCGCTGCCAAAGGGATTAGCTCCGCTGGAGAAGCACAAAAAGCGGGTCACCGTGCTGCAGGGGCTTTCCGGCAAGTGCACGGGAGGAGGGCACTCGACGTGGAGCGGTGCTCTGGGCCAGTTTCGACTTTCCGGTGTGAACAATCAAGACCCGCTTGGTATCACGATTGACTACCTACTTGGTCAGGCCATTCCGGGGATTCTGCCTTGGATCGGCGTGGGAATGTCGGCCAACGAGAACCAGTCCGCGACGCTCAGCTTCTCCGCTCGCAATGCTCACAAGCCGTTGGCGGTCGCGCTGAATCCTGAGAATGCTTACAACGCTTACTTCAGTGTCGCGGCCAAAGGAAATCTGAAGAAGCGATTCCATCTGAAACGCAACCTGCTGGACTACATGATCGACGATGTGAAGGGTGTGCAGAAGCAGATCGGTTCACCCGGCGGCGTCGAACTGGAAGCATATCTCGATGCTTACGATTCGCTGGCGCGAAGGCAGTACCGATTGCTGGATGCGGAAGAGCAACTGAAAAATTCTGCGCCACGTCCGGACGATCGTTTCACTTCCAAAGTCGCGACGAAGCGGCTCGAAGCACAATTCGAGCTTGCATCGTGTGCACTGATTGGCGGTCTGAGCAACGTCGCAACAATCACCAGCGCAGCGGGCGAGATTAATGTGACGCCGTATCTTGGGATCGGGCTTGAAGAACGGAACCATGGTTACGGCCACATGGGGGGCGGCAGACGCGATGCCATGGGAATACCCTATTACGAAAAAGCTCGCAGTTTTGTGACGGGACTGATCGGAAAGATGGTGGATCGGCTGGAGTCGGTGCCCGAGGGCGATGGCACGATGATGGACAACACGCTCATCGTTTACATGAGCGACGCGCCGGACACACACCATTCGACCGGCATGGAGTGGCCACTGCTGCTCGTCGGCGACCTCGGCGGACGACTGAAGCTCGGCGGGAGCTACATCAACTATCCAGGTTACGGCAAGCTCGGTCATCGAACTGTGGGCTCGTTCTACACCACGCTGCTGAATATCGCGGGTGTGAAACAGAACATGTTTGGCCGACTCGACCCTGAGCTCGACGAAGTCGCGATGCAAACGG
>JABABI010000187.1 GCA_014238335.1 Fuerstiella sp.
TACGGCCAATGGACACCAAAGTCAATCATGACGACCGGTGGTCCTTCAATTCCGGATAATTGGAGGTGGTTGGCCTAGCGACTTCTGGGTGTCCCCTATTTCCCCCTTCGAATCGCATTTCCTTTCTGGGTGTCCCCTATTTCTTCCCCTATTTCTTCCCAAGGTGCATCTGAGCACGTTATTCCGTTATTCCCAATATTATTTAAAAAATGGCTTGAAACGCTTTGTTACGGTAAGTAGTCTCTAAAAAATCAATAGTTTTTTACTTCCCTGGCGAAGCGAACAATGGCATCCACGATTTCCTGACGGATGCGTGGTCGACCAGGTTGGCGTTTGTTGCTGGAGTCGAACTTCTTCGCGACCAGTTTCCGGTGCCAGCGGAGAATCGTGTCTGGCGTGACGATGGTGGTCAGTTCCAGCAGAGCCTTGCGGCCAATAGCGTGAGCCTTTACCGCCAGTAACCGACGCTGATTGTCATCCAGCAGCAGACGCTTCTTTCCGAGCTTCTTCAGCAGTGTTTCTATCTGCGCATTCTGAAATTCGATGATCCGTTGCTGACGCTGATTCACCATGCCGCAGAGTGCAGCAAGCAGAATGTGCCAGGGCTGGAGAATGAAAGACATGTTCGGCGCCGAAAATCGTCAGTTTCCGGGGCAGACAGGTGAAATCAAGCGGCGGAGATGCGAGAATCTGGAGTCGTCAAAACGCTGTATTTCACGGCGTTTGGAGTTCGGCGTAGTTTTTTGACCCTACGGCGTCGAATTGATCAGATGCCGACCTTTCGCAACTGTCCGTCGGCGTGATACGCAACAAGGCAATTGAAGGCAAGAAACTTCACGTGTCTCTGTCTCGTGACGCACTTGTCGATGCACGAGGAAAGTTCATCACTCAGGGTGGGTACATCCGCGAGGATCTGTTGAACACGTTGCTATCCTTCCCGGAACTCGGGGCGAAGGAAACAGATTTCACGTTTATGTATATGCATCCGGGTACGTACTACCTGACGGTTATCGCGGACATGGACGGCGACGGCTTCCGTCTCCCGGCGACATTACCCATGCTCGACGGAAGGTTGTCGTGAAGCCAAAGTCGAAACAAGCGGTGACCATCAAGGACATGACTGTCAAAAACTGAATCATCGATGCGATTCAGTAATCGGGCAACGACCGAACTCCGTTGGCGACAATATAATTCTGGTCAAACGAGAAACAGCTCCATGAAATTTCCGAAGCAAGATCTTCCCACTGGCGTCTGCATTCGCCTACCTGTGCTGATCGCGATGGCTGCGGTATGCGGCGTTGAATAGCGCGATTGTGACAGTGGGATCTGATTGGCAGTCCGATGAGTCAGTTCCCCGCTCTGTTTGTGTCCATATACTACCTGCAGGCAGGGTCATCTTCCGTACGCGACGTTTGAAGACTACTTAAGAAAACACAACTACAATGCAGTCGAGGAGATTGGCTCATGCTTGCAAAAGTTAAACAGCTCAACTACGCGATCGTGTTATGCGACGACATGGATCGCATGAAAGTGTTTTACAGGGACTTGCTCTCGTTTCCTGTCGAAGTGGAAACGGAAACCAGCTTATCGTTTCGCGCGGGACCGGCGGTTTCGCTTGCGTTGCGCAAACGCGAGCGGGAGTACGACGGGCGTGGCTCCGGCCCGCAGTCGCCCGGTGTCCAGCTTGCGTTTCGCGTTAAGCCGGATGAAGTGAGTAAATGTTACGAGCAGCTTATTGAGATGGGGATAACCATCCTGGACCCGCCCGCCGACCAACCGCGCGGTCACCGAACGGTCTACTTCGCCGATCCGGAAGGCAACATCCTTGAGGTCTATGCCGAGATCTGATCTTCGCCCGGTTCCGGCACGGTAATCAGCAGCCAGATAAGACTGCCGACGCCGCTGATCGCGCACGCGAGGATAATCGCCCCTTGCCAGCCAAGTTGCTGAGCGATGACCGGAGTCAGCACAGGCGAGATCAATCCTCCGGCGTTGCCGCCCGTGTTCATGAAAGCGCCGCAGAGCCCTCGCGACCGGCCGCCGATGTCGGTGGCTGTCGTCCAGAAAACGCCTTCGACCATGCCTGTGAAGGCCATCGACGCAGAGAGGCAAGCGGCGACTGCGACGAAACTTTCGACGTTGACTGCGACGAAGCCGAAGACCGCGCCGCAGCCCATTCCTGTGATCACAATTACTCGTCGGCCACGGCTTCTTCCGAGTGATTCGCAAGCGAAGTCCGTACTGCGTCCGCCGATTGCCATTCCCGCTCCCATTGCGATCATGATCCAGAACGATGCCCATCGCGCATTGACATCCGGAACTTCCAGCACTTCTTTGAAGTAGAAACCCATCCAGTAAAAGATGAGATACTGAAAGTAGCTGTACATCGCGTAGCTCAGTGTGATCAGCCACAGGTTGCTTTGACGGAACAAAGACGACACGCGTTCCGAATGAGCGGGCCTGGTCTTCGTGATCTCCTGCGGATGTGGCAACGAATCAGCGGCGAGCACTCTCCATATGATGCCGTACGCGATTAACGCTCCACCGCCAACGACGAACGCCCACTGCCAGCTCAGCGTGTCCATCAACCAGCCATAGCCAGGATAACAGCAAGCGATACCGACAAGCGCCCCGGCCGTGATCATGCCATTCGCGGTCGCACGCCGCGACGGTGACATCGTATCGGAAACAACATGGGCAGCTCCAGGGTGGAGCGGCGCGTTGCAGATTCCCGCCAGGCCTCGAATGAGAAGCAGTCCAATCCACAACCCAAATGGATCGCTGACGATCCAGCCTAACGCTCCCGTCAACACCACAAACGTTCCCATCGTGACGCCATACAGCGCCAACGCTCGCCCCGAGCCGATGCGATCGATCAACCAACCGGCTGGCAGCATCGCCGTCGTATACACGATCAGAAATGCCGTATAGACCCACCCCATCTTCATTTCGCTGATTCCGAGTTTCGGAATGAACATCTCGTCGCCCGCCACGGTAATCCCCACGCGGTTAAAATGTCCCATCGCAGCGAATCCCATCACCATGAAGACGATCATCCAACGGTTGGCATTGGCTGGTCGTTCCCCCGGATCGGCGGTTTGTGGAGCTTCGTAGGGACTGTCTTTCATGAGCGAACCTATCGAGGAGCAGTCGCGACTTAGATCGATGTCGTGTTATAATATGACGAGGCTGTGCCTGAGACCATGCGAGCGACCGCTCGGAAACGCTCCGTTGTCGCTCAGAAACTTGACTCAATAACAACGAGTTGCCGATAAGAAGTCTAACATTTCGAACGATTACTGTTGACCCACCTCGGAGTTGAAGGATGGTTTCCCTGTTGATGTGTGCGGTGCTGCTGGCTCCAGAGGCCGCGCAACCTCAACCGACTTCGGAGCAGATTCGCTTCTTCGAGGCTAATATTCGTCCGCTCCTTGCCGAGAAGTGTCTCAAATGTCACGGCGGCAGGAAACAGTGGGGTGGATTGCGACTTGATTCGCGTGAGGCGTTGATGAAGGGCGGCGAGTCGGGTGCGGCGGTCATACCCGGCAATCCAGGCGAGAGTCTGCTGATCGAGCTGATCCGCGAGACGGACAAGGACGTTCGCATGCCGAAGGATGGGCAGCTCACCAGGCGACAGATTGACGATCTTGGCCGCTGGATCGAGATGGGAACACCGTATCCTGCTTCTACGACCGGCACTCAACACAAGCGCGATCCGAATCACTGGGCGTTCCATCCGCCAAAAGAACAGCCGTTACCTAATGTCAAAAATTCCAACTGGCCTCAAACGCCGATTGATCATTTCATCCTCGCCACGCTTGAAGCAGCTGGAATCACTCCGACACCGCGAGCGGACAGGCGAACGCTCATTCGTCGAGTCACGTTTGACTTGATCGGCCTCCCGCCGACGCCACAGGAGATCGACGCCTTCCTCGCCGATGAATCGCCGGGAGCGTTCGCGCGGGTCGTCGATCGGCTGCTCGCTTCGCGGAGGTACGGCGAGCGTTGGGGTCGGCACTGGTTGGATGTCGCGCGGTTCGCGGATTCAAATGGCTTCGATGAAAATGTCGCTCATGCCAACGCCTGGCGATATCGTGACTATGTCGTCGAATCGTTCAACCGTGACAAGCCGTTCGATCGCTTTGTCATCGAGCAGTTGGCCGGGGACCTGCTTCCGTTTGACAGCGAAGCGCAACAGCACGAGCAACTAATCGCCACAGGCTTTCTCAGCATCGGCCCCAAAGTGCTCGCCGAGACCGATCAGTCGAAGATGCGAATGGACATCATTGACGAACAAATCGACACGACCGGGCGGGCATTCCTGGCCTTGACGCTCGGTTGTGCAAGATGTCACGACCACAAGTTCGACCCAATCGACACGGCGGACTACTACGGATTGGCCGGCATCTTCAAAAGTACGCTGACGATGACCAGGTACACGAAGGTTGCTGAGTGGCACGAGCACCTGCTGCCATCCGCCGAAGCGAAGGCGACGAAAGCCGACTTCGAGGCCAGGATTGCAGCGAAGAAGAAGGCGATCGCCGAACTGGCAGGCAGAGGAGATAGTGGGGCAGGTTTGCAGCCTGCCAGGAACAAGCAACAGGATGACAAGGCCGGTTCCAAACCGGCCCCACAAATCGAAGCCCAGCTTAAAAAACTGAAACAGGAACTCGCCGCCCTGGAAAAGGAAGGTCCGAACCTGCCGTCAGCAATGGGAGTGACCGAGGACAAGATCGTCGACGTGGCGATCCACCTTCGCGGAGATCCATTGAAGCTGGGCGAAGTCGTACCGCGCCACGCGCCGCCGGTGTTGCGAGGTCCGCATGTACCGAAGTTCAGCGACAAGCAAAGCGGCCGGCGCGAGTTCGCCGACTGGCTCGTTGATCCAAACCATCCGCTCACCGCGCGGGTCATCGTCAATCGCGTTTGGCGCTGGCACTTCGGCAAGGGGCTCGTTCGCTCAATCGACAACTTCGGCCTGCTTGGTGAACGGCCGTCGCATCCGGAGTTGCTGGATTGGCTCGCTCGCCGGTTCGTCGCCGACGGTTGGTCGATCAAGTCGCTGCATCGCATGATCGTGATGTCGAGTACGTATCAACAGTCAAGCAGCCGAAGTCGTGAGACTTCGGGCGAGAACGAAAGTCTCACAACTTCCGCTGCAGGCGACCCCGACAATCGTTTGTTCAGCCGTGCCGACGTGCGCCGCCTGGAGGCAGAGGCCGTCCGCGATGCGCTCCTGGCGACGAGTGGCCAGCTCGATACGACAATGGGCGGTTCGCTGTTGAAATTGAAGAACCGGGCGTACTTCTTCGATCACACATCGAAGGACTTGACGACCTACGACAGCCGCCGACGTTCGCTCTATTTGCCCGTTGTGCGCAACCACGTTTACAACGTATTTCAACTGCTTGATTTTCCTGATCCAGCCGTCACGAGTGGCGATCGCGCGACTACCGTCGTGGCGTCGCAAGCACTGTTAATGCTCAACAGCGACATCGTGATGCAAGCCGCAGGCAGTTTCGCCGAGCGGTTGATTGCGGATTTGGACAACGATGACCTGCGGCTCACGCGACTTTACGCGATCGCATTCGGACGCCTACCGACTCCGGACGAACGACGGGCTGATTTGGCGTTCCTCAACAGGGTGGAGCAGGCACAATCCAACGAGAATACTGACATGCAGCGAAAGAAAGCGTGGTCAACACTCTGCCACGTTGTGTTGGCATCTAATGAGTTTTTGTATGTGAGATGAAGTAAGAATTGTCCCAAATGAATGAAGATAGCTCTCAATTCGGGTGGCTGGGGTCGAGCGCAGCAATGCTGTCACGCCGAACTCTCCTGGAGCGAACTGCGGTCGGATTCGGTTCGCTCGCGCTCGCATCGATGCTGGCGGACGAGTCGTCGGCTGACACACCTTCCGCCAATCCGCTCGCGGGCAAACCATCGCACTTTCCGGCTCGCGCGAAACGAATTATCTTTTTGCTGATGTCCGGCGGCCCGTCCCAGGTCGATACGTTCGATCCGAAACCACTTCTGACTCGCGATCACGGCAAGCCGTTTCCCTTCGCCAAGCCGCGCGTGCAATTCAACTCAACCAAAAACCTGCTGCGTTCGCCGTGGAGGTTCCGGCAGTATGGCGAGAGCGGTTTGTGGGTCAGCGAGTTGTTCCCGCACGTCGCCACGCGTGTCGATGACCTCTGCATGGTGCATTCGTGTTACGGCACGAACCCTTCCCACGGCGGAGCGATGATGAAGCTGCACACCGGCAGCGACAACTTCATCCGGCCAGGCATCGGCTCGTGGGTCAGCTACGGCCTTGGTACCGAGAATGCGAACCTGCCTGCTTTCGTCACGATCTGCCCCACGCTCGCATTCGGCGGCGTCAACAATTGGAGTTCGTCGTTCCTGCCAGCCGTTCACAACGGCACGGCGCTGGGCGATGCGAGCGTGCCAGCGGAAAAAGCGCAGGTGAAATTCATTCAAAACTCGAAACTGCCGCGGCAGATCCAGCAATTGCAACTCGATCGGCTGAATGCGATGAATCGCAGGCACCTCAGGCGAAGCGGTGGCGACGCCTCTCTGGAAGCAAGGATCAACTCGTTCGAACTTGCCTTTCGCATGCAATCCTCGATTCCGCAACTCGAAGATCTGTCGCGCGAGACGCCAGCGACTTTGAAGCTGTATGGGATGGATGATCCCGGCACGGCGAACTTTGGCCGGATGTGTCTGCTCGCGCGTCGCTTCGCCGAGGCTGGCGTTCGCTTCATCCAGGTGACCCACAACGACGACAAAGTACAGTGGGATCAACACAACAACCTCAAACGTGATCACGAGAAAAACGCTGCCGAGGTCGATTTGCCAATCGCCGGCTTGCTAACCGACCTGAAGCAACGCGGCATGCTCGACGACACGCTCATTTGGTGGGGCAGCGAGTTCGGCCGCACACCCACCGCCGAGACAGCGGACGGCCGCGACCACAACCCCGAAGGTTTTACCATGTGGCTTGCTGGCGGCGGAGTGAAGGGCGGCTTTCGCTACGGCTCGACGGATGACTACGGGTACTACGCCGCGGAAAACAAAGTCCACATCCACGACTTTCATGCGACGATGCTGCATGCGATGGGTCTGGACCATGAGCGCCTGACGTATCGCCATGCTGGCCGTGACTTTCGGCTCACGGATGTCGAAGGTAACGTGGTGCATGAGCTGTTTGCTTAGGAGTGGGGCAGGTTTGTAACCTGCCGGAAGCCTCATCAACCAGGCAGGTTACAAACGTGCCCCACAGGAGTGTCATCATGTCATTCAGTCTTTCTCGCCGTGAGATGCTCGCAGTGGGCGTCAGCGGTCTCGCTGGGCTCGAAAGCCTACCTCTCTTCGCCAACAAACCAGACACTGAACTGGATGTCATCGACTGTCACACGCACTTCTACGATCCGACACGGCCCGGAGGCATTCCGTGGCCGGCGAAAGGTTCACCGCTTTATCGCACAGTGCTGCCAGAAGATCTGCGCGAGTTGAAACACTTCCGCCGCGTCACCGGCACCGTGATTGTGGAAGCAAGCGATCGCCTTGAAGACAACGCCTGGCTGCTGGGTCTGGCAAAAGACGACCCGTTTGTGGTTGGCATAGTCGGGCGGCTCGAGCCGGGCTCCGCCGACTTCGCCAGACACCTGAAACGGTTTGCCGCCAATCCGCTGTTTCGTGGGATTCGAATTTCGACCAGTCTGCTTCGCACTCTCCTTGACAAAGATAAGCTGGACGACCTGAAACTATTCGCCGCCCACGATTTGGCTCTCGACATCAACGGCGGCCCTGAGACACCTGCCGAGCTTGCCCGACTGGCAAAGCGGGTGCCCGACCTGCGGATCGTGTTGAATCACATTGGAAATGTGAAGATCACGTCCAGCCCTCCTCCACGGGACTGGGCAAACGGAATCCGCGCTGCGGCAAAACACAAAAATGTATCCTGCAAGATCTCGGCACTCTGCTGGGCCGCCGCTGAGGGCGGAAAGAACGCGTCGCGGGATCTGGACTTCTACCGTCCCTACATCGACGTCGTCTGGAGAGCATTCGGCGACGATCGCGTCATCTATGGCAGTGACTGGCCCGCATCGGAAAACGCTGCCGATTATGCAACGCAGCAGCGCA
>JABABI010000188.1 GCA_014238335.1 Fuerstiella sp.
CTGCAGATCAGTAATTCGGGTGGCACACTGGGAAGCATCTTTGAGCCTGAAGCCGTTGAGCGAATTGCGGCAGCAGCAGACGGAAGTCCTCGTTGTCTGAGTCTGCTGGCTGATGAATGCCTGGTTGTGTGCAATGAGATAGCATCCCGTCAACAGCCGCAGTCTCGTCTCGACGACGACGGCACAGAAACAACGCAGAACACATCCGACGCTCGTGTTTCCGGCGACGTGGTGACGGAAGCGTTACAGCGATTGCAGCATTTGCCGTATGCATGGAACGCAACTGCATACGTTGATGACGAAGAAGATGACCACGAGCATGTTCCCGTTGCTGAATCGACAGGCGAAAGATTCTCGGCGGATAGTTCGTCGTCATCAAATGGCGTGATTGAAATTGGCGGTTCAAGCGAGTCTATCTCCCCCATCGCGGCTGACTCGTCCGCCAGCTCTGGCGTTGTTGAAATTGGATTTGCGGAGCCGTCGACTCATTACTCAGCTGTCGAAATTGTCTCAAACACATCCGATTCCTGCGACACGGAGTCAGTCAATACCGTCGCGCCACCGCCCTCTGCTACAGACGACCACGTTGAATCGGACTTGTACGAAGCAAGTGATCTGCCGGACGGGACCAAAAAGATCAGCGTGGGTGAATTCTTTGATCGCACAGCCGAATATCCTGAATTTGAATCCGACGTTTTACTGGATCCGCCGGCCGAAGACAGCACCGTAGCTGATGACGAAACCGAGGAAGCAGCTGGGCCCATCGCGGCACAATGGGACGCAGCGGATTATAACATTACCCACGATGAGCCCGTTGATGTCGCGGCAACTGCTTTGGGTGGAAGTGATGCCGACGTAGCGGCCAACCCACAGAGTCTCGAACATCACCTGGTGCTTGCTGGGGCGATGCCGCCCAGTGACGGCGCCGACGGAGAAGTTGTCGCAGCCATCCCAGCTGCACAGTCACAATTAATCGTCCCTTTGTTCAGTCATTTTTCGCGCTGGGAACCCGCTGGTACATGGCCTGCAACAGCAGTCGTGGCAGACACAGCAAACACGCTCCAGACAACTGTATCGACTGCCGTACCCGTCTTTGATCGCTATACGTGGTGCGAACTGGGTCGCTCGGTGAGCTCCGATCAGGTCCAGCGGACGCGTTTGGTTGAGGCTTCGCTCACTCCCGTCTGGCCTCCGGACATTACGGGCGTGGCGCCGCCATCTTCCATTTCGATTGTTGAATTGAACGAAGCGCAGACGAAACCTTCGGCGGAGTCCCCTCAGATCCACCCCGTCACCGCAATTGCAGTGTCCCCCGTGATTGACATCGACGCGCCATTGCCCAACCTGGAAGCGGGTTATTTGGATCAATCGTTCCATTACGTCCAGCAGTTGATTGCAGAAGCAGCGTCGGACGGCGACGACTTTCAGAACCGGGACTCGCAGTGGGTCGACGGTCAACTTATGAAGGAATTCGAATTGATCGCACAGCCGACGGAAGACGGCGAACCGATTGACGACGTCTGCATGAATATTGCAAAGCCAATTGTCGACGCGGACACATTGATCGAATTGCCATCCCATGAGACCGACGTGCCTCAAGCGGATCAGCCAGTTATTGCCGTGGTAAATGAAGATACGGATGACAGCGAAGAGCAAATACTGCTGCCAATCTCTGGCCGTGTGGCCGTGACTGCTTCGCGTTCAACAGACAGGAAGGATCAGGAGTCGGACCTCGCCACACCTGCCCCGACACAAATTGATCGGTTGTTGACTCTTCCATACAGCGTCGATGAGATAGAGCGGAACGAACATCCTGCCGGTCAGTCTGACGCGCCAACTGCAGCGGGCATTACTCCTGTTGATAACGGGGGGCCCATGTCCGCCCGCCTCGCATCCAAAAGCAGCAGTTCGCCGGGCAACATAAAGCTTCCAGGTCGACCGGTCACGCCGGTGCCCCGGGATCGCCAGCCGATGGTTCAGAGCAGGAACGAAAATGCACAAGTCGAGTTCCGGCAAAATGGCTACGCGCCTCGGCTATTGAATCAGGCCCGAGACCGCGTGGTTTGCATCGTTCCTCCTCAGGAGATGCTGCGACCGGCAGCTGGTGCAGAGAGCGTCGCGCTGCCTGTTCCGGAGGCCCTTCAGCATGCTGTCCTTCAGGAAAACACCGGCCAGCAGGACCTGCCACGTATCTCCATGATGTGTGATTCACTCGATACGGAACAGCAGGCAGCCTTATCCGGGGACGCAGAGCGACCCGCAGAGCCTCGATTCGCACGATTGTTCACGCGATTGCGTCAGCAGCGAACGTCTGGATCGTAACAGCATCGAACCGCGACTTCCCGTTCCTGCTGATGCTCGGTCGTTAATAGACATGCGAGACGCTGACGACGACAATATGCGAATGCCGTCGCTTCACAGGCGGCCCAATGGCCCCGCAGGTTTTCAATCGTTCGAATTGGGTGGACATAGTGAGCACGGATTTCGGACTCAGTCGTAACGCAGAATCGGCCTCAGCATCCGCAGGTAACACATTTGACCTACCGGCTGACCGCACTACGCTGTATCGCCACCTTGGAGCACATATCGTCGATGGAGGCGTTCGCTTTGCCGTGTGGGCCCCCAATGCCCAGCAAGTATCGGTCATCAGTGACGGCAACGGATGGACCCCCGGTCGTGACTGGCTGAGATCCAGCGATACAGGAACCTGGGAAGGATTCGTTGCCGGAGCGGTTCCGGGAACGCGTTACAAGTATGCCATTAATACGACACACGGACAGGTTATTGAAAAAGCCGATCCGTTCGCGTTTCATTCGGAATTGCGGCCGGGTACAGCATCTGTCATCTGCAGTCTGCGGCACTTTCAGTGGCACGACTCAGAATGGATACAGCAACGCGACTCAACCAACTGGCTTGAAGCGCCGGTGTCCGTCTATGAACTGCACCTCGGATCATGGAAACGACCAAAGGACGGACGAGAGTTTCACAACTACCGGGAACTCGCTCACCAGCTGACAGAATACATCGTTGAAGCCGGCTACACTCACGTGCAACTGATGCCCGTGACTGAGCACCCGTTCGACGGATCATGGGGATATCAAACGACGGGCTATTTTTCACCAACCAGTCGTTTCGGACAGCCTCACGATTTTCAGTACTTCGTCGATTATCTGCATCAGCACAATATTGGTGTGCTGCTGGACTGGGTTCCCGGCCACTTTCCGACAGATGGGTACGGACTTGCGCAGTTCGATGGAACTCACCTTTACGAACACGCTGATCCTCGACTGGGATATCATCCCGACTGGAATACTCTGATCTTCAATTACGGCAGACGAGAAGTCTCCGAATTTCTGTTATCAAGCGCGCGTTTCTGGTGCGACGTTTACCACGTGGATGGGTTGCGAGTCGACGCTGTCGCGTCGATGTTGTACCTGGACTACTCGCGTGACTCAGGACAATGGATTCCCAATCGACACGGTGGCCGCGAAAATCTGGAAGCGATTGACTTTCTGCGCGATTTCAACAGCGTTCTGCACGCCGAGTTTCCCGGCATTCTGACCGTTGCCGAAGAATCGACCGCCTGGCCCGGCGTGTCTCGACCTGTCTATACAGGCGGCCTGGGGTTTACCATGAAATGGGACATGGGCTGGATGAATGACACGCTGCGTTTCATGCGGCGCGACGCCATTCATCGCGTCTGGCACCTGAACGACCTGACGTTTCGTGGCGTCTACGCATTCAGCGAAAACTTCATGCTGCCATTGTCCCACGACGAAGTTGTACACGGGAAGCAGTCGCTGCTTTCACAAATGTCCGGCGACGAATGGCAGCAGTTCGCCAACCTGCGGCTGCTGTACGGGATGCAATATGCCGCCCCAGGCAAAAAACTGCTGTTCATGGGATGCGAATTCGGCCAATGGGACGAATGGAATCACGATGGAGAAGTCGACTGGACGCTGCGGACCTTTGATACACACGAAGGCATCCGTCGTCTGATCTGCGACCTCAACCGACTGTACCGTGAGCATTCGGCGCTCTATTCCAGTGACACTCATTCTGATGGGTTTCGCTGGGTCGTGGGGGATGACACAACGAATTGCGTGCTGGCCTTCGTGCGGCAGACGATTGACCTGTCAGAACGCCTGGTTGTTGTCGTCAACCTGACACCCACGCCGCATACAGATTATCAGATCGGTGTTCCGGTCAAAGGCTTCTACAAAGAACTGCTGAATACCGACGCCGAGTGGTACGGAGGATCCGGCATCGGTAACCAGGGCGGCGTGTATGCCAACGATATCGCGTCACACGGCCAGGAACAGACCATAGAAATCCAGGTGCCGCCTCTGAGCCTGACGATGATGCTGTGCGTGCCGGGCGATAAAGACCATCCTCAGGACGGCAGCCAATCGACGTAACATGTCAAGCCAGCGCGACCATGGTCTTCCGTCACGCAGTGACAAAGGACCACAGAACGCCCGCCCCGGCAGGTGCCACGACTCCTCATTTGACGTTGCCTTTGAAAGACGGTCGCGATGCCGATTGACACGCCGGACTGGGTGCGGGACGCCGTCTTCTACCAGATCTTCCCCGATCGATTCGCACGAAGCGGCACTGTTGCGGCAACGCAGCATCCTGAACCATGGGACGCGCCGCCGACATCCCACGGTTTCAAGGGAGGAGACCTGTACGGCGTTACGCAGAAACTGAATTACCTGCAGGATCTGGGCGTGACGGCGATTTACTTCTGCCCAATCTTTGCCTCGGCGGCCAACCACCGTTATCACACCTATGATTACTACAACGTGGATCCGCTGCTGGGCGGCAACAAAGCGTTGCGTGACTTACTGGACAAGGCTCACGAGCGTGGCCTGAGAATTGTGCTGGACGGCGTCTTCAATCATGCCAGTCGTGGTTTTTGGCAATTTCACCACGTGCTGGAAAACGGAAACGCGTCGCCGTTTCGAGACTGGTTTCACTTCGACCAGGACCGTCTTGACGGCCACAGACCGTTTCAGGCATATCCGTCTGACCAGGCCGCTCGGTCACTTGCGGACGGACAGGGTAGTTTTGAGGCCATTGGATACGGCGCCTGGTGGAATCTTCCCGCGTTACCAAAGTTCAACACGGACTGTCCGGAAGTTCGTGAGTTCCTGCTGTCCGTCGCCGAGTACTGGGTCGAGTTCGGGATCGACGGCTGGCGACTGGACGTCGCCAACGAAATTGAAGACGACGCATTCTGGCGCGAATTTCGCCAGCGAGTTCGAGCCATCAACTCAGAAACTTATATTGTCGGTGAGGTGTGGGGAGAAGCTCAGCACTGGTTGCACGGCGACATGTGGGACGCAGTGATGAACTATCCGTTGACGGCTGCCTGTCTGGGATTCTTTGGTGGCCATTACCTTGATCTTGAAGAGGTTCAGCGCCCATCAAGTTTCAGTCATGTGCAGCGCTGCAGCGGCCCGGAATTCGCCGCAGAAATTCGGCGAGTGGCCTCGATCTACCCGACACAGATTACCGCAGTGCAGTTGAATCTGCTGGACAGCCATGACATGCCGCGATTTCTGACCTGTTGTGGTGGCGACAGAGCAGCTCTGAAAATGGCATGGCTCTTTCTGTGCCTGATCCCCGGGGCTCCATGTATTTACTACGGAGATGAAATCGGACTCGAAGGACGACACGATCCTGACTGCCGAAGAGGGTTCCCGTGGCAGCGTGATGCCTGGGACATGGACATGCACCGTTGGTATCAGAAGTGCATTCGGCTTCGCAGCAAATACCAGCTGGGCCGCGCTGAACCGCCGCGGGTCGTTCTGGCAGAATCAAGTGCGGTCGTTTTCCATACAGCTGCTGAATCCGGGGCGTTGCTGTCTGTCTTCAACGCCGGGGCCGTCGCCTCCACCATTGAATTGCCCAACGATGAATCGACAAACGTCTGTATTGTTCTGTCCGGAACTGCAATGTCCGAGCCGATTACCACAAACAGCGGACTCCTTCGGCTTACGATCCCCCCTCGCTGTGGCGCTGTACTCGTGCCTGACGCTGGCAAAATCAGAGTCGTTAAAAGTCATTGCTGAGGAAAACATTTCAGGATTATCGGCAGCTGCTTCACGACGACGAAAGTCTGCGTTGGCGGCACCTGCGAATCATGTTAAGGTCGGCCATGAATCGTTGTCTGGTTTCCTCTAGCTTCCGAATTTTTCCACTCCATGCAGACATCCCACGGAAAATCAAACGATGCTTCCCTGTGCCGCGTCAATAACCACACGTGCGGCGCCTGCTGCTGGGGTGCTGACGTCGAAAAGTCACAGTTGATCCTGCGATTACGACGCCAGCGCGATTTATTTCGCCGCTTCAATTCAGTCATAACGATGCCAGGACGTTTTCGATTGTTTCTGCACGAAGTCCTTGCAACACGTGGCATAAACCTGCTGTGGGCCATACAGATACGACTACCGTGGATTGGCAAACGCCAAAAAACGTCCATCGCTCAGTCGATCGTTTGCCCGTTCATGGGCTTCGATGACGATCAGGAGAATTCAGTCGGTTGCATGATTCACCCGACTCGATTTGAGGGGCAGGATATTCGCAGCGCCGTTGCCTTTGCTCTACTACCAGGGATCAACTGCGGTGATGCGAGCTACCTATGCACAGGCTGCACGCGTTTCAATGAGATGCCTGCTAATCAGACGCTGGTTTTCCTGGATGCCGTGCGTGGACAGGACTGGTACGAATACACCCGAACAGTTCGGGCCTTTTCCTGTACTGCGATCGTGTCACGGCCGAGCAACACAACGGGAACGGCATCCGATGATATTTGACCTTGCACATGTCGACCCTGCCTGCGAACGGAAACCAGACAGCAATCAGGAGCACCCCAGCTCCCGCGAAACATTCGTGACCAGCTGGAGCGAAGCTGGGGAAATAATCGCTCTGATAATTCATTGCCCGACCAGGACACAACTGTACAAATGTGACCTTCTTGTGTGGTATGCCCCTAGTGTGTTATAATCTCTCACTCCTGTGCATGGATTCTCGCTCACGTCGGCAAAACGGATTGATTAAGCGGTGAGTACATCCAAGTGTTGGAAAGAGGAGGCGATCACCGTCTACAAATTCAGTGTTTTACATGTTTGGCCGAAGTCGTGTTGTTGAAATTGTCGCGTTCCGTTCAACTCCGCACGCTTGCTCAATTGCCAGTCAGTAGATTTTTTGAGCGGCTGACGGCTTAGTGCTGCGACAATGCAGACAGATCAAGTTCCGAAACCTGCAGGAATTCATTGGTGGAAGTCACAGAAGTCCGCATTAAGTTGATGGACGACAACGACGATCGACTACAGGCGTTCTGTTCCATTACTCTGGACGGCGAGTTCGTCGTTCGCGATCTGAAGGTGATCGAGGGACTGAAGGGCCCCTTCGTCGCGATGCCAAGTCGCAAACTGATGATAAAGTGCCCGACGTGTTCGTGGAAGAACGATGTTCGAGCGCGACACTGCAACGGTTGCGGCAACCGCATAACGGCAGAGACGGGCGGTCAGACGCGTTCACGATTGTTTGCGGACATCGCCCACCCCATTAACGCAGCCTGTCGCGAAAAGATTCAGGTTGTCGTCATCGCGGCTCTGGACGCGGAACGGGAACGTTCCAGACAACCCGGCTACATCTGCACGTATGACGACACGGAAGATGTCTACGCCGAAAGTCCTTCGACCTGACGAACCGATTCGGGCCAGACCATGCCCGCCGCGTGCTGGCGATGTTCACATATACACTGAGCCCTGCGTCAGCCGGTGGCCGGTTCTCTGATCGCCTTCCAGCGGAGCCAGTGGTCCGCCAGCACAATTGCGACCATCGCTTCGCCCATCGGAACGAACCGGGGCAGCAGACAGGGATCGTGGCGTCCCTTCGTGCTAATGGTCGTGGCAACAAAAGACTTGACCCGTATAGGGTAAATTTCGTATATTATAGGTGACTGCCTCTCTATGGCCTATCTAAGCTTGTCTACTCAACCTATATAA
>JABABI010000189.1 GCA_014238335.1 Fuerstiella sp.
AATGGCGACCGTGTTGCCGTCCGCACTCAGCGAGACGGAATAGCCCGACTGGTCGTATTCCACTTCTCCGTCAATGTCGTTGCCCAGTTGTACCCATGCCGTGCCGTTGTAACGGTAGATTTGCGTGTGACCACGTTTCGTATTTGTGCTGTCATCGCCATCGTTGTATTCCGTCCCAATGGCGACCGTGTTGCCGTCGGCACTCAGCGAGACGGACTTGCCGGAAAGGTCCCCCGCAGCTTCTCCGTCAATATCGCCGCCCCGTTGTACCCACAACTGCGGCACACTCGCAGGCGTGTCATGCCGGGCGCCATTCTGAATGCGGGCCACCGGGTAGCTTTGAGACACGTCACCATAATCGTAAGCTCGGGCCGTCACCGTGATGTCGAAAGTGCGCACCAGGCTCTGGTTGTCACCGGGCGTGTTGAAATCGTCGTCCGGACCCGCGTCTTCCACCGTGACGGTGATCGTGGTCGTGCCGATCTGATGCGGTTCCGACGACCAGGACAGTGTGGCTGTATCTTCGCCCGTGTTGTAGGTCACCTGCGGATCTGTGATCAGGGACGCATCGGTGCTGGTCGCCGTGAGCCGCACGGTCTCCGTTTCATTGCTCGGACCGGCCGTAATGCCGGTCAGGCTGACCGTATGAACGCCGCTGTTCTCTTCTTCACTCTGGTCCGCGAACGCATCCAGTGTAGGCAGATCGTTCACCGGTATGACCGTCACGGTGAACGTGCGACTGAACGAGGCATTGTCGACTGTCTGCAACAGGTCCCCGTCGGCACCGGCATCCGTTACTGTGACCGTGACGGTCGACGTACCGAACTGATCCGCCAGCGGGGTGAACTGCAGGCTGCCCGTTGTTTCCGCAGACGCGTACGTCAACGCTGGTGAAGGAGTCACCAGTGGGTTACTCCTGCTCACCGTCACGTGCAGGTTCTGGCTGTCACCAGGACCGGCGGTGATGCCGGTCAGGTCGATATTCTGCAGGCCCGCATCTTCGGCGATGGTCAGATCAGTGATTGCATCCAGTGTGGGTGCGGCGTTGATGGTGACTCGGTAGTCTTCCACTTCTCCGTCCGCCGCCAGACCCGTTGGTGCCAGACCGCCGGCCGTACTGAGGCGAAAACGGGCATACGTGTCGCCGCCCGTGGTCGTGACGGGAAGAGTAAACGGAAGTGTATTCAGACCGGCAGTGACCGGAGTTGAGGCAAAGATCTTTTCGCCGGGATCGTTCCAGGTGCCGTTTTGATTCCAGTCGATCCACGCATCCAGATTCCCGGACCCGCTGCCGCCCCGAACGTCCACCGAAATCTGGTACGTGTCACCGGCCACGAGGACCGCGGGCCAGGAAAGACCGTCCTCATCGTCTCCGTCCCCATCGGCAGCAGTGGAAGGGACGCCCGTCGGTTCGGTGTCTCGGCTGGCACCCAACCGCAGAGGATCGGTTATCAGCCGATAAATTCGCGTGTGACCGGAGCGGCTTCCATTGCCATCGTTCATTTGTGCCCCAATGGCGACCGTATGGCCATCCGCACTCAGCGAGACGGACCAGCCGGATTCGTCCCCCGCCGCTTCGCCGTCGAAGTCGCCGGTCACGCCGCCCAGCTGCTGCCAAATTAGAGTCTCTGCATTCCAGCGGTAAATTCGCGTGTGGCCGGAACGGACTCCGTTGTCATCGTTTACAGGTGCCCCAATGGCGACTGTGTTGCCGTCGGAACTCAGCGATACGGACACGCCGGATGCGTCTCCCGGCGATTCTCCGTCGATGTCTCCGGTTTCCGCGCCGCCCAGTTGTGCCCATGCCGTGCCGTTGTATCGGTAGATCCGCGTGTGACCACGTTGTGTGTCTGTACTTTCGTCGCCATCGTTACCTGGCGCGCCAATGGCGACAGTGTTGCCGTCGGCACTCAGCGACACGGAATCGCCAGAGGAGTCTCCCGGCGCTTCGCCGTTGATGTCGCCGGTTCCCGCGCCGCCCAGTTGCTGCCATGCCGCGCCATCGTATCGGTAGATTCGCGTATGACCACGTTTTGTGTCTGTGCTGTCGTCGCCATCATTAAAGAATGCCCCAATGGCGACCGTGTTGCCGTCCGCACTCAGCGAGACGGAGTGGCCGGCGTAGTTGTTCTCCGCTTCTCCGTCGATGTCGCCGGTTCCCGCGCCGCCCAGTTGCTGCCATGCCGTGCCGTCGAAACGGTAGATCCGCGTGTGACCGGACGCAGTTCCATTACCATCGTTTTGTCGTGCTCCAATAGCGACCGTGTTGCCGTCGGCACTCAGCGACACGGAATATCCGGAATGGTCCCCTGCCGCTTCTCCGTCGATGTCGCCGGTTCCCGCGCCACCCAGTTGGTCCCATGTTGAGGTCCCCGAATTCCAGCGATAGATCCGCGTGTGACCACGGTTTGTATTCGTGCTGTCGTTGCCATCGTTAAGGATTGCGCCGATGGCGACCGTATTGCCGTCCGCACTCAGCGACACGGAATTTCCGGACCAATGCCCCAAGACTTCACCGTCGATGTCCCCGCCCAGTTGGCCCCATGCTGAGGTCCCCGAATCCCAGCGGTAAATCCGTGTGTGGCCGTTGTTGGTTCCATTGTCGTCGTTCCCAATCGCCCCAATGGCGACCGTGTTGCCATCCGCACTCAGCGAGACGGAACAGCCGGAACGGTCTTCCGGCGCTTCGCCGTCGATGTCATCACCCAGTCGCTGCCACACCTGAGTGATGACTGCCGGGGTTTCATGCCGGGCACCGTCATCGGCCAGCCTGACGGGATAGCCGGAGGGCGCGTCACCAAAATCAGCCGCCAGCAGTGTGCGGACCTCCAGAGATTCTGAGCCATATCGGAATGCGGGGGCTCGTCTTTTGCGGCGTCTGTCAGTCGATTTCATGGCAAATTCTCGCAGTTGTTTTTGAGTAACAGGGAATCACTTTCAGGACGATCCGAGGTACGTGACATGGACAGTGAAGACAGAAATTACGGGTCGTTTGCTGCCACGTTGCAGCCAGCCGACTGAACAGGGGTTATTGCATTGCCAGACTCATCAGAGCACTTCCTCGGATGAACACCGACAGAGTTGTTTGTGGGGGGACATGACCCGCCGCCTCTATGACTCACATGGCAGGACGCACGCACAGAGGCTCACGAAAAACGAAAAAAATGAAAAATGCAGTAAGGGCGGCTGAATACAGGCCTGGTTATGATTCGCCGCGTGCGTCGGCTACCCTCCCCACGATCGTGTCAGCAACGGGGATGGTTTTCGTCCGTCCAGGACTTACCACAGATCCTCTTAATCTGCGTCACGAGCTGCTCCGCTGGGACGGTGTGGCAGGCTGCTGTTGGCCGGAGTGCTGATTGAGCGTTCACGACATGACCGGCCGACAGCACGATTCACTGGGCCGCAGACCATCCGCAACAGAGGCTGTTCTCACGATCGGCACTGCAGTCAGAACACCACTTGACGAGTGGTACCATCCGCGGGGGCAGCTCATGCTTGTGTGCCTGACTGCGCCGCATGATGTTGTTGCAGGTGCGGCTTCAGAGAAGACCTGCGCGACCATTGGGCACGGCTGCAGTGAAAAGTCACCTAACAGCTTTTTTTTTCAAAACACGAGTGGTGTGCAGCATTCCGTGGGTGCAGCCTGTCGCCGTTATGCCGGGGGCTTTGAGAGACCTGAGTTGAAACATTCGCCCCCTGCCGCCCCCCCGTCCAACCGCCCGCGTTCCCCGCGCATCCACTCCGTAGATTCTTTTTTTACCATCCAGACTGATCATGCTTATTAATTGTTTAAAGAACCTTCGTCATCAATTGGCAGCATTCCGTCGGGTTTCACGGAGGAGTAAACGTGATGTTCGGGGTACCACGGGAATATGGAATCACTGCGCCGATGCACTGGAAACCCGCGTGCTACTGGCCACGCTGAACGTCACTCTCCAGCAAACTCAGGAGTCTTATTCAGTCAAGTTTGAGACGAATGATCAGGTGACAATGAGTTCACCATCAGTAAAAGTGCACTGCAGCTCCGGTATGCGGTTGCCAATCAGGCTTCCAGCACCGATTTTGACACCAGGGTCGAGGGTGTGCAAATCATTACGCTTACGGGGTTGAGCCGTGATCTGAATCTTACCAGTGCGAACGACGGAACGACTTTCCGGCTGGGCAGTATTCACACGTTCGGCAACTCACTGGACGTTTCATCGGATGGCGATCTCAACGTCCTCACCGGTGCTGTCATATCGACTCGGTCTCTTTCGACCGGGAACGACGAGACTGGTGCTTCAAATGCCAGTTCGGGTTCGATCACTTTGTCGACCAATCAGTCCATTGATGTTCGCGGGCAACTTCCGATGCCCGAACAACGTTCTATGGGTGGAACGACAATCGCCGCGAAGCCGTGTTTGTTATTCGTTGTATCGTGATCGAACGGCCTCGCAGCTTACGGTTCCGCGACAGGTATCATTGTGGTGATCCCCTCGACGAATTGGTTTCATCGTTCGGCGAAGTAGCGTTCAATCCTTTGCTGGTGAAGCCGTAAATTCGCAAATACATGCCGAGACTAATGAGCCGAAAAATAAGCCCGACACTATTCAGTGTGCCTAAGGCACCAAGAACAAAAAACAAGGCACCGGCGACTAGCTTTGCGAACCATCCGCCGCCTCCAGTATTTGCGGCATGAATGCCCAAGTATGCCATCGCCAGGCCCACGCTGATCATCAGAATGAACTCGCAACGAGGCCCCCATCGCGCGACGATGCTCGCTTTGTTGGATTCGGACTCCATGTGCTGGATGCACCTGACGTTTGAGATAACCGGGCGGAAACGTTCAATTATACTTTGTACTCAGACGGAGCGGGCACGGCACTATGTTTCCGCTCCGATTCATGGATTTGTTATGCGGGATTTGCCTTCAAGATTTCAAGGCCCGTTGCGAGTGAGGCAACGTTTTGGGCGTTGCCGTACCCCGCAATTGCAAGGATGCTGGCTGCGTCTATTTGCATCTCCTTTTCCCTGTCCCAGTCGTCGAGGTCTTCTGGATAGGTGATGCCAAAGTACCCATCTGTGCGAAGCCGTGCTGGGCCTCTGCAAATCGAACAAGGTCGTCGAATCGCCGCAAGGATCGCATCGCATCAATTGCTGCCTTGTGAGCGGGACAGTCGGTGTCACACGTGTACTGAAGCCCGAGAGGCGCATCGCGATTAAATGTAAGCGCATGGCGTTGAACCAGGGTGACGCGGCCATTCCTGCTGATCTGAGCCACATAACGTCACGCATCACCCGGCCGCCGCCATGTAGCTTTTTATTCGCCAGACGCCCGATCGGCGGCTCCGGTGCTTGCGTTGGTTATCGGGCCTTTGTCTCACACCGTGGCCAGGAACCGCTGACTGTCATGGCTGGGTCTGAAGAGGCCGCCCGCACTGCGGGCAGGTCGTAGCATGGAGTGACACAAATCGCCCACAATCCGGACATGGTGTCAGGTTGGGATTGTCATCTGATGCTTTACGGCTGCGCGTCAGGGCGACGACCAACACAACCACGGCCAAGGCGGCAGCCGGGACGAGCATCATGATGATCAGTTCAATCGGGCCTGGCATAAAAAAAGCAAACATGTGATCGCTCCTGGTTTAATGACGCCCCAGTTGCCTGAAACTGCGTCCAAAAGATTGATGGCTCCGTTGGCACGCGAACCCCGGCCGCATGTCTGCGATAACCGGGTTGGGGCCATTGCCTTAGATGTCACACTACGTGCGGCCCACAACTCCGCTGCACCACTTTGTTAGCCGAAGTCGTGACGTACTGTTGGGAGAACAATCCCTACTTGCCCGTTAGCGTCGTTTCGATCTGGAACCGTAATACATAATTGTAATTGGCCGAACCGTCGGCCGGAACGACACGTGTCACCCAAAGAGTCTCGTCACCGTTTCTGTACCGTCGCCGCAAGTGCCGAGTCCGTTCACCGTGCTTCATATCGAATGCCAGCCGAAGTTCGCCGTCTTCATCTTGCAGCGTCACGGTGACATTTCCGATGTGCTTTTTGTCACTGTCATGAATGGCATCCAATTCTATGGTAAACGAAGTGCCCAACTGCTGATCCTTGAGGCACGTCAGATCAACTCGCCTTGACTTCTTTCGGTGGAAATGCCAGAAGCCTTTTTCGTCGTCTGTGCTGCGATGCTTGTTTGATTGCACCACGCCATCGATGCCGAACCGTACATTTTCAGTGTCCGCGCCCAAAGCAGTATTGTTCGTCCACGCACTGACGAGAGTAACCGTGTACGTTTCGCATGCGACTGCCGAACACGGAGCGATGAGCGATGCGGCCAGTATCAAGAAACCAAAGCACTTCATAGCAGTCTCCTTTCTTGGTGAATCACCAGCTAACGACCATCGTAACCCGGTTGTGGCGAGCGACGCGAAATCCGGAGCACGAACCGACCACAAATCGGGTTCACGTAATTGTTCGCCACCTATTCAGAACGTTTGAGTTCGTCCACATTATCGATCATCTTATCGCCATTTTCAATAAGAAACTTCTGGAGCTGATCGGACGAGCGATTTGCAATCGTCACCTTTCTGTCCCATGGAACTGCGTAGACGATGTTCGATACCGGAAGACTTTCCAGAGTTTTCCTGTCCTCAAATTCCCAGACACGTATCGTGTCTTTCGTGTACGTTATTCGCCAAAGAGTGTACTCGGCCTGAAGCGGCTTGCCATCGACCGTCATCTTCTCCTCCGGTGGGGCGTCCTTCGGAATGGTAGATTCTAATTCCACGAACTCGTCCTCGCCGATTCTTAAAAGCCGTATCGTTGCTGAACACTGTTCGTTACCTTTCTCTTCGCGCATTTCTAAAGCGTAGTTCCTTGAATTTTCACTTTCTCGAGTGATGGTAATAAGACAATAGGGTTCATCCTTGAAGTGAAACGCCCAAGTACCCACAAGTCGCTCGTCGAATATCCGATGTTCGTTATTCCAGCGGATGCAGACAAAAGTCGAAAGGAGAGGCTATTGCCGATGGTTCCCGAGTTCACTCACCTGCTGGAAGCGGTCCCGGACGACGAGAAGGTCGGGAATGTGTTCCGGCGGGACTTCCGCCGTGATCATGGGACAGATACCCGAAGTGATACTGTCTCCAAGCAGATCTGTGCCATAGGTAAGAAGGCCGACATTAAAGTCTCTGCTTCGAAGTTCGCCTCAGCTCACGACCTCCGCCGGAGTTTCGGCAGACGCTGGGCCGAGAAGGTCAAGCCTCACATTCTCATGCAGCTGATGCGGCACGATGACATCAAGACGACGATGGAATACTACGTCCCGTCGGATGCAGATGAGGTAGCAGAAGCCGTCTGGCGGACCGCTGCAACTGACACTTTGGACCAGATGCAGTAATAAACTGACACTTTGACTGACACTTCAGTCAGCAGCTACTGGTTCACCAGCAAAAACATTACCCCCGGCGAGATTCGAACTCACGACCTTCGGATTAGGAATCCGACGCTCTATCCAGCTGAGCTACGAGGGCTTGTGGGTTTCCATTGTGTTTTGTATGACTAAGACGTCGGTTCCACGACGCCTCATTTGGATAACGACGCCCCGGACGACGCCCGTTTCCGCTTCAGGCTACTCGATTCTTGCACGACGCCCGAAGGACAGTATTATGGCAGCGAAAGTTCAGGCTGACAATAAGCCCGCGAAACCGTATCCAGAATTCCCGCTATACGCTCACCGAAATCGACAGTGGGCGAAGAAGATCAAGGGCAAGACTTGGTTCTTCGGCGTGTGGGGCGATCCAGATGCGGCGATTCAAACGTATCTTGACGAAGTCGATGAAATTCTGGCTGGTCGCGACCCCAGGAAACAAGCGGGCGTCGCGACGCCCGAGGGGCTGTC
>JABABI010000018.1 GCA_014238335.1 Fuerstiella sp.
GTGAATCTCAAACGTGTACGCGTTCAGCCTCTCCGAAGCATGCACACCTTTTTCGGTCACCAGCGGACGCCGGATGACCATATGAGACTCAAGCTGAACCCCGGTTTTCTTTTCAGACACCTTGCCACCCATTACGCCGACACCTCTGCCGTGCGACCAAGAAGACTATCCATTGCCGAAACAGTCACCACAAAATTGCGATTACGCAACAGCGAGTAAGCATTCAAATCCGACGCTGGCACGACCTGCACGCCGGCCACATTGCGGGCTGACTTATACACATTCTGATCAACGCCATCGGTGGTAATCAACACAGATGAACCATCAACCCCCAACGCCTTCAACGCTGCCACAACAGACTTTGTTCGGGGCGCATCACACTTCCATTCATCCAGCACAACCGCCTGACCATCCTGAAACTTACTGAGCAACGCCATCTTTGTTGCACTACGAACAGCCTTTAGCGGCAACCGATACCCAAAGTCACGAGGCTTCTTACCAAAGGCATGACCACCGCCACGACGAACAGGTGTTCGAGCGTTACCAGCCCGTGCACGCCCTGTCCCCTTCTGACGGAACAACTTCCTGGTACTACCCTGAACCATACCACGAGACTTCGTCTGGACTGTTCCCACACGACGGTTCGCCTCATACATCACAACCGCATCATGCAGCAACTGGCGATTGATCTCACCCTTCACCAGATCGGCCGGATCAAACTCGTACGCACCTGCCTCACCACCTGCGGCGTCTCTAATCGGAACGCTAATCATATCCTCACCTAATTCCGATTCTTAGCAGAATGCCGCAAGACAACGTAGCCACCATTTGGCCCCGGAACGGCACCCTCAACCAACAACATGTTGTTTTCCGCGTCCGCCCGAACCACTTTAAGATTCCGAACGGTAATCCTCTTACCACCATACCGCCCCGGCATCCGCGTCCCACGCATCACGCGAGCCGGATCAGCACTCTGACCAATCGACCCACCATGGCGATGAACACGCTTCACACCGTGTGTCGCCCGCTGCCCACTGAAATTATGACGCTTCATAACCCCAGCATGGCCACGACCTTTCGACGTCGCGATCACATCGAGATACTTCCAGTTCGCAACCGAGTCAGCCTCCAACGACTGCCCCACCTCCATCCCGTGCGAGCTATCCTCACACCGAAACTCACGAACAAACGACTTTGGCTCACAGTTCGGCTTTGCCGTAGCCTCAACACCCGCTGCGGCCCGCTCTTTCTGACGACGCCCCGAAATATCCGCAACATGCCCACGAGCGGCACGAGACGCCAAACGGCGAGGCCTGTCACCGAACCCCAATTGCACGGCATCATAACCATCGCGACCCAAGGTCCGAACCTGCGTCACCACGCACGGCCCAGCCTCAATCACAGTCACAGGAACAACGACACCATCGTCATTGTAAACCTGAGTCATTCCGACTTTTTTACCAAGCAGACCAACAGGCATAGTGCAGCACCCGTGCGCTGAACGTCAAAAAAAATGGGACACCGCCACACGCGTGACAGGATCAGCAAGCGTCAACAACCACAACAGCACCAAATCAGGCAGTCGCAGTTGCCTTAATCTTGATATCAACACCCGCAGGCAGAGATAGCTTATTCAAAGCATCAATCGTCTTACCAGTAGGCTGACAGATATCAATCAGTCGCTTATGAGTCCGAATCTCGAACTGCTCACGCGACTTCTTATCAATATGAGGACTCCGAAGCACCGTGTACCGCTCCATTCGAGTCGGCAACGGGATCGGTCCGTGCACAATGGCTCCCGTGCGCTTGGCAGTGTCGACAATGTCTGCCGCAGACTGATCCAGCACCGAATGGTCGTATGCTTCCATCCGAATTCGGATACTTTCTTCGCCCGCAGCCACCGCAAGTCACCTTCACCAAAGAGTTTACGTAGAAATTTCGTCACCCCGAAACGGAGAATCGCACATGTTAGGGATGTCGCCACTATCTGTCAACGATTCGATCAGCAGTTTCGCGAGTGTTTCGCAGATTATCGGTCAACGACATTAACGAGTTGAGCCTGCTGGTGCTTCCGAGTAGCGACATGGCTCCATCGAGTAGGACGCCCGGCCCTGAGACAAGCTTCGAATTTGCGTAGAGTACCCAAACATCTCAATAAGCGGGACCTCCGCGTTAAGAACGCACAGATCACCACGGCGGTCGGAGTCTACAATCATCGCACGCCTGGAGTTCAAGTCGGACTGTATATTTCCCAGAAATTCCTCGGGAGTCACGACCTCCAATGCCATGACGGGCTCCATTAACAGGAAGTTGCCCTGCTGCAGAACCTTGTTAAAGGCCTGCGAAACGGCAGACATCACGGCAGTATCGGTCGATTCCCCCTCGCGGTAACTAACCCTGTTCACCTTCAACCGCAGGCTCATCATCGGATACCCATCTTTGCCGCCACCGTTGGCCTCGGCTTCCAGAGCTTCCAGCAGTATTTTTTTTAGAGGCTCAGGCAGCGTCCCAGGTTTAAGTTTGTACGAAACCGTTATTGGGGAAGCGCCCTCTGTGAACTCTTCGGCTGTAAGATCGAGTCCAAAGAACAGCGTTCCCGCCGGAGTCGTAACGTCAAGCTCAGCATTCACAGTAATGGGGGCACCAAGCTTTTCACGGTAACTGACCCGCGGCTTATGAACCCTGACCTTCATTCGAAAGTCACGTTCCATGCGGTGGCGGACGACCTCCAGATGCAACTCACCCATTCCACTGACAATCGTCTGCCCCGTTTCCTCATCTGTTCTTGCAGTAAACGTCGGGTCCTGCCGCTGTAACTTTTCCAGCACTTCGACCAGTTTCTTGCGGTCGGCACTCGATTCCGGCTCGATCGCCATCGAGATCACAGTATCCGGGAAGCGAATCTGTTCCAGGGCAATTGGTTTCTGTGGATCGCACAGTGTATCTCCCGTCCCGGTATCCTTGGGGCCGACAATGCCACAGATGTCGCCAGCCTCCACACGCTCCACCTTCTCGCGCGAATCGGACTGAATATGCCAGAGCTGCGTGATCAGCTCCTTTTTCTTTGTGCGGGGATTCAGCAACCGAGAGTTGCTCTTAAGCACTCCGGAATACACCCGAGCAAAGTACAGATCACCATGGTTGTCTGACTGTATCTTGAAGACCAGTACGGAAACCGGCTCATTAGTAGTGGCTTTCCGTGACACCTGTTTACCGTCGCCCTTTGGTGATGTGTCGATGCCAACCACAGCTGGCCGGTCAAGTGGACTCGGAAGCAGATCCGCAACGGCATCCAGCACCGGCTGCACTCCGATATAATCCAGCGAGGAACCGCACAAAACCGGCTGGAACTGACCGGAAATTGTTCCCGTCCGCAGAGCCCGCACCATCATGTCAGGTGAGACCTCCCGCTCCTCAAGGTGGGCTTCCATGAGCTCTTCGTCAACATCCGACAGCGAATCAAGCAGATCTGAACGCATTAATTCAGCATCGTCTGCCAGTTCTGCCGGAATGTCCTCGACACGAAACTCTGCCCCACGAGACTCGCTGTCCCAATACATGGCCTTCATCGTCAGAAGGTCAACCACCCCCCGAAAACCTTCAGCATTCGTGGCAGGCCCCTGACCGATTGGTATCTGTACAGGGAGCGGCGTGGCCTTAAGCCGATTGCGCATGGCCTGCAGAACCTGTTCAAAGTTGGCTCCTATGCGGTCCATCTTGTTAATGAAACAGAACCGCGGAACCTCGTAGTGATCGGCCTGACGCCAAACCGTTTCACTTTGAGCCTCAACACCTTCAACCGCACTGAAAATGACAACGGCACCGTCGAGAACTCTCAGACTGCGTTCCACTTCCGCCGTGAAATCAACGTGCCCGGGCGTGTCGATGATGTTGATCGTGTGATCATTCCATTCACAGGTCACGGCCGCTGAGTAAATCGTGATGCCGCGCTGGGCTTCTTCGGGATCGAAATCCGTCTGAGTGGTTCCGTCATCCACATTTCCCATGCGGTAGGAGGCACCGGTGTAGTACAGAATCCGCTCAGTCGTCGTTGTCTTGCCGGCATCGATGTGCGCAATGATGCCGATGTTTCTAATTCCATCAATTGATCGGGTCATTGGTACAGGCCCTTATTCCGGGCAAAAAAAAACGCCAAACAGGGACACCTGTCTGGCGAATATGTTCGGTCCATCACTGGAAAGCCTGAACTGACATAATTACCACGCAAAGTGAGCAAACGCTTTGTTTGCGTCTGCCATACGGTGCACGTTTTCCCGCTTGGTCATGGCGTTGCCTTCCCGACGATATGCCGCCAGCAACTCATCGGACAGCGAGCGTCCCACCGGACGCCCCTTGCGACCTCGAACGGCCTCCAGAATCCAGCGGATCGACAGTGCCTGCTGACGCTTTGGACTCACAGGAGTCGGCACCTGATAAGTGGCACCACCAACGCGTTTGGACCGCACTTCAATGGCCGGCTTGACGTTCTCAACAGCCGTGACAAACACATCCAGCGGATCTTCATCCGGAAGCTGCTTCTGAATTATATCGAGTGCATCGTAAACGACACGTGTTGCCACGCTCTTCTTGCCGTCGTACATCAGGCAGTTAACGAATTTCGACAGCAATTTTGAGTTAAACCGAGTATCCGGTTTCAACTGCTGAGCACTGGCTGTGAATTTTTTGACCATGTCGAAGTATCAGATTTGTTATTACTGTGCGGATTATTTAGGCCGTTTGGCCCCGTAACGACTGCGTGCCTGACGGCGGTCACCCACGCCCAGTGTATCGAGAACACCTCGAACCACCTTGTAACGAACACCAGGCAGGTCGCGAACACGACCGCCACGAACAATCACAATGGAGTGTTCCTGCAGATTGTGGCCTTCACCGGGAATGTAAGCGGTACATTCTTTCCCGTTGGACAGACGGACACGAGCGACCTTTCGAAGAGCCGAATTCGGCTTCTTCGGAGTCACTGTCTTAACCTGCAGGCAGACACCACGCTTTTGCGGACACCCCTCAAGAAGCGGTGTCCTGTTCTTGCGTTTTTGCTGCTTTCGCGGCTTTCGAACCAGTTGATTAATTGTCGGCATGAACCTGAACTTTGATGTCAGAAATCAGCAAAATGTAAACGAACCCGGCACTCTACCGGTGCTTAGATTGATCGTCAACCTTCCGTTATGGCAATCAATTTAATTCCACGCTTCGGGCAGTGTCGCACCGGACTCAGCCGCTGTGGAAGCTCTCAGGGAATAATAATCTTATCCATGAGAGACACACACTCATTCATTAGGCGTCAAATCGGCCAGAGACGGTGCTCTGGGGCGACTGTCATCATTATCGGCAGCGCGGCGAGCCATCAGATCTGCATCCGACATCATCACATCGCGAGCCGCCATAAGTCGAGCCTTGGCCTCCTCCTGCTCCCGAATTGCGTCATCATGGATGCGAACATGCGACTCCTGATGGGTGTGGAATCCGGTTCCGGCTGGAATCAGGTGCCCCAGAATGACGTTTTCCTTGAGCCCCACCAAGTTATCCACTCGACCACCAAGAGCTGCTTCTGTCAGCACTTTTGTCGTTTCCTGGAAACTGGCGGCGGAAATAAAGCTTTCACTCTGCACAGACGCTTTTGTAATTCCCAGCAACTGAGGAATCGCATTGGCAGGTCGTGGTGTCGTAAACTTTGCGGGTTTCGCAACTTCAGCATTCACCTCGTCCACTTCCGGCAGAGGCACCATGTCGTCAATTTCGTACTCGGTATCTCCCGGATCAGTGATCCGACAAGTCGACTGCAATTCCTCATTGACCCGCTGCAGTTCGAATTTATCGATCAGCACACCCGGCAGAAGATCTGTATCACCGACACCGGAAATCTTAATTTTCCGAAGCATCTGAGCAATCACGATTTCGATGTGCTTGTCGTCAATCTCAACGCGCTGAGCTCGATAAACATTCTGAATTTCATGCAACAGGTATTGCTGAACTTCTTCCGGACCGCTGACACGAAGTATGTCTTCGGGCACCAACGGTCCGCGAACAAGAGCGTCTCCCGCAATGACGATATCGCCCTGATGCACGAGAAGTTGTTTCCCGTGGGGAATGATGTGTTCGATCTCTGTACCGTCTTCGCCGCGAACGAGAACAATTCGCTTGCCTCGCTTCTTTTCAGCAAGCAGCTCAACTTCCCCGTTAATCTCAGCCACGACTGCCGGATCCTTCGGGCTTCGAGCTTCGAACAGTTCGGTGACCCGAGGCAAACCACCAGTAATGTCCTGCGTTCCCGCAGCATCACGAGGTGTTCTGGCAACGACGAAACCGGACGAGATCGGATCGCCGTCGTGCACCAGCACAGTCGCACCTTCCGGCAGATAATAGAAGTCCAGAATCTGCCCGGCACCGTCCTCAACGATGACCTGCGGGTGAAGTCCCCCACGGTGTTCCGTGATTGTCCGCTGAATATTTCCGGAAGCCTCTTTCTCTGTCCGGATGGTCTGGCCCTCGACACAGTCGTCGAGTCTCACTTTTCCACCCACCTGCGAGATGATCGGCACAGCGTGTGGGTCCCAGTTGCACAGTACGACACCGTCTGCCACGGTCTCGTCTTCTTTGACCTGAAGAATTGCACCGTTCGGCACGGTCTGCTTTTCAACTTCACGACCTTTGGTGTCGACGATGCTGATCTCGCCATTGCGGCCCAGCACGACAGGCTTGCCGTCGGAGTTCATCACACTGCGGATGCGTGTGAAGCGAATACGCCCGCCACGCTTGGCACGCAGTTCGCTTTCTTCCGTCCCCATCTGCGCAACACCACCAATGTGGAAGGTACGCATCGTGAGCTGAGTCCCAGGCTCTCCGATACTCTGTGCTGCGATAATCCCGGCCGCCAGCCCCTGTTCCACCAGGTCGCCTGTTGACAGGTCCATCCCGTAACAGAGCTGACACAGCCCCAGTCGGGAATTGCACGTCATAGGACTGCGAACCTGAATACGTTCCAGCCCCATTTCCTCGATCTTGCGTGCCTTTTCGACAGTGATGAGCTCATCTTCCTGGACAATAACTTCATCCGTGATCGCGTTGACAATGTTCGTACGGCTGACGCGACCTCGAATGGCATCTGCCAAACCCACTTCAACCTTTTCGCCACGGTAGACAACACCACGAGTCAGCCCCTTGGTGGTGCCACAGTCGTGCATGGTGATCACCATGTTCTGGCAGATGTCGGCCAGTTTTCGTGTGAGGTAACCACTGTCCGCCGTTTTGAGGGCCGTGTCCGCCAAGCCCTTGCGCGCACCATGCGTTGAGCTGAAATACTCAAGGACAGACAGGCCTTCACGAAAGTTGGACTTGATCGGAGTCTCGATAATTTCTCCGCTCGGCTTTGCCATCAGCCCTCGCATTCCGGCGAGCTGCTGAATCTGCCCGACTCCACCTCGAGCACCAGAGTTGGCCATCAGATAAATCGGGTTAACGTATCGACCTTCATCACGAACGTCGTGTTCCAACTGGTTCATCATGCTGTCGGTGATCTCTTTACCGGCATGAGTCCAGATGTCCAGGACGTTGTTGTATCTTTCTTTCTCTGTAATCAGGCCCCGCTGAAAGTTCTTCATCAGTTTCAGAACTTTCTTTTCGCCTTCCTCAATTACTTGTTCCTTGTTCGGCGCGGTACTCAGGTCACTGGCCCCGAAAGAAAGACCGCTTTCCGTGGAAGCCTGAAATCCGCACTTCTTCATGCGGTCCAGCAGATCAATTGTGGCACGCCGACCAAGGTCAAGGTGGCAGTCCGAAATAACCCGAGCAAGATCCTTGCTGCGTGTCGTGAGGTTATAGTAGGCCATGCCATCGGGCAGCGTGTCGTTGAACATCACGCGCCCGGGAGACGTTTCTACCAGTCCGCCCTGCTTATAGCTCTTAACACCGTCCCCTTTAAGACGTTTGCCCTGCGGCAGTCGAACCTTGATCGTGGCATGCCGCGATACCTTGCCCAGCTGAAAAGCCATGAACACCTCTTCGGCTGAGGCAAACACCATTCCCTCACCGAGATGCCCTTCGCGCATCATCGTCAGGTAATAGCATCCCATCACGATGTCCTGCGACGCCGTGATGATCGGATCGCCGTTGGCGGGACTGAAGATGTTATGGGTGGACATCATCAGCGTGGTCGCCTCGACCTGCGCTTCGATGGACAGCGGAAGATGAACGGCCATCTGGTCGCCGTCGAAATCCGCATTGAAGCCCTTGCAGGCCAGCGGATGCAGGCGGATCGCGTTTCCTTCCACCAGAACCGGCTCAAACGCCTGAATGCCGATACGATGAAGCGTGGGAGCACGGTTCAGCAGAACCGGATGATTGCGAATGACTTCATCAAGGATGTCCCAGACATCCTCGTCACGACGCTCCAGCATCCGTTTGGCACTCTTAATCGTGTCTGCGTGGCCCAATTCCTTCAGGCGGCGGATCACAAATGGCTGGAACAACTCAAGTGCAATTTTCTTGGGCAGCCCGCACTGATGAAGTTTCAGTTCCGGGCCGACGACGATCACGCTTCGGGCAGAATAGTCAACCCGTTTCCCCAGCAGGTTTTCGCGGAACCGACCCTGCTTACCCTTAATCATGTCCGTCAGCGACTTCAGCGGCCGATTGGACGAACCAAGAACCGGTCGCTTGCAGCGGTTGTTGTCGAACAGAGCGTCAACAGACTGCTGCAGCATTCGCTTTTCGTTGCGAACAATGACTTCCGGCGCATTCAGGTCGCACAGCTTCTTCAATCGGTTGTTGCGGTTGATAATACGACGATAAAGGTCGTTCAGATCGCTGGTGGCGAAGTTTCCGGAATCGAGCAGAACGAGCGGCCGCAAATCCGGAGGGATGACGGGAATCACATCCAGCACCATCCACTCAGGGCGGTTATCGCTGTCCCGTAAAGCCTCAATAATCTTCAATCGCTTGATCAGATCCTTTGTCGTGGACTGACTCTTCGTCGTCGCCAGCTTGCCCCGCAGCTCTTCTGAGAGCTCAACCAGTTTCATTTGCAGCAGAAGCTTCTTGACGGCTTCCGCTCCCATACCGATTTCAAACGCGTCTTCGCCGAAGTCCCGACGTGCCTGACGAGCTTCGTCTTCAGTCAGCATCTGACACTGTGTCAGGGTCGTTTCACCGGGATCGATGACCACGTAGTCCTGAAAATAGACGACCTTCTCCAGAGACGTCGTCTTCATATTCAACATCGCCCCCAGTCGGCTGGGCATCGATTTGAAGAACCAGATGTGAACCACTGGTGCGGCCAGTTCAATATGGCCCATCCGTTTACGACGCACACGACTGTGAGTGACCTTGACCCCGCAACGATCGCAGATCATTCCCTTGTACTTCATCCCACGATATTTTCCGCAGGCGCATTCCCAGTCCTTTTCAGGACCAAAAATTCGTTCACAGAAAAGACCGTCGCGTTCCGGTCGATACGTTCGATAGTTGATCGTTTCCGGCTTCTTGACTTCACCGAAGGACCAGCTGCGAATGTCGTGAGGACTGGCAAGGCCAATGCGTACAGCCGCGTAATCGTTGACTCGATCGAAAGTGGTTTCACTTACGCTCACGTCCTGACTCCTCAACACCTGATGTTTAGAACCTCAACGATCGGTGTGACCGACCGCCGCAAAAATACACGCTTAAAACTGACAACACACTTTGCACCACCGATTATTCGGACAGTGCGTGGCCCGGCCCAATCTAGTGACCTGACTTCTCCAGTTGAAGATTCAGGCACAGGCCACGAATCTCGTTGTTGAGTACGTCGAAACTGGCTGGCGTGCCGGCCTCAAGCGTGTTCTCACCCTTGACCATGGACTCGTAGATCTTCGTACGACCTTCGACGTCATCGCTCTTTACTGTCAACAGTTCCTGCAGAATGTAGGCAGCTCCGTAAGCTTCCAGAGCCCACACTTCCATTTCTCCAAACCGCTGGCCACCAAAACGGGCTTTGCCGCCCAGTGGCTGCTGCGTAATCAGCGAATAAGGACCTGTCGCTCGGGCATGAACCTTGTCGTCAACAAGATGGTGGAGTTTAAGCATGTAGATTCGACCGACGGTCGTCTTCTGCTCCATCTTCTCACCTGTGCGTCCATCAAACAGGCGAGTCTTTCCTTCTTCCGGAAGCTCCGCTTCACGGAGAGCGTCCCGGATTTCGTCTTCTGTCGCTCCGTCAAAGACAGGGCAGACTGCACGATAGCCCAGCTTACCTGCCGCCCAACCCAGATGAGTTTCCAGAATCTGTCCCACATTCATGCGACTTGGAACACCCAGTGGATTGAGAATAATGTCAACAGATGTGCCATCTTCCAGATACGGCATATCCTCAATTGGCAGGACCTTGGAAATCACACCCTTATTTCCGTGCCGGCCAGCCATCTTGTCGCCCACCGAAATGTGACGCTTTGAGGCAACATAGACTTTCACCATCTGCAGCACTCCGCTGGGCAGCTCGTCGCCCCGCTTCAGACTGTTCAGTCGGTGATTCTCTTCATCAATAATCGATTCAACGGCCGGCCACTCTTCCTTCAGCAGCTTTCGAGCACCCGTCTTTTTCTGAGCGCTGCGAATGTCCAGCCCTTCAAAATAGGCCATGAATCCGCGCGCAAATTCAGCAACGGCCCTGTCCTCGTCCAGGGTGCCCATGTCCCGACCATCCGGATCGGTGAGCGGCTGCCCCAGTTCTGACTTCAGAGACTTGGCGAAAATACGAAACGCTTCCGTAATCCGAACATCACCTTCCGCCTCCACCTCCTTGAGATTGTCCTCGAACTTCTTTCGTTCAAGTTCAGACAGGCTCATGCGGCGAGAAAACTTCTCGGTATGAATAACGATGCCACCAACGCCACTGGGCACTTCCAGGGACTCGTTCTTAACATCTTCACCTGCCCGCCCGAAGATCGCATGCAGCAGTTTCTCTTCCGGCGTCAGCTCAGACTTCGCCTTCGGCGAAACCTTGCCCACAAGGATGTCACCAGGATGAACTCGTGTGCCAATCCTGACAATGCCATCGTCGTCAAGCTGATGCAGAGCCTTTTCGCTGACGTTGGGAATGTCTCGAGTAAACTCTTCACGGCCCAACTTCGTTTCGCGAATCTCAACATCAAATTCATCCAGGTGAATCGACGTATAAACGTCTTCCTTCACCAATCGTTCTGACAGAATGATAGCGTCTTCGAAGTTGTATCCTTCCCATGACATGAACGCGACCAGGACATTGCGGCCCAGCGCCAGAGTTCCACTCTTTGTCGCCGCGCTGTCGCACAACAGTTGTCCGGCACGAACTTTGTCACCAACGGAAACAATCGGTTTCTGATTAAGACACGTCCGTTCGTTCAGACGAACGAACTTTCGCAGCGGGAACCGTCGTCCGTCAACTTCGATGCACGTGGCATCGACAAACGTGACCGTCCCGGCTTTCTCCGCTCGCAGCAGCATACCGGAGTGCTGCGCGACGTAGTCTTCCATCCCCGTGCCGACAACGGGCCTTTCAGTGATCAGCAGTGGCACCGCCTGCCTCTGCATGTTGGAACCCATCAGGGCACGGTTTGCGTCGTCGTGCTCCAGAAACGGAATCAAACCAGCGGACACACCGACCATCTGGCACGGTGCCACATCGGTGTACTGAACTCGATCTCTCGGAATCCAGACCACGTCACTTTTGTAGCGAGCAAGAACGAGATCGTCCTGAAGCACGCCGTCTACAATCGGCGTGTCCGCCGGGGCCACGTGGGCAAATGATTCTTCATCAGCCCGTAACCAGACGACTTCGTCGGTGACCTTACCTTCCTCGACCTTGCGGTAAGGCGTAATCAGGAATCCGTAATCATCAACCTTGGCAAAAATCCCAAGACTTGAAATCAACCCGATGTTTGTTCCCTCCGGCGTTTCGATCGGACAGATGCGACCGTAGTGCGAAATGTGCACGTCACGAACTTCGAACCCGGCACGCTTTCTGTTCAAGCCGCCCGGACCCAGTGCACTAAGCCGTCGCTCATGTGTCAGCATCGACAGTGGATTCGTCTGGTCAACGACCTGAGAAAGTTCACTGCGACCATAGAAAAAGTCAATCGCGGCGGAAACACTCTTCGGATTAATGAGCGTTCGCGGCGTCATGCCGTCCACTTCCTTCAGACTCATACGTTCCTGTACGGTCCGGCGAAGTTTCAGGAAGCCCTTTCGAATCTCATCGGCACCAAGTTCGTCGATGGTCCGCAAACGACGATTGCCGAGGTTGTCGATGTCATCAATATGGGCCGTTTCGTCATTCAACCGCAACCGCATCAAGTAGCGAATGGCATTGATGAAGTCTTCCGGGCGAAGCGTCATTTCGTCGTCCGGCACATCCTGGTCGAACTTTCGGTTAATACGAAAACGCCCCACGCGACCAAGCCGATAGCGATTGAGGTCAAAGAACTTCTCTTTGAACAAATCCGAGGCCTTGTCGAGATTAGGCGGATTCCCGGGACGCAGACGCTGATAAATCCGCAACAACGCTTCCTCATGTGTCGACGTAGTGTCTTCCGCAATCGTCTTCAGAATCAGCACATCCTTAACGTCCTCCACCAGCTCCACAACTTTGAGACCCGATGAAATCAGTTCCTCAATCATCACCTCGGTCAGCTGTACCCCTGCATCTGCCAGAATTTCTCCGGAGCGATCGTGCTTCTCCGGAAAGACGACATCATCGACCACGTAGCGTTCCAGCAGTTTGGCAGGATCAGTCTTTGCTGATATCTTCAACTCTTCAGTTTCGTGATAGAGTCGAATCAATGCCGCATCCGTGGAGTAGTCCGGTGACATGGCACGCAGCAGCGTCATTGCAGAAAACTTGCCGCTTTGATCGATTCGAACAGCGACCGCGTCCTTCTTGGTGCAGATCAACTCAATCCAGCTGCCGCGCTCCGGAATAATTCGACACGACTGAGTCTTCCGATCACTGCTGGCGGTCTCTTCCGCCATCACGAAGTCAACACCTGGCGAACGATGCAGCTGACTAACCACAACGCGTTCGGCACCGTTAATAATGAACTCGCCGCCCCCGATCATGATCGGAATATCACCGAGGTAAACCTCTTCCTCGACTGGCTGTTCCTTGATCAGACGCAGCCAGACGCGAAATGGCCGGCCATACGTCAAACGCAGCTGTCTGCATTCCGGCGGTGTGTACCGTGGCTTGCCAAGTTCGTAACGGACGTACTCCAGACGAAACTGACCGTCATAACTTTCGATCGGGAAAACTTCACGCAGAATACCTTCCAGGCCCTGCTCCAGTCGGTCCCGCGAAGTGCGGTCAAGCTGAAGAAAACGAGCGTACGATTCCGTCTGAATACGAGTCAAATCCGAAATCTCGTAGTCAGCCTGGATTTTTCCAAAGTTTCGAACCGGGTCCTGGTCGATTGTACGAACAGCGGGAACTGGCATTTCAACGATTGCCTTCTGAAGTCAACAATACGGAACCAAGGAAATTCGGACTGGTGCGGCCACCCAACGCGCGCAACGAAAGACACCTGCCTCTATGAGGCAACTGCCGGGTTCTCACCAGAATGCGATGGCAAAAGAGTCTTGATGATCAAATCAGCCGTCGATCAGAATCCGAAAGCACAACGCTGTAACACGCTGCCCACCATTCAGGTGGCCAGAAGTCTAGCAAATCCGGGTAGATTGTGCCAATTAACGCGAGTAGCTGGAGCGACTTGCGCCGCTCCAGCCCTCGTTGCGGAGCTTCAACTACAGATTTTCTGCATCTGCGTTATTTGATTTCGCAGGCGCCGCCGGCACCTTCGATTTCTTCCTTCAGCTTTTCGGCGTCTTCTTTCGAAACGCCTTCTTTGATTGCCTTTGGAGCACCTTCGACCATGTCTTTGGCTTCCTTCAGCCCCAACCCGGTCGCAGCCCGAACAACTTTAATCACGGGAATCTTGTTGCCGCCGTCGCCTGTCAGAACAACGTCGAACTCTGTCTGCACGACAGCAGCAGCTCCGCCGTCGTCGTCCCCGGCAGCCGGACCAGGCATAACAACCGCGCCACCACCTGCGGGCTCGATGTTGTGAGCCTCCTTCAGATAGTCCACAACCTTCTTGGCCTCCAGCAGAGTCAGACCGACAATCTTGTCGCCAAGTTCTTTGGTTGCACTGTCAAATTCCGTTGCTTCTGCTTCAGCAGTAGACATTTATCCTTACCTTTCGTTTCGTTTCTGTAAAGAAGCTATCGCAATAAAGCTGTCGACCTGCCCAAACGGCTTGCGTCAGGACACAGCGGTTATTCATCTTCGCCTGAAATCTTTTTCAGGCAGCCTGCCAGCAATCCACCAGGCCCCTGCATAGCGCCAGCCAGCTGAGCCCCCGGCCCCAGCAGGCACCCGGCAATCTGGCCAATCAGCTCAGTCCGGCCCGGACTCTTACTCAACCTGTCAACACCGTCAGCGTCAAGCCCCTGCCCCTCAACGGTAGCACCCTTGATTGACAATTGCTCAAGCCGCTTAGCCCAGCCGGTGATCTCTTTTGAAAGAGCAACCACGTCGTCGCTGCCCCAGCACAAAGTCGACGGCCCGGCCAGCACCTCATCAAGCCCCTCAACACCAAGTCGCTGCAGGGCATTCTTTGCGATCGAGTTCTTGACAGTCAGCGCAGAAATCTTCGATGCACGCAGCCCCAAACGCCACTCATTCGCTGATATTGCATCAAGCTTCGAGCAATCGACAACCAAAAAGTCACGGGCCTCACCCAAGCGCGACTGAATGTCTTCGATCAACATATCTTTGATTTGACGACTCATTTGACAACCTTACCGAATTCCGACGCAACCAACGCTACCCAGCAGAACCGAACTAGACGGCCACGGAAATGGAGGGACTCATGGTGCCTGAAATGCTCAACCCACGCATGTAAATACCCTTGGACGTCGAGGGCTTCATCGCACGAACAAACTGCAGCAGAGCTTCGATATTCTCAAGCAGTTGAGTAGACTCAAACGACATACGTCCGACGATGCAGTGAATGTTACCGCCCGCATCCACCCGGAACTCGACCTTCCCGGCCTTGTACTCCTTAACAGCTGTAGCAATATCCTGCGTGACAGTACCAGCACGGGGTGACGGCATCAGGCCCCGTGGCCCCAGCACGCGACCCAGCGGACCTACCACACCCATCATGTCCGGCGCCGCAATAGCCACATCAAAATCAAGCCAGCCGTCCTTAATCTTGTCAGCCAGCTCCTTGCCGCCGACACTGTCCGCCCCGGCAGCTTCAGCGACAGCGACGTTGTCACCCTGAGCAAACACAACAACACGCTGAGTCTTCCCAATACCGTGCGGCAGCACGATAGACCCACGAACCATCTGATCCGCCTGCTTGGGATCAACCCCCAAACGCAACGCCACCTCTACCGCCTGATCAAAGCCGCACGGCTTAACACCTTTGGGAAGACTCTTATCCAGAGTCTTCAGTGCATCAACAGCCGCATCGAGTTCCAGAACTTCGTACCCGGCAGCCTTCTTCAACAGAGCTGCCATTCGCTTTGAGTGACGCGACATGACTTCACCTAAAATTCCAACAATGACCTGAAACCGACGCCCACGCAAGAACTGCTAGTCAACGACTTCCAGCCCCATACTGCGAGCCGTACCTGCAATTACCTTCACAGCCTGTTCCACCGAACTGCTGTTCAAATCCGCATACTTGACTTTTGCAATCTCCTCCAACTGCGACAAAGTGACTGTTCCCACTTTATTCAACAGAGGATTAGAAGCCCCCTTGGCAATCCCGGCTGCTTTTTTCAGCAACACCGCCGCCGGCGGACTCTTCAGCACGAAGTCAAACGAACGATCATTATAAACACTGATCACCACAGGAACGGTCGTCCCCATCAGATCACGAGTCTGATCATTAAACTGCTGGACAAACTGTCCAATATTGACACCGTGCGGACCCAATGCAGTACCCACAGGAGGAGCCGGAGTGGCCTGCCCGCCAGTAACCTGTACTTTTATTTCCACAACAAGCTGCTTGCCCATAGCCAGCAAACCCAGATTCAAAGTTAAACAGACTCAACCTGCCAGTGATCCAACTCAACTGGCGTAGACCGACCAAAGATCTCAATCAACACTGACACTTTGCCATTGTGCTCATCAATCCCCTCAATCGTTCCCTCAAACGCTTCAAATGTACCTTCACGAATTTTCACAATATCACCCTGCGAAAACTCGATCTTCACCTTCGCGGCGGACCCCGCATCTTCCTCGGCCTTACCGAGCATTCGATCAACCTCGAACTGCTCCATCGGCATCGGTTTTCCGGCAGCTCCGGCAAAATCACCCACACCACCGGTGTCCCGAACGAGATACCAAGTCTCATCATTCAGAACCATGTTGATCATTATGTAACCCGGAAACAGCTTCCGGTCATGCTCTCGAGCCTTGCCACTTCGTGTATCCACAACCTTCTCGGAAGGAATCATGATCTCCCCGAAGAATTCCTCGAGCCCTTCCAGCTTAATCTTCTTGAGCAACGCATCGCGAATCGTACGCTCTCGGTTTGTCTGAACTTTCAGCACATACCAGAGCCTGTCTTCAGACGAATCGGATTCCGCAGATTCATTGGACATCAATTAATCGCCATCTCTGACATTGCAAACCTCAGGCTCCACGAACGAAGCGGGGTATCCTGACTGCCTCCAACCGACATTTCAACCACCGACACTCACCGAATCCGGTTTTGTCACGTTCTCACCGAATGACCGGTGAATCAATACTCAATGAACTTAATCAGAGTAAAGAACCCCTTCCAGAAAAAGTCCACCCCTGAAAGAAACAAGCCCAGAAACAGCATCGTAACAATGACAACCACGGTCGACTGCATGACCTGTTTCCGACCAGGCCAAACCACCTTATCAAGCTCCGACTCGACGGAAACAAGAAAGTCAGCAAACTGAGGAACGTTGATCGCCCGAAAAGCACACCAACACAACAGCACCCAGACACCCAACGGCACACCAATACGAATCGGCTGCTCGTCGCCACCCAGAGGCCCGTTGGACAGACTGAAGCACCCAAAGGCGACCAACACAGCGACAGCAATAAACGTCGCCTGACGAACCATCTTCCCCTGAGCAGGCTTGTATACACCAAACCTGAACAGTTCACTAAGAAATGAAGCCACCGGGCTTTTACTCGACATCCATCAGACTCTCAGCAAATAAACTGAAACACAATCAAGCAGAAACACGGACGGAGGGACTTGAACCCCCAACCTGCGGATTTGGAATCCGCTGCTCTGCCAATTGAGCTACGTCCGTTCAAGCCACGCCATTACTTCTTGCGAGACTCTTTGTGCAGGGTATGCCTGCGCAGCTTCGGACAATACTTATTCAACTCAAGACGCTCTGTACCCCGAGTCTCTTTAATAACTCGATAGTTGCGCAACCCCGTTTCGGTGCACTCCAGCCAAACATACTCTCTCACCGGAAGACCCCCACCAGATCAAACAGAAAACTGCCTGCCCACCATCAGGCGAGCAGGCAGTGAATTCCACTACACATCTATTACTCGACGATCTTCGTAACGATACCCGAACCGACAGTACGACCACCTTCACGAATCGCGAAACGACTCCCCTCTTCCATTGCAATGGGCTTACCAAGAGTCACTTCAACCTTCACGTTATCGCCAGGCATACACATCTCAGCACCACCCAGCAAATCCGTCGTGCCAGTCACGTCCGTCGTACGGAAATAAAACTGCGGCCGATACCCTGAGAAGAAAGGAGTATGGCGACCCCCTTCATCCTTGCTCAGAACGTATACTTCGCCCTCAAACTTCGTGTGTGGATTAATAGACCCAGGAGCAGCAAGAACCTGCCCGCGCTGAATGTCCTCTTTCTTCAAACCACGAAGCAGCAGACCGACATTATCACCAGCCTGACCCTGATCCAGGGTCTTCTGAAACATCTCCACACCAGTGCAGGTAGTCTCCTGAGTGTCGGCGAGACCAACGATCTCAACCTTCTCACCAACCTTCACAATACCCTGCTCAATTCGCCCCGTCGCAACCGTGCCCCGACCTTCAATCGAGAACACATCCTCAACCGACATCAGGAAAGGCTTGTTTTCATCACGAACAGGCTCAGGAATATTCGCATCAAGAACTTCCATCAGCTCAGTAATACACGCACTAAACGCGTCATCATTCGGATTATCCAGAGCCCCCTTCGCATTCCCCTTCACCAGAGGAATATCATCGCCCGGGAAGCCATATTTCGTCAGAAGCTCACGAACTTCCAACTCAACCAACTCCAGCAGATCCTCATCATCAACAAGATCCACCTTGTTCATGAAGACCACAAGAGCAGGAACGTCCACCTGACGAGCCAGCAGAATATGCTCGCGAGTCTGCGGCATAGGACCGCTATCCGCCGCCACCACCAGAATCGCACCATCCATCTGGGCGGCACCAGTAATCATATTCTTAATAAAGTCCGCATGCCCCGGACAGTCAATATGGGCGTAGTGGCGATTCGGAGTCTCATACTCAACATGACTCGCAGCAATCGTCACCGTCTTGGTTGCATCACGAACAGTACCACCCTTGGCAATATCCGCATAACTCTTCGCAGTCCCCAGGCCCTTACCCGCCTGAACCGCAAGAATCGCAGCAGTGGTTGTCGTCTTACCATGGTCAATATGACCAATAGTCCCCACGTTCACATGAGGCTTTGTACGTTCGAAAGTTTCCTTAGCCATCTCCAGACTCCACGTCGACCCCAACAGTCCTTCACCGTCAACGGTCAACAAAACGTTCAAAAAAAACACAAACCGGCGCCTCACACGAGACACAAACTCACATCAACCTAACCAAAGCTGCTGATGGGATTTGAACCCATGACCTCGTCCTTACCAAGGACGCACTCTACCGACTGAGCTACAGCAGCATTACTCGATCGGCCCTCAAAGAAGGTCTTTCCCAAAACCAGAACACCAGGCAACAAAAAACACCGCCCTCGCCGACCGTGGTTACACAAATCCAACCGCGAGAAGGAATAAAGCGGGCGATGGGAATCGAACCCACACGACCAGCTTGGAAGGCTGGAGTTCTACCATTGAACTACGCCCGCAGGCACCCCCCGCAACCACTGGCCACGCGAAGCAATGAGATGGGGGCAGCAGGATTCGAACCTGCGAAGGCATACGCCACCAGATTTACAGTCTGGCCCATTTGGCCACTCTGGAACACCCCCCAATTTTGCTCGCAAACCCTGCAGAAGAAGCTACTTACGACACCCCATTCCACAAAAGTACACTAAGCTAGCGGAGGGACTTGAACCCACAACCACCGGTTTACAAAACCGGAGCTCTACCAATTGAGCTACGCTAGCGCAGACCGATCGCCGTGGCGAGCCGGGCAGTATAGCAATCGGAAAACGGCAAGCAAGGCCGATCCAATAAAGCTTTGATTGACTCTCAATTTAAAGTCAATCGGCAGGCTGACTGTCGCTTGCAGTGACTTCACGGCAACAAACAACTGCAAATGATTAAGCTTCTGAGCGTTACCTGCCATCGGTTGGCAGACCACTCCGCATGAACAGAAGGCAACCCGAATTGGGGTTCGCTGGCAGAATGGCGTCGACCCGCAGAATGACGTTCTTAGCCCCCTTCAGTCGGCACGCAATCAGCAGCGATACCGTAAAAGCATCAGATCCCGGGAATATCCACCCGTTTCCGCTGAGCAATCCTTCGCAACTTCTCCAGAGTTCGCACTTCAATCTGGCGCACTCGCTCCTTTGTCACGCCGAGCCGAGTACCAACCTGCTCCAGCGTTTCGGGTTCACTCCCCTTACTGAGACCGAAGCGACAGGAAATAACCTTCCGTTCCCGTCCATTCAATTCATCAAGGATTTCTATGATGGCATCCCGCTGGGCCTTATTGACCAGCTCCTCCGCAAACGCATTGCCGCGACCATCGCGGGAATCATAGAAAATCTCATCATATCCTGTTCGAAATCGATCCGACCGAGTGTGCTCAGCAGGAACAGAACGGGCGTAGTTCTTCATGATGGCCCAGGACGCATAAGTCGAGAACTTGTTCCCACGAGCATAATCAAACTTCTCGATCGCCCGAATCAGCGACATATTCCCATCGCTGACAAGCTCGAAGAAGTTAACGCCCGGCTTGAGATGACGCTTTGCGATTGAGACCACCAACCGCAGGTTCGAACGTGTCAGCAGGTTTTTGACACGATTAGCGTCATCCAGCAACGCTTCCATTCTGCGGGCAACCCGTGCGCTGCTGCGTTTGGCATGCAGCGTTTTTTGCAGTTTTACGGCCTGATACTTCAGATAGTTCATCAGGCGAAAATAGTGCTGCTCCTGCGGCTTGTTCAACAGCGGTACCATGTAAAGCTCCGTCAGGTATGCCGGCAATCCGCTCGGAATGCGGGAAGCGCCTTTGGCTTCGTCGTAATCCGGCGCAGACGCTCGAATGATCTTCTCAGCGTCGGGCATCCGAAATTCGTCGCTGTCCATAAAGTCAATTGGCGTTGCTTTTAGCCGCTTGACCCTTACTTCTGCAAGAATTGAGTGAACAACCGGCTTGCTCCTACTGAATCTGCGGGCGAGATCCGGAACAGAAACGCCTTTTTCATGAAGATCGAAAATCAGATGCTGGTGCTCTACCGATATCTGACCCGCCGTCTTCGGGAAGATCGCATTTTCAGAATGCGACTTGTCGTAGTCACGCAGCGTGTACCGCACAGTCTCGGTGGCCCGCTTAAGTCTTTTTCCCAGTTGACGACTGACCTCTGTAAGCCCCAGCCCACCAGACGCCAATTCTCGAGCCTGTAAAACAATCTGCTCACGTTCGGAGTCCGACATCTGATTGAACGACCGACCACGGTCGATTGCTTCCTGATGTACTGCCACGTAGCGATCCAGAGTCGACTTGAGAATGACCACTCTCTTGCGGCCGTCGATATTGACCCGACGGCTTGCCAGACCTCGATCACGCCATCGGTCAACTGTCTTGGCTGATACGTTAAACTTTTGGCTCACTTCCTGAACCGTCAGCATAGGCTCGTTCAGTTCATCAGCTGAAACGTTAAGACTGTCGGATAGATCTTCTACAAAGCAGCGCAGGTCATGAGCCAGATCGGACGCCAATATGGCCACTTGCGCGCTCGCCTCCGGTCGATATCCGGTCACCTGGTGGCAAACGTCGCCAAACAAAAATTCGTTACAACCGTTCATACCCAGCAGAAACTCTTCCGCATGCAGAATCTGCCTGTTCCTCACCGCCTGGGGGGCAAAACGCACCTGCTGCTCAGCAAGTTCTTTTAGTGTCTTGGATCGATAACGGGACATCTCGCTTCTCCTTCTGTCTTATGCCGCCAGTTTGCCGGCCAACTGCACTGAGCAAAGCCCGTGCCGGATTGCGCTGCAACCGTCATGGTCGCGACACTCCCGAAACATAATTTGCCCTTCATGGGCTGCTAATTCTATCCGCAAGTCAATCTCGAAAATCACAAGGTAAATCCGGGAAAGACACGAAGCCGATGTTGTAAATAGGTAAAATCAAGACGCTTCAATTGCAAAAACGTTCGCCGATTCTGAACAAAGTCGCTAGTTTCCAACGAACCGACGAACAAGTTTTTCTTGTCTACTCTACTCGTTCGACGCTGCCAGGCTCAGATCCTTACACCAGCTCTGTATCTTCGTTGTCATATGTCGCAGTCAAAATGACAACACTGCAGCAAATTCGCCCCATCGACCAAAATGTTGCGACAAATCGCTCCATAGAGGCATAGTTGCCGCAAAATCGATTCACCGTACGAATATCTATAAACGAAAATGAGACAACGAGTTACGCTATCCGACGGCATTTTTCTTAAAGTCGGACGGCAGGGAACGTCAATTGCGACTCCTGTTCCAACTCATACGAGTCCCGCGGCGAGTTGCATAAATAAAAAGCAGCGATGCGCGAGTCAGCGAGTTTCTATTAACCGGGATCTTCTACCATGCCGAACGCAACCACATACCTTGGCTTCGGATCTATCGTGGCCACTATGGGCATCGCACTCGTTTGTTTCCACGTTCGCGCTCATCGACGTCATGAGACCGATGACGATTTGTCGGAATCCGATCGCCAGTTCTTTACTCACCAATACGCTCGACGTATGCAAACATCCGCATTAACGGTCACGCTCGGTGCCCTGATTGGTCTCTGCGGATATCTACGGGCCTTTGAAGAATCTCCGATATTCGCCACTCTTTACGTGATCGGACTCCTGGTCCTGGCCCTGTGGTTGATTCTGCTGGCGCTCAGCGACGCCATCGCTTCTCGCGTCTATGCAGGCAAACTGGAACGTCGCCACAAGCGCGTCTGCAAAACGCTGCAACAGGCCCTCGCGGAAGTTCGACAGGCTCACGGCCTCGAACCACACAACTGAGTCGTTGGCAGCCCCATCGCTTAAGAATGCGGCAAGCCGACGTAACTCTCCCGATCCACGGACCATGTCCCACCGGGCCGAATGATCGCGGTGCCGCTTGGGCCAGACGATCACCCTGCCCTCAATCACTCAGCCATTCCGCCCGTTCGGACTTTAACCGTGTCAGAGTCGCTTCCCGGAATATATTGTCGAAATCGCCTTCGGGCCGACCGTCGAATTTTTCAGGGGCAATGATGCGAGCAATTTGTTTGCCGAATCCGATCGTGGGGTTCAAATAGAACGACTGGGTCGCATACTCAACCTGCTTCTGCCGGTCCCCAACACAACACCGGCTCAGCTGGAAGTCCACCTGTCCCAGCAGCTGCGCCTGTTGACCGCCGGACTTCGCAGTTGATTTGGCATCATGTTGCTGCACGACACGAAACAGCACGCGGCGGGCTTCCGCATGCAGGCCGAGCGCTGCATACCGCGAAGCAAGTTGAGTCGCCACGCCCGGATCTTTGGGCATTTTTGAGCTGACAGCGCTGAGTTTTCGGATGGCTGCCGCACTAAGTCTGGCATCCGGCTGCGACCATTTCGACTGCACCTCATCACTCAGGGGTCGGACGTCGGCCAGCTGCGCCAATTGCTGCTCCCAGTTGCGTGCGTTCTGCACGACGCCGTATTCGTCAATAAAGAACGTCTTCGGAACCGCACCAAACTGAGTCGCATAATCCGGGTCGACCAGCGTTGGAAATGTCACACCAAAACGATCGTAATATATCTTCGCGGGCGCGATTCCTTCCGCATCAAGAGCCAGGCCAACGATCGTAAAACTGTCACTGCCATACTTTTCGAACTTCTGCTGCCACACGAGCAGATTGTCGCGGCAGAATCACCAACTGGCCCAGCAATACAGAATGTACCGCTTCCCCAGAAACTTAGAGAATCTGACTTCGTTACCGTCCAGGTCAACAAACGGCAGATCCGGCACGGTATCTCCCCGGCGAAACCCTCGCCCCGGTCCCCAGTCTGCGTTGTAAGCCGGAGTGTCGTTGACATCAGAATCAGCCGCGTCGTCCGATAGCTTGATCTTTACCGTACCGTCGGCATTAACGATTTCTGCTGCAAGCGACGACCTGACCACCGCAGCTGTCAACTGCAGAGTCTTTTCGTTACCGCGATGATTCTGCGCCGTCAGACAAACGGGAATGCAAAATCCGTCGTCACCTTCGCGGCAGAAGGTCAGCAGCTGTCCCGGCCGCACGACCTCCAGTTTCAGCTGCAGCGCAGACGCCACATCGGCGGCATTCAGAAACAGCACGCCAGCACCAAGGTGAAAGCGAACCGAGTGCTCAGGCTGCTGAGCAACCAAGCTGACGTTCGCCGTGAGTATCAGGACAGACACAATAAAGACACGCACCATCGGTCGAATCGTTTCTGCGTCGAGTGCCACTGACTCCGCCAGTGTGGTTTCAGGGGACGCAGGCCAGACCACATTACGGGACAGGTCCTCCACAGCAGCTGCATTGTAATTGTCGAAAGAACACCTGTCGACAGGCGTTCCCATAACAAGCTGCACAAACCGAGGACGGAATCTTAGTATCGAACGATTCGCACAGCACAGAATTTATATGAGGGCTGACCAGAGTACGGATCGAAGACGGCGTCGGTGAGTTGATTTGCAGCCTGATAATGCATAGGAATAAACGCGTGCCCCGACTGTACAGCGTGTGTCAGGACGGCTTTCGCAAGAACGCGGCCACGTTGAGATTCAACGATCGCCTTGTCGTTGGGACCGATTAACAATTGCCGGGCATCGGCAGGGTTAATCTCCACAAATATGTCTGCCGGATAGAGCTTTCGCAGCATAGCCGAATGTCGAGTGCGCGTTTGTGTGTGCCACTGCGAGGCGGTCCCTCTACCCGTCAGCAGTATGAACGGGAAGTTATCGTTTGGGCGTTCCGTCAGCGGACGTGGCTCGTCAAACAAAAATTTGGCGCGGCCATCCGCATGATAGAATTTTCCGTCCTCGAACAAACGACGCGCAGACGAAAACAGGGAGCGGCGTTCGTCACTCCCCTGATGTTGCTTCTGAGCAGAATCCGAGGATTGACTCCCTCGGCTCGCCGGTCCTGGCGCCGGCCACTGAACGCCGCCGTGCGAACTCAGAAACTCATAATCATCGATCCCCGTAAAATCACAGGGTTGACCGGCAGAACATTGTTTCAGAATCCGGAAGACATCCTGCGGTGACTTCCAGTCTTCGAACATCTGCTCACACCCCCAGTAATGAGCCACCAGTTTGAAGATATTGAAATCAGACAAGGCCTGACCCGGAGCCTGAGAGACTTTCCTGATCAGACCGATGCGACGTTCGGAATTGATAAACGTTCCTTCCTTTTCGCCCCATCCGGCGGCCGGCAAAACAAGGTCCGCCATCTGAGCGGTTTCGGTTTTGGCGTACATATCCTGCACGACCAGGAAATCCAGTCGTTCCAGAATGTCGCGGCACTGACTTTGATTGATCCATGAGTGCGCCGGGTTCGTGCAGACGACCCACAGACCGCGAATTCTGCCACTGAGAATCCCTTCCATAATTTCGTGGTAGGGCAGGCTGTTTTCGCGCGGGACCACATCCGGATCGATGCTCAGAATGCCGGCGATCTTCTCGCGATGCTGGGCGTTGGTGAAGTCGTGCCCACCCAGAAGGTTGGTCGTGTTGCTGAACAACCGCGAGCCCATGGCGTTGCACTGCCCGGTGATGCTGTTGGCCCCGGTGCCCGGCCGACCCATGTTCCCCGTCATCAGCGCCAGGTTGATGATGGCCTGAGCCGTGCGAACGCCCTGATGACTCTGGTTGACACCCATTGTCCACCAGAAAGAAACGCGTTTCCCCTGATGAATCGTTTCTGCAAATCGGTGAATCTGTTCGCGTGAAAGTCCAGTCTCGGCAGTCACACGTTCATCGAAAAACTGCGTCACGTATTCCGCGAACTCGTTGAATCCGTTCGTGTGGGCAGCAACGTACTCAGAATCAACCCAGTCGTTTTCGATCAGGATACGAGCAATGCCGTACAACAGCGTTTGATCAGACTTGGGCGCTAGTGCACCGTGCTGGGTCGCGTTCATCGCCGTTTCGGTCATCCGCGGATCAACCACGATGATCTCAGGCGAGTGCGGATTCCGCATCACGCGTTCCCACATAATCGGGTGGGCAATGCACAAATTGCTGCCGATCAGCACGATCACGTCGGACTCTTCAAAGTCCGAATAAGTATACGGTGGCGCGTCGAAGCCGAAGGCCTGCTTGTAGGCGACAACGGAAGTCGCCATACATTGCCGAGTATTACCGTCGCCGTGCAGCAGCCCCATTCCAAACTTGGCCAGGGCACCCAGGAATGCCATCTCTTCGGTCGCAATCTGCCCGGTACCAAGGAAAGCCACAGAGTGCGCACCGTGTTCGCGTTGAATTGTTTTGAAACGTTCGGCGAACGTTTGCATTGCACAGTCCCAGTCAACGGGCGCCAAACGACCGGACTCGTCACGCAGCAGCGGTGTCGTGGCGCGATCGGGCGAATCAAGGACGGTGAGTGCCTCCCATCCTTTGGGGCACGCCATTCCCAGATTGACGGGATATTCCGTGGCCGGCGTCAGGCTGATCGCCTGGCCGTCCTTCAGATGAATTCGCAGGCTGCAACCGGTTGCACAATAGCCACAGACGATATCGGTAGTGGCATCGGGCTTCGTTTTGGACGGCACCTGGCCGAGGCCAAAGTTGCCTGGTTCACGCAGCAGCTCGCGTGTCAGAGGACCATCGGTGCGGTGCAGTAATGACGTGAGAGAATTGTTCATGGCAATAAGGGGGGCGTTCTTGGGTTTACCATTTTCCTGATTCGCAGAATTCTCCATGGGGCCGAGAGTTTAAAACGATCTGCCTGCTGATATCACAGCGTTACGGAATAGATCCTGGCATACGAGGTTTTGCACAGGCAGCGAAGAACTGATAACGCTCCAGTATTTCACCAACCAAACACGCAGCAAACAGCATTGCCACCGAAATCACCTGGAACAGACCACGCGACTGGTCTGCGGACAGTTCGTTCCACAAGAACAACGGCATGACGATCCCGCCCAGCAACCCACAGGCGACTCGAGCAAACATTGATCCGGCGAGCGGCCCCACAAGCAACCGCGCGGAACGCCTGAGTGGTGATTGTCTGCGATGCCGCAGGTGCCGAAAGAGCGACGCTTCCAGAAGCAGCTTTGCAGCAGTCGCGACAATCAATGCCTGAACCAAAGGAACACCAGCCCGCCGCGACAGGGTTCTCGCAGTCGGCGTATCGACAAAAGTTCCGAACACCAGAATCGACAGCCACGTCGCGGCGATTCCCAGGATGGCGGACGTCAGCATAAACTTTGCCGCCGTCGGACCGAAACTCCAGAACTCACGGTCCGTAAACACGTAGATCATCACCGAGCAAAACACGCCAGCCAGTCCAGTGACCACGACCAGCCCGCCTGCTGTTGGCGCCAGCCAACTAGTTGGCTGGCGCCAACAGACAACGGCAAACACGCAGGCCGCACCGGCAAACGCACCGAAGGCAACAATTTCGCAGCTTAGCCAGGAATGGCGAAGCCCAATGACCGCACGAAAAGCATACTGCGGTCGCCCCAGATGCATCGTGCTGGCGGCCAGTGCCAACAACCCAAAACCAAGGGCGCTGGTCGAGTGCAGTTGCTGGAATGCCGTCAGGAGTGAGGCGGGAAGAATCGACTCCAGCATCTGGCCAACAATGAACGCACCGACTGACAACTGAGTCAGTACCAGCATTACTATCAAAGGCCAGTGCGGATGTTGCGGATTGACGGAGTGATAGTCCGCTGGCAGCATGTTTCGCGGAAACACACGCGACGTTTTGAAGTGTGTCGTCGGAAGGGTGATCTGAGGGTCCGGAGCGCCAGGCAGAAAGTGATCGGCTTCCGCGTTCTCGACAACCTGCTGAGTATCAACGACATTGATCGCGATGGCTTCGTGTGGACAGGCCTGAACACATGCCGGTGCTTCGCCGTCCGCCAGTCGATCGCTGCACATATCGCATTTGCGAACGATGCCCTTGTCTGCGTTGTACTTGGGAACATCATACGGACAGGCCAGCGTGCAGTACTGACAACCGAAGCACTGGTCATCCAGATGCCGGACAATGCCGGTGACAGGGTCCTTCTCGTACGCATCCACGGGACAAGCGGTCATGCAGGCTGGTTCGAGACAATGATGGCAGGCCGAAGTGACGTGCTGCATGGTCGGATTGGACGCAGTGCCGCCGAGCAGCAATCCAACGTCGCGCCAGGTTTCGTCCTCATCAAGTCCGTTCAGCGAATGACAGGCGGTGACGCACGCCTTGCAGCCACTGCAACGGTCCAGATCAACATCGAAGGCATACTGCTGACCGGGCCCCGGTGGCGAAGCCGGAAGCAGCTTCGAGTAGTAGCGTGCCTGATCCGGAATCTCACCGGTGGCGTGATCTCGCGAAAACAGATCGGCGGCCGTGAGTTCCTGTTGTTCACGCAGCAGAATCTCTATCAGCGTGGGGCCATCATGCCAACGTGGAACACTGTTCAGAATTGGCAATTCCACTGACTGAGCGACTGTCCCGCATTTTTCCAGAGGTGATGTCAGAGAATCCGGCATGATTACACACCAACTGCAGCCGCAACGGTTTGCTGCTTCACAGTTGTTTCGCAGGACGTCGCCAGATGGCAGCCGATTTCGGTGGCCAGAAGTCTGTCGAGAACCTCAAGCGGCGGCAGGTCGAGATACACAACGTCGCTTTCGACTTTGACGGGAAAGACGCGAACGGAGTAGTCTTCGTCACTGGTGCAATCGCCGTTTTCCAGACTGAACGTTTTCTTGTGCAACGGGCACGCCACTTTGGGAACACCATTCGCGTCACCAATGATTCCGCGTGACAGGACGAAGGCTTTGCGATGAGGACACATCTGCTGACAGGCGTACCATTCCCCGCGGCTCACAAAGTTAAACACAGCAATCTGGACTTCGCCGTACTTGATCGTCGCACCGCCATCCGGCGGAAAGTCGGAAGTCAGGCCCACCTGAACCCAGCGAGTTTCGTCCGGTTCAGGTTTTTCCTGAGCACGACGGTCGAGCGATTGACTCTGCCCCAATGAAACGAATTCCGTCGGCCAGTCGCCGGGCCGCTGCTGACCACGCTGGTTCACAAATTCGATACACGGCTCATTTTCATCGGTGTTCACGAACTGGCGGAATATCTTTCGTTTTTCCGGGTCGTCGACGACCGCCTTCCATTCACATTGATACGTGTCGACGACGTTCTGCATCATCCGTTCCAGCTCATCGCAGATATTAAGTTTATCATCGATAACCACTTGGCGCAGATGATCGATTCCGCCTTCCCGCTGGTCCAGCCAGGGAGCGGTCCGCATGAGTTTGTCAGCGGTTGTGCAGTAGTACATCAGAAAACGATCGATGTACCGGATCGCCGTTTCTTCGTCGATGTCCGTAACCAGCAGATCGGCGTGTCGCGGCTTCGCTCCGCCGTTGCCGCACACGTACAGGTTGTAACCGTTCTCGGTGGCAACCAGCCCAAAGTCCTTGCTCTGTGCTTCGGCACATTCCCGAACGCAACCGGACACAGCCGACTTCAGTTTGTGAGGTGAACGCAGCCCTTTGTATCGATTCTCCAGTCGGATCGCGAAGCCCACCGCATCCTGAACCCCGTACCGGCACCAGGTGGTGCCCACACAGCTCTTGACCGTCCGCAGTGACTTACCATACGCGTGACCGCTTTCAAATCCAGCGGCCACCAGACGCTCCCAGATCGCAGGCAGGTCATGCAATTCAGCGCCAAACAGGTCGACGCGCTGAGCCCCGGTGATCTTGCTGTAGAGTCCGAATTCCTTCGCTGTTTCTCCAAGGACGACGAGTTTCTCCGGCGTGATCTCGCCACCCGGCACTCGCGGAACAACCGAATAGGAACCGCCCCGCTGTACGTTCGCAAGGAACCGATCGTTCGTATCCTGCAAACCCTGATGTTCCGGCTTCACGATCACATCGTTCCACAGCGTTGCCAGGATCGAAGCGATGGCCGGCTTGCAGACTTCACACCCGTGCCCTGCACCGCATTCACTGATGACAGCGTCAAACGTCTTCAGCTCCTTCGTTTTGACAATGGCGAACAATTCCGGCCTGGAATACACAAAGTGTTCGCACAGGTGATTCGTGACGGCAACGCCGGTCGACTTCATTTCCGCATTGAACAATTCCGTTACCAGCGGCAGACAGCCGCCACAACCGTTACCGGCTTTAGTGCACGATTTCACCTGACCAACACTGTCAAGCTTCTGCTCACGGATCGCCTCGCAGATCGCCCTTTTGGACACATTGTTGCAGGAGCAGATCTGAGCCTCGTCAGGCGTGCTCGCGATGCCTCCGATGGCCGCGCCGCCCGATGTTCCGAATATTAGTTCACCCGGTTTGCAGGGCAACGGAATATTGCCGCCCGCCAGAGCTGACAATGAGCCATAGTCCGAGGCATCGCCGATCAGAATCCCGCCCAGCAGCCTTGTTCCGTCCAGGTCGAACAGCAGTTTCTTGTAAACGCCTTCGAACGGATCTTCCCATGTCAGAGGTAATGCTCGATCACTGCCAGCTTCGTAGTCCCCAAAGCTGGCAACGTCGACACCCATCAGTTTCAGTTTTGTCGACAGGTCCGTCCCGCCGAAATGCTCATCACCGCCACACAGGTTGCGGGCGAGACTTTCTGCCATCTGATAGCCGGGGGCGACAAGTCCATAAATCATGCCGCCGTGCAGTGCCACTTCGCCAATTGCGTAGATGTCCGGATCCGATGTCTGCAGTCGATCGTTTACAACGACCCCACCGCGTTCACCGACGTCCAGACTGCATTCGCGGGCGACTTCGTCGCGGGGACGGATGCCGGTTGAAACGATGATCATGTCCACGTCCAGCGATTCACCGTCATTGAATTCCATGCGTTCAACGCGGCCGTCTCCGTGAACCTCTTTGGTTCCCGTATTCAAGTGCACCTTCACGCCAAGCTCTTCGATCTTCTCAACCAGCACGCGCGATCCGGCATCGTCGATCTGGCGAGGCATCAGTCGCGACGCAAATTCCACGACGTGAGTTTCAAGGCCAAGATCATAGGCCGCCTTAGCAGCTTCCAGGCCAAGCAGACCGCCACCAATCACGGCCGCTCGCTTTGCCGTTCCCGCGTGTTCGATGATGCGTTCAAGGTCCTCGATTGTGCGGTAGACGTACACCCCTTTCTTGTCGATGCCTGGAATCGGCGGCACAAACGGATACGACCCCGTCGCCAGCACAACCGCGTCGTACTCGATCTCCACTCCCTTGTCGGAATGTACGGTGAATGATTCCCGGTCGATGCGATTTGCTCGATCGCCGAGATGCAGTTCCACTCCGTTTTCCCGGTACCAGTCCATCCGGGCCAGCATGAGTTTTTCGGCGTCGCGATGGGCAAAAAACGACGTCAACCCGACTCGGTCGTACGCTGCTCGGGGCTCTTCACAGAATGTCGTGATGCGATAATGCTGCTGGGTATCAAATTCCACCAGCTTCTCGCAAAAACGCAGCCCCACCATGCCGTTGCCAATGACAACAACGTTTCGTTTCTTCGCGGTCCCATTGTTCTGATTGCTCATACGACCACCTCTGCACCAGCAAGTTTCACGGTGCGTCTGCGTTCTCCAAGAGCGTTCTGCGTTGCGAAGCGAGCTTCTGTCTCAGCCTCTTCGCTAAAACTGACGGCAAAGCTCAGAAAGGAACAGCAGGTCACGAAGGCTCCCAGCACAAACAACGCTGTCGGCCACGAAATCGCCTCAGCCTTGAACAGGAACCCGGCCGCCACGGCGCCCACGTTTCCGCCGGCTCCGACAATACCGGCCACCGATCCCAGAGCATGCTTGTTAATAAATGGCACGACAGAAAACGTCGCGCCTTGCGCCATTTTCACGAACAGGCTGAACAGCATCACGGCAGGAATGGCTGTCATCAGCACGTTCATCCGTGAAAACAACATCAACGACAGTCCTTCACAGAACAGCACAACAAACAAACATTTGATCCGTCCCGACAGTCCCCATTTTTCACCACATCGATCCGCAAAGACGCCACCCAGTGTCCTTGCAAAAACACTCATCAGCCCGAACAGACCGGCGATCAGTCCGGCTCCCTTGATCGCCCGCATCGTGTCCATGTTCTGGAACCAGGCAAAGTAGTCCATAAAATAAAGGGTAGCCACGTTGTGGATCGTTAACTCGATCCCAAAGCACGCCCCATAAATCAGGAACAACACCCACACGCGATGGTCTCTGCATGCGGTAAGAAATGAACCCTTCACAGTTTTCTTTTCCGGCACGCGGCCTGCAGACCGAAGATCACTGAAGTTGCCGTCGGGTGTGTCCTGAGTCAGAAAGTAGTAGGCAACTCCCATGGCCGCACACACCAGGCCGGCAGCGATCATCGTCACGCGCCACGACACCGCGCTGCTGTACCCCAGGGACCCCACGAAGAACGCAAAAACCAGCGGCATGGCCAGTTGCGTCACGCCTCCGCCCAGATTGCCCCAACCGGCTGTGGTGGCGTTAGCGGTGCCCACGCAGTTCGGAGCAAACATGATCGACGTGTGGTACTGAGTAATGACGAACGCCGCCCCGATCACGCCAATAGCCACGCGAGCAAACAGGAAGGACGTGTAGTCAGTTGCCAATCCGATCGCCATCACAGGGATCGAACCAATCAACAGCAGCCACGTGTAAGCAAGACGCGGGCCGACTCGGTCACACTGCCAGCCGATAAACAGTCGAGCAATAACCGTCGCGGACACAGATCCGATGATGCACCAGCCGACCTGTTCTTTCGAAAGCGACATCTCGTCCCGCACGATTCTCATCAGCGGCGCGATGCCAAACCATGCAAAGAAGCACAGAAAAAAGGCAAACCACGACATGTGGAATGCACGCATCTGGGGGCTTGAAAAACTGAACAGCTGAATTCGAGTGGCCTGATTGCGGACCTGCATGTCGATTTCCCGGCGGATCATCCGCCGCATCTATAGACTCCGTTTTGCTTAGGTGTCTCGCCATGAAGGTCGGCCTACGCAACCATCGTGCCAAACATCAGGGAATGAAGGCGCGCGCTGCCGGCGGGATCGTCTGAGCCGCCTGCAGACACGAAATCGCAAAGGAGTGAAGAAGTTCAGGCGACAACGAATTGTCTGTCCGCATGCTCGGCGACCGGCGAAATCTCGGCATCAAGAAGACGCGGTGCAGCCATCTGGCAGTACAGACGATGAGAACGCCGCGGCTCACGACTGCTCAACGCGACAGTGTTTTCGTGCACAAAAGTGAAGCACGAATGCGATCAGATCACTCACCGATCAACCTGGAACGCCGCGATTCAACTCTCGCCGTACAGCATTGACCCAGCGACAGTTGAGACAGGGATCAGTCGTTACGGCGCCGAGGATTCGCTTGACCAACACGCAGAATGTGTGAGACGTCGTGTATCAGATCACGTCTTCGACAATTCTGCGACGTCGACTGCGACGTCGACTGCGATGAGCCAGACGGTCGTCGTGCACACTGCCTTCGTTGAAAAATGAGCCGGCCAGCAGTCGGTAGAAAAACAGAAGTGTGAAGGCTCCCAGCGTCGCCGCAACGAAACCCTTGCCACTGATGGGGTCAATCTGCGCTTCCCGCCAGAAAAACAGTACCACTCCGCAGCCGATGACACTGCCCCCGATACCCATCAGCATCGTGCCAACCGCACCGCCTGGGTCCCGGCCTGGCATGATGGCTTTCGCAGCCAGACCGGCCAGCGTTCCAAAGCCCACCCAGCGCAGCAGCTCATTCAGGCTGTTTCTGACGATCTCAATGACTTCTGCTTCTGACATACCGGCCCTCCTGGCCTCTATCTGAGTCCGCAATACATCTCGCGCGAAGAGGAGAATAGGGTGAAGCAGTCCCCGCCCCAATATCGACTTCGTCACATCGGCCGATCATCCTCCACTCACGTCAGAAAAGGCCCGCTGCACAACCACAGTTTGCCCGTTCTCCAGCAGATAATGCCGAAATTCGCATCGAATGGTGGGTTGGATCGCGCAGCGGTTTCGTTTCTAATGTGCCCAACGTGGCTGACACACATCCATGAACTGCGGACACACGCGACAATGTTACCGTACTGTTGAAATGCCTCGCACAAAGACACGACGCCAAAAAGAAACGGGACGGGATGTCTTTCTTGTCTGCGTATGTGGACGCAGTAATCGAGGTCCCGTCATTGTAGATAACTCAACGAACACGACCTTCTCACCGGATTTCCATAATCATAATGACTCGTAATCTCTTTCTCGTTGCCAGTCTTGTTCTGTTCGCTGCAGTCACGGCGCATGCGACTGCCCAGGACGCAAGAAAGAAATCGCCGCCGGCCCGCAAACCGAATCCGGCGATGGCGAGAGTAGAAGATGTGCCGGGACTTCCTCGAGTTCTTCTGATCGGTGATTCTATTTCTATCGGCTACACCGTTCCTGTCCGGGAACTGCTCAAAGGCAAGGCCAACGTTCATCGTCCACTCACCAATTGCGGACCGACAACCAAGGGCGTGGCCGAAATAGAAAAATGGCTGGGCGACGGAAAATGGGACGTAATTCACTTCAACTTCGGTCTGCATGATCTCAAATTCATAGGGCCGAAGGGGCAGAATCTCGCCGACCCGAATGCCGATGGCAGTCACCAGCAAGTGCCGCCATCCGAATACGAAGCCAACCTGCGCAAGCTTGTTGCTGTCCTGAAAACAACGGACGCCAAACTCATCTGGCGGTCAACGACGCCCGTGCCCGCAGGCTGCAAGGGCCGAGTCGTCGGCGACTCCATGAAGTACAACGCCATCGCGAAAACGATCATGGCCGAAAACAAAATCGCGATCGACGACCAGTATTCGTTTGCCATCAGCAGGCTGGACAAAATCCAGCGACCGGCCGACGTTCACTTTTCACTGGATGGCTCACGCGAGCTGGCAAAGCAGGCAGTGGCTGCGATCTCGAAATCGATGGCAAAGTAGAGCGTCGCATGCGGGTCGTTGCTGTGCACTGGAATGGCATCGACTCAACTGTAAATGCTGCCGCCATTGTTCGTAGTGCAAGCTGCCTGCGCTACGGGAAGTCTCAGACAACGGCTCCTGACTGTTGCTCTATCATCTCATCCAGTGCCGCTTTCAGTCGTGGCAGAATGTCGTCGTATGAAAATGCGCCAATCGATGCGGGACCCTTCTTCAAGTTGACGTGATTGGGGCCGCACCAGAGTCCCAAATCGGCGTCGTCAGTTTCACCCGGTCCGTTCACGCGGCAACCCATAATGGCAATGGTGATGGCGTGATCGGCCGCATACCCCGTCATCTCGCGGACCTGTTCGGCCAGGTCGACAAAGGCTTCATTTTCGACTCGCGAACAGCTCGGACAGCTGATAATATTCAGCGTCTTCAGCCCATAATCCACCACCGATCGCACTCGACCGTTGGCAATGTCATCAAGAATGCTGCGGCCCGCCGCAATTTCTTCCGGCTTGCGGTAATTGGGCACGGTCAGCGAAACGCGAATGGTGTCGCCGATGCCCTGACTGATGAGCTGTTCGAAGGCAATGCGAGTCTTGATGATGCCTTCGGGCGGCATTCCCGCTTCCGTCACTCCCAGATGCAGCGGAACGTCCGGGCGTTTTTCGGCAAAACGTTTGTTCACCTCAATCACGTGCTGCGGATCGGAGTCCTTCAGCGAGACGCAGTATCGAGTGAACCCGTAATCATCCAGCAACCGACAGTGGTCCCAGGCGCTTTCGAGCATTGGTGAGATGGAATCGTCTGCGGCGTACTTTGCCTTTTTGTCAGGATCGACCGATCCGCAGTTCACGCCAACTCGTAGAGCACAGTCGTTGTCTTTCGCGACATCAGCGACGTATCGCACCTTCTCTTCCCACGGTTTTTCACGCTCGTGGTGGTACAGGTGTCCGGGATTGTACCGCAGTTTCTCGACGTGCGGAGCAATCACTTCGGCCAGCCGATAGTTTTCCTGCAGGTCCACGGACAGATTGCCTTCGACCTGACCACGAATTTCAATTAAGGCTTCGGCGTCCTTCTGACTGTCGATGGCAACTCGCACAATGTCTGCCCCGGCGTCGACAAGATCGCGAATCTGAGTCACCGTGGCATCAAGGTCCTGAGTCCGCGTTGCCGTCATACTTTGCACTGCAATGGCAGCCCCATCACCGATGGCGACGGAGCCGATTCGAACTGGCCGAGTTGGATTTCGCTGAATGGTCACTGTATTTTCCTGATGCGGGACGGTCCGCCAGCCGATGAGGGCTAACGCCCGAAAATTGCTGGCACCTTCCCGTTCGTCGCGTCACAGTTATGTGCACGACAGATATTGAGTTTTTGAAAGTCTCTGATGAAGCATCGTCACAACCACGGTCATGCGGTCTTAACAAGTTGACACGAGCTGCTTTGCGGGTACCGAAACTTTTCTCACAGAGAAACCAACGGCAACCGGAACATCGTGCCGGCGCAAGGAGGCCGACTACCATAGCCAGACTTACGCGAAGTATGCTGAAGTCGTGAAACAGAACAAGGCAGATTCCGCCAACATCCGTTTTCTCGAACCGCGGATTGCCCTGATCTGCAACGCGAAATGAGCAACATTCGGTCAGATTCAACGTCCGCTGTCTCCATAACTACGGGGCTCGCAGTGAAATCGCCTCCAGTTTTTCGTTGCGATTCACTGTTACAGTAATCGGCTGTCCCTTGCGGAAACCGCTCAGCCGTTCGCGCAGATCGGTGGTGGATCGGACAACATCGTCGCCCACCATCAGTACCAGATCACCGCGACGCAGCCCCGCGGTATCAGCGACGGACCCTGTGATGATGCGATCGATGTAGGCGGGGGTCGTCGCCACGATGCTCGGCAGCAATGTGATTCCGAATCCAGCGGTCAGCTGGCGATCAGACAACACGGATTTTTCACCGTCTTTGGAAGCGTTTGAGTCATACCGACGACCGTCGAGTATCGCAGCGATCGCCGGCTGAAGGTTTTTCAGAGGGACGGCGTAGTTCACCCACATATTGGTATCGCGGTGTCGAATTTCACGACCCAGCATTCCGATCGGTTCTCCGGATGCCGATGTCAGCAGTCCGCCCGCCGCGCCGGAATTATTGGTGATTGCATCCAGAATATAGACCGGAGCCTTCACGGGAAAGGTCCAGCGACCAAGTCCCGCGTTAAGGGAAACTTTACAGGCCACCACACCATGTACCACTGAGACCGGTTCGTTGCCGGTCGCCACATGAAACATGTTACTGAACGCCAGGACTGATTCGCCGGGAAGAACGTCAGCTGTCGTCTTCCAGTCCACAAAATCAAAGGTCTCATCTTCATCGGTCGCCAGTTTCAGCACTGCGACGTCTTGTTCCAGGTTTGTGCCGACAACGTCCACCCGAAATCGTCGGCCGTCCGGCACGACGGCTGTCAAAAAACCCGTGTTGACCAGATGATTCCACACCGTCAGGACGTGCCCGTCCTCAGACACCAGAACGCCGGAACCGTAGGAGTCCAGTGTGCCGACACCAGCCCCGAACAACTTCACGACAACCTGTTGCCCTGTACTGACCGCTGGATATTCAGTTGCCGATTTCACCGTTGCATTCACAGCCTCGTGCCACGGCAACGCAAGGCAGACGGCGGTCATCAGTATAACTCGTGTTCTCATGGGGCGGCTGCTTCCTCGTTATCAGCTTCGGCATTGACAGCACCTGATTTCACATCGAACGCTTCAACGGACAGCCACTGGATCTGTTCTGAGTCCGCATTAACAATTCCAATACGGTTCGGGAACGGGACGGTACCGTTCTCCCAGCCGTCAAAACGAAGTCGAGCTTCGTCATGTCCGGCACCCATGACAACATCCACACCGATCGGCAACGGCGACTCAGCGGTGAAATACCACCGCGATTCAACAGCGCCATCCTGAATAAAGACGGTCTCAACAAGTCTGCCGGAAGGAGCAAGTGACTCTGCGCCGATGTACAGGACTTCCGAAAACAAATCCGGATCCGCTTGAAACAGGCGATGCCACTGCAGCGAGGCTGACAGCACGCCCCACAGGTCAACAGCTTCGTTCGATGGATGCTGGTCCTCGATGGGCTGATACCAGTTATTCTTTTCCGTCCGCAGCCCGGCACCTTCGGTTCCGACGATCAGTTCACCCAAGGTCCCGTTGTCCGAAGCTTTCCATGAAATGGACCACGTCGCCGTTTTGTTTGATTCACTGCCGGCAAGTGATTCCCGCAGTGGATTAAGCAGCCGGTCTCGATGCAATTCGTTGAAGTAGTAGTTTGAAAATGCCTTCTTTTCCTTGAACAGGTGAGCGTACTGTTTGGGAACTGCAGATGCCTTTTCATCGTGAGGCGATGCGGGCTGTTCATCAGGTTCCTGGTCCGGATCACCAGGGCGTTTCTTCGGTTTTCGTTCTTCCGGCAGCTGCGGCGCTGCGTCGAATCCATGCAAGGGCAACAGCCGAACCGTATTTCTGTGCACACCATCACGGTTACGGGAAGTCATGGGCACACGGATACCCGCCGGGAAGATGCCCAGAACGGTCTTGAAATCGTTTGCGCTGGTGAGTGCTCTATTGCCGAAAGACACCAACTCGTCGCCCGGTCGTAACCCGCGCCGCCAGGCTTCAGAGATTTCCGACACCGCCTGCACTTCCACCAGTCCGTCCGCCGCCGTACCGACCGTGAACTCCGTCCTTCCATGATCGACAATTCGTCCGGATTTCAAATGGTCAATGAACAACAGAATCTGCCGGACAGAAATTGCATAGGCCGCTCCGGAATTGATCCGTCCCCTTTTTTCGAAGGAGGCTCGTCCATTGATGCCAATCCACCGGCCCTCGATATCAAACAGCGGGCCACCCGAGTTACCCGGATTAATCGAAGCATCAATCTGGATGCAATCGGTATATTCAAGGAATGATCCTGCCGGATATTGATAGCGGTGAACACCACTGACAATGCCATATGTGACCGTGGGAGTAAAATCAGCTGCCAGCAGAAACGGGTTTCCCAGCGCCAGGACCTCGTCGCCCGCCTGCACCTGATCGCTGTCGCCAGGCTTACAGAACGGGAAGTCTTCCCGGCCCAACAGTTTGATCAATGCAATGTCACCCGTCGGATCGATGCCCACGATCACCGCGTCATACAGATTTCCATCGTTCAGTCCGCACTTCATAAAATTTCCGGACCCGGACGTGACGTGATAGTTACTGATGGCATATCCGTCTGCAGAGATCAGAACTCCCGATCCGCCGCCCTGCCCGCCCGGCGGCATCACGCAGATGACGGACGGCGCGATTCTGGCGATCGTCTCAACACGTCGCTGCTGTCGCTCAACAACGGTCTCGGGCCGTATACCCGCACACACCAGTTGCGTGCTCAGCAGCACGACTGTCAGAAAAACAACCGAAATTCCCTTTGAAGAAACCATAGCTGGACGTCACTTCCCTGACGCATCGACAATCAGTCGAGCGTTCACAAGATCAAGATAATCACAGGTGCTGGAATCGTCGCCAAAATCCACGATCAACGACAGCGTATTAACACCGTTCAGCTTCAGGTCAATCGGCAGCGGTTCATCCGGAGCGACGATAAGCTGCCGAAAAATCTCTGCGCCGTCGGCCTCAATCCGCAATTCGACAGCGGTCGGTGGCTTGCCCTTCTGCTGATTGAATGCCACTTCGTCGTCGACCCCGACAATCGCGTTAAAACGCGTGTACCGACCGTCGAGTGCGTATTCAATCTGAGCCCTTGGAAAAACACACAACCCTTTGGCGTATTCCTTTCCCCGCAGCGTCAGTAGAGGTTTGCCGTTGTTGGGAAAGCAGTCTCTGGACATACGCCAGAGACCAGACAGTCCGGTGCGAGTTTCGGCATCAGCAGAGAACAGGTTTTCCGTCTGCTGTTTGACAGGTTCGAGACCGTAGTAACGTTCCAAAAGTGGTTCCAGGTCGGACAGATAGTGGATTCGGCCTTCGCTGAAATCCAGAGTCGAAATATTTTCCACCGCAACATCAAGCTGCTGGCCCCATGACGCTTCGAATGCGACCGTTCCGGACTCCAGCCTGGCATCTTTCGCTTTAACCGCACGACCTCCCGTAAGACGCAGTGCCAGCCCGGCGTCCGAGGCAGCCGACTGATCGCTTTTTGCAAACACGATGCCGAAAATACGTTTCCGGGGAGCAGGAATTTCGTCACCGTCGCGTATGAACGGAACATCATCTTCGCCAATGGAACTCACGACACCACTTAGAAAATCCAAACCGCTGCCGTCACGTTTGGCGACAATCATCAGATCCTTGCTATTGTCCCTCTGCAGATACGACGCCCATTCTGCTGTGAATTCATCCGTCAGCGGCTGCAACCGAACCGAACGCACGATCTGTCGCGGAATTTTCAGTTCGCCGAACACAGCCGACTTCGCCGTAACAGCCGCAGCAGAAGCAGCGATCTCAGAAACGGACATTTCTGAACCATCGGCCAGTTCGATCTGAAGCACGTCAGCGACCGATTCAGGAGATGAGTCCCCCGCATGCAGAAATGTCACGTCGATAACGTTCGTAATGGGAACAGACACAGTTTGTTCAGCCGAAGTCTTCAGCACAACCTGCTCAGCATCCAGTGTTACAACTTCGCCTTCGACACTCTTCCCGTCCAGCATCGACACACGCGCATCCACAAGACTGAGCGTGAGGGCCAAAATTTTTGCGGCTGTAATCAAGTTCTGCTCCAACGATAATCGACCAATGACCGTGACAGATCCATCAACAGCCACAACACTCCGCAGGTCCAAAGACTTCACGATGTACAACTGTGCTCTGTCTGCCGGATACAACCACTGAGGCTATTTTTTTCGTTCCGCCAGCTTCTTTGTATAACGTCCGATCTGATCCAGGAAATTGGATGGGAATTTCTGACGAATCAGTTCACGTGCTTTTGCTTCTGCTCTGGCGTTTAGCAGACCCCACTTGCCACCCTCTTCAAGTTCCTTGTGATCCGCATCGCCTTTTCCCGTCGAACCTTTAATCTGACTTCGGTCAGCCCCCTGCGAACCAGCCGGGTTGTTGGAGGAACCGCCGCCTCCACCGCCGCCGCCCTGCTGCTTGTTTTTCTCGTCCATGTCTTCCAGCAGCCTGTCCAGTGCCGCAATGATCGCGTCTTCCTGTTTCTGAGTGTTCTGGCCGGAACGTCCGAGATCCAGACGCCGCTCGACATCCTTCATTAACAGGGAAATCTGTTCCATGCCGTCCTCAACCTGCTCCGCCAGTTCCTGCTGCATGACTTCCGCAACAATCCTCAGGCGTCCAGGCACATCCAGGGTGTTATGAAGCAACAATGACAAACTATCAAGAGCTTCCTGTCGCTGCAAAAGTTGTGACTGACAAACGGCTCGATAGAACAGCAGCCCAGCCGGATCGACAACATTCTCCGGAAGCAGATCCGACAGCAATGGCAGCGCTTCGTCGTAGTAACGATGTTGCGTCAGCCAGCGAGCATGAAAGAGTCGGAGCTGATTTTGAAATAAAGGTGCTGAGCGTATTCCGTCGAAGATGATACTTTCAACAGGCCCGGCTCCATTGGACTCGGTCAGCAATCGCTGCGCGGCAGAATCAGCTTCGGCGAAGGAACTCACCAACAGATCAAGCACCTCTTCCCCCGCAAGCCCGGCCAGTGCAGCATTGTCCGCCCACCGTCCGATGACTTTTTCCAGAACGAGCTGCTCCGCGCCTGACGTTGCCAGCCACTGCAACAGCTCTGTTCGAACCTGGTCCGCCGGCATTTTCGCGAAAGTAACGCGGGGCTCGGCCTGTTGTACCTCAGTCTGTCCTGAAACTTCCTGAGCAAATGCAGGCGCCGCTGCAGATATCAGGCACGCAGTGACCGCAACAAGAAAAATCGGGGACCACGTTCGGGCATGCGGATTGGTCATCGCTGCTGCTCCATTCGCTTTGCCAGTTCTCCCGCAGAGTCTCTCAAACGGTCCTGGCGTTCCGCCAGTTCGCCCAGTTGCGGCAGCAGGTCTTTGTCGTCCGCAGACGACGGATCCCTCATCAACTCGTTGATCTGTCGTGTACGACGATTCACTCGCAGTTGCAGCGATCGCAGCACTCGAATCTCCGCCATTAATTCGACCAGTGGCGGCTTTTCCTTACTCTTTGACTGCTGCTGCTGCTGCCGTTCCTCGGACTTCATGTCCTCCATCTCACGCTGCGTCGCCTCAATCAGTTCCTTCAACGCTTCAATCACGTCCGTCTGCATCGACTGAGTGAGGGAACCGACTTTGGTATCCTGAAGTCGTGTCGTGACGCTGCCCATATCAAATTCGATATCCTCAACGGCAACCAGTATGGACACCGATGTGCCGTCTTCACGAAGCAGACCGGTTGTCTGACTGCATTCCTGCGTCAACTCGGCCTGTTGCTGACTCAGATCCCGGCACAGGCTGACCGCATTGTCTGCCCACTCTTTGCGAGGTGTCGCCGCCAGGTCCAGAGTGCTTTCATGAATCCGGGTCTGCAACGCGAGCATCCGCTGAAACCGAGCTTCCAGCGCAGCCAGTATCATTTCTTTTTCTTCTTCTCGAAGCTGCCGCAGCATTTCTTCCAGTTCATTGGCTGCCTTTTGTAGCTCGGCGATCGCCTGATCCTGCTTATCGACGGCTTTTTCACGCTGCTGTTGCTGCAGCTGATCCAATGCTTCCTGCATCAGGTTCCGCGCCGTTTCCATCTGCTTACGACCGGGCGTTTGTTCGGGCTGCTCACCATCCTGACTGTTTGACGACTCTCCGCTCGGATCCTGAGACTTGTTGTCTGTATCAGATGGCTGACTCTGTCCCTTGCTGTTCTGATCCGATGGTTTCTTATCAGGTGAATCTTCAGAAGGTTCGGGAGGATCAGATCCCTGTTTGCCTGGGTCCTCATCTGATTTCTCACCGTCATTGCGACCGGACTTCGAATCCTTATTCGGATCACGCTCCGGTTTTTCACCGTCGTCTGACGACGATTCCTGTGATTCACGATTCGGATCGGTGGACTTGCCGTTTTCAGACTCGTCCTCACCCGACTGAGCGTCGTCGTGCTGTTCCATCTCCTTCAGAATTTCATCTGCATGATCTGATGCGCGTTGCTGATCGGGTGCCGCATTCGACGGTGCTTTCGAGTTCTGTGTAACACCCCGTGCACCGCGCTGCACTTTCATTGTGTTGTGCACATCCTTCAGCAGATTGTTCAGACGTTCACGATCCCTCTCGACGGCACTGCGACGGTCTTCACTTTGGAGCAGCTTAAGCAGCGTGCGCAGGCTGACAGTCACGCCCACCTGTTTTTCTGCCGCCGGCCCGAAGTTTCCGGTTCCGAGCGATCTGGCGATTTCATCGAGGTTCGCACTGATGGCCTGTTCGCGTCCCTTGCTGATGGCTCGCCGCAGTAACTCAGCCCGTTCCGGATCTTCATGGCCGAGCATATCTGCCATCTGAGACAGCAGACGTTCAAAGCGGGCATATCGGCCACTGACGGCCTCCTGATCCCGTCGAAGTCTTTCAGTGGCAGAAATCTTCAGATCGTCAAACGCACCTGCCGGCTCAAACGCGATTGCGGACAGACAGACAAGCATCAGGAATACATGTATTTTCGGTCTGCTCAACATTTCGTTTCTCCCCACAGCAGACTGTGCCCGCCCGCTGTTTGTTCAACAACCCCTCGCTTCTCCATTGTCCGATACCCTGCCGTGTTCTGTCCAGCGGGAATTTCGCAAACTCTGCACCCACTAGAACCCAAGGTTGTTAATCTGTTCTTTCTTTGTTTCGTTCAAAATTCGCTGTTGTTCTTCCAGAATGTCCTTCAAATCGCGAAGGGCTTCGTGAAATTCTGCCATATCCCGGACATTTTCCAGGATAGCCCGGAGTTGGGTGATGACAGATGCTACGTCGCGAATTGAGGCGGCGACCAGTTCCGATGCTGCCTTTCCGGAAGCTGCAGCCACTCGAAACTCACTGACAGAACGATCCGCTATATCCATCGGCTCTTCCGTGATCGCTAATAGCGGCTGGACAATATCACTACGCATCGTTTCAGCAAGCTGCTGCGGCGGGATCGCATTGTTAATCAGCTGAGACACGATTTCATCAAAGCTGTTGGCAACCGCAGTCAGTTCGTTGCTCTGACGTCGCAGGCTGTTACCGCAACGAGTGGCGCACGTCGTCAGACCGATTCTGTCCTCGGACTTACTGTCCGCCCCGTCCGTTTCAACTCGCCGAGCCACATCCTGGTGAAATTGCAGATCGTCTCTGACACGATCGAGTTCCTGAATGACTTCTTCGAAGCGACGTCTGAGATTGATTTCACGACTGTACAGCAGCGCCAGTAGTTCTTCGTTGCTGACAATTCGGAAGACGATCGGCTCGGCCCGGGTTGCGTTCGGTTTCGAAATCGTACAGCCGTCCACAGCAACAACGGCGACTGCGAGAGTTTGACCTTCTGTCAGATCCAGAGGCTGAACGGAGAATTGCTCAGGCTTCGAACTTTCTGCTTCGCCAAGGCGGTAGGCTGCAGTTCCTGTGGGAAACACGTTCCGAAACGGTCGCGGTCGCCATTCCGTTTCGTCGTCAACAAGGAACTGAAATCCGGCTGACTGTAATCCATAATCATCCTGAATAGTGCCGGTCATCGGGATCACGGCACGTCGAGTGATCGAATTGCCAATGCCCTGCGTGCGAGCGGCGATGACCGGCGGTTTGTCGGGAATACCCCGCACCCGCAACGATTCCGGGGTGGCAGACGTCACATCGTCCTCGTCGTGCAGAAAAAAGCGAAGCGACGAATTCGACGAAATCGGCAGGCTCCGGGAAGAGCGATGCCGGGCATCAGCAGAATGATGTTCAGGCGGCAGAGTAATACCAGCCCCGCCGGCAGCCTGGTCTTCCGGTCTGGACGAAGTGATGACACGAAAACTGGCTTCGATCGTCATCCCGTCAGACGACAGCAGCGGGCCGCGTTCCTGAAGCGCGATCTGCTGATCGTTGCGTGATGTAATGGTGCAGGAGGCCCGATCGCCGGCCAACTCGAAACCGTCCGTAACGATACGAACCGAGTGTAACGGTTTGTTACTGACAGCCTGCAACTGAAATTCGGTTTCCAGCGGCAACGCAACTTCGCTGCCCCGAACTGGAATCGTCGCTTCCATCTGTTCGTTCCAGCCAGTGTACGCGGGATAGCTGCATTCCAGCTGGATCGTGTCGATACCCGGAGGTGTGACGGTGCGGATATTCAGCGGTCGCGGCGTCCGGTAGTCGCCAGCCAGAACTTCGATGGAGACGGGCTCCTGCAATCGCGTGAGAATAAAACGAAACTGGTTATCCGTCGTCGCCGAAATGTAGGTGCGACTCGTCGTACCATCGCTGCGAATCACATCCACTCTGGCGCGCTGTGGAACAACCCACGGTTTTCCAGCAGGCGAATTATCGTCTGGAACAACCATCACCAGCTCCAGGTCTGCACCTCGAGGATGCAGGTGCAGACGGTCATCACCGACTGCGCGAAACTCGACATGACGATCGCCCGGCTGAGCGATCACGAAGAAATCCAGCGCCGACGTGCGCAGATGATACGATTCCTTACACAACACAAAGGCACTGCACCATCGTTCCAGCGCCCCGGGCTGAACGAAACTGCAACCAACCAGCGACAGCAGCAGCATTCCCGACACAACACCACGTCTCTTCAGCGGGCCAAAGTCGAAGACATCGTCTGCCTGTACGGTGCCAGCCACGGTGTTGGCCTGATCAGCGGTGCGACTCAACATGCTGCTAACGACCGGCCCGCCTGCCGGGTAGCCATGCGTTCCTTCCACCGTCGTGATCAGACGGTCCTGAAACTGCGGAAAGTGGCGCTCCAGCAACAGAGCAATATCGGTGTCCCGGATCTGTGAAAACAGAGGCATCAGAACATGTCGGCAGGTCAGCCACGCACCTCCGCCGAGCATTGCGACCAGTAGAATAACCCTGAGGCCGACCGGCAGCTCAAGCTTCTGCAAAGCGAACCAGCCAGCATCGATTCCTGCTGTCAGCCAGAAGACGGTGATGGCCACCGACATCACGTGCAACAGCCCGGACATAACCGAATAACGCCGTACTTTTGAACGCAGCGCAGCGACCAGTGATCGAACGGCGGATGGCTGTTCGACTGGCGTTGTTGTTCTGTCGAAGGAAATGTCAGACATAACGGTTTACGACAACCTCACCACGCGTCTGAGCGCCCATTCAAAACCAAGCAGACCGATCATCACAAACATCAGCCAGTGTCGGTCCCACAGAGTTCTCAGCTGTTCGTCCACCATGACAGGTTCGCTGCGATCGGGAAGCAGGTCCGGCAATCGTTCGCCAAGTTCCTCGGCACTCAAGTAAGTTCCGCCTGTGTTTTCGGTCAACGCTTTCAGCAGACGCACATCCTGTGATGGATCTTCGGACTCAAGGTTCGGTACAACAACCTCAATACTGGCCTGCAGCACGTCACTGGATTCCGGGACCGGTACACTGACTCGAAAAACACCCTGGCGGGCAGGACGAAACGTGTTGGCAAACTGCCCCGGCCGCCGCGCATCTCCACGCAGGACCTCCGGAACAGCCACCGGCCGCCCCTCTGAATCAACGATCGAGACGGGCACCGACTCGCGACGGAGTTCCTGCATCCTGGAATCATACAACTGTGCCCGCACCGTAACGGCCTGCCCGGGCGACACCTCGGTTCTGTCCAGCAGCAACAAGCCACGCGAGCGACCTCGACTGCGACGTCCCTGACCAACTTCCCGAATCAGACCTGTCCAGAATCTCTGGTGACCTTCTGCGCTGATGGCGCGCAGACGCCACGTTTCGGCTGAGCCGACAAACATAGTGCGGCCTTTGCCATAGAACTGAGACGCCAGAAAGGGTGGCTGGCCGTCTCGTGTCTTCGCACGCGGGTTTCCGTACTCGGCCAGGACAACCGCACCGTCGCGAATTGCTCGCACGGGATAACTGCGGTAGATGCCCTTGAACGTCTGCCACAGATTGACGTCGGTCTTGCCTGTGGCATCGGCGATCTTAAGAAATTCGCTGGCTCGACCTTCCGGCGTCAGCATGACCGGCCACGGCTGATTCGCTCGCTGAGTGACTCGCAGATCCGTAAGGACCCGGTTGAGTACAACCGGATAAAGCACGGCGATGTCTCGAAGCTTCTCGCTGTCACGTTCCACCTGAGCCGTAAACAGTTCACCAGCGACAAAAATGATTCCGCCGGAATGTTCGTCGACCCATCGATTCAGAAATTTCTGCTGCTCAGAAGAAAGCAAAGCCCAGTTGGAATCAAAGGCCACGATAACGTCATACTCGAACAACTCGGCCTCAGTCTTTGGAAACGACGTCAACAGATTCTCTGCTTCCTGTGAGACAAAGCTCAAATTCTCATTAGTCACGGTCTGCAGCCAGACATCAGATTCGATGCCACTGTGCCGATACAGAGTGTTCCTGACAAATCGGTATTCGCGCATGGGCCCGCTGGAAATGATCAGGACCTTTTGTTTGCGATCCGTGATTTCCACTTCGCGGCGACGCTGATTGTCTTCGACGGTCAGTTCCACAACGGTTTCGTCGCTGAACTCAGCGACTGCGACGTATTCGTATTTTCCTGGCACAGACAATTGCTGCTGAAAATTCACTCCCGTCGGCACGCCGGATTCTGTCAGCTGAAACGGTTCTTCGGCAACCTGTTTGCGGTCCTTGCCATCACTGCCGGCGGACTGCTGAAACAGTCGCACAACACCAGACTGTTCCTGCATTCCGCTGCCCTGCAGTACGACCGAAATATCAAACGGATCGCCCCGATGCACGTCAGACGGCGATTGCATTCCCGCAACCCAAAGATTCATCTGGGCCCGCGGACTTCCGACACCAACGGTAATCAGTTTTGTATCACTGCGTTCCGCTCGCAGCCGCGCAACCTCGGCATCAAGTCCGGCATTGGAACGACCGTCGGTTAGAACAACGAGCCCGGAAAGCGTACGGCCGGAAAGTTCTCCCACCAACTGATGCAGGGCTTCACCCAGTCGAGTCTCGCCGCCACGTGGCTGCAGAACCGCCTCCCATTTCCGGGCAGTCTCCTGCGGCGAGCGTTGTGTGGAATCAGCCAGATCCACTCGTCGTGTCTCACCGTCCTCTGAATCCGGCAAGACAGAGCCCCCCGCTGCATCGCTGGCGGCCGCAGGACTCCCGTGCCTGACGAACGACGCCTGCTTATCGGCGACAATCGCCTGCGGCCCCGTTAACGTAGAATCAAACGTATACACGGAAACGGCATGGGTTGTACTCAGCTCCTGCAGCAGGCCGGAGGTCACCAGTATCTCCTGAACTGCCTGAGCGCGAGTCAGATCGTCAGATGCCGACAATGTCGTACCGGCTTTGTTGTCGTTAATGTCAGCTGCCGGATAGGCCATCGACAAAGAAGTGTCGACCAGCACTCCGACCCGTGACTTCTGCACCTGAGTCGTTTGCATTCGTTCCCGCGGATTCAGCAGCACTATCATTGTCAGAATCAGCACTGCGTTCCGCAGCAGCAGTAACATTGTTCGCCACGGCACCGTCAAAAATCGACTATCCCGCAGCGACGTCCACGTGGCCAGACCAAATAACACCACAAGTCCACCGAGCAGCAGCAGAATACCCGGCGTGGACTCCGGCAGATCCAGTTCTGTGGTGCGGAACGACTGTGTTTCCGCCTGCGCAAGAATTGCGAGTCCGTGTAACGTCATGTTCTCACCTCCGGGTGAAAACTCATGCGCAGTGACAGCTGTTGTTCGCAGATCAGAACAAAAACCAGCAGCCCCAGCAGCAGCCATCTCATTTCGCGCCCGGCATCACTGCCGGAAAGTCCACCAGCAACGTCGGCCGCAATAACACGCACGTGACCGGTTTCGGACAATGATTCCACAGCAGCAGCGGCGGCGATGGCAAGGTCACTTTCTGTTGAAGGAACACTCATGGCCAGCCACTTCTCTTCCCCTTCTCCGTCCTGTCGAAATCGTTTGACGCGATAGACACCTGGACGGTTTGCCTGGGGCACAGATACCGCCAGTCTCTCAACGTCGGCCGCAGGAGATGTATCGGGCGCTGCAACAGCGTTGTTGCTGTCATCACCAGTGGCCGTTTGCTGAACGGGCGAAGCGGCCAGCCGCAGGAACGAATCGGCTGCAGAGTCCTCGGGATCCGTTGGGAGGAAAATCTCAATGGATTCCGTGTACTCGCTGACGGCCCATTCAAACCGCAGCGGCCCGCCAACGTCGCGTGATTCAACTGACTTGATCGGATGCTGCAGATATTGATGCATCAGCAGATGCATCACAACATAGCCGGGTGCCGCCGGTGAAACAGGCCAGTTGCTCCAGCGCTTTCCGGCAGATGTCAGGAATGTCAGCACTCGTCCGCGGCCCAAAGCATGTTCCAGAATCAATGGATCTCCGTTTTTCAGCCTTGCCAGCACCCGGACAGATTCGTCCTGTTTGTTTTCCTCATCACCGTCCGCAGCCGTTTGAAACCATTGCGAGACCTGAACAGCGTCGGCAAACGGGCTGTCGGGAATGTTGTACACGGCAAAGATCGGATGACTCTCAAACACCGGACTCTGGAACGTTTCATCATCCTGCAGCACGTCTGATGCCACAGACTGCACGCTGCCTAACAGTACGGGAAACAATTTTTGGCCATCCGCCTGCAATGTTGTGTTGTACCAGGTCGTATTGGCCTGGTCGTCGGGAAACCATGCAACGCCACCACCGCCTGCCACGTAGGCGGCAAGTAATTCGGTTGCGTCTGCGGGCAATTCGCGCACGTTGAGCAAATAAATGCAGTCATAGGCCTGCAGCAGGGCGGACGTCAAAACGTCCGACGTACGAAGTTCTGTAGCCAGTCCGGTCAGCTGTGGATCTGCACTCAAAGCCGCCGATACGTATTCCGCATCCTCCTGTCGGGCTTCGTCGTCCACCAGCAATATGGCGCGTTTGTCAGTCACTTCAACAACAACAAAGCGGCTGTTGTCCTCCCGCAGAGCATCTTCATCCAGACGGATTTCAACTTCATGCTGCCCGGGAGAATCAAACATCAGATCATGCGACACAAACGCCTCCTCACCCGCTTCGATATCCGGGATCAGCACATTCACAGGCAACACAGAACCATCCACGCTGACAGTGGCACGCAGACCGCTGGACTTCTTTCTGCCGTGATTCTGCAGAGTCAGATTCAGCCTCCAGGGAACGTCCACAGCCACGCCAAATGTGTCTGCGGTCATCTTCTTCACAACCACATTATCAGCAGACTCCGTCACGACCTGAACCAACGTGACATCTGCGTCGATCGCACCCAGTGAATTCAGGGCGGCTGCGACTTCCGGACGGTCCTGCCAGTCGGAAGCTCTCAGATCAGTGATCACGTGTACTCGGGGAGAGATTCCACCATCGCCGGACAGCACATTTTCCGCGGCCTGCAGCGCTGCTGTTGGTAATGACGCCTGGAAGGAACAAGTCAGGTTTCGCAGACGCGGTGTCAGTTCCTGCAGCAGCGCGTTGTCGAGAGCTCGATCTGTGACGAGTGGACGGTCCGGGCGAGACATCGCCAGGACTGTGACTCGCAGCGCCCCAGGCCGACTGCTGCCCTGCGACAGCATCTTCTCCAGCGTCTCCACCGCTCGGTCAAATACGATTCTGTCACTGTCTGATTCACGCATCGACAGCGAATCGTCCAGAATCAGCACATGGTGCGTGGTGGCTCCCCGTAACATCATCATGCGCGATGGATCCAGGACAAAACGGGCCAGCAGCATCATGATCAGAATGACGGCCAGTATTCTCAACAACAGCAGCAGCAACTGTTCGATAATCAGTCGGCGACGATTCAATTCATCGCTCTGCAGCAGAAACTCCATCGCTGCAAACCGGACCTTCTTATACCGCAGTCGGCTGAGCAAATGGATAATAATCGGAACGGCCGCCAGCGCAGCACCCGGCAGCACAAAGCTCGGGTTCAGAAAAAACTGCGACAACCACGACATATCTGCAACTAGTGGACAGTGACGAGCCGCCAGTCGTCAATTCCGGAGAACTGAAGACTGACCACTGAAACAGCCCCCTACTTTCCCGTCATTCCAATTCTGAAATTCAACAAATGCGACAGCACAGCATCCAGGTGATCGCTGGTGCGCACGAGTTTATAATCAATTACGCTGCCCGCGCAGCGACGTCGAATCGTCTCCTGAAATTTCTTTACTGAATTCAGATAGCCCTCACGCAATGCAGCCGGGTCACACGTCAGTTTTCCGCCGTCTTCCAGTCCTTCGAAACGCAGCGTGCCTGTATAATCAAAGTCCAGTTCCTGGTCGTCCATCGTGTGTACGATCAGCACTTCATGTTTGCGCTGCCGCAGCAACTGCAATCCCCTGAACAGCTGATCACGGTCGCACAACAGGTCTGAAATCAAAATCACGATACTGCGATGAGACATCACTTCGGCCGACCGACGCAGCACGCCGATCATGTCCGTCTTTCCACCGGCTGTTTCTGCGGACAGCCCCTGCAGAATTGTACTCAGATGGTTGTGGCGACTGCTGGACGGAATCAGACTGCGAATCTGTGAATCGAACAGACCAACTCCCACAGAATCATTCTGCTTCAGCACAAGCATCGCCAGCGCGGCAGCCACTGTCTGCGCGTAATCGAACTTCGTCAGCGCCCCCGTGCCGAACTGCATCGATTCACTGCCGTCCACCAGCAGCACAACACGCACGTTGGTGTCTTCTTCGTACTGTTTCAGAAAATACCGGTCGGTACGTGACCAGACCTTCCAGTCGATACGTCGAGTGTCATCACCTGGGACGTATTCCCGGTGCTGTACGAATTCGGTGGACTGCCCAAAATACGGACTTCTGTGCAATCCGGAAACGAACCCTTCGACGACTTTGCGAGCTCGCAGTTCCAGACGTGAAATCTTCGCGATTTCGTCAGGCTGCAAAAATCTTTCCAAGCCGTGGGTCACTGGTCAGTTCGCTTTCCTTGTCCGGAGTTTCCTGAATCAGTCGTTCGATGACCTTATCAGACGTAATACCCTCACTTTCAGCAGTGAAGTTGGGCGTGATTCGATGTCGCAGCACGGGAGCCGCCAGAGCCTGGATATCTGCAGTGGACACATAAGAACGACCGTTCAGCAAGGCTCGCGCCTTGCTGCCCAGCAGCAGGCTCTGCATTGCTCGCGGACCAGCGCCCCAGCCCAGCCATTCGTTGATCCAGTCAGGCGCTCCTGGCTCCCCGACTCGAGTCTGTCTCACGATTGCCAATGCGTAGTTGATAACGTGATCGGTGACTGGAACCTGTCGCACAACATCCTGAATCTCAAGCACCTGTTCAGCGGACAGCACAGACTCCGGTTCGGCCTTCGTGTTCGATGTCGTCTGCCGAGCAATCTGCCGCTCTTCTTCGAACGACGGGTACTTCACGTACACCTTGAACATAAAACGGTCCTGCTGAGCCTCCGGCAGGGAATACGTACCTTCCTGCTCAATCGGATTCTGTGTGGCCAGCACGAAAAACGGATCGCTGAGCTGATGAATCGTCTGACCGACGGTGACCTGTCGCTCCTGCATCGCTTCCAGCAGCGCCGCCTGAGTTTTGGGCGGCGTACGATTGATTTCGTCTGCCAGAATCACGTTATGAAACAGCGGACCTTCGATAAATCGAAATTCGCGCTGCCCGGTGTCACGGTTTTCCTGCAGCACGTCCGTGCCCGTAATGTCGGCGGGCATCAGGTCAGGTGTGAACTGAATTCGGGAAAAGTCCATCGACAGACATTTGGACAATGTGCTGATCATCAGCGTCTTGGCCAGCCCGGGAACTCCTTCCAGCAGGCAGTGACCTCGACTAAACAACGCGATCAGCAGTTGATCGATCACATTTTCCTGCCCAACAATGACCTTGCTCATCTGTGCTTTGAGCTGGTTATGAGCATTATGGAGCAGATCTATCGATTCGGCCGAAGCTTCAGTATTCGTATCCGACATTCAATTCTCTCATAGACATCGCTTGACCCGCCGCCCCAGACTGGGCTTATTTCGCTCGTCGTTACCTCACGACTCGCGCGTTCGCCACGGGTTAATCGCATGCGTTCTCGGCTGGATAAAAAATAGAACTCCGTCTCAATTCAGAAGGCAGAGCCATCAGATTTAAGACGAATGAAGTTGCGGATCATATCAAACTGCATAACCTTGAGAATGAACCCGGTGGCCAGGGCAGGGTTTTCCGGAAATCGTTCAGATTTGTGGGTCAGGCCGGGGCAGACGCCGTTGCGCCCTGGTCATCAGCCCGGTCAGGACGCAAAAGAGCTCCAAGTTCTTCGACCACTGCGTGGTACCCAGCAGATACATCGTTCATATTCCACACGTCCTCTGGTTTCGCATACAACGCCGCCACCCGGTCCAACCCGTCTCCTGAGTGAGCGAACAGGAAGCCAGAGGTCCGCACAGCCAACACGTCACCGGCATCAATAAACAGAAAACGATCCGACCTGGTGCCGGGACCCTCAGCCAGTCGTAACAGGTTTACCGCGGCGGCCGCTGTCTCCTGTGCCTGGACCTCACGATCCACGCCCTTTAGCTCGTCAGCGATTGTTGCCGCAATGTCAAAACTGCCGGTCAGAGTCTGAATGCGACAAGGCGGGTGCGAGAATTCAATCCAGAGCGGAACGCGAACATCACCTTCAAACAACAACGATTGAAACCTGTCGGGCTGGCAGACTGACCCGCCGTTCAGAAATGTGACCATCAACAAATGCTGCGTGTCGCTGGCAAACTCCCGGACCTGTGTCACCAGCTCAGAGAGCTGGTCCGCACCGGCGTCTGCGGGCAGCACCGTGTGAACCCAGAACAAACACGGGGCAGACATTTGTGGCGGTAGCTCGCTGGCCGGATCAATCATTCCCTCACCAACACCGTTGGCAGTCGGCAACACGTTGAGCCATTGGGGCAATTGCCTGGTCACTTCGTCGCCGACATCACCAACGAGGACCATTCTGACCGATACGCCGCCGGCGGAGACCAGCGCACGCAGCCGTGCGAACGACGTGTCTCCACCCAAAGCCTCGAACGGGCATTCGGCCAACGGTCGCTGCAGATAATGGTTTTCGAAGACAAGTGAGCGAGAGGCCATGCGACCATGGAACTCGTCCAGCCCCTGGCATGTGGATGCCGGGCAGTGACTGAAGGTCAGCAGATAAATTCGACGGGGCATCAGCGGGATACCCGGGACGGGGATTCGTGACTACTCATCCAGCATTGTCCTCAGGCGAACCAGTTCCGGAGTAAATATGCCAATGATGTGATTGATCGTCTCTCGTTCATCCGTGTCACATTTTTTCAATTCCGGACGAATCTGCTGCCACACAGCCACGATTTCATCACATTCGTGACGATGATGCGCCGAGTTTCGATCAGCCACCAGCAACTGTTCCAGATGATGGCAATGGCCTACCAGAGTCTGCGTCTGAGCCACAAGGTTGCGATTGTGATTTCCAGGGTGTGTCTGCCAGCGACGAATGGCTGTGACCAGGTGCTCGCCCATGTTCTCCAGCGACCACGCGAACTTCACCAGATCGTTCCGATTAAATGCAATGTTGATGCCCATCGTGCGTTTCAGTGATTCCATCGCCTGACGAATCGAACGCACCGCCGCCTGCGTCTGAGCACTCGGACTTGGGGCCAGGTAAAAGGCGAACACTTCCCACGCTTCTTCGGCAAACACCCATGCCTCAGCGATTGCTTCCGGGCTTTCCTCGCGATGCACAAGATCGTCCAGATTCTGTACATTCCCGTAGGCCGCGTCAGCCGCTGCAGCCACCGCATCGGCATCAGGTAACCACATCATCTCGTCCAGCGTGATGGACTTAAACAATTGAGTCAGGCCATGGTCGACGTCGTGCACAAGATGCAGCACCAGGTTACGATCAATGCCAATCTCCAGTCGCAGTAATTCGTGAATCGTATGATGCGAGTCACGAATACGGCTCATGGTTCGGGCCATCGACTTTCCGGAATAACCTTCAAGCTCCTTCTCGACCGACTGCCAGGATCGAAACAGCTGCTGATATTCTGTGACCGCTTTCTGAATCGGGACACCCCTGGAAACCAGCTGAGCGAAATAGTTGGCCTCCTGATTCAATCGTCCCAGACTGCGCAGCAGCCTGTTGTGGCTGGCACCGGGACGAGGTGCGGTGTCACTGACGTCGTCGACCAGATCGCGAAGATAAGCTGTCAGCGTATAGGCCTGGCGAGTCAGGTGAGGTTTGTTGAACTGCTCCTGAATTTCCAACAGCGAACAATACTTCGCGTCCAGCCGCGACACTCGCTTCATACACGCTCGGGCCTGAGCACTCAGCGACCGGCACTGGTCCAGCTGGTGGGACAGCGCCGCCCATTCGCTGTTGAGTCCACGGTACTCGTCCAGCATTGCCAGATGATTCGTCTGCCGTGCGCTCCGCTGACTCAACGCGGTGGCGTTCGCCTGAAGTTGAATCGCTGCCTGAAGGTGCCGACGAATCTCAAAGCTCCTGCGGGCGTCGGTGTTTAGCAACGCTGAAAGAGTTGCACTTTCCTGAGCGTAGCTGGCTGTCAGCGGCCGCAACTCCTGCATCTGAGGAGTCACGCGCCCAGGGCGCAAATTCTCCGACCCGCCGGCTCTTCGCTGTGACTTTTCCAGCTGCGATTCAATCAAAGCTCGCAGCAGTCCTTTTGCGATGTCCTCGCCGCCCTGAGCATTAAGAACCGGCGACGCCTGGCTTATCTGAACGACGACAGCACACAGCACAACGCAAACTGGTTTTCCTGACATTTCGAAGGCTCCGTGGCACCGACTGACAATCCATTCTCCGAAGAAGTGTACGCGTGTCGTCTGAAATGAACAGCGTATTTCAACGTTCGCAGACGATTTCAATACCCCGCCGCCATCCCGTCTTTCCGTGATTCTGACGCACCGAAGTAAACATCACGTGCAGCGTCGTAGCGAATGCCCTGATACCCGCCGAAACTTCCTTGTGCAGACTTCAGGATGTGTCCCCGCTCCTTCAGACCCGCACGCACCTTCTTGCCGATGCCACTTTCCAGCGCCACCGCGCCGCCATCGGTCATGTGTTCTCCGGTCGGCTGGGATGAACCCTGGTGAACGATGCGAGGGGCGTCGCCGGCTTCCTGAGTGTTCATGCCGAAGTCGATCATGTTGACGATGATCTGAACGTGCCCCTGCGGTTGAGTGGCCCCGCCCATGACTCCAAAACACAACCATGGCTGGCCGTCTTTCGTAACGAACGCCGGGATTATCGTGTGAAACGGGCGTTTTTTCGGAGCATATGTGTTGAAACGACCTGCGGTCAGATCGAACAACTGACCACGATCCTGCAGACAAAAACCCAGACCGTCGGGACACATACCGCTGCCGAAACCGCGATAGTTGCTCTGAATCAGCGACACCATATTGTGATCTTTGTCAGCAACCGTCAGGTAAATCGTATCGCCCTCTTCCAGCGTGTGGGGCAGGCTGATCGGGTATTCGTCGGCAGCTTTATTCCTGTCGATCAGTTTTCGCCGTTCGGCTGCGTATTCCTTTGAAATCAGTTTACTGACGGGAACATCGGCGAAATCCATATCGGCGTAGAGTCGGGCTCGATCCTCAAATGCCAGTTTCTTGGCTTCCGTGAACCAGTGCAGATAGTCGACGCTGCCAAAACCTGCGGTCTTCAGATCAAAGCCTTCCAGCACATTCAGCATTTGCAACGCCGCGATACCCTGTCCATTCGGGGGCAGTTCCCAGACATCGTAGCCACGATAATTCGTCGACACGGGATCAACCCATTCCGACGTATGAGTGGCCAGATCGTCGTAATTCAGAAAGCCGCCGTGCCGCTGCATAAAGTCGCCAATTGTGCGGGCAATGTCGCCTTTGTAGAACTCGTCCCGCCCGCCGTTCGCAATCGTTTGCAGAGTCTTCGCGAGCATAGGATTGCGGAAGATGTCACCGGTTTCCGGCCCTTTGCCGTCGGGAAAATATGTGTCCAGAAAACCGGGATACTTGCCAAACGTTTCCTTCCCGCCGCGCCAGCCCACCCCGATGATTTCTGACACCGGGAACCCTTCGGTCGCGTACTCAATGGCCGGGGCCAGCACGTCTTTCATCGGTAGTCGGCCAAATTTTGCGTGCAATTTGAACCAGCCATCCACGCATCCGGGAACCGTAACCGGCAGTGGACCGAACGCTGGAATATATTCCAGCTTGCGTTTGCGAAATTGTTCCAGCGTCAGCCCCGCCGGAGACCGTCCGCTGGCATTCAGTCCATGCAGCTTCTGAGTCTTCGCGTCCCAGACAATGGCAAACAGATCCCCGCCAATTCCGTTGCTGATTGGCTCCATCAGTCCGATCGCCGCGTTGGCGGCTATGGCTGCGTCCACGGCCGAACCACCCTGTTTCAGAATGTCGATGGCCACCTGAGTCGCCAATGGCTGACTGGTGGCTGCGACGCCGTGTCGGGCAACAACTTCGGAACGAGTCGCAAAGTTGCGCCCGCGAGGGCGATCGCCGCCATCACAAGTGATCGTCATAAATAGCCCCGCGACGAAAAAAAGAATGACGTGGCGCATGACCAGCTTTCAAAGAACAACGAATGAATTCCTAACGAGCAATTGCGGCAGCGATCTTACTCTTTGCTTCAGTCCGAGCTTTCGCAATCACGGCGGCAACTTTGACCGGAACGAATCCCTGTCGCTTACTTTCGTCCGCGGCTTCCATGAAGGCATAGATATCAGTCGTTTCCTCAGCTGACACGGGCGGCTCACCGGTTTTGAAAAACTTTACAATTTCGACCAGTAGAGGCGCGTAACCATCGTAGCCGCCGACCGGACTGGAACCCTTTGTTCCGAAGGCCATGCCACCATAACCACGTGCTCCGGCACGAATACCTCGAAATGTCCCGATGCGACCGTCGTCCCAGGTCCCCGTCACCTGGTCATAGTCTGTCGTCCGAGTTCTGACGACCGTGGTAACGCCTGGCCCCATCGCCGTAAACAGCGTTTCACAACCGTGAATGCCGTACCAGAACAGGTCCGGATGAGTTTTCTCAAGCGAACACGGCGAATAGGTATCGCAGCCGGTAACATCGCCGAGCGAGCCGTTTCGGATCGCCTGAACCCCCTTCGAAAATCTCAAGGACGACGACGAAAACAGCGGTGTCTTATAGTGCTTCGCCAACTCAAAAATCGTGACGCAGTCCGCCAGTGACCCGGCGATTGGTTTGTCGATAAAACACGGCTTACCAGCCTTCAGCACAGGAATGACCTGTTCCAAATGAGGCCGACCGTCGTTTGTTTCCAACAGAACGGCGTCGACCTGCTTCACCATTTTCTCAAGATCATCGACGACCTCGACGCCCAGTTTCTGTATCTCCACGGTGTACTGCGGAACACGAGACACACTGCTTTCAATATCCGGCGACCCCTTCGGATACACCATCACGAGTCTAGCGCCAGCAACATGTTTCGGATCGTCAACGTTGTTCAGCAACTTCGCAAACGCGATGCAGTGAGACGTGTCGAGCCCGATCATGCCCACGCGCATCGGCGCGGGAGAATCCTGGGCCTGAACGGAGGTGAACAAAAAGAGCAGAGCAATAAGAGAGAGACGTTTCATTTCTGGCCTCGATTGGTGGAGGGAGGGCATGCTGCCTCGCAGGCGGGTCTTCGAACTCGCGGTGAACCGACATCCTGGCCCGCATTTACTCGAATTCCAATCGTGCCAACGGTGATTTTGCGAGGGAACCCGAGAATACGTCGCAAGTGACCAGCCATTCAAAGTCCTTGTCTTCCTGGGCAACCGGGACTCTATTCGACACTCGCCGCGTGCAACCTGCGAAGTGCGACCGCATCACGCCGCCAGAGCCACACGAACAGTGGAATGAACGTAATAGTTGACCACTGATACGCCGTCAGACCACCGACGATCTGCGTTTCAGGGCGGATGAATTCCGTCAGAAATCGATAACAGAAATAGGCAATAAAATACAACTTAATGAGCTGTCCCGGCAGCATTCGGCGCTGAATCATCCATGCCGCCACCGCGGCTGCCACCAGATGAAACACGGATTCGTAAAGCTGAGTCGGATGGCGGGCAAGGTGATCAATCGATGGGAAGGTGACTGCCCAGGGAAGATCTGTCGGCGTTCCGTAGCAGCAGCCTCCACAAAAACAGGCCAGACGACCGATCGCGATGGATACGGCCACGGGAACGACAAACGTGTCTCCGGTTTTCATCTTCAGCCCGATACTGCGTTTGGCCAGTTCGACTCCGAAGTATCCACCTACCATCCCAAACAGAATCGTCTTGCCGCTGATCAGAAGACCCTCAGCGTCCGTGAAACCCGGCAGCCCGGGAATTAGAAAGGGAAGCTTGGCCGTCAGAATTGCCCCACTGAACGCCGACAGACCAATCCACACTCGATTGAACGTGCCAATCGGCAGAGTTGTCTTGTAACGACGATTCAGAAACGCGCCAGTGGCAACCGCCAAAATCATGATTAACGGGTAAAGTTCCGGCAGCGTTCCACCCATCAGCTGGTCACCAGATCAGGCGTATTCAACGGCGGCAGCGGGACATGCCCCTCGCGATACAAAACGTTGTAGGCGGAAAACGGAATCACATGCCCGGACGGCAGCAGGAAATGCACACACGACTTCATCAGCTGACGAACATCAAAGTTCCATGCGTCCATGAACGATGTTGTTGTAATGCGAAACATGTCGCTGGGGTTCAACTGCTGCGTCATCGCTTTCACGAAGAATTGCTGAGCAACACCAAGGTCGTTCTCTGAAAGACAATCCGCAGAAAATCCATGCGTGTCCTGGCTGGGACTTTCATCCGTGGTGCAGCCGCCAGCACCGCAGGGTTGTCGCGAAAGATACTCGGCAATCAATTCCTGAGCTCGCTGACGATTAAACGTAATCCTGCCGGACAGCAGGTCGAGGTGATTTTCCAGGTCGACAAACCGCGCCAGCGGAAGAATTCCGTTGTCTCCGCGGACGGCGTACGCCAACGTATGACCGTTCGGATGGGCGCACGGTAAAGGAGAAAAATCGGTTTCCTGCCAGACACCGTCAGTCTGCTCAACGACACCGCGAATCACATCCGGAAAGGTGATTCGCTGTTCCAGATGCTCCGGAAGAACAAAACGCCCGGAGTAGGTCGCGGGCTGAAAACTGACGCCCGTGACCCATGGTCGCTGCGTGCCGAAGTCGACGATGCGACCCAGTTCAGAGTCATTCACGCCAGGCTGAACGGTGCACACCAGAATCGTATTCAGACCCGCCTCACCCAGTTTTTCCACAGCGTGCAACTTCGTTTCCAGCAACGATTCGCCGCGCAGAACCTGGTAGCCGTTGTCAGTGAAGCCGTCAAACTGCAGATAGATTTCGGTACGATGTTTGAGCGACGCGACCCGTTCCAGAAACGCCGTGTCTCGGGCCAGCCGCACGCCGTTGGTGTTGATCATCACAATATCGATGGGCTGATCGCACGCGTACTGATGAATTTCATGGAATTGGGGATGCACGGTCGGTTCGCCGCCGGACAGCTGCAGAATTTCCGGCTGGCCTTCGATTTCCACCAGTCTGTCAATGGCGGATTTACATTCATCAAACGTCAGATGCTTTCCCCCCGGTCCGCTGACCGCAAAACACATGGGGCATTCCAGATTGCAGTTCGACGTGATTTCCAGCAGGCCGATGCAGGTATGCTGTTCGTGTTCTGAGCACAGACCACAATCGTAAGGACAGCCCTGGTGTGGTTCCGTTCCGAAGCTCACGGGAACCTTGCCGGGCAGGCTGTACGCGTTTCGGTCAAACCACGCGACATCACTGCACACGAAATCTTCCCGCAGTCCGTGAGTCGCACACGTTTTACGAAAATAGACACGTTCGTTGCGTGATATGATCTTGGCCGGAACGAGAGACAGACAGTCAGGACACAAACTTTGTGTCGTTCCGAGGAAAGTGTAGTCACGATATGTTGTCATGGCTGTGATTTTTTCTCAGATGAGTGCCGACGATACAACCCCCTGCGAATCCCCAGTCGGTAAGCAGCCAATCCGATCAGGATAGCCAGCACGGCACCACCGCCCCAGGGGAAAAAATGCATCTGCTTGTCTACCCCCGCACCGCGAAGGCCCAGACTGATTCCTATACATGTACCAAAGAAGGTACAGACCCCAGCAATGATGGACACGACGACGATGCCGAACATCGCCAGCGGCCCTGGCTTCCGGTACGTTTCCTGCCCCGACACCTCCAGGTTTCGGGGGCTTTCGAAGGGATTGTCTGACTGATCTTTCGTCATTTGCCTTCTCCACTTTGACGTCTCGAAGACGGTCGCGGCAGTAACTTCACGTGAGTCAAATGAAATAACAACACAGCAGCAGGTATTGGCAAAGCAATCCCCAGAAACCTCGCGATACCGACAATGGCAACGTGAAGCCGAAAACCGACAGCCATCAATCCAGCGCTGGTGCAAAACCACACACAAACGCCGACAACCGTTGAGACAACTTAAACCAGAAATCTTGCCAGCAGACCCGACTTTTGAGAAACAACCGAAGGCTCGTCGTGGGACGAAGGTGCAGTATACGGGCCCCTTGTTCTTTAGCGACCATACGTCTCATCCCCGATGGAAGCAGAGGTGTCCTGCGGCACATCGGTCGTGCCATCGGGCCGCACGGACGCGTCGTCCGGAGCACGTTTAAGTTGCGGCAGCTTCCAGATGACAACTGTGCCAGCAACAATCGCGGCGCACGCAGCCCCCAGAATTCCCCAGAATTCATTCGCGACCAGAACGCAACAGAAAAAGACGGCAGCGACAACGCAGGCGGACAGAAAAAGAACAGGCCACGACGCGTTTCTGACGGGTGCAGCCTGCGAGGACGATGACATCCTTCCTATAATTGACAGTGCGAATTTTGCCGTGAACATATAGGCCAGCAGCATGCACAGACCACAGAGAAATATGCCGACGCCGCCCCGCCCGGGCCCCACGACATCGGCCATGCAGGTGCAGAAAAAAGCTGCACCTGCGGCCACGATCGACGCCATCACGACAAACAGGATTGCCAATGGCCCTGGCGCCCGCGTGCCAGCGACGGACTTGGCCGCTTCCATGTTTGACGGGCGACTGTAGGGGTTGAATTCGTCATCAGCCGACATTGCGTTGCCTGTTGTTAGTGAACCGGCATTGGCTGCCCGGGTATACGTGCTCAAGCACCGGTCACTTTGAAGAGACCGGACCTTTTCGATTCTCGTTCATCCTCGTCTGACACAACTATTCGGGCAGTTCCTCGCCACGTGTTTCCTTCGCCAACAGCGTCACCACAATTCCCAACGCATACAACGGGGCAAAATAAAGAGCAGTCTGCTCAGACTTCCAACCCATGGTGGCCGCCAGCATGATCGCGGCCGCAGTGCCGAAACGCCCGGAATTGAAGCAGAACCCGGTGCCGGTGCCGCGCAGACGCGTGGGAAAAAGTTCCGGGAAATACACGGCATAACCGGCGTGCATGCCGAGCGTCAGAAAACCAAAGACCGGCAACGCAACCCACAAAACAGCAGCCGGCGCGCCCTGAGGGATTAGCACGAGAAACATCAGCAGCGCCATCACGAAACCACCCGCGTGATAGAAGACAAAGGCGCCTTTACGTCCAAGCATGTTGGAGATCCAGCCGAACAGCACAAGCCCCAGTCCGCCACCAACCGTATTCAGGCACATGCTGATCATCTCGGCCTGCTTGATTTTTGACGAATGAGCATCAAAGGCGATCTTCTTTGCGGCTTTGTCTGCATCGGCAGCAATGCCTTCCACGGCCAGGGCGTCATTCTGTGCAGACCTCAGCAACGCGTTTTTTCCGTAAATGTGACTGCCCCAGAACGTCACCAGCCCAATGGTCGCCAGCGCAACACCGACAAAGGTGTTGCGAATATTCTGTGAATTAAACAGGTCCGGAATGGAACCAGTCACCTGCGACGCATCCTGTTTTTCACGTTCCTTGGCCTGACGCCATTGTTCCGGCTCTTTCATTTTCCACCGAATCACCACCACCAGCAAGGCGGGAACAATTCCAATTAAAAAGCCCAGACGCCATGTGTCATCGCCCCACGGTTTCTGGCTGATGATGAAATAGCCTACGGCAACGGCCATCAGCGTGCCAAACACACTAGACGCATGAAAGATGGAACTCATCACGGGCCGAGAACGTTTCGGCATGACTTCCGCGACCATCGCACTGGCCACGGCCCATTCTCCGCCGACTCCCATCGCCACCAGGAATCTCAAGAGCACCATTTGCCAGGGAGCATCCGCAAACGCCGTGATGCAGGTGAAGACGGAATAGAAAAGGATGGTATAGACCATCGTCTTCGAGCGACCGATCTTGTCACTCAGCATGCCGAACAGAATGCCCCCAAATGCTCCGCCCAGCAGAAACGATGCCAGAGCATAATTGTTCCACGTTGCCACAAGGGGATCATCGGCCGACGCAACGCCCAGCAGCTGCGGCATGGCGTCGCGCATGCTGGCGACGAACACCTGTCCTTCGAATATGTCAAAGACCCAGCCCAGCGAAGCCACCACCAGCACCAGCCACTGATAGCTGCTGATGCCCTGGTTCCATTTAAGTTCCTGGTCCCCGGCATCGGGATTGACATAAAGGTCGTTATTTGCAGAATCGCTGCTCATATAGAAAAGTCTCAGCGTATTGAGTCGGACGATGTTCCTGGTCAGCAGAGATTCTAGGTTGGGCGGTTACGGATTAGGAGCGTGCAGCAGAATTTGGTGGTGTCCGCAGAGTGCGTTATCCATTCCGACCGATCATCTCGGCGATTGTGACCACTTCGCCACGACGAATGGATGCCTGAGCGGCCAGACATACGGCGACGTTCAGCCGGGCCGATTTTCCATCATTAAGCGGCGGTGTTCCCGTGCGGCAGCACTTCAGAAAATGAGCCAGCTCGGCTTTGATGCCTCGATCGACCCGTCCTGACGCATCTTTGAACCCCGCTTCGTCGTCCGGATCCGGGACCTGTTCTGCAACATGTTCGGCCGGGTCGAAGCGATGGTATTCCAGGTGAATCGCCTGATTCTTTGTATCAATACGGCCACCGCTGCCAACGATGCCAATTTCGCAATCACCACCGGTCGGTGCGAACAGGCAGATCTCCAGAACCGCGCGGCGACCGCCTTCGTATTCCACCAGCACCTGAGCATTATCCAGCAGTTCGCGATCTATCAGCACATCCGTACCGCCGAAGGCAGAGACTCGAACGGGTGGTGTGTCCAGCATCCAATTGAACAGATCAAAGTGGTGGCAGTTTTTTTCCAGCAGCATGCCACCGGTGGTTTCCTCGCTCGACCGCCAGCCAGGCCGCATCGGACCGCGATATTCGCGACACCACATGATGCGAGGATCTCCCACGTCGCCGCCTTCCACCATCGACTTCATCCGCTGGTACAGAGCCTGGTGCCGCATTTCATGGCCGATCTGCAGTACCTTTCCGGCCGACTGCGAAGCGGCAATAACTTCGTCGCATTCGGCAATCGTCAGCCCCAGCGGCTTTTCGCACAGCACGTGTTTACCGGCAGCAAAGGCGGCCATCGTCGCCTCATGATGCTTGTCATTAGTCAGGGCCACGATCACTGCGTCCAGTGCATAAACCTTCAGCACGTCACGCCAGTCTTCGAAGGTCTGTAATTGTTCGCCAACAAGGTCTGCAGCCGCGGCGCGGCTTTCTTCGCTACGGCTACTGACGGCAACAACGTCCACATCCGGTAGACGCAGCAGGTTCTTCAGATGAGCTTCGCGACCAAACCAGCCCGCTCCGAGTAATCCAACATTGATCGTCATGGCAATCCGAAATTTGTCTTGAGTAGTGAATATGCCATCGTATCAGGTTAGACTTTTATGTCATTCGATCAGCCGACCAGCACGATGAAGGAACGACATTCGATGAGATACGTAGTCCTGTTGTGTAGTGTTCTTTGCCTGTCTGCCTCTTCGCCAGCTGCAGATATACCGGAAGGAAAGATTCGTGCGGCCATCGAACAGGCCGTTCCCTGGCTGGAAAAAGCATCGGCCGGATCCAGTAAAGAGAACAAATGCTTCACGTGCCACAATCACGCGCTGCCCGTGATGGCATTGTCAGAAGCGAAGCAGCTAGGATTTTCCGTCGATGAAGACATTCTCGCGGCACAGCTGGAACACATACTCGCTCATCTGAAGCGTGGCGAAAAAGGATATCGTGCCGGCAAAGGACAGGGTGGACAGGTGCTGACCGCCGGCTACGCATTGTGGGCACTGCACACGGGGGGAACAGATCACAGCACAACCACGGCTGCCGTCGCCGATTACCTGTTGAAACATCAGAGTGACAAAGACCACTGGACAAAGAAGGGCACTCGTCCGCCCTCCGACGGCAACGAGTTCACGGCGACTTACGTCGCCCTGCGGGGATTGCACGAATTTGCACCGGAAGCCAGCAACACATCAAAGAAAAATCGATTCGATGCAGCAGCAAAGTGGCTGTCGAGCACACAGCCTGCTGACACGGAAGATGCGGTTTTTCGTTTGAAGTCTCTTCGAATCGTGCAGGCCGAAGATGCTGTTGCAGAGTTTGCCATCGAGGACTTGCTGAAGCAGCAAAAGCCTGATGGTGGCTGGGCCCAAAAATCGGACATGGAATGCGATGTCTACGCAACAAGTTCGGTGATGGCTTCACTGCTGACGGCGGGTCAACTGCCACCTGACCATCCGGCCATCCAATCCGGAGTGCAATTCCTGCTCGACAAACAACTGGAGGACGGCACATGGCATGTGGTCACCCGAGCCGACGGGTTTCAGCCGTACTACGAAACCGGTTTCCCGCACGGTGAAGACCAGTTCATATCGGTGGCTGCCAGTAGCTGGGCCACGATGGCATTGTTACGATCGCTGCCCAACGCCGGCACAACGCCGTAAGACAGATGCTCGCTGATGTCTGGCGCCGTGCCCCGACCGCGTCTGCATAACTGACACGACTGTCACGTTCCGACATCGCAGATTGCCATGTGCGCGGGGCAGCGCTCGCGGCTGCAATCGGTCCGGATACGCAGATCACGCGTGCTACGGTTAAGCCGACAGGTTTCCTGCTGGTCTGATCGTCTATTCCCCCCGGTAAAACACAGGCCAATGGCTGACGCGTCGCCCTTAACGCACTCAGAAATCGCCCGCGCGCCCACGTCCGGCCACGGTCTGATGGGCGTCAGCGACGTTGTCACGGTCGGCACCATGACTGCGGTCGCTTCGTTGCTGCTGCTGCGAGCCCTGACCACGGGACTGCTGGGCGACGAGCTTCTGTTTGTACACGCGATCGATCTGGGATTGGTGCCATCGCTGTGTGAGACTGGCTCGTCACACCCGCCACTCGTGCGACTGATCGTCGGCTCCATCGCCAACAGTTCGTCACCGGACTGGCTGCTGCGACTACCCAGCGTCATCTTTTCTGTCGCGACGGTGTTTGTCTGGAGTCGCGTGCTGCGGCGACTGATCCTGGACAAAACGTCGCGCTCACTGCTGTTGGTCGCGATGGCTCTGAACCCGATCTGGGTCGAGCTGGGCTTCCAATGCCTGCCATACGCGGCGTTGACATTTTTCGCCAGCCTGCACTGCCTTGCATGGCTGCAGATTTGTTCGGCGCGAACAAAGACAGCGACAGCCGTCTTTGTGCTTACCGGAATCGCTCTGCCGTGGACACATTTTCTGGGTGTGAACATGCTGCTGGCCGACGTATTAATCTGGATCGCCATGCTGATCGGTCGACGTGCCACGCTGCGACACGCGATTAGGACCAACCTGACCATTTGTGCATGTACACTGGCCGTCGTGCCGATCGCATTGTTCTACATCCAGGTCGAAGCACCCTATCCACTGGTTGAGATTGACGACTTTCCCGCGTATTTCGCTCGAACGTCGTCACTCATCTTTTCGCACGTTACGTTTTCGGCCTTCATGACGACTCTGCCGCTGCATATCCCACTGTATCTGGGTTGCGTCTTCTTTCTGTGGCACAGCCTGCGACAGGACGATAAGAACGGGGCCGACACGACCGCCGGCATTGTTGCCGTAGGCGTCATGCTGTCCGGGTTCGCAGCCACTCAGATATTTTCCGTCACTTCTCAAAGCGCGATGTGGCCTCGCTATATGCTGACCGGCGCATGGATTCATCTGCCGTTGATCGCATTTCTGTTGCATCGATCATGTGGCCAACGTTTCGCTCTGGTTTTCAGCGCGGCGACGGTCTGCTGTGCAGCCGGGGGACTGCTGACGTCGCCGCAGGTTGCCGGGATTGGATATGACCCTGTGTCAAATCACATCCGCCGCAACTGGCGGAAGTCAGATGCGTTTCTGGCTCAATCCGTGGACTTCTGGTCCGGACCGAATCACTTCGACCGGCTGTGGTTTCGCAGGTACGTCAGCCGGTCGCATCGCATCGTATCGGGACCGCCCACTGTCCGACGCGATTTGCATGCCGACGGTCTGCCGCTGGCAACGGTGGATGCCGGTGTTGATCGCGTCTGGGTGTACTCACACTTGTTCCGTACTGAATGGATGATTGATCACCCGGTTGATGGCTGGGTACTGCGTTCGCTGCATTCGAGCCACGCGCAATGCGCGTTAGCGTTATTCGAACGTGCGCAACGAAGCGAGGTAACGGTCACGATGCCACAAGCGATGCCAGCACCTTGCGAGTTCCCTGAAACGTTCGTCGCCCGTGCATGGTGACGTAGTTATCCACCAGAGCCACGTCGCCGTCCTGCCACGGCACGTTGAAGATAATTTCTTCCGCCATTTCAATCACACGATCCATTGTCGCGGGATCCAGCGATGAACCGTCACCGAATGTGATGGACTTGCCAGGATCATTGCGTGCGTCTTTCCAACCGTGGAAGGCCGCAATCAACTGGTTGAAGAAAGACGTCCTGCCATCGTCCAGTTGTTTCACGGCCTGCAGCCGCGGAGTGGTGACTTTGAGACAGCCATCGTCCTGCCACTCCCACGAATAGCCGAGCGCGTTCATGCGAGTCTCGGCTTCCTGGACAGTCGTTGCTTTCCACGTGCTTTGCCAGCTGCGACCCATGCCGGAAGCAGCATCATCAACAGCCGGCATAACGTGCGAATACAGCAAGCCTTTTTTCGCACAGTCGATGGCGAACTGCGGCATTTCCTTGGTCATCCGGTCGAACAGGACGTCACTGCGACAGAGCGGAGTCGCCCCCCCCTGCTCCGCCGCCTGTTCACAGAAGAAGAACAGCTTCGACGGGTAAATCGGCGTCTGCGCCATTTCATGGTGCAGGCAGATATTCACATCCGCCGGTGCTTCGTTGGCCGTGAAGACTCGTTCTGTCCGGTTCGTGCGAACGGCGTTCGACAGGGAATCTTCGTACGTAAAATTCGGAAAGCCGAACGCCGCAATGAAGGTGTCGAAATCCACGTCAGTGGCCAGCGGGAATCTTCGGAACAGGATCGCGCCATGTTCAGTTGCTTTGGCGTCCAGTTCATTACGGTTCTCTGCAATCCAGGCTTCTGTTTCAGCCAGCGTTGTTTCACCGGAATCGCACGTAATCAGAAGTGGAAAAACAGAGCCGTCTTCGGCGCGCTGTCCGTCGCAGGATTGTTCCGTTGCCGTAATCATCTGAATTACTCTCTTCCCTTGGTGACGGGCCAATTACTTCTGCAGATCGAGCTGAGCCTGACCTGCGGCGTTCACGAGTCACGCAGGCGAACATCCACGCTGGCGCTGTGCGCGGTAAGCCCTTCTTTTGCGGCCATCAGGCGCACAGCATCGGCGTCACCTGCCAGCGATTGCCGGTCATAACAGATGACTGAGCTGCGTTTCATGAAGTCCGTTGACGCCAGTCCGTTGGCAAATCTTGCCGTGCCACCCGTGGGCAGGACATGAGACGGTCCGGCAACGTAATCGCCGATGGCCACGGGAGTGTAGTGTCCCATGAAGATCGCGCCAGCATTCTGAATTCGGGACAGCATCAATTCGGGATCGTCCATGGAAATGTGTAGATGTTCGGGTGCCAGCATGTCGGTTAGCTCCGCCGCTTCCGTTTCGTCGCCCGCCAGAATCAGAGCTCCATAGTCGACGAGGCTCTGTCGCGCCAGATCGCCTCGCTGCAGTTGAGCCAGTTGTCGTTCCAACGCTGCCTGAACTTCGGCGATCAGCGGCTCATGCCATGTAATCAGCACACCGGATCCCGGACTGTGTTCGGCCTGCGAAATGAGATCTGCTGCGATGAATTCGGCCTTCGCGGATGCGTCGGCCAGAACGATGACTTCGCTGGGGCCGGCAATACTGTCAATGTCCACATCACCAAACACGTGCTGCTTGGCCAGTGCCACAAACAGATTTCCGGGGCCAACGATCTTGTCGACTCGATTGATGCCGTTCACTCCGTATGCCAGTGCAGCCACGGCCTGAGCACCGCCGACACGATAGACTTCGGTGATGCCGACTTCGTGACACGTGGCCAGCATGTCGTTGTTGTAGCCACCAAATTCCGTCGGTGGCACGACGATGGCGATCTCCGACACGCCGGCCGTTTTCGCGGGCACGGCCGTCATCAGGACTGTCGACGGATAAGCCGCTGCCCCCCCCGGCACACAGATGCCAACTCGTTTCATTGGCAGATGGCGCTGTCTCAGCTCGACGGCTCCGCCGTTCAGAGAACGTTTGACAACGGCATCCGCGGGCAACACCGCCGACTGAAACTCTGCGACGTTATCACGAATCTGTCGCACGGTCTGCAGGAATTCGGGTAAAACTGCCTGGGTGGCGGCTTCAAATTCTTCGGGCCGCACGCGAATCGTTTCCGGTGTCAGTTGTTTTCCGTCCAGCCGAGCGGTGTAGTCGAGCACAGCGTCAACACCTGTGGTGCGGACGTCCTCGCAGATGCGCTGCACGACCTCGCGGGGGCTGAGTGCTTCGCCAAAGAGTTCGATGGTGCGCTGTCGGCCGGCTTCGGAAACAACATCACCGCGCGGGCTGAGTTTGTTCCGAAGTTCGCGAAACAGGTCGTCTGCCCCGCCCTGACGGCAGTCGATGCAGGTGATGTGAAGAGGTGTGGCGGTCATCAATCCGGGTTTTGTTCTGCGGAATTGCGGTGCGCTCTGTCTGTTCTTGGTTCAAACGAATCTGCAGATGATTGAAGCGTGTGAATTCTCAAAGTACAGTCCTTGGCTGGAATTTCTCAGGGGGATCAACGTCTTTCCCGAATTGTTGATGTACCCGACACCGTTTCCTTGTGGCAGGACGTACAGAAAAACATGATTGACCTACGCAGCGATACCGTCACGAAGCCGACTTCAGCGATGAAACAGGCAATGTTCGATGCCGAAGTCGGTGACGACATGCTGGGCGAAGACCCGACTGTCAATCGCCTGGAGACGTCGCTTGCGGAAATGCTGGGAAAAGAGGCTGCGGTATTTGCCTGCTCGGGAACACAGTCGAACCAGATGGGAGTCCGTGTTAATTGTTTGCCGGGTGACGAATTGCTGATCAATGATACCGGCCATATCGGCATCTTCGAGGCCGGTGGTCCCGCAGTGCTCAGCGGCGTCACCGTTCGTCAGCTTCGCGCGGCGAAGGGAATGTTGAGCGTCAACGATCTGGCCGGACAGCCTCGCGTTGCTGACCAGCATTACTGCCGCACTCGACTGGTGTGCCTTGAGAACACGACAAATATTGCGGGTGGTTTCGTGTATCCACTGGAACAGTTGCAGCACGTGTCCGGCTGGGCTCGGGACAACGACCTGAGAATGCACCTTGACGGAGCTCGATTTTTCAACGCTATTGTGGCAGGCGGCTATTCCGCAGCAGAGATGGCAGCCTGCTTCGACACGATTTCCATCTGCTTTAGTAAGGGGCTTGGCTGTCCGATGGGATCCGTTCTTGTGGGGACGACTGAGGACATGCGTCTGGCTCGTCGTGTCAGAAAAATGCTTGGCGGCGCGCTGCGGCAGTCCGGGATTGTCGCGGCAGCAGCAATTTACGCTCTGGAAAACAATGTGGACCGACTGCAGCAGGATCACGATAATGCACAACTGCTGGCAACTAAACTGGCTGCCATTAATGGTATTAACGCGGACCCGGGCGCGACCGAATCGAATCTTGTGTTCTTTGAAGTTGATTCCGAGCTTGGTACTGCTGTGCAGCTGGCAGCCGCGTTAAAGAAACGCGGCGTTTGCATCGGACCAATGGGAGGTCAACGGATGCGGGCAGCGACACACCTTGATGTTTCGGAGCAGGATGTACTCGCGACGGCAGATGCTGTTCGTGACTGCGTGGAAAAGGGATTCGTGGATCAGGAGCTCGTCGGCACAGGTCCGTATTCAAAATAACCGGGACTGTTTGATTCTGCTCAATTGCTGCGGCGGCCCGTATCGCGGCACACTCACCGTTTGGTTGAAGGAACAACCATGATCTGCCGACTACTTTTTGTTTCAGCTCTGTTCGCGACAACGTTGAGTTGTGCGGTCAGCAGCGCTCAGGATGTCCGCGTCGGGCCCGTTGAGGAAACGTTGTTGCCACCGCACGCGATTCAGTTCGTGAAGGGCATGGCCATCCTGCTGCTGCCCGAATCCTTTCAAGACGACGACTGGGGCAGAACGAAACGGGTCCAGTCCGGGCTGAACGTGAAGGTGAACGGCCTGAAAGTCCACACGTCTCGACGCTGGAAGGATGCCAGACACGGAACGTGGCGTCGAGTCACAGCCGTGCTCGTAAACCCGGAAGAACTTTTTCAACTTGATATTTCGCTGCTGCCTCGAAAAAAAGAAGGCCTGCCGCGCTATCGGATTCGCGCATTAACTCGGCTGAACGTCCACGGTCAGCAACAGCAGTGGAATCTTGGCCACAGGCTGTACAGCATCTCGGCAGTAGCCGAAGCAGATCTCACGTTTGTGGCGGACGTGCAGTTTCGCAGTCAGTTGGTGAAGACAGAGGACGGAGGAAAGCTGAGAGTGCTGCCACAGGTGGAAACGGCGAATGTCCGTCTGGCAGGGTTTCGACTGCACAGAATCAGTCATGCGAAAGGTGGCGGAGTGCACCTGTTTGGCGAGTCGATCCAGTCCGTCATCAAACACCGCGTCAGGCAGGAAAGTGAAAAACTGGCCGGTAAGATTAACCGTAAAGTCGAGAAGCAACCGGAGCGGTTTGAGATCCCCGCTGGCATCCTTGCGGTGTTCGGCGAAGATTTGTCTCCACCCGACGTATCGCCCTATGAAGCCCTCCCCCAAGAAAATCACCCACCCCCAAAGTCCGATTAGCCGGATGTTTACGTCGACGGACACGGTCAACTGCCCGTTTTTCGTGCTTTCAAGTGGACGCGTTAGCGTGGCGGTCGTACGATGCGCGGTTCCCCGTCGTGTTTCCTCAAATATCAGAATTGACCGGGCCAATGCCGCCTTCCTCGCCAAACCGCCTGAATTCTCTCGGCGAAGTGCTTAACGCTGATGTACCCCTGGCTGAGGACAAGGCTGCCGCTCCCGAGGCCGAAACCATCACGCCGGAAGAAGAGGCGATGCTGCGAGCGGAGAAGCTGCGCACCATCCGAGAGGCCATCGATCGCGGGAGCTACGATTCTGACGAATTGCTGGACGAGGCCATGCGGCGGATGCAGAACGCAATTGAAAACGACAATCAATCCCGGTAATCCCATCTCAGAATGTCAAAAACGGTATCCGCCCCTTTCGCAATCAACCGCGTAGCGTTGGAATACGGGCACACTTGACCGCAGACACAAAGGCCCAGAAAATTTTCCGAGTGGTCTTTCCGTCACCCGGTCTGTCCCATCAAAAACTGACCGAATCCGGCATCCTGTCGTTCGCTGATTTGAGGTTACACGTGAGTGATTTTGCCCCTAAAGAAGTCGCCGCTTCTCCGGTTGAGAAATTCACCGAATTTCTGTCCACTCGGAAAATGCGACTGACACAGGAACGAGACATCATCGTTCGAGAGATCTTTTCCGACCACGAACATTTTGACGTCGATGAAATCGTTGCCAGACTGGACAAGCCCGTCGACGGACGACGCGTCAGTCGAGCCACCGTTTACCGAACTGTAAGCTCTCTGGAAGAAGCCGGGCTGATTCGGAAAGTTGCCCGAAGCAACGATCGTGAAGTCTATGAACACGACTACGGTTATCCTCAGCACGATCATTTCATCTGCGAAAAATGCAATAACCTGATCGAGTTTCGCAACGAAGAGATATCAGCGATCCTGGAAAAAGTTGCCATGGAGATGGGGTTCCGCATGGTCGGCCATCGACTCGAAGGCTACGGCATCTGCGCCGAATGCGCCAAGCCCCCCTCGCGCCGACATCGCAAGCTGGACATGATCTGAACGACATCAGGCGGGTGCATGAGACTGCACAACCTACCGCTCGGAACCCGAAAACCTGCTGCAACAGACTATATGGCATGTCTACAGTGCTGGGCTGTTTACCGCCTCAGACCTTCGGTCGGCAGGGTCCGAAAAATTCGCAGCAGAAACAGCAGCACGCACAGGACCACATAGGAAAAAGCAATCAGTCCGGCCACAGATGGCCAGTGACTGAAGACGTCTCGAAGCGTAAAATAATCTGCCCACAGCCACCGCCACGTGCCCATGACCAGCACGGCAGACAGCGCGAGGTACGGCCCGTAAGCGACAAAGCTGCGTCCGATCAACAGCTTCACCGGAACCCCAATGACGATCCCGGTAAGCGGCGATATTGCGAGAACGCATAATGTCGCCTGCCAACCGATGAATGCCCCCACCATGGCCATCAACGTAACATCCCCCAGGCCAAGAGCCGGATAACCCAAAAGCCGATGTGACAAACAGCGCACCAGCCAGGTCAGCGATGCCCCCATCAGTAAACCAGCCATGCTCCATGCGAGACCATGCAATCTATGAAAACCCTGAATCCACTCCGGAATCAACGGACCTCGAAGTCCAGCGACCGCGTCATCCCAGTTCACCCACAGGTGCATCATCTGCAGGTCTCCGCTTACCACTGACGCCACCAGGGCAATGACAATTCCTGAATAGATGACTTCATCGGGAATAACATAGTCCAGCAGATCAGTCAGCGTCGCAACCCACAGCAATGTGATCAACGTCAGGTGGTACGGCAGGCGGAGATACAGCAGAGGCAAATCCGGACGCACTTCATGGACCGACTGACAGTCAGCTTCCAGTACCAGCCATGAGAAAGCCAAAAACATTCCACCAAGCCCCAGTGACGCCCCGATGTGCCACATCACAGGACTCGCTTTGCAGCCACAGCGGATCGGCAGAAAACCGAACCAGCGTTGCCAACGCGACACGGGAGCACCACACCCGGGACAATCCAGCAAGCCGCCGGAGTTCATATCGACCAGCATGACAGCTGCCCAGCCCGCGGAGATTCGCCCCAGCACGCAGCCCAGAAATGTAATGATCACAAAATGCATGGCGAAACAGCGACGGAAGCCAACAAACAGCGTTTTTTCAGTTGTACGTCAGAGGACAGAATTTCGCCTGCGCAATAATGACGGGATCCATGCGGATGCTCAACTTGTGGGCAGAGTGCTCGTGATGCAGGCGATAAGGTTGTTCCAACAGCAGCAAACTATAGCGATTTCGTTCTGGCACGTTAGTTGCGGAGATATTTTTTCGCGCTTTGAAAAATGCGGTCAAACAAGGGCCACTTGCGGGCAGATTCTGATCATCTGAAAGACAAACATGAAAAAGCTAGAGGCGATCATCCGACACTACAAACTGGAGGATGTCAAGACAGCACTGACCGAGGCCGGCGTACAGGGAATGACCGTTTCAGAAGTTCGCGGCTTTGGCCGTCAGCGAGGCCACAAGGAAACGTACCGTGGCGCGGAGTACACCGTTGACTTCATGCCAAAGGTGAAAATGGAAGTCGTCGTGGCAGAAGATCAGGTGGAAACCGCAGTGAACGCTGTCTGCGAATCCGCTCGGACCGGGCAGGTCGGGGACGGAAAAATCTTCGTTTCCTCGCTGGAACAGATTATTCGCATTCGGACAGGCGAATCCGGGGCAGAAGCGATCTGAACCATCTTCGGGGGTGTTCGGGAAACCGTTTCCACTGCAGAGCTGGTCACTTCGTTCCAGGCATCGTCCAGGGTATCCTGCGTACTGCAGACGTGTTCTGCTGGATGTTGTTGATATTTCCTTACCCTGCAGACGGGCTGATTACCTGTGGCGATTGATTCTGCGTCCTTAGACGTCTCCAGTATTCAGGAACGTCGCGAGCTGGTGGTGGCGTTGCGCGATGAGGTGACTCGTCGGTATCAGGCAGGTGACGGTGGAATCGAGATCTGCAACTGGTTCTCCGATCAGCTGGACGACCTCCTGCGGCAAATGGTGCGGCTGCACCTGCAGACGGCGGGGATCTCCGAAAACGGTGACCTTGCGATCATCTGCGTCGGCGGAAATGGTCGACGGCGACCCACACCGTACTCTGACATGGACCTGCTTCTGGTCGCTGAATCTCGTGCGATCGCTAAGTTCGAACCGGTTCTGACAGCGTTTGTTCGTGATTGCTGGGACACGGGTTTTCAGCTCGGACACAGCATCCGGACACCAGACGACGTCGTCAGCTTTGCCAGCGAAGACGTTACGTTCGCCACGTCGCTGGTTGATATGAGACACCTGCTGGGCAGTCCGGATGTGTTTGCCTCGTTAAGTACTCTTGTCGAATCAAAAGTGTTCCGGAATCCTTCTGATCAGTTTGTTGATGCGTGCGTGATATCACGACGTGATGAATGGATGGCGCGCGGAGATTCCGTGAACCAGCTGGAACCCGATGTGAAACGTTCTCCGGGCGGACTGCGGGATTTGCATCTGATCAACTGGGTGACATTCGCACAGTTTGGAGATTCGCATCCGTCGTCACTGCTTGAACACAACGCCGTGGACACTCAGGAACTTGCGTCGCTGAATAGTGCGGACAGATTTCTGACGTCGCTGCGACTGGATCTGCACTGTCGAGCCGGACTGAGGCAGGACGTTCTGACGCGAGATCTGCAGCTGGAAATTGCCGCCAGTCGGGGTGAGACACAGGACGATCATCGCAGATCCGTCGAAAACTTCATGCAGGAGTACTTCCGGCACACGTCACAGGTAGCAAAAATTGCTCGCCGCGTCACAGAAACCGCGCAGCGTCCAAGTCTGTTTGCACGCCTTAAGAATGCGATTCTGCCGCAGCGGGACTCCGATGGATTCATCATTCAGGAGGGCGTGCTTAATGCACCGGAGGATTTTGGCGACAGATTGTCAGAGGACCCGGAGTCGGTCATGCTCGCATTTGCCGCCGCGGCTAAGTACGAAGTGGTGCTCTCTGCCGATCTGCGTCGGGTGATCGGCAGGTCCGTGTCCCGCCTGCCGTCGGATCCCAGCCGAAAATCCTGCAGTCACTTTCGCGCGGTACTGCGTGCAGGCAACGGCCTGCCACTGACACTACGTGCTATGTACGAAACCAGAGTGCTGGACTGGCTTGTGCCAGCGATGTCTGAGATTCGGTGCCTGATGCAATTCAACCAGTACCATAGCTTCACGGTGGATGAACATACGCTTAAGACGATCGACGAAGTGGTCTCTTTTGTGGACGACGAGACTCCCGTCGGATCGGCCTACAACAGCCTCAGACACAAAGCCACGCTGCATATTTCCCTGATTCTTCACGACATCGCCAAAGGCCGTGATGGCGACCACTGCGTTGTCGGCGAACAGCTCGCAGACGAGGTTGCGGTACGCCTGCAGACCGCAGAAAACAAGAAGCGGATGATCATGTTCCTCGTGCGGCAGCATTTGGTCATGCCGGATCTCGCGTTTCGCCGCGATATTACTGATCAGGCGCTGTTGATGGACTTCGCTCGACTGGTGGGTGCACCGGAATTACTGCGTATGCTGTACGTCCTGTCGGTGGCGGACATCAAAGCTGTAGGGCCGGATGTCTGGACTGACTGGAAGGGTGACCTGCTGGCAGATCTGTACAACCGCACCATGCGAATCCTCAGCGGTCGCCCCATCAACCACCTTGAACAGGAACGCCTGCAACTTGTGCGGGAGCATGTCCGATCGTCGATCGTTCCAACCGTGCTCGATGAAAATGAACAGTGGCCCGAGTGGATTGATCGTCAGCTTGACGCGTTGCCGCCATTTTATCTGATGACCGAAGATCCGGGGCGCGTCGCCCGTGACCTTGATGTCATTCAGCAACTCGGCGAAGCCGATGTCAGAATCGAAGGCGCATACGACGCAGACACGGATACAGTGACGTATCGCATTTTTGCAAGCAGTCAGTATGAACCTGGAAGTTTTCACAAGGTTTCGGGCGTGCTGTCCGGCATGAGAATGGACATTCATACGGCACAGTCGTGCACGACGGCCGATTCGACGATGATCGGATCGTTTCGAGTCACCGACAAAGACTTCGTGGGCAACGTCGCTGATGATCGAATCCGGGACGTCTGCGACGCACTGGTCAGTGTGCTGACAGGAAAGTTGACGGTGGACCATGTCTTTCGACGCAGTGGACTGTTTCGATTCAATAAGAAGAAGATCCAGCCGGTTCCACCGCGGGTTTCCATCGACAACGACTGCTCTGAAACGCACACGGTCATTGATGTGTTCGCAATGAACAGCCCGGGCCTGCTGCACACCCTGGCCCTCACAATCTACAACCATGGTCTGTCCGTTGACCTAACCAGAATTGCAACAAATGTGGATCAGGTCGTGGATGTTTTTTACGTGGTGGACAGTGGCGGCAAGAAAGTCGAAGACACCGACCGGCTGCATCCGCTGTGGGAAGACCTGATGCACGAACTGACTGAACTTCAGGAACAATGGCTGGAGCAGTAGCGTATCTTTCGAGTTGGTCTGCACTCTCCGGGTCTCGGTCACATCCGAACGGATTCCGCTCCAGACTCAGAGTTGTGTCGGGGACGCCCAGAGAGTGAAAGTTTCAGTCATTATCCCGGCGCTGAATGAGCAGCAGACAATCGCCTCGGCCATCGCCAGTGCAACAAACGCCGGGGCCGACGAAGTCATCGTTGTGGACGGCGGAAGCACTGATCAGACGACACAGATAGCCGCTCGCGATGCTGCGGTGAAGGTACTGATGTCAGAGCAGGCAGGTCGAGCCGCACAGCAAAATCTGGGTGCAGAAAATGCTGCTGGTGATGTATTCCTGTTTCTGCATGCTGACTGCAGACTGACGCCGGGCTCAATTCTCGTTCTTGTAAACCGAATCAGCTCGTCACCGGAAACCATCGCCGGGTGCTTCCGCCAGAGAATTAACCAGCCAGGATTTCGTTACCGATCGCTCGAGGCAGGAAATTTGTGGCGCGTGCGATTGCTCAAGTGGGCGTACGGAGATCAGGGCATTTTTGTTCGAGCGTCGGTCTTTCGTCACCACAATGGTTTTCCGGACGTGTGTTTTCTGGAAGACCTGCTTTTGATGAAAAAACTCAGACGTGCCGGCCGGATAGTTGTACTCAACAGTCACATCGAAGTCTCTGCGCGGCGCTGGCAACAGCGTGGAGTTCTCGGACAGACACTTCGCAACTGGCTCATTGTCGCACTGGCACATTTGGGAGTAACGCCGGAGCGACTGTCGAAGTTCTATCCGAATGAACGGTGACCCTGCTCGGGCGCCGTTGTCCGAACGGTTGCACCACAGTTCAAACCCCGAACAATCTTTGTTGTGATGGTCGCCCCGCAGGCACTGTGTTGTGCCGCCTCTCGGATTTTCTCGGCGGCCTGTTCTGACTGGGCAGGTATACAGACTGTTGGCCCCCACGAAGACTGAACTGCCCCGGTAATGTCCTTCAACTTCAGCTCATGCACCAGCTTCTCCATCTGCCGATCGGAAAACACTCCGCCCTGAGCCGCCGCGTAGTACTCGCCTGCAAGGTGCCCATAACTTTCGAGTGCATCGCAAAATCTTTGAAATTTTTCATCACGAAGCGCAACGGCGAGATCTGCCTCAATCAACTGCCCGATCCGAGACACAGTGTCATCAGCAAGGTAGTTCTGTCGGCCAAAAAATGTTTCTTCCGGTTCTCCGGAAAGACCGGCGGCCATTTGTGGCGACAACATGACCACCCGCCACGCATCCGGAAAACGAACGCGGTCAAATGCCCGAGAAGTCGTGGCATCCTGAGGAATGCCGTGATCAATCACGAATCCGCCGTGATCAAAACCGTAAGTTCCCACCGCGGAGCGACGACTTCGATCCAGCGCTGAGGCGAATTCGCTGATGTCGTCAGGACGTGGTTTGCCCGACAGCATTATCAGTGCCGTCCCCAGTGCCAGGGTAAACTGAGTTCCCGCCCCCAAACCGGAGTGAAACGGCGCTGCGCTGTGGACTGTACACTCAACGCACGACAGATCAGTCACGACCTGACGAAAACGAGAGAGCACGGATTCGACCCGGTGCATGGTCGTATCGTCCGCGTGAATCACATCCTCCCCGGTGAGCGGTCCCCGCGAGACCTGGATTCTCCAGGCCGGCTGATCGACCATCAGACCGACGCCGCCGTAATGCCAGCCGGAATCCGGAGCACCGCAGAGCAGCCCGAAGTGCAGCCGTGCACCGGTGGTGACAACCACTGTCATGCCGAGGTTTCTCCGACGTAATGACGTTCTATATGCTGCTGCAGTATGGCAAAGGCATCCGTTTCTTCAGGACCACCGGTCTTCGCGACGGCCGGTGCCAGAAACCGCAGTGCCGCTTCAATCTCTGCGCGGGACAGCAAGTGAACTCGCGTTGCCAGAATGGCCGCTTCAACAACTGCGTGCCGCGCCCGATTCAACCCGTAGAATGGTCGCCGTTGTCCCGTGTGCACAACCTGCGCCTGCATCTCGGAACGTTCGTTCGAAGTATCGATGTCTGTGATTTCCACTTCGAACCAACGGCAGCAGTCTGCCAGCACGACCCCCGAAACAACGGTCGCCACCACAGTATCAGGCAGTTCGTCGAGACGGCTAATCGCAGCCCGGGCGATCACGTCCACTCGGTCAACCACATGAAACACAGCAGCTTTGGTCTCAATCAAGTTGGAATAAGTGGTTGAGCCACGAAACGGCCGCAGCAGCAATGATTCAAAGTCCCCGTGGACAGTCGGCCCCATGGGGGCAACATTGATCTGCCCAGCGGCACTGGTACTTGTCAAAAGTCCTTCAACAATCATCCGGGCAGTCTAGCAGCATTCTTCGAATTGTCCTGCATACTGCTGACCGCGGAAGACAATGTTCCTCGCACCAGCCTCCGGTCGCCGCGTGCACGCACCGAGGTGCATTTTGCTCCGACGAATGTTTCGGCGGAAGCAAGCGTATCGTCCGATCTACTTCGCCCCGATCGCATACAGCGTTTCTTTACGACTATTACCCTGCCCGTCAGCCACTCGCAGATAAATACGGTTATCAACGACGGTGGGAGTTGCAAAAGATACGGTACCAAGCTGATTCTTTCCGACTGCCTGAAAACTCGACGGATTGGCTTTGAAAACGAAGGTCGTACCCTTCTCGTTGGATGCATAGATCGTGTCACCAATCAGGATCGGCGACGCAGATACCGGGCCGCGTAATCGGGACCGCCACATTTCCTGCCCGGACTTCGCATGCCAGCAGTAGGCCACACCACCATCGTCGACGGCATACAGGTGTCCCTCATGAATCAGCATCGACTGCTCATAACACTTCACCGTTTTTGTCCACAGAATTGTGCCGGAACCATCCGCCTTGACAGCCACCGTCTCCTTCTTCGGATACCCGCCACTGGCGTATACTGTGTCCTCATCCCACACAACAGTTCCACACGTGGCCATGGTCAGACACGGTGTGCTCCACAAACTTCGTCCCGTTTTCGGATCGTAGGCTGCCATCATGTCGCCGCCGCTGATGAACAACTGCTCTCTGCCGGCGACGTTGCCGATAATCGGAGACGACCAGTTCAGCTTCCGCGGTCGGTCCTGCTGCCACGTAACCCGACCGGATTGGGTGTCCAGAGCTTTCACCCATGCAACGGTGTCACAGTCGCCGGAGACAATCAAAGTGCCGTTGTACAACGTGGGTGCTGCCGCGTAACCGTATTCGTACTGTTTGGGGATAAATCCGCCCACGTCCTTCTGCCAGACGATCTTCCCCTGCATGTCCAGGGCAACAGCTTCGACCTTGTTGTGGTGATTGAACGTTGCGTAGATCTGACTGCCGTCGCTGCACGCCGTCGACGACGCATGGGTGTTCTTGGTGTGAATTTTCGGAAAACCACCCTTACTGACGACAGTTCCCCAGAGCCGCTTCCCTGTCCGGCGATCAAATCCAAAGACGCCCTGCTGCTGTCCCTGTTCGTCAGCACTGGTCAGCACAATTAAATCACCAATCACGATCGGTGACGAATGACCACGCCCGGAAACGTCAACCTTCCAGACGACGTTGTTGGTTTCGCTCCATGCGGTCGGAATACTCTGTCCGGCCTCAGCCACATTGTTGTGATTGGGACCTCGCCATTGAGACCAGTCGGCGGCCGAGGCCGTGGAAATCAGGAGCAGACTCATTGCAATTGTTGCTGTGAACAGACGCATTTTCAGTTCCTCGGATCGAGGTGGAGTACTAGTTGAGCGAAACAGTGCCGGGACAGGGAAGTGTCGCGACCTGAGCCGGAGCGTCAAGCAAACAGACACATCCTGCCCGCAGCGTTGCCGCCAACAGAATCAAATGACCACTCAGATACGCCTTGCACACGCCCGCTGGACGCTGCAAATGTGCGATCGACAAGTTTTAGTCGATGACGACCACCGTCTTAAAGAGAGATCCCGGACACGGTCGGTGGACATGACGGAAAGCCAATTGTCTAATCTACATCAAGTCAAAACGTATAACTTCAAATTGCAATAACGAACCCAGCAGGACCCCATGATATGAAAAACTGTTTGCTCGCTGTCGCTGTCGCTGTCACCGTTTCGACAGGTATTGCACTGCCGGTCGCGACCGCAGGAAAGCCCGCGCCCGTTCGGATGGGATGCGGACTGATGACATTCGACACCGTTCCCGGCTGGGGACTTGGTGAAGACGGAAAATCCGTCATCGGAGCGACCCACGGCGGTGTCGTGGTCGACAAAGCCGGCAACGTCTACACAAGTGCCAACATCGGAGTCTTCGTCTTCTCGACGGACGGAAAAGTCATCCGACGCTTCGTGGGCGATGAATATTCCAACATCCATGACATGGAGATTCGTGACGAAGAAGGTGGCGAATTCATTTACGGAGCTCGCAACGCCAACGCCGAAGGAATCAAATTCAGCGCGGAGACCGGGGACATCGTTTTGAAACTGCCGTTTCCTGAGGAATCAGGACTCGAACTCAAGAAGTTCAATCCAACAGCAATCACCGTGGCTCCCAACGGCGACATCATTCTGTCCGACGGCTACGCGAGTAACCATATTTTCAAATTCGACAGGACCGGTAAGTATCTGATGCACTTCGGAACCAAGGGTAACGAACTAAAGCAGTTCAACACCGCACACGGTATGACTCTGGACACGCGTTACGACCCGCCCCGCCTGTTGATCTGCGACCGCAATCACCAGCCCAGGGGACGCCTGCTGCACTATGACCTTGATGGAAACTACATTGAAGAAGTTATCACCGGCCTGGGAATGCCAACGTCTGTCTCTGTACAGGGAGACTACGTATCCGTGCCGGACCTGCACGGCCGAGTCGTGATTCTGGACAAAAGTAACACCATCATGGCCGTACTCGGCCACAACCCCGATCCCCAAAAGGGACGGAGCTTCGGCATCAAGCAGGAAGACTGGATTGAGGGGGTCTTCAGTGGTACACACGGCTCGTACTGGGACAACGACGGTAACCTGTATGTCCAGGACTGGAATGTATCCGGACGCATCATAAAACTGGTACGAGTCAGATAGTCACACAACGGGCACTCAGTGTGCAAATCAAAGATCTGCCGCTGGCCTTCGTGGTAAAAAGCGTTAGGCCGTGGAAATCCAATCGGGGTCCGTTGTGCGGACCCCGATTCTGCCTCTGTATAACGCTTACTTTTGACGTCGCCGGGACTTTTTTTTCTTGCGCCGGCGGCGTTTCTTCGCTGATTTTCCGGCGGTCGATTCCTGCCGCTTTTGGCGAACAGCCTCAACATACCCAGCGCTCAACTGAGTGACCTCGCATTGACGCAGGTCAAGGATTGCAGCTTCTTCGCTAATGTCTTCGGTCAACACGAATGGCAGGCAAACCGCCAGCACCCGGTAAGGTTCACCGCAGTTGAGCGGGGTGTGCCGATACAACACTGGCTGCTCACGTCCTTCCGGCAATGTGTCGCCCATCCAGAGAAACGAAACCAGTTCAGAGATCTGCTGCACAACCGTAATGTAGCTGCCGATCTGAATATCTTCTGCGGCCAGTCTGCGCGAGACCGTCTGCAGTGAGTGCTCAGATTGTGTTGTTGCAGCAGACATGGTGGTGACAAATCATCGGGAACAGCATAGAGGAAGTATTTCAAGACAGTAATTGTGTCACACCGATGACACACAAACGACACCCAGGTTCATAACAACCTCCTCCATTGACGGTCCCTGTCACCGACGAGACCGAAATTCGGCGCGAGGTTGGACGACCGAGGCGCGTCACGCCAAGTTGAATCCAGACCAGTTCCGCCAGTTTGCGGCCTGTCCAGAACAGTCCCAGCAACAGTCCCAGCAACAGGATGAGGGTGCCTCCACAGACGAAAGCGGCGAATCACTGGCTCAGGTTCGGGCTATGCGGCGATCTATTCGACCAGTTCGTGCATGCGGCTGATGTCAGTCAGCTGGCCGCGGGTGACGTCAGCTATTTCCTTCAGCACATCAAAGTGAGCCGGCTGACCAGTCTGTTCGCTGTCCTGCTCCTGGTGGCAGAGCGAACAGGATGGATGGCTGAAGAAAACTCACCGTTTTCGTGCCGGCAGAAGTCTCGCCAGAACTTCGGCGTAATGCTCTTCGATGCTGACTCGATCGTAGTCTACAGCCGAATCGCGAACGATTTTCTTCATCTCTGCAAGGTACGGCTGCACGGCAGATCGGTGCTGCCGGGCGATGGTGATTGGGTCGACAAGCAGCGGGGCCGCACCTTGCAGATCGACAAATCGTACGGGCCGGTCGAAGTCGATTTCACTTTGTGCCAGCAGGTAAAAAACAGCGACGTCGTGTCTACAATAGCGCAAATACTGAAAACAGCTGCGCAGAGTTTCCGAATCTCTGAACAGGTCAGAGATGTTCACCACGAGTGCTCGCTGAGCAACTTTTCTGCGACCTGATGCAGCGCTTCGGGCAACCCGGTTTCTCCTTCAGCCTGCATGCTGCCGAGTTCGTCGAGGACAAACTTTAGATGCGCCGCGGTGCGTTTGGGACGGATTTCACGCCTGAAGTCCGGACCTGCGCAGTACAGTCCGCCAGCGGCACCCCGCCCAACGACACCCCGCCCAGCGACAAGGTAGGCGAGAGTTCCCGTCCGACGTCGGGCGTAGTCGAGCTTCGTTATGTGCGGTGGCTCACTACCCTCGCAACCGAAGTTCATCGAGCCACTGACGTCGATGACAAAGCACAGCCGCAGGTTCGTGTCAGCTTCGTATTCCTTGATGTAATACCGATTGCTGCGCCCCCCCACGGCCAAACCCGTTAGACGAGCAACGACGCCAGGTTCAATAAAGTCGCATATGAAATGAACGCGCAGAAGGTTGTGAGGGCCAACACAAAGAGTGCCTAGGCAAGCTTTCGTTTCCGGCTGCAGATAGGGGTTTCAGTCCCTGAGGGGGCCAATATCCGAAGGATCCACACATGGACTCGCCTGCGTTTTTCCAGCAGAAATTCAGCACCAAACAGGCTTTCGGCGACAGCACACTTCCAGTACGTGATAACCGACACGGACAGACATACCGACCCGACAGTGAGCCATTTTGTGCAGAAATCGGAGGGATCGAAGTTTGACGAAATTGACTTTGATAGGGGCTCGACGTATGAATGTCGTGTTTCACCTGTAAAACCTCAAAAAAATGGTACCAAACGGTGTCATTCCGGTGGAAAACTGGACAATGAGGGGGTCGACGCTTGTCCTCCTGGAATTGGAGTGACGTTCGTTCGCATCTGGTTTAGAATGATGCCAGCGAACCTCAAGGCCTCGGAGTTCTGATTCAATGATCCGGTATTTCAGAAAAGGAAACGTTCATGCGTAGACCATCCCAACGCTTAAGAGGCTTTACGCTGATTGAGCTGCTAGTTGTAATCGCAATCATCGCGATCCTGATCGCATTGATTCTGCCTGCCGTCCAGAAGGCACGCGAAGCCGCTCGGCGGACTGAATGCCTCAATAATCTGAAGCAGATGGGTCTGGCCCTGCACAATTATCATGACGTCCATCTGGTGTTTCCTCCGGGTCAGACAGTGGCATGGCCACGGGCTACTGACACCATCGATGGGCTGAATGGCCAATACAGCGTCGCTGATACTAATGAGGCAACCGCCAACGCGATGGTCGGAACGAACGGAGCTGTTGCTCACGGTGAGAGCTGGATGATGCACGTCCTGCCGTATATTGAAGAGGGGATCGTACAGGGCCAGTGGAATGAAGGCCTGAACGCATGGGGCAACACGAATTTGCAACGCTGGAGACTCGGGACTATCGATCCAGGGAATCCACTTGGTGATCCACAACTTCTGGCGGTGACAACCGCCCCTGGAGCCACTACGGTTCAGTCCTTCTACTGTCCTTCGCGACGGTCAGAAATGGAAACCACTAACCAACTGACTCACACTATCCGACTGTTTCCAGCACAGTCAACGGGAGGAAATGACTACGCTGGCTGTGCCGGGTCAGGTTTGCTGTTCAGTAATAATCGGGCAACGATCTTTTTGACAGCTACTGAGTTGAATCTTTTCAACCAGGCTGGCAATACGGGCAATAGTGCAGTCGTCAACCTGTATCAACTGGCCCGCAACATTGGCATTTTTTCACCCAACAGTTCAACAAATTTTGCTGGCATTACTGATGGCACGTCGCAGACAATAATGATTGCAGAAGCAGAACGATTTAAAGGCACAACACCGGAGTATCGTGGAGCGGTCGACTTCACGCGACGCACTCCGAGCGATGGCTGGGCCTGGGGTGGGCCAGCAACAATGTTCTCAACATTGCTTCCGCCGAACAAGAAAAACAATTATGAAGCGGCAGGTGGACCTCATGGAGACATCGTGCAGGTCGCGCTCGCAGATGGTTCTGCAAAACGCGTCAGTACGTCCGTCGACGTTCGTGTCTGGAATCGCCTCGGCAGCATGGCAGAAGGGATCGACGCTGGTAACTTCTAACCAGCAATGGCTGCTGGCATAGGGAGGCCACTACCGAAATCCAATCAAGTATTCGGCAACACCGCAGTCATCTGGCTGCGGTGCTGTCGTTTTCGGAAGTCTGCCCTGCTCATAAAGGACTTCGCTGCTCCACGGATTGGAACCAGTCTTCGGCAAGTTTGCCGCCGAGTCGGTCCCCATTGCTGCACTTCTCAGCTATATTAAGACATAAAGTGTCAGGCGGGAAAAGTTGACAAGGGTTGCGCAATGGTCATTCGGTATACCTGCGAAAAATGCACTTCAGTTCTGAAGATATCTGATGATCTTGCCGGAACAGACGGCAAATGTCCCAAGTGCAAAGCCAAATTCAAGGTTCCAGCCCCGACGCCAGGAGCAGATGAGGCTGAAAACGAGGCGCAGTCGGATTCGCCTGGCGGCGGCGCTGAGTCTGCCAGAACTGCGGAAGCTGAAATCGCAGAAACCGTCGCCCAACTTGTCGATATGCCCACCGAAGTCACGCCACAGGTTGACCTGTCCGCGATCGATGACTTTGATCCGATGCCCGGACCTGAGGCCGACAACTCCGCTATGGGGCAGGCTGGCGGAAGTTCCGCGCCGGAAGCACCAAAACCATCCGTTGCCGAACTGATGCGTGCACACGAAGAGGCCAAGAAAAAGAAGGCGGCCGTAAAAAAGAAAGACAAGGGCAGTCTGGAAGCTGCGGCAGCGGCGGCTGATGTCATGACCGCCGGAACCGCGGCGTCCGCACTCACCAGAACGTACGACAAAAAAAGAAGCGGTGGTTCCGACACGCCAACATTAACACGTGAAGAACGGCGGCAGGCCGAACAACGCGATGCCGTCATAACGTATGCGAAGAAGGCTGTTCCAGCACTGGTGGTCACGCTGGTCTTCGGATATTTTCTGTTTCGCTGGGCATTTGCAACTCCTTTACCCGATCTTGAATACGTCACCGGTGTCGTAACTCGAGCGAATGCTCCGCTGGTCGGCGTTGTCGTTCAGTTCGCACCACTGGCTCCGACCGGGGGAGCGCCGCTGGAGAACGCGACTCCATCCATCGGAATCACCGACGAAGACGGGAAATATGTGTTGAAGTACGATCCTGACAACGACGGCGTTCTTCCCGGTAACCACGAAATCTCTATCTCGACCATCAGTGGGGCAGTCTATCCAATGGCTGCTCAGGATCAGAAGAAGACGGTTTCTTCCGACAGTACAACTTTCAATTTCAATCTTTGAATCGTCGAACAGCCGTGCAGCGATGCGCAGTCGTCCACTCATAAATGTCATCTATCACAATTGTCGACTACGGCATGGGAAATCTCCGAAGCGTGCAGAAGGCTCTTGAGCGACTTGGCACGGAAGCGGTGATCACGTCTGATGCACAACAGATCGCCCAAGCGGACAAGGTCATTCTGCCCGGCGTCGGAGCTTTTCGCGATGCCATTCAGGCCCTGCACGATCATCAACTGGTCGACGTCATCAAAGACACCGCGTCCGCCGGAAAACCATTTCTGGGCATTTGCCTGGGTCTGCAGTTGCTGTTCGACGTATCCTATGAAGACGGTGAGTTTCAGGGACTGGGAATTGTTCCAGGAAGAGTGACTCGGTTTGAATTGCCGGCAGCGCTGAAAATTCCTCACATGGGATGGAATCAGCTGCACACGTGCACAGACAGTCCGCTGCTGAACAGCATTCGCCGCGATGCGTGGTTCTACTTCGTCCACAGCTATTATGTTCAGCCGGACGACGATTCCTGGACTGCGGCAACCACGGATTACGGTGGCGAGTTTGTGTCGATCGTAGCGCGGGACAACGTGTTCGCGACGCAGTTCCACCCTGAAAAAAGCCAAATCGCGGGACTACAGCTGCTGCGCAATTTCGTGGACCTGTAAATGCAGACTGCACCCACTCAATCAAACATTCGGAAGTCTGGCAAAACATGCAACTCTATCCGGCCATCGATATTCGAGGCGGCAAATGCGTACGTCTTCGACAGGGCGACTACAACGATGAAACAGTCTTTAGCGACGACCCCGTGGAAATGGCATTGAAGTGGCAGGCCGAAGGGGCCGAATGGCTGCATCTGGTCGACCTGGACGGAGCAAAGGAAGGACGCCCCGTAAATCACGATGTCGTGCGACGTATCGTCAGCGAAACAGGTCTTCCGTGTCAGATGGGCGGCGGAATTCGCAACGAAGACAGCATCGCACTCGCTCTTGATGACCTTGGGCTAAGCCGAGTTATCATCGGAACAAAGGCACTGAAAGAACCGGACTGGTTTGCCAGGGCCTGTGTTCGGTTTCCTGACAAGCTGGCACTGGGACTTGATGCAAAGGATTCGATGGTTGCAACGGAAGGCTGGCTGGAGGTATCCGGCGTGTAGGTCATGCAACTAGCCGAAAAATTCAGGGACGTGCCACTGGCCGCCGTCATATACACCAACATCGCCAATGACGGCATGATGCAGGGGGTCGATCAGGCAACTCTGGCTGATCTTCGCGCACTGGCGGACATGGGATTGCCGGTAATTGCCTCAGGAGGCGTGACGACGATGGATGACATTGCGGCTCTTCAGAAAATTGCTGAGGCACAGTCTAATCTAATTGGTGCCATCGTGGGGCGAGCCATCTATGAAGGGACAATCTCCGTCCAGGAAGCCTGCGCCACATTGGCGCGTTAACCATAGGGCCAGTCATCAGATGCAGTCTCAAGTACTCTCAATTGACGACAAGCAGCGGTTCCTGCAGGACGGCTACGTTGTCGTCCCTGAGCTTCTGACACAGGCAGATGCCGGGTTGCTGAAACAAGTGGCCCGCATGGACCGCGAACTCGCGTCAGATCGCATGTCGCGGGCGGACGGCGAAGGCGGGTCCGTTGACCTGGTCGTACGAAACAAACTTCCCGAAGACAACGTTTACGGAGCCATTGTCCGGGCACAACCGCTGGTGGAAGCGATGGAAGTGCTGCTGGACGACGAAGTCTATCATTATCATCACAAGATGATCCTGAAGGGACCGAAGGTCGGTGGCGCATGGACGTGGCATCAGGATTACGGGTACTGGTATAACAACGGCTGTCTGTTTCCGGACATGGGCAGCTGTATGATTGCCGTGGATCAGGCAACCCGACAGAACGGTTGCCTGCAGGTTATCCGTGGGTCGCACAAAATGGGGCGCATTGATCATGTGCAGCGGGGCGACCAGACAGGAGCCGATGAAGAACGGATCGCAGCTGCTCTTGAGCGGCTGGAACTTGTGTACGTCGAACTGGAACCTGGATCAGCCGTGATTTTCCACGGCAACACTCTCCACCGCTCTGATCAGAACGTCAGCGAAAATCCACGCTGGGCATTCATTTGCTGCTACAACACCCGTCACAACAATCCGTGGACAGAATCGAAACATCCGTGTTATTCGCCTCTTGAACGCTGGCCGGCGAAACGAATTTCGGAAATCGCCGAACGACAGCTGCGGGAAAATCACACCGCGCGCTGACCGGCTGATCGCCGGACGATTCTGTGCAGCAGCACACTTCGCGCCTCAGCAGCTATTCAGTGACCTGAAACGAATAGAGATCCGCGTCCTTCAGCACGAACCGCAACCGCAGTGCGTTTCCGGAAAGCTTGCTGACGTCAGGGCCGCCCTGCCACGTGACGGTTCGATCAACAGAGTCGCCAAACAGTTCCCGGCAGTCATTCAGCCCAAACCCCGGAACGACTGTTCCGTTGGGATGTTGAATCTCGACCTGCACGCTGCCGGCAGCCGATGTGGCAAAGTTAATCGCCAGCTTCCGTCCGTCAAACTTCAACGTTCGAGTGATCAATTCTCCGCCTTTCCACGGTGCGTTCACAGACACGAATCCATCCAGACGCAACGTGTACCGCCGCATGGCATTACTGCTGCCCGTCCACGCGCCTTCCGAAGCATACAGCGAGATCTCACTGGCAGCTCCAGGCAGATCAGATTTCGTTTCGACGGCATGCCAGGCAATGAACTGATGACCGTAGTTCCAGGTGTCCGGCCGTTGCGGACCGGGACGCAGGAATGCCTCGTTCCAGCGATCAAAGTGAACGCCGTCGCGACTGGCCATCAACAGCCCCTCAGTCAACGCTGTGCCGTAACGCAGATGAGCGTCGGCTCGTTCTTCCCGATGCTTCAATTCCGGCAGAGCCCTCATCGATTCCGACCAGCCACGTTCCACGTAACGCGTCGGAAAGCCGATCAGAATATGCGGTGCTCGATAATAGGGACCGACCTGATTTGTGTAGAGATGTTCTCCGGGAGAATCTTCATACGTCAGATCAGCCTCGTCACCCCAGGCAAGAAAATCGGCAGACGCGGCCGTCCGAATGGCTCGATACCCGGCCGGAGTCCACTGTTTGGCCGTCGTCACGCCTTTGGTAAAAGTGCGAAAGTAGGCTCGGTACTTTTGAATGTTCCCATCCCAGAAAGCGAGATTCTGCGAATCGAACGCCCCCACGGTAATGACCGGATCCTGCTGCAGAAGTGACCAGTGGATTCCATCGGCAGACTTGAACGCAAACAGTCCGCCTTCCTTCGCTGTGCCGCCAAGCGCCTTGAAGCGTTCATCAGGACGACACGCCGGATTCGAGTCCAGAAACGGTGCGAAGTTGTGGCAGCCGAGACCTGTCAGGATGATGTTGTTCTGTTTCGAACCGTCATGCATGAACAGTCCAAGGTCCGGTTTGGTCCACGTTTTTCCGTCAGGGCTTTCAGCATAGCAGTATACCTGGGGTCCAATTTTTAATTTTCCCGCCGCGACTCCCAGAGCTGATCCCCGGTAGTACATGCGGTAGACGTCGCCATCGTGAATGACGCTGTGATATCCGCTGCCCGCTCCTTCCCACGGTGCGTTGTTGACTGTGGCAATATTCTGCGCGACGGGATGATGCAGTCGTTGCTGCGCGCCGTCGAGCGATTCGATCAGAAATGTATCAACGAACAACTCCCGTCGCGAACCGATATCTATAACGTCAGGGCCTTCGCCGGCAAACACAGCCATTGGTGTCAGGACAACGAACAGCCGAAAAAAAGCAGATTTGATTCGCATAACATCAACCATACCAGGTCCCATGGAAGTCAAGACACTGCACATGATGAACAGTCCATGCCGCCGCTGCAAACGTGACATCAAATACGACCTGCCGGAATTTTTCGCGACAGCCTGATGCTTGGTAACGATAGAGAAAAACGTTAACTTGCGGTGCGACAGGGAACGACCGCTCGATCTGATCTGGAGAACATCTGATGCTAAAGTCTTTTCGACAGACTTCTTGCTGCCTTGCGCGACTGGCTTCCGTTCCGAAGATCAGCTTGCGTCGGCTCGCGGGACGTCCCGCGTTACGATTTGGACGATTGATTCCGTTTCCGCTCGTTGCCATGGTGCTGTTTGATGCCGACAGTGCCTTAGGTCAACAACCAATTCCCACTACCTTTAATGGTGCTATTGTCGTGAATAACGAAGTTAAAACTGTGGCGGAGCTATCTCCGGACAATCCGTTTGCCAATGCCAGTACGCTGCCACTGCGTGCACCTGCCTTTAATGTGATTCGCACAGAACACTACCAGCCGGCCTTCATGGCGGGCATGAAGCAGCAACTGGAGGAAATGGATGCCATCGCCAGTCGCAGCGACGCGCCATCATTCGAAAACACGATCGTGGCGATTGAAAAGTCGGGGGCGATGATTAACCGGTCTCGCCAGGTTTTCTCAAACATGACGTCGGCCCACACCAACAAGGATTTGCAGAACATTCAGACGGAAATGGCTCCCCTGCTGGCCGCACACTCGGATAATATCCTGCTGAATCAGCAGCTGTTTGAACGCGTCGAGAAACTCTACAAGTCACGAGACTCACGCGGGCTGACCGGCGAACAGCAGGAAGTGCTGAGACGACACTACGAAGATTTCGTACGAGCGGGTGCCAGACTTTCAGAGGCGGACCAAAACCGCATTCGATCACTCAACGAACAGCTGTCGACCCTGCAGACGAAGTTCGAAGATAATCTACTGGCCGTGACGAAAGAACGTTCAGTCGTCGTGGACGACGTCGCGCTCCTGGATGGCATGTCCGAAGCTGATATTGCCGCCGCCACAGAAACCGCGAAGGAACGCGGTCACGAAGGTAAGTATGTCCTGGAAATCACCAACACAACTCGCGTACCGATTCTCACTTCGCTAAACAATCGCGAACTGCGAGAGCGAGTCTGGAAAGCTTCCGCACATCGAGCTGTTGGACAGGACGGAGGTATCGACAACCGGCCACTGATACTGGAAATCGCTCTCCTGCGTGCCGAACGAGCGAAACTGCTGGGCTTTGCCAATCATTCCGCCTACAAGCTGCAGAATCAGATGGCGAAAACACCGGCTGCCGCTCGCAAAATGCTGACAGATCTGGTGCCGGGCGTGGTTGCTCGTGTGCAGCAGGAAGCTACAGATCTGCGAACGATGATGAAGGAACTCGGAGCGGATCACGAGCTGGCTCCATGGGACTGGGAGTACTACGCCGAAAAAGTCCGCCAGACTCGCTTTGAAGTCGACGAAGCGGCCGTGAAGCCATACTTCGAACTCGACAGCGTACTGACCAACGGCGTCTTCTTCACGATGAACAAACTGTTTGGCATCACCTTTCGTGAACGAAAAGATCTGCCCGTGTATCACCCGGAAGTACGAGTCTTCGACGTGCTTGACGGCGATGGCTCGCAGATTGGCCTCTTCTACATCGACTTCTTCAAACGGGACTCCAAACGTGGAGGGGCGTGGATGAGTTCCTTCGTGGATCAGTCGTCACTGCTTAACGAAAAGCCGGTCATCGTTAACGTACTGAATAATCCCCGACCGGCTGACGGTGAACCGGCACTGATCAGCTTTGACAACGTCACGACAATGTTTCACGAAATGGGACACGCCGTACACGGACTGTTCTCTGACGTCACCTACCCTTCCGTATCGGGAACAGCAACACCGCGCGACTTTGTTGAATTTCCGTCGACGTTCGAAGAAGACTGGTGCGTCCAGCCCGCAATTCTCAGCAACTATGCTCGACACCACAAAACAGGCGAGCCGATTCCGAAGGAACTGCTGGACAAGGTAATCCGCGCCAGCAAGTTCAACCAGGGCTTTGACACTCTGGAGTACATGGCCGCTGCCATCCTGGACCTCGAGTGGCACACTCTAACAGCCGACGAAATCCCCGAAGACATTGAAGCTTTCGAAGCGGCCACGCTGAAAAAATACGGAGTCGATATTTCGGCGGTACCTCCACGTTACCGTACGGCCTACTTCGCTCACATCTGGGGCGGAGGCTACTCATCCAGCTACTACGCCTACCTGTGGAGCGAAGTCCTGGCAGCCGATGCGTTCGCCTTTATGCAGTCCAGCGGCGGAGCAACGATCGACAACGGGGCCAGATTTCGGTCAGAGGTCCTCTCCAGAGGCAGCAGTCGCGACCCCATGACGTCGTACCAGGCCTTTCGGGGACAGGAACCAACCGTCGATGCCCTGCTGATTCGGCGAGGATTAAAATAGCCGTGTGTGATCAAATCGAACACACCTGTTGCGGAGATGTGACGGCGGCAGACCTTATTTTTACGCAGCCCTTGCCACTCAAAATCAGTTCAGCACGGGACTTAGGAAGAATCGGCATTAACGGCACATTGTTCGCCATAGCCTCTGTCAGTTGTTCATTTTGGTTTCGCACGACGCAAACAGGGAGAAAACGATGAAACGATTAATGATTGCAGTATTTGCAGGGGCAATGGTTCTGGCAGTCACGGCTGATACAGCTTCAGCACAATGTGGTTATGGCGGGTACGGCTTTGGCTACGGCGGTTCAGGCCTGAGCATCGGCTACAGCAGCTATTCTCCCCGAAGCTATTTTTCAGTCGGTTACAGAAGTTATCCGAGCTATAGGTATGGGTCGCACCGCGTCAGCACTTATCGCACTCGCGGTCACTACGATTACCATCCCACGACTGTCTATCGCCACGGCAATCACCTGCACGTGCAGCCGGGGCATTATGACTATCACAATGGTCGTCGTGGCGGCATACGCCATCGCTAAGAATGGCCGTACAGGCTCAATTTTGCAGCCGCGTTTGTCCGAGTGTGAGAACATCGCACGTTCGGGCAAACGCGGCTGCTGGCGTTTATTGCGAACGGTCCTGCGAACGAAGACCGAATCTCTCACCAACAACTCGTTGATGGCTTGACTCCGACCATCCGGCATCGCAACATGCCCTGCTCTAGAGTGTCATGATGCCGTGCCTGAGGTGGATCTCGATGAAAAAATCCGTATTTACAATGTTCCTGCTTTCGTGCTTTCTGGTTACCGGCTGCGCCGAATCTGTTCCGGTGGAGGACGTGTCGCCTCCACCTCCTACAGCGTCAGCTACAGGTGCAGGCTCTGACTCAGCAGCCACAACAAATGCCGTAACATTTCTGGACAAGGACGAACTTCGGCAGGGAACAGGAGAAGTTGACGCAGATCCTCCGACGGAGTTTCAAACCACAGAGTCGGGACTGCGTTATCGTATTCTTAGAAATTCTGACGGAGAAAAAGCGACCGCAGACAGGTCTGTCACCGTGCACTATCGTGGCTGGCTGGACGACGGCAGTGAATTCGACAGTTCCTACAGCCGGGGAGAACCGATCTCGTTTCCGTTGAACGGCGTCATCGCCGGCTGGACAGAGGGTATGCAGTTGGTTGGCACAAGTGGAATGATCGAGCTATGGATTCCGCCCGACCTGGGATATGGCGCTGCGGGTGCCGGCGATGCCGTGCCTCCGAACGCGACACTGCACTTCGTTGTCGAACTATTGGAGATTCAATAGTGAAGTTCGCTACCCAAAGATGTCCGTAATCGGCAGACCGTTTGCGATGCGGTGCGGACGACCGGTCCGATCATGTATCTCGGTGCGAGGCGCCAGACCGAAACGCCAGTAAATTGTGGCCGCCAGATCGGCCGGGGTGACCGGGTTTGTCTTCGGATATGCACCAGTGCTGTCACTGGAACCATAAACGGACCCGCCACGTATACCACCGCCAGCCAGCAGCACAGTATAACAGTCGGGCCAGTGGTCCCGGCCGGCGTTGCCGTTGATCTTTGGCGTCCGTCCGAATTCGCCAAGCGCCACGACAAGCGTGGAATCCAGCAGATCACGATCGTCAAGATCTTCAATCAGGGCAGCCAGAGCCTGGTCTGCCTGCGGCAGCAGATATCGCTTGTGCTGCTTGAAATTCTGGCTGTGCGAATCCCAGTTTTGCCCCTGCTGTCGAAAATCATGCACGTTGACAAAACGCACTCCCGCTTCGACCAGCCGCCGTGCCAGCAGAAGATTCTGTCCGCGAAGATTGCGGGCGGGTGCACCCGCCGCCGCACCGTCACCGGGCAGCGCTTTCGGTTCGCGCATTCCGTAACGTTCACGTGTCGCCGCTGCTTCTTCTTCGATCCGCAGTGCTTTCTGCAGAACCGTTGAACGCAAAAGCTCGTAAGCTTTCTGCCGATACACGCCGAAGGGTGACGAAAGGCCGGCCAGGGTGGAGTCGATGTCCAGACCGCTGAGCAAAGCCTCCCGCTGCAGCATGCGTTGTGTGGTCAGTTCGGTCGGTCGGTTCAGCTCGTCACTTTCGTAACGCACCTTGCTGGAATCCCCCGACACCAGCAAGGGGTCGAACTGGCGTCCCAGGAATCCGCCGCCCTGGCAGGGTGTGGTGACAACATTGTGAAACTGCCACGGCAGCATCGCGTGTGGAACGTCCATTTGTTCACCGGCACGCAGCATCGTCAATATGGCACCATGGCACGGATAGAATTGGCTGATAGGACCGAACTCTTCGCGATCTCCCTGTGGTCCCTGTCTTCCGGTATGTGTTTCCGTCGATGCGGAATCGTGCAGCCGATTGGAATGATGCATGCTCTGAACCAGAGCCACCTTATGCATGACGCGCGCCATGTGAGGCATATGTTCGCAGATCTGCAGGCCTGGCACTGACGTTGCGATTCCAGAAAACTCACCACGCACGGAATCCGGCGCATTGGGTTTCATGTCATATGTATCAAGATGACTTGGCCCGCCGTAATAGAACACGAAGATGCACGAACGGATTCTCTTTGGCGCGTCGTTCGCATTCACAATCGACGCTGCAGTCACACTCGCCGATTTCAGCACCGACAACGCACTCACCGCTCCCAGGCCGGTACCCAGGTGCAGCAGGTCCCGCCTTGAGGGACGGTGTGCATGCAGTTCCACGGGAAAAGGAAACATCGTTTGCTCACTGACAACGGCGGATCAGAACATAACCAATGTACACTACCCGATCAGCTCCGCAATCGGATTGACACCCTGCTCGATAAACGTTCGCGGCACACCGCGAAAATCAAAGACACGCTCAGATTCAAGGTTGACGCCAAGATTGTGGTAGATGGTTGCGAAGACTTCCTGAAATGTGACGGGGCGGTCGTCAGCTTCGCCACCCTGGCGATCCGTCGATCCGATCACCTGCCCCGTTTTCATGCCTCCTCCAGCGAGCAGAGCGCTGCAGACTCGAGGCCAATGGTCGCGGCCGGCCTTGTCATTGATTTTTGGTGTTCGTCCGAACTCGCCCCACGCGACGACAGTCACGTCGTCCTGCAGACCACGTTCGTGCAGGTCTTCAATCAGAGCTGTAATACCCTTGTCAAAGATCGGCAGTTCCTGACGTCCGGTCTTGAAGTTGCTGCCATGCCAGTCCCAGAAACTGTAATTGACCGTCACCACACGGGCACCTGCTTCGACCAGGCGTCGGGCGGCAAGAAAGTTCTGAGGGCACATGGGTGCCGCATCGCCGCGAGGTTTGTTTTCGTCCTGAACGCCGTAGCGATCACGAGTCTCTTTGGTCTCCTGTGACACGTCCAGAGCATTAAACAGGTCCGGAGACGTCAGAATCCCCATGGCCTGTTGTGTAAACATATCCATCCCTTCCATTTTTCCACTGGCGTCACAATCACGTCGAAACCCGTCGAACGACGTGAGCAGCTGATGGCGATTACCCAGCCGGTCGGCTGTGATTCCCTGCAGCACCAAATCGTTGCGCCCTGGTCCTTTCGGGGAAAAAGCCGAATGTCCGAGGCCCAGAAACCCTGGACTCGGTTCGTTGTAAGGTCGGTGC
>JABABI010000190.1 GCA_014238335.1 Fuerstiella sp.
TTGGCTCCGTCTTTGGTGACGTAGTAGGCTCGCCCCCGGTTGCGATATCCGACGCCGCAACTCGGGACGACGACACCGCTCTTTGGCGTGGCGATGCCATCGAGATAGAGATCGCTACCGAGACGCATTCTTACTACCAGATCGCGATCAGTCCGGGTGGAGAGATCGTCGATCTCGATCGGGAAGGCACCAAAAGCCTCCGCTGGAGTTCGAAAGCTGAAGTCGCGACGAGGGTCGAGGACGATCACTGGACGGTGGAGATTCGCATTCCCGTGACCCAGGATGAAAATGATCCCTACCATCAAGTCATCGGCCGCAAGCCAACCCAGAGCCTCCCCTGGCATATCAATATCTGTCGCCAACGAATCCGCGAACATGGCCAGGAACTCAGCGCCCTGTCACCGACCGGAACCCACAAGTTTCATGCACCGATGAAGTTTGCTCAATTTTATGCAGGAAAAGCCCACACGTTCGAATCCGATCCGGAGGTCACTGACTTTGCAATTGGCTTTCGCAGCGCCGCCCGGACGCGCAAGCCTGATGCGTTTCTTGCCCTGGCGGAAATCGAAAACATCAACGACTTCCAAAAATCAGCCGCTCTCGAGCAGGCTGCTTCCTTTAGTAGAAAAGAAGCGGGACCGATCGTCGAACAGATCCCTCTCGAATCGGTGAAAAAGACCGCACAAATGCAACACCTCCTCATTCAGGGAAAAGCTCCCGAAGTAATTTCCCAATTCGCTGATGAAGATATGACCCAATGGCCTTTCTGGAAACGCGGCGATGGATACCACAACCGGGGGCGAGCCTACTACATCACCAAAGACGGAGCCAAAGCCGAGACGGATTTCAGCAAGGCGCTGGCGTGGACCAGCGAACCGGGAGCCCGCGACGCGGTTCTATTGATGCTTGCCCGGAACCGGGAAAGCAACCTTGGAGACGACGCCCGCGCTTTCAAAGCCTACGATGCTATCGTCGGCGGTCGTGAACGCATCGGTAGCGCGAATCAATTTTCTGCGCTACAGGGGATTGCACGGATTCTAACCAAGCGCGGTCAATTCGAAGAGGCTCTGAAGACTCTGGATCGCGCCAATCCGGAAACGTTGCAGGGCAGTTGGAAGAAGAACATCCTAAAATCAATCGAAGAAGTCAGTGAAGCGAGACGCGGTGTGCCGAAGTAGGCAGGCCTGACCCCTTAGTTCCTCTCCTGATACAATAGTACCGCGTCAAAGACCGTTTCCACCCCGCAGGATCTATAGGATGTGTATGCCAGGCAATTGTTTTCGACGTTTCCTGCTGCTGCCAGTATTGTTGGCCGTGCTGCCTGGCAGCATGGCGTCAGCGTTGGGGCAGACAAAGTCTGACGCCGCGTCTGTGAATTCGCAGTGGAGCGTTCTGGGCGGAGAATTCGATGGCGTTGCTGTCGATCAACTCGTCAGGAATTACCAGCTTGAACAACTGCGTCCGCACTTCGAGGCTCGTGACGCAGCCATCCGCGAGATTGCGACACCGGAGCAGTTCAGATCTCGGCAGAAGAAGATCCGCGAGTTGCTGCATCGAATCAACGGCCCTTTTCCTGAAAAGACTCCGCTGAATGCGCGCGTGTTTCGGAAAATTCAGCGAGACGGCTACAGCATCGAAAATGTGATCTACGAAAGTCGGCCGTCGCACCATGTCACGGCGAATCTTTACATCCCCGCAGAGATTGATGATCCGGTGCCCGGTGTGCTCATTCCGTGTGGGCACAGTTCCAACGGCAAGGCGGCCGAAGCTTATCAGAGCATCGCTATCTCACTCGCGAAACAGGGAATGGTGGCGCTTCTTTACGATCCCATCGGTCAGGGCGAACGGCATCAGGTTCTGGACGAGAACGGCAAACCGGCTGCCAGCGGCACCAGCGAACACACGTTGATCGGTGTGGGCGGCCTGTTGGTGGGGACCGGAACGCAGAACTATCGTATCTGGGATGGTATCCGCAGTATCGACTATCTGATCAGTCGACCGGAGGTTGATGGAACGCGCATCGGATGCACGGGAAACTCCGGCGGAGGCACACTGACCGCGTATCTGATGGCATTTGATGAGCGGATCAAGGCGGCGGCTCCAAGCTGTTACCTGACAACTCTGGAAAGACTGTTCCACACCATCGGTCCGCAGGATGCCGAGCAGAACTTCCCCGGTCAGGTGGCACTGGGCCTTGACCACGCTGACTTCATTCACCTGCGGGCTCCGAAACCGACGCTGATGTGCGTGGCCACGCAGGACTTCTTTGACAACGACGGTGCATGGACAACGTTTCGCGAGGCCAAGCAGCTTTACAGCCTGCTGGGGCACAGCGAACGATTTGACATCATCGATTTCAATGACAAACACGGCTTCAGCAAACCTCGCCGGACGGCTGCCATGCGCTTCATGCGCCGCTGGCTCCTGAACAAAGACGACAACCCGGACGAGGGTGACCTGACGCTGTCCAGCGACGAGGAGCTGCAATGTACGACGACGGGAGAGGTTCTCCGTGATTTCACCGACGGTGTAAGTGTCTTCGATTACAATCGTGTTCGCGCAGAGATGCTCTCGCAGCAACGAACAACTCTGTGGAGTAAATCGCGTGACGAAGCTATGGGCAAGGTCCGTCAACTGACCGGCTTTCGGTCAACAGAAGAAATTCCCCGCGTCGCGAACGAAGGATCAGTAACGGTCAACGCTGAAGAGTACGGATGGAAAGGCGCTATTGAGAAGCTGATCATTCGGCGCCAGGGCGAGGTGCCGCTTCCTGCATTGTTGTTTAGACCGGAGTTGCTGAAATCAGATAAGCCCGCCGTGATTTACGCTTCCGGCGACGGCAAGGCTTCAGCGGCGGGCCCCAAAGGAGAATGTTCCCGGCTTGCGGCCAAAGGCAGCTTGGTGCTGAGCGTTGATGTTCGCGGCATTGGGGAAACACACGACAGCTTTCGCAGCCGGAGAGGATTTTTCGGGACCGATTGGAAGACGGCCTTCCTGTCGTTCCACCTGAACCGAACGTTGCTGGGTCAGCGCGCTGAGGATCTGCAGACGTGTTTCAACTTTATTGCGTCGCGCAATGATGTAGACGACAAACGAATCGAGCTGATCGCCACTGGTAAATGTGGTCCCGTGGCGCTGCACCTTGCCGCATTGGACAGGCGTGTCGCTGGCGTGACGCTCGTCGGTTCCATCCAGTCGTGGCTGGAAGTCGCTTCCGAGCCACTTGCCTTTGAGCAATTAAGCAACGTCGTCCCGTTCGCGCTGGAGCACTACGACCTGCCAGAACTCGTCCAGTCAGTCCAGCCACGCACGGTAACTTTTGAGGCCCCCATCGATCCGACAGGTGCCCCAAAGTAAGCGTAATCGACGTGTGATCATAAGTCCGGACGAATCAAAAGGGGTCAGGCCAGCCTGACCCCTTAGTCCCTCTCGCCGGCAAGCGGGGAGTTGGCTCCGTACAGATTGCCGTGTTTGGCGAAGAAGACGTTCGCGCCGGCAAACCCGTCACGGACAAATTACGCCTTCACCAGGTCGTGACACAACTTCAGGACACTGACGACATGTCGAGAGCACCGGGCAAATGAAGATCCAACTGATAACTGCGGTTGCCACACAGTTGAGTTGATGAGAAAAGAGACCTACGCCCTTTGATCTCTTCCCTCTGCAAGAAGAGAACCGAACGATATTGCTGCACGGAAAAGCAACACCTATGAATTGGACTCAAATTATCAACCGGACGTATCCGTAGGGAGCCGATTCATCGCCCAGCCGAATTGCGACGTACAACATCGGGATTCCCAGCGTCGGACTGAGGCGTTGTGCAGAGCCTGTTCCTGTCTGACGAGCCTGTTTGACTTCTGGGCGCTCGGCATGATTCTCCATTGTGGAAGGATTGCGCTCAGAGTCTTCAACGACAACGCCGTCCTCTTTGATAAGAGTGATTCGGGTTCGGTTTTCTGTCGCGATTGTCCTTACGGCGGCGGCTAGATCCTGGTGATGAGTACGTTCAAATGAGCCATCCAGCAAGCCAACCATCGACGTTGCGGAGTCATGCAGCCGGCGTGATTCCTGCTCGAACGAAATTTCACGAAGACGATGACTCAGGATTGTGATGACCGAAGCAGCAGTTACCGCGGACAGCAGTGCGTACACGAAGAACAGTTTCCAGAACAGCCGCGATGATAACACTGCTTTACTTTCAGTGAGGGGCAGATACAACGCCGCGAAAACATGAGGAGCTAAGAGGGCGATGTCAACCTGGGTCTGATTCTTATATCTTCACCAGTCGGAAGCTTGAAATTGTAATCGTCAGTAACATACTGGCGTGGCTGGTCCGACCTGGATATGATCCCATTATTGATGTTTTGTTCTGCAGCCCAATAATTGATTTGCGAACTGAGCAGATCAATCCTGGAATCGTTGTAATGACAGACTCAGTAATTAGTCGCCGCGGATTTATGCAGATCGGTGCGTTGGCTCTGGGTGGTCTGACGTTGCCTGAAATTCTGGCCGCTAAAGAAGCGTCTGGCGGTAACGACTCCGACACTTCCGTGATCATGCTCTATCAGCACGGCGGCGCTTCACAGCTGGAAACGTACGACCTGAAGCCGGACGCGCCGACGTCGTACAGGAGCGTTTTTAATCCGATTCGGACCAACGTCCCGGGCCTGGAAATTTGCGAGTTGTTTCCTCTTCAGGCGAAGATGGCCGATCGGTTTTCCCTTGTCCGGTCGCTTCATCACGACGTGGGCATTCACAGCGATGGTGGGATTATCGCCCTGACCGGCAAGCGACCGACCGTTCTCGACCCGACGTCCGGTTCGAAAAGTGAGCATCCGGACTTTGGCTCCGTAACCTGCGCGGTTAATGGATTCTCAGATAAGGTAATGCCGCCGTACGTCGCGATCCCCAGGGCACCGTACATGACCCGGCCGACGTACCTGGGCCTGCATCGTTCTGCCTTCGAAACTGGCGATCCGAATTCGAAGAGTTACCAGTCGCCGCAAGTGAAGCTGGCGGCTGGCCGCGACGGCAACTTTCTCGCTCAACGACAGTCATTGTTGCAGAAGTTCGACCGGCTGCGCGGCAATCTGGATACCCGAGGTCAACTGGAAGGAACCGACCGATTTCGACAGATGGCCTTCGAGTTGATGACCAGCCCGCATGTCGCAAAGGCTTTTGCGATTGATCAGGAAGCGGACGCGCTGCGTGACCGTTATGGCCGCAACGAATGGGGACAGGCATGCCTGCTCGCAAGGCGGCTGGCTGAATCCGGGACATCGGTTGTCAATATTTACTTCAACACGCCGAAGACAGGGCAGGAATTCACGAACTGGGACGACCATATCGGCAACGCTGGTCGCCCGGGACACTTCGCGAAGTACATGCGAGTTCGACTGCCGTACATGGACCAGGCACTGTCGGCATTGATCGACGACATCTTCACTCGCAACCTGGATCGCAGAATCCTGGTCGTCGTCGTTGGCGAGTTTGGACGCACACCACGTTTGAGCATCAACGCTACGGGGACCGGCCGCAATCACTGGCCGCAGGCTTATACAGCTTTGCTGTCCGGCGGCGGACTTCGCATGGGACAGGTCGTCGGCGCGACGAACAACAAGGCCGAGTATCCGGCAGAGCAACCGCACACGCCGCAGGATCTGCTGGCGACGATCTATCGACACCTGGGAATCGATCCATCGTCAACGTTAACCGACCACTCCGGTCGTCCGGTCTACATTCTTGATTCGGGAAAACCAATTGTCGATCTGATTTGAGTTATTTGATTTCGATCCTGCGGCCGGTGGGAACCGGCCCTACTTGCTCAAGGCGCGGCGGTTAGTTATCCACGGCATGAGCCGTTATTATAATTCGGGAAATGCCGTTTCTTGAATCATGGGAGACTGACCACATGACGAACTCCAACCGCAGGGAGTTTTTGAAGGATTCCACAAGCACGACATTGGGGATCACCAGCGGGTTGACACTGCTGGCCAATGCGCGATCAGTTGCAGCCGCGCCGGCCAACGACAAGCTCAACCTGGCGATCATCGGATGTCGCGGGCGTGGGAATACGCTGGCGCAGGCGTTCGCCGCTCGGAGCGATTGCGAATTCACCTGGTTCTGCGACGTCGATCCCGAGATGTACGCCACTCGAGCCAAAGGAATCGCCGAGAACCAGGGCGGCCGAATGCCGAAGTACGCCAAGGATTTTCGCAGGATGCTCGAAGACAAGTCGGTCGACGCGGTTGTCATCGCCACGCCGCCACACTGGCACACACTGGCGACGATCTGGTGCTGTCAGGCCGGCAAAGATGTCTACTGCGAAAAACCACAAAGCCACAACTGTTGGGAAGGACGGCAGGGAGTCGAGGCTGCGAGGAAGCACAACCGTGTCGTTCAAATCGGGTTGCAGAATCGCTCGGCTCCGTACCTCCACGCCGCGAAGAAGTACATCACCGACGGCAAGCTCGGCAACATTGACCTCGTGCGCGTCTACAACCAGAAGGGCGAGGACAATTTCCCGATGGCTAAGGACAGTGATCCTCCCGCCGGTTTCGATTGGGACATGTTCAACGGGCCCGCCCCGGCGCACGCCTACAACGAGACACTGCGCCGTCAATGGCGTTTCCTGTGGCGTTACGGCGGCGGCGACATGCACTATGACGGCATTCATCAGGTCGATATCGCGAGATGGCTGGTTGGTGTCGGCTATCCGAAATCGGTCTTTTCGCATGGTGCCCGTTACGATCGCGACGGAGCGGCAGAAACGCCGGACACGCAATTGTCCGTGTTCGAATTCGACGAACTGATGATGACGTTTGATCTGACGCTCAATACGCCGTACATGCTCAAGGCCGATTCAGGAATTCGCGACGGTGACATGTTTCCGCACTGGCCGCAGAACGCCGAACGCGTTGAGATTTACGGCAGCGATGCGATGATGGTTGTGGGGCGAATGGGGTCCGGCTGGCAGGTGTATATCCGCCCGAAAAGCCGCAAGCCGGTTGTCCGCGACGAAATGTATGGCAAATTTCCCGACGAACCGCATCAGCACAACTTCGTCGATTGCGTCCGCACTCGCCAGACGCCCAACGCCGACATCGAAGAAGGCCATCTCAGCACGCTGCTCGTGCATTACTCCACCATCAGCTACCGCCTCGGTGGAGAGAAGCTCACGATCAATCCGGCGACCGAAGGCATCGTCGGCAACGAACGAGCACAGGCGATGCTCACGCGGACGTATCGCTCTCCGTGGGTTGTGGAGGAAGAAGTGTGAGGTCTCACGAAAAACACCTAGGACCTCCCCGTGCCAAACCCTCTTCGTAACAATCCGCGCGCGAACCGATTTAGGAAGTCGTTTAACAGCAACGCTTTACAAAAGATCGAGTCCTTTACGGTCGTAGGGTCAAAATACTCCGCCGAACTCAAAACGCCATGAAACACGGGACTTATGGCTCACCAGAGTCTCGCAATTCGGCCGCTTGATTTCACCTCTCGGCACCGGAAACTGACGATTTTGGCGCCGAACATGCCCTTCCTGCTCTAACCCTGGCACATCCTGCTCTAACCCTGGCACATCCTGCTTGCTGCACTCTGCGGCATGGTGAACCAGCGACAGCACCAGATCATCGAATTCCAGAATGCACAGATAGAAACACTGCTGAAGAAGCTCCGAAAGAAGCGTCTACTGCTGGATGACGATCAGCGTCGGCTGCTCGCGGTGAAGGCCCACGCCATCGGCCGCAAAGCT
>JABABI010000191.1 GCA_014238335.1 Fuerstiella sp.
CAGACCGATAATCGTTGGCACGGCAAATTCACCACCGGCGAGCAAACTGGCAGAATGGCCGCTCATACAGACAATTGTGGGTTCGGCAAGCAGAGTTGCGGTACCGTTTGTTGTCAGCCACCGAATCAGAACGCTTATTTCACCATTTTCAAAGATGCCGCTCAGCGTCGTTCCGGTTGCTCCGCCGAGCGCACTGCTCAGGACATGACGACCGCCTTCGAGATCAAGATTTGGAATGTCGACCGCCATGTTTCGCATCTCATTGCGGCTGAGTTCCGCAATGATGACTCGCATCTTGATGTTGAAATCGCCGGGTATCTCCAGCATGTTGACAACAATGTCTCTGAAGTTGATTCCGCCATTCTGAAACTGACCCTGTGCCTGGTCTCCACCCCCGCCGCCTCCACTGTTTAACGTGTTGGACGATGGTCGTCCGACTGCCAACGACCGCATTACTTCAGACCGAGCGATCTGCATGATCTGATCGGCCTCTTCCGAATCGTATGCCTGTCCCTTCAACAGTACCTGGTCGCCGATCGGGACGATATACACATTGGAGTTTGGAAATAACTCTGCAAGTCTCCGTTCCAGTCGTACAAATTCAGATCGACGCTGGTTCTCAAGTTTTTCGTCGCGTAGGACCGTGATTTCGTAAATCGCGGGGGTTTCTTCACCCTCAAACCAGATCATCAGGTCAGTCGCGCCGAGTTCCAGTCCGACGACAGCCAATTCCGTTGGACTGTATTGAACATAGTTGCAGATGCCTGAGTCTGTTACCGCGAGTCGACGGACGTCGCGCCCGGTAATCACCAATTGACTGTGACGCCTTTCGACTTCAAGCTTGAATTCGGGCTTCAGCAGTTGTCTGACGTTTGGACTGTGCTCTGCCCCAACCTGACCGGACAATCCTGGCTGCTGTACCGTCATGGCCGAGCTGGGCACGACGGAATTGGCCGTCGCTGGCATTATGGGCAGATGGAGCTGTGCGAACGCTGAACCTGCAGCAATAGACACGGCTGCGGCAGCAACGGCACTTCGGCATATCACGGTGCGCAGGAAGCCGGCAGCACCTAAGACCGTGACTTTATGACCGATATTTTCGGCTAACATTCGAAGCTGCTCCTTCCATGTCGCATCTTCGTGAATGCAGGGGTTAGCCTGCGAAATTTGGTACCAGTGAGCATCAGACGTCGACGAAAAGATCCCGGTCGAATTGATCTAATCTGTGCCATAGGTAGGTTCAGGGCTTTCCATCGGCCCCTGGCGCATCGAAACTTGCCGTCGTCAGTCCGCAAATTGGTTTCGTCTGGCGCAATTATGGCCGTGAGTCCGGTTAGGCAGGATGTCTGGATCAGTTGATGAAGCCATGGGATGCTTGGGTGGTCTGGGGATCTCTGAGTGGTTTGGGTTGAGTGGGTGGGGGTGTGTTGCTCGATCGTCTGTTCTGGAAGACGTCATTGTTCAAAGCCAACCGATTCCGTTCCTGGTCTCGACCGACGAGTCGTTTTCGGACTGACACATCAGCCATTTGTATTGGAACGGGACTACTCAACGGCGCATAAAGTCAGTTGGACGCATGCAAGCTCAAACACCGACTGGCATCTGGCGAACGGTAACACTTTCATTGATTATTGATTTTCCAATAGCGTCGGCTGGATTTGACAGCGTAGTACGCTGATGCATGGCCGGGAAAACGTTTCCTGCCCTACGCCATGTGCTTCCCACGAGCCCGAACGAACGCCGTGTTTTCGTAAACAGCCCCACTCTTATACGGACCCAGCTGCGCTGAGTCGAAACGCACCGCACATGTCCATTGCGCTCCGACTGCAGCAGATTGTGGACACATGCATGCGCCTGACCGTTCGGCACTTCCGTGGCGTGCCGGACGCGAAAGATGTAGGGATCAGTGGAACTTGCATTTGACGCGTAGTCACGATTCGGCGGAAGTATCTGCATTTTCAGCTTAGGAAGAAGATGACTTTCGTTCGGGTCGATATCGATCACAGCCGGAGTCGGATGTAGCCGTCTCTGACAGCGATAGATTGCCGCAGAGAAAGAACTTTCCCGCGGAGATTTCGACCTGGAGGGATTCAAATGCGTCGGATTCAGATTCCCATGACGGTGTTTTGCGTCCTGACCGCAGTGCACAGCCCCGCTCAGGAAGACGTCAGTTTTAAAAACACGGGTGTTGTCTACAACGCTGATGGCTGCAGTACGTGTGGAATCAATGGCGGCTTTGGTAACGGGGGGGCACAGCTCTATCCCTTTGACCAACAGGCCCCCTGGCTCCACGGTCAGTATCAGCGTGTCCCCGCTTACGGCGGCTACAGTAGTTTTCGTCCCTACAATTACCGACACGTCGCGCCACAGGCGCAGATTGCAGCGAATTTCGGCGGGCGAGGCGGAATGGCATATTCGCAACAGTTCTGGAACCGGTATCGCGAAGGATATCTAAACGAGAATCTCGGTTTTCAGACGAATGAAGACGAGGCGCCCGCACAGCTGGAAAACGTTCCATCTCGGCAGAAGCCAATTCGATATTCTACGGAAGGCGGCCCACAGGCACAGCGGCTTCTTCGTATGCCAACGCCAATGAGACAGGTGAGCGTGCCTGTCTCATCGGCGTCAACCGGAGGCTTCGCTGAGCCTCCGGTTCAGAACTACCCGGTCGGCGTTGCCGGGCAATAGCGTTCTGCGTCAAAATCACCGTTGGGGAATCAAACACCTTATGTTCCAGGTCTGGAAGATAAGGTGTTTTTGTTTACCATGTCTTTGTGGCAGACTTCACATTGCGTTCGTGCCTTGTGTCTGGATTCTGACGTTCGCCTTGCCTTGTTATGGAAAGAGCATCACCCGAATGAAAATCGCTCGCCTGCAACTTACCGACGATTCAATTTGTTATGCCGCATTGAACAGTGATGACTCGTTCTCTCGATTGACCGGTGATCTGTACTCGGGACTAACGTCTACCAGCGAGCAGGTTTCCGGAAAGCTGCTTGCTCCTGTGCACCCTGTTGACATTCTGTGCATTGGATTGAACTATCGAAAGCATGCGGAAGAAGGCAATTCAGTAATTCCCCAACACCCGGTCTTATTCATGAAGACCAGTACGTCCGTTCAGAACCCGGCCGACCCGATTGTCCTGCCTGGAAATCTTAAGAGCGACAAGGTCGATTACGAATGCGAGCTGGCCGTCGTCATTGGCCGATCCTGCTACAACGTGTCTAAGCAGGATGCGCTGGACTATGTACTGGGATACACCTGCGCCAACGACGTCAGTGCTCGAGACTGGCAGAAAGAAATGGGAGGCAGTCAGTGGTGTCGTGGCAAGACGTTCGCGACGTTTTGCCCGCTGGGGCCGTACCTGGTGACTGCTGACGAGATTCCGGATCCGAATACGCTGCCTATTCGCACTGTGCTTAATGGGGAAGTCATGCAGGACTGGAAGACGGACGATATGATTTTCGATGTGCCCACGCTGATCGAGTTCCTGAGCGGCAGCACGATCCTTGCGCCGGGGACCGTCATTTTGACTGGCACACCTCACGGCGTCGGCGCGGCTCGCACACCTCCCGTGTTTCTGAAGGATGGTGATACGATCAGCGTAGAAATCGAAGGGATTGGTGTTCTGACAAATCCTGTCATGGATGAAGCAGCATGACGCGTTCATTGATGCCTGGACAGCCTGGCGGTACCGGGGGCTGTTTCGGCGCAAGAAAAAACGGCCGTTGGTCCTGGGGACCAACGGCCGTTTTCTGTTCAGGTTGTTGTCGCCATTTGACTATTCAGCAGCCTCGTCTCTGGGGGCTTCGGCTGCTTCCGCGATTTCAAGGTTTGGCACCGAAATGGACGTGATTTTGACTCGCGTGTATTTTTGACGGTGTCCCGTGTGTCGACGACTGTTCTTGCGTCGACGAATCTTCTGCACTTCCAGCTTTGGTCCCTTGTCTTCTCCAATGACCACTTCAGCTTCGACAGAGGCTCCTTCAATCATCGGTGAACCGATAATACTGGGGCCACCGCCGTTTGCGATCAGAATGCGTTCGAATGACAGACGGGAACCGACTTCTGCGCCGGCGCGGTAGTCCACAGACAGCACATCGCCTTCCTGAATACGGTGCTGTCGATTTCCATCTTCGATAACGGCAAACATTGGGAACTTACCTTGGTGAGACATTGACTTGATAAAAGATCGGGCCGTCGCGGCCAACGGGAGCAACTACTCAGGTTTTAGGCCCTAAAACTGACGAAACACAGAGTATAGCGTGACTTTCGGATACTTCGAGTGGGAAAACTAACCCTCAACGAAGTTCTCAGGCAGATTTTCCGGTGACGGGAATGCGGAAACGACAAAGTCCCGCCATTAACTTCCCATGGACACTGCTCGTCCGTCATCGTCCTGACAGCTGACCTTCAGGTGTTCGAGAGCAACATCTGACCGGGAAACGATGCTGACGATCACGTCGCGATCATCTTCCAGATTGATGATTTCTTTGCGTTTGCGGTTGTTCAGATCATTGGCGACCCGGTCGTGTGTCTCGATGACGATCTTAGCGACATCGTCGTTGCTGGCGGCTGACATGACCAGTCGCATAACTTCTATTGTCAGGCTTTCCGACGTCTTCACCTGCCCGACTCCGTTGCAGCACGGACAGTCCTGATAAATACTGCGGCGCAGAGACGGACGTATCCGTTGCCGTGTCATCTCGATCAAGCCAAACGGACTGATTCTCATAACGCGTGTGCGTGCCCGGTCCCGCCGCACAGCTTTTCCGAGTGTGCGTTCGACGGCCCGACGGTGTTTTTCGTCGCGCATGTCAATGAAGTCGTTGACAATCACTCCACCCAGATCCCGCAAACGAATCTGACGAGCGATCGCCTCGGCGGCTCGCAGGTTCATGCGGTATGCTGTTTCCTCCGGATCGTTGGCGACTCGAAAATTGCCGCTGTTCACATCAATGGCGACCAGGGCTTCAGTCTGATCGATGACCAGAGAGCCGCCACCGTCGAGCGGAACGTGCCGATCCTGAATCTGGGCAATTTCGTCTTCGATGCCGTAATAACCGAACAGCGGTTCGGGTTTATTGAATCGTCTGACGCGGTCCACGTGGGCAGGCATCACGATTTTCATGAACTCGCGTGCTCGTTCATACGCAGAGTCTTCATCAATCCAAACGGCATCGATTTCGCCGGTATAGATGTCCCGCATTGTGCGAATCATCATGTCGCTCTCTTCATAGATATCAACCGGTCCCGTCTTCTCCTTAATTTTACCAACGATGGTTTCCCACAGACGCAGCAGATAATTAAGGTCACGTTTCAGATCGACTTCGTCGCGGTCAATACCGGCGGTCCGAACAATAAACCCCAGCCCTTCCGGCGGTCGGATATTCCGCATCGCCTGCCGCAGTTGCCGACGCGCCCGCTCGTCATTGATCTTCCGACTGATGCCGACCCGTGCCAGTCCCGGCATCAGAACGATGTATCGACCTGGGATCGAAATATAAGTGGACAGCGTCGGTCCCTTGTTGCCGATGCCCTCTTTAATGACCTGCACCAGGACCTCGCTGCCGCGCTGGAAGATCTCCTGAATCGGAGGCTTGTTACGAGCATTACGTTCATTCAGACGCTTGGGAGGTCCGCCGCCTCGTTGCGGGCGGTCATCGTCGTCGTCACTGCCGTCCTTCCGGCCGTCCTTCATTAAGTGCTTGAAGTACTGGAATTCAACGTCGCTGACGTGCAGGAAACCATTACGGCCAACACCAAAATCGATGAACGCAGCCTGGATGCTGGGCTCAATATTGACCACTTTGCCTTTGTAGATATTACCAACGTAGTTTTCGGCGCTACTGCGTTCGACATACAGTTCTTCAAGACTGCCATCTTCAACGATTGCAATCCGGCTTTCTTCCGGCTGCAGTACGTTGATTAACATTTCTTTCTTCATGACTTTGCTTTCGTTCGTGAGAACGAACAGCATCGTCGAACCCATACCATCAGGTGAAACAACTTCGGTCAACCGACGTTTTCTGTCTGCCGTAATTCCAGTAGCCAAGCGTGTTTGTGCTGTGAATCAGCAACGAGTCAACATCGCTCGCCGTTAATGGGCGCGGCTGCAGATCAAGTCGAGTCAGCGTTCTGTCATTGAATAGTAGGTTCCTTGCGGGGGGATCGACGTAACACCGGTTGCGGTGTCTTCACCGGAGTCACAGCTGATGCCAGCTACTCTTTCAACGAGCATGCTGATATGAACGGCCGCAATCCAGGTGGTGCTTATTCGTTCGTGTGTTAATTCGGGCCGCAGACAAATGCGGCCCCTAAGTATTTTAAACAACGAGATCAGGACAAATGCGTCCCAGCTCTCCTAACAGATAATGTTCCACATCCCGGGCAAGATCGAGTGTACAGGCATGGGCTGCAATCCGTTCCGCTTCGGAAATCGAAATGTTTCGCACAACTTCTTTCAATCGAGGAATTGAGTGTGGAGTTGCACTCAGGTTTCGCAGACCCAGCCCCAGCAGCAGCGGAATAAACCTGGGGTCTGAACTCATCTGGCCACAAACAGTGACCGGTTTTCCGTGCTTATCCGCAGCCTTCAGGACCATCTGAATCATTCTGAGAATTGATGGATCCCCTGAACGATATAGATGTGCGACCGCCGGGTCGGACCGGTCACAGGCCAGAGTGTATTGGATCAGGTCGTTTGTACCAATCGAGAAGAAGTCGACTTCCCGGGCAAATTCTTCAGCCAGAATGACGGCGGAAGGCACTTCCATCATCATTCCAATGGGTAAATCTCTCTGAAATTCAATGCCCTCGTCCTCCAGATCCTCCATTACGTCCATCAGAATCATTCTTGCCTGGCGAAATTCCAGCAACGAAGACACCAATGGAAACATGATTCTGACATTACCGTGTACAGCCGCTCGCAGCACGGCCCGCAACTGAACCTTAAACAGTGGTGTGCTTTGCAGGCTCAGCCGAATGCTGCGAAGTCCCAGCATCGGGTTCTGGCTGTCGGCAAATCGGTCCCGAATTCTCGCCGGTACCTTGTCAGCACCAATGTCCAGCGTGCGGATCACCACCGGCAGGTCGCCGCAAGCCTTCAGGACCTTACTGTAGGCTGCAAAGTGATCTTCTTCTGAGGGTTCGCGATTTCCTCCAAGATACAGGAACTCTGTTCGATACAGTCCGACACCATCAGCACCGCGTTTGCGGCAATGTTCAACTTCTTCCGGAAATTCGATGTTGCCACAGATGTATACACGCTCACCGTCCTGCGTGGCAGAATCGACATTGTCCAGAGACTCGAGACGTTCGCTCACACGCAGGTTTCGAGCCTGTGAGTCCTTGACTCGCTGGAACGTTGGTGCGTCCGGATCGATGACGACCTGTCCGTGATCCCCGTCCAGAATTACCGTTTCACCTCCGGAAACGCCTGCCAGGCATCGTCCGAGCCCCACAACGGCGGGGATCTCCAGAGCTCCCGCCAGAATAGCCGTGTGACTGGTGTGCCCACCGACCTCCGTTGCAAAACCCAGCACGTACTTCGGGTCCAGCGTCGCAGTTTCTCCAGGTGTCAGATCGTGAGCCAGGATGATTACGGGTTGAGTGAGATTCGTCAGTTCTTCCCGACTTTCTCCCAGCAACTCACGCTGGCTTGTCCGAATGGTCTCCACCTGTCTCCGATTACCACCT
>JABABI010000192.1 GCA_014238335.1 Fuerstiella sp.
CCCACTCAATAAAATGCAGGGTTCTCGGCTTAGTCGAGAATCCTGTTTTCGTTGACTCCGGAATTTCCTGCCGCCTTTCGGCGTACACTTTGCCCTTACGCGGTGTGCACTTTACGAACAATTCGCTCAAAAGTGCTGGCAGCATAAAACCGTGTTTTTCTGATTCAGGAGAACAGCGACGAAGCGGCGAATTCGGCTCTGCCGGACAAGGCGTCGGTAATGCTGACTATAGCGAATTTCTCTGACTTGTGGCCGCGGTTTACGTGTTTTAATTGCAGAGCGGCTGATGCAGACTGCTGAGTGTCATCCATTCATCCTCGCTTCTTCTGTAAGCTCTGCCAAGCGATCGTTGCTCCTGCGTCTCCAGATGAAACCGTCCAGGACGTAGTGCGTGATTTGAGGCACGGCCAGCAGTGGTACCAGAAAAGCACTGTACTGTTCCAGGTGTTCGAATGTCCCGAACAACCATGGTCGCTCGTGCCAGACTCCGGTATCCCACAACAATTCCTCGACATAGGCCAGAATCCAGATAACACCAAGGAACATGGCGACCGTGCGAAACCTGTTCATCGGGGCGACACTGTCTGCTTTGCCCCAGCGGTGCCAGTACACAAGAATCATGTAGGGCACACCGTGGATAATGACGTTGGTCACGGTAAAGGCGTAGTCGGAGTTGCATGAAACAATCCCAACGTACCAGCAGATCGCCGTTGTCAGCACGACCAGATCCTTGCCGGGATTATAGATCCCCTGATTCCACGCACGCCATGCGGAAGTTCCAAAGTAAGTGACCATGGTCAGCCAGTACAAGGGTCGGCACCACAGTTCTACCGCCGCTGGCAGGTGCATGAAGTCGTCGTCAAGGAACCACCAGAACTGTCGGGGAAGGTGACAGTGCCAGTAAATCAGCGGGTAGACTGTCGCTGCGTAGATGGCGAGGGAATCCAGCCATCGCCCATTTCGGTCCAGGTTTGCCTCTCGCGTTCGATATAGCGCCACCCAACCGTACTGCTGACGTATGAAATGAAAGACTGCCAGATAGGCCAGCACTCGCCAGAACGCTGTGCTGCTTTCTGAATAAACGGCCCACCCCAGAACGAATGCAAGTACAGGCGCCAGTCCGTACAGCCAGGGGCGACGGCGCAGCTCAGTCGGGTCAAAATAGACCCGAAACCCTGTTGCGTAAACATGAGCCACATCCAGCAGCAGGATGGCGGACACCCACAGCCATTCGGGTGTGTCCTGCGTCAGCCAGCCACGCGCATGCCCAAGCCACACGAGGGTCAGGGCGACCACCGCGCTGCCGGTAAAGGCCAGCAGGTCAACCGTGGGAGAAAACAGCCATGGAATCGTCGGGCTGTCGTCCGTTGGTGCGGACAATTGGGTTAAGCTGGCCATCGTTACCCCTGGCCTCGACGCGGTAGGGCCTCATAAAAACGAGGCACCGAATTGTCCTCCGCCAGCAAAGCTTCCTCAGTCGCTCGAATACCGTGATAAAAGGCTTCCTCCATTAGTGCAACGCCGCTCAAATCTGTACCCGCGAAATGGATGCGATCGAGGGGAACTGCTGCTCGCTTGCGAGCAGCACTGCTGACAAATCCCGGTCGTGGTTGAATCATTGCGTGGCCCCAGCGCATGACATCAATACGAGAAATCAGGGACTGAATATGCGGGTGTCCCTGCTGAAGGTCACCGACAATCAACTCCGCCCAGTGATCCCATGAAAGCTGCAGCAGCCGGCGCCGAGCATCTGCCGGAACGTCGTTACACAGAGGCAGATACCATGTCAGAACAGTGGGACCGTGGTCGATGCCGCTTTGATGAGTAGCAACGACGTAGCCTAAGGAACGGCTGTTATGGAATACGTTGTCCCACGAGAGTGGGTATGAGAGTTCTGCAGGCCGATCGGTCAACTGGATATTGGCAACAATCCATGAGCCATATTGAAATTCAGACGCATCGGTTTTGCGTTCGGTCGGGCAGTCACTGATCAGATAGGGTGCCAGAAACTGAGGCGTGGCAAGAACGACTCGCCGGGCCCGCAGTCCATGGGCAATCTTCGTTTTGGTGTCGAACGAGATCACCTGCACGTGATCCTGCTGATCTTTGACGGCAGTAACGGCGCGGTTTGACCGCAGCTGAGGTCCGGCCGCATCCGTAAGAAACTGAACGATTCGGCCATTGCCTTCGGGCCATGTGAGTACTGGCGGAGCTTCCTGCGCTGACGATTCCCGACGAGCACAGAAGTAGAAAAGTCCGGCCCAGGCACTGGTCTGATCGACGCTGAGTCCAAAATCGTCGCGGCAGCAGTAGTCAACCAGCCAGAACAACGGTTTGGAGTCCCAGCCTTGAGTCTGCATCCACTCACTCATCGTGATCCTGTCCAGTGTAAGTACTTCAGGATCGTCGGAGGCCAGTGCGGCCGGAATGGAAAAGGCACGACGTCCGTCCCTGTCGCGCCAGTCAATCCATTTGGCTATCTGATCCTGAAAAGAGATTCGTTGTGCCAGGTCCTCTTCAGTTGCTATCGCTCGAGGATAAAGTCCTTCCGTCCAGTGTCCGCCCGCGAAAACTCGTTCCTGTGGTTCTCTGCAAAGTACGTCCTCCATGATTTCGGGAACACCAGCAGCGTGATTCACAACTCCCATTTCGTCGAATAGCTGCCACAACGGAGCGTTGTCTGCGCCGGGTACCGGAACATAGTGAGCGCCCCACGGGTGACGGCAAAATGAAGTTTCTCCCGCACGCGATGTTCCACCGGACACGGGCTCAAGCTCCAGCAGTTGAAAACGCTTGATGCCTGCGTTTTGCAGTCTCCATGCCGCGGAAAGTCCGGCGATTCCTCCGCCCACAATCGCGACTTCGGTTTCTTCCCAGTTCTCGAGATCCGGCTGCGGCACAAATCCGTCCCGAATCTGATGACCGGCACCAAGCGATGGACTCAGTAACTCTCCGTTGAAGCTCCGTTGTGCCCGCTGGCAGCCGCCTGCGACGAGTCCGGACGAAGTGGCAAGGGCGGCTTTCAATAATGCTCGTCGATCGAGGGCCGCCACCGTGGAATCTCCTGCAGTCTGCGCGGACGCTATTGCCAGCGGCTCCATTCACGTTCGTAGTAATGAACCAGCACCTGATTGTTCAGCCGATTGACCTCGGTGTCCACTCGCTGAAGATCCCTCGGTGTCACGAACAGATGATCCATTACGTTCTGGTCCAGGAACCTCAGTTCAGCAGCAACGCTGACGGGAAGGTTCAGTGGCTTTGAAAGTGGAGTCGCACTGGCGAGGGCGAATCCCCAGACTCCGAAGGTTGGTACTGTGGCGTGAAACGGCTGCACCTCAAAACCGCAGTCTTCCAATGTGGTGACGACGCACCAGTACGATTCCGGAGACACCAGAGGTGAAGAACACTGAATGTTCAGCACGGCGCTGTCAGTGAGGACTTGTCGCAGTCGGTTGAAGAAAAAGCTGGTGTACAGTTTTCCTACGGAGAACGATCCAGGGTCAGGAAAATCAATGATGGCCACATCATACTTTTCATGAGCCGTATCGACCCACAAAAATGCGTCCTGGTTGATCACAGTGACGGAAGGGTCCTGCAAAGAATGTTCTGACAACGTGCCAAGTGGCGGAAAATGTTCTGCGAGCGACGTCATGGCGGGATCAAGATCGACCAGAGTGATGGCTTTGACGGACGGATATCGCAGGACTTCCCGGACCGCAAGACCGTCTCCGCCACCCAGCACCAGTATGCGCTGGGGAGCTTCCACGGCAGACATTGGCGGATGGACAAGAGCTTCATGGTACCTGTATTCATCCACGGAATTGAACTGCAGGTGACCATTCAGGTACAGCTGAAATCCAGTCTTGTTTTCCGTGACCAGGATTCGCTGATAGGGTGAACTTTCTGCGTGTACGATTTTCCCGGACAGCTGGTTTTCTTCTGCCAGGTGTGTCACGGATTCTGCCTTGATCATGCCCGCCACAAGCAGACCGATGACAAGCATGGCGCGACCGCGAAGTGCGCCCAGTCCTTTCTGCCTCATCAATGGACGAAGCAGCCAGGTGCCCCATAGACCGACAAGGGCATTCAGGATTCCAAACAGCAGGGACGTCCGAACAAGACCGAGATTCGGAACCAGCAGCATGGGAAACAGGATTGCGGCCACAAGGGCGCCAATGTAGTCAAAGGTCAGAACGCGAGAGACAAGATCAGAAAAATCCACTTCCTCTTTCAGCAGCCGCATCAGCAGCGGAAGTTCCAGTCCAACCAATGTGCCGATCAGAAAAACCAGCCCGTACAGGAGCGGCTGAAACCAGCTCACGTAGCCGAAGGCCAGAAACAGGATGGGAACCGAGAAGCCACCGACCAGAGCGACGCCCAGTTCAACTTCAATAAAGCAGCGAGCCAGTTTTTCGTGAACGAATGATGAGATCCATGCACCCGCTCCCAGTGCCGACAGATAGATCCCGATAATCAGTGAAAACTGCGTTACGGAATCACCCAGCAGATAGCTGGCCAGCGTCCCCGCAAGCAGCTCGTAAATGAGGCCACATGTGGCGATGATCAGGACATTAATATACAGCAGAAACAGAGGCGCCCGGTTCATGAATCAGCCGTGTATTGCGGCAGCAATAATCAAAGAAATACCGATGACCGCTGCGCCAACAACGATTCCAAGTGCCACGTTTTCGTCTTCTTCGATTTCCTTCACCATCGAAAACGGTGTCAGCTTCTCCATCAGCCAGAAGCAGATGGCAAGCACAATGATTCCGAGCGCCGAAAACACGACTGCCGCAATCAGATGTTCCACCAGCACACTGACGCTGTCACTCATTGTGGCATTAACCTGAGCCAGAAATCCAGGTACGACTACATTTGTTAAGTTACTCATCATTTTCCTGATCCCCAAAAGCCTCCCGAACTACGACCGCTGTGATATCCACCGCTGGAATGTCCACCCGAAGAGAAGTTCATTTCTGGCGTTTTCCATCCGGCGATCGCGCCGGTGACAAATAGCAAACAAACACCAAGGCCGACCGCCAGATATATTCGCACAACTGTTGATTTAAAGTCAGGAACCATCTGTCAGCCTTGTCTTCTGAATATGTGTGACCATCTCATTTACGTATAACTGATTATTGTCTAATCGGTTTGGTAGGGACTGTAGTCGCTGTCCTTCCACCGACTTACTTCGAAGGAGTATTTGTGTACCAGGACTCCAATCGGAACGATGGAAGCGAGCACAAGACTCAGGATAAAGAGTCCTGTGTCCGAACCGGCAGTCAGCACCTGTGAGAACAGTATTTTCAGGAGCAGCAGAATCCCCAGGAAACCCAGCCAGAGTTTTAGCACATCACCCACCCGTGGTGATGGCTGCACGGGACTTACGCTCCAGCCCCGTGCCAATTCTTTTATATGAAACGCTGATTCGATTTCTTCCGGCGACTTGTACGTAGCAAGTGTGGCGTTGATCTCTTTGGATTTTTCTGTGCCTGAAAATTCCAGGGAAATCATCTGCGGAGGAGCGATATAGTCAGAGGTTTGAGCCTTCTCACCTACCTCGACCTTCCAGTAGAATTCTCCCAGCACATGGCGGACAGTTGCCTCGCCACGGTCAAAAACCCGAAACGATTGTCCTTTGAAGTCCGCCGATCGAGCAGATTCATGAACATCACTCGGTGAAATGGGTTCGGCAAAGGACCAGTGTTTTTTGCTGCGAACAAGCCAGCGGTATCCGCCTTTTGATCTTTTGAGCAGGTATTCCGTCCATGGATAATCGCGCCCCTGATAGCGAGCAAATCGCTCCACAAACCCTATCACCGTGTAGTCGACGCCATCCAGGGTACCGGTTTGTCCCAGGGGAATGGCGGGTTTTATGCGACGTGTTTTCAGCGTCTTCAGGTATTCCAGCTTTCCGTCGTTACAGTCCAGCAACGACGAGCAACTGGGACAGCTGACGCGAAGTGTGTCGTCCGGTGCATGCAGTGTCAGTGCTCCGGCGCAATTGGGGCAGTTGACCGACAAGGCTTCCACTCGGGCGTCAGCCGTTCCGTCTCCCATGGCGGCACGCCACTCTTCATTCGCCACATGCAGATCGTCCAGGGTGACTTCTGTGCCAAGGAAGAGTCGTGGTTGTTCGTCAGAATACTCGATACTACCGAATTTTCCGTCAGAGCCCTGCAGGTCCGCAAACTGATGCGGAGCTCCAACACGAAAGGCCCACGGAATTTCCCCTTCCGCAGCCTTCGCTTCTGCAGTTCCAACCTCAACAACTGTCATCTGCGTACTGGGACCAAGTTTGATTTTCTGCGCGGGCTCTAATGTGTCAAACGGGGGCAACTCTGCCGTGCTGGTGAGCTTTTTTTCGAATGTCAGATAGTAGCGGCCTTCCGCTTCTGCCAGCCAGCCCCAGCGACCATTGGAAAACAGGAGATACCACTCGTCCCAGATGCCGCCTGCAGGATGCTGATATTGAACTCTGCCGGCGACCTCAAAGTTCTTGCCACGGATTTTTCCGGTCGCTCCACGGAACAGCGGTGAAACGGTGAGAGTCAGGTCCGCAACCCGCCCGTGGTCTTCAACTGATTTATCGGCTCGGGCGACAACGCACTGGCAAAAGTCGCAGATTGTCACCAGCGACGATTTGGTGTGAAACTCCACTGGACCGCCACATGAGGGGCAATTGGCAACTCTTGCCTTCACGACAGATCCTCCGTGTGAGACATGTCCAGCAACGCGGTGCCCCTGGCGAATTTTCTGACGATCACGCGCTCACACTCAACACGGGTCATTAGCTGGTGTTCCCAGTCCCAGTCGGACCGTTCGCGACAGCAGTACAGATTCAGTGTCAGCAAGCGATGTTCCGGATAAGTGTGGCAGGCAAGATGAGATTCGCTCAGCAGATAAAGACCTGTGACACCCGCAGGACCAGGAAACTGATGCCACTGTGGCGTTCCCACGACGGAGAGCTGAAGTTCAGAAATCACCTCCTCACAAACTGCCGTCAGAATCTGTTTTTGCGTGAGTTTCCACGCATCGCATCCATACGCATCAACGACCCACTCTATGCCGGTGGACAGGACTGGTCTGTTTGTGTCAGGTAAGGTCTGGCTCAATGAAGACTCGTGAAACCGAGGTCAGTGAATTTCCGGCAGAGAGGGGAATATACCGAACGAGGATCTTTGGCGTTTGGATCACACGATCTGTGCGAACCCGTAAGGTGACTGATTCAGACGTATAACGCAAGGCACGGACAACGCCACGACATCTGCTTCGAACAGCAGTCTGCATGACGATGTTGCCAACTCACAAATGCACATGGCGGTGTCGGCGGCCTGTCCGCGATGTGCAGCACTAGGCCAACCCTACAAGGTTGTGATTTTTTCGCCAAACCGCCCTGGATGGTCAGGATCTATGGCGCTATAAGGCGGGTATGAACAACTCCACTCAACACGTTGATGCAGCGGGACGCAAGGTGCGGACTCAGC
>JABABI010000193.1 GCA_014238335.1 Fuerstiella sp.
GCAGCCACAACAATTCCAGCAGCCACAGCAGATTCTGCAGCCACAACAATTCCAGTCGGCACAGTCCACGCAGCAATTCCAACCTCCACTCCCGGGTAATGCACAGGGAGCGCTCACACTGCCAGCCCCCGCACAGAGTATGAGTTCGCGATTCAGTGCTTTTCTGAAAGTGCCGGCGTTTTCTGCAAGACGGTCGCCCGTCGGGAATGTCACCTGGCAGAAATAGAACACCCGCGGCGCCGGCGACCTGTCAGACCCTACCGAAGAAAATCGACGTAATTCTCGAACGCTGCTGGACAGCGATATGAGGAATAACATGAAATCTCTGAAGATCTGGCAACTGTTTGCCATAGCTGCATTGAGCGGAGCCTTTTCCGGATGTTTGTCAGCACATCGCTCGATGGCAGTCCCGGACATAGTTCCACTGGGGGCTATCAGCAGGGCACATTGGCATACCATGGAAACGAACGGTGAGGCCAGTGACTTCGTCATCCATCGCAACGAATTCGTGGATAACTCATCTGCACTGTCGCCGTATGGCCGCGATCACATCATGGAAATCGCCGCCAGAATGCCGTCCACCCCGTTTCCGATTCTGGTTCAGCGAAGCGACAACAACTCGGACCCGGAACTTGACGACCTGCGGCGCAACCTTGTTATACGAGTGCTCACAGACCTGGGTGCCTCGGACGCAGAACATCGGACCGTGGTCTCGCAGCCATACAGTAATGGAATCAATGCCATTGAAGGTGAACAGGACTACGGCCGTTTCCGATTGTCACGTGGCAATGGAAACCAGACGGGAAGCCCTGGCGGTGGTTTCTGACGGCAGGCCCTTCGGCAAATCAGACGATACGAGCGCGGCAGGTTCTCCTGCCGCGTTTTTTGCGCTTTCAGGGCGCGACACACGCAGAAGTTGTCATCGAATCGGCAACATCTGCCGCTAATCTCTGCAGAGTCGGGGATTCAGGATTTGACCACGTCTGACGATCTCGACACGATTTGGTATCAGCCTTATAACGACGCGCTTCTGCGGTCAGCTCTCGTTTCCCTCACGTCTGACCGTTTCCATCTTTTCAAGACGGATGGCTTGCCATGACACGAAGCCCCCACGGTATCGGGCTGATTTGCCTTGCTGTATTTTCAGGATGTCAGTCGCTCGACTCGGCTGTGCTTCCGTGGCAAACAACGAAGTACAAGACCGCCGACGAAGTTGCGGCCATGAATAATCCTCAGCCGGTCGCTGCGCGCGCTGAGGGCGAGCAGGAAGTTCTACAGACAGTCACCGCGTCGGCCAGTTCACAACCAGTATCCACGGGACGAGTTGAACAACTGATTCAATCGGGGCGGGCCGCCCTTGGCGAAGGTCAGACTCCGACACAACTTGGAAGAGCGCGGCAGGATTTTCAGCAGGCGCTTAAACTCGACAGTGGTAACACCGACGCCCACCATGGCATCGCGATCGTGGCCGATCTGGAGGAAGACTGGTTGGCGGCCGAATTCCATTACAAACAGGCATTGCAGCAGCGTCCACAGGATCCAGGAATCCTGAATGACCTGGGCTACAGTTATCTGTTACAGAATCGCTACCATGATGCTTCACAATATCTCAGGCAGGCTCTTCACGTTTCTCCACAACATGAACACGCCCATATCAACCTGGCCCTGCTGGCCCTGAAACGCGGCGACCGCAGAGCTGCCGAATCGCAACTATCAGAGATCTATTCGCCGGGCGACATTAAAACGACAATTGCTCGCCTTGAGCAGGACCTTCAGTCCGCGGACGCCGACTCTCTTCAGGTTGACGTGTCCCAGCCACTGAACGCTTCGTTTGAGGAAACCAAACGGCTGATGGCGGAAGAACGCGCACGCGCCCAGAGAACTCGACAGGAAAAGGCCATCCGAGAGCAGCAAAGACTGACCGCTGGCAAGTCACAAACGCAAACGGGGCGATCCACGCCGCCCTCATCGCAATACGGTATCGCCCAACCAAACATTCCAGTTGACGCGGCGGCCTCCGACACGGGAAGAATAATGACAGAAAACATTGTTTCCTCGCCCGGCTACCAAATATCCCCACCTTCGAACATTCAGGCCCCCGGCGCCGGTGCTGCGCCCGGAGGGGCGTTCGTGAATGTTCCGGTAAACAGCTACCCGATGGGGGCGCAATCAGCTCAGATCGATCATGTTGTCGCGCACAACACTCCGCCGCAATTCTCTGTCAACCAGTCAATACAGTACCCACAGCGGGGACTGCGGCCACAACGGGCAGCATTTCATGCGGCAACGCCTGCACAATACGAGCGACAGTTGCAGCACGAACAGTCCACCGGTTACAGACTTCAGGCACAGCAACTTCAACCACAGTTTGCCCCTCGTGTTTCGCCAGTCCAGGGGTTAATTCAGCAGGTCACTCAGCCACAGATTTCCAATCGTTATGGTCCGCCACCGACTGTGACACCGGTGCAGCAACCTCAATATCCACCACCGCAAAATTACCAGACGCCATTGGCAGGACTTAACGCCGGCCCGGGAGCGTTATTTCCAATCCACCGTGCAAATGTATCACCAGGCACAGCAGGAATGAACCAGATCCAGTCACCGGGCTCTCAGGTTTCAGTCCAAACCCGGTATTCGGGGCAACAGACGGGTGGTCGACCAACAATGATGCCCGGAACAAACACGATGATCAATGGCGGGATGTATCAACAGCCACCAAGAGTTCTTCCGGCCGAACAACACATGCAGCAGATACAGCAGATGCGATACAGCCAGGAGAATTCGGCACCGACCGTGCAGCCGCCGGTGGCCGCAGTACCTTCAGTCGGGCGCCCCACATTCGCTGCTGGAGGTGTTCTGACACCGATGGGGTTGTCACCGCAGAATCAGGCGGTACAACAGGCAGGCCAGCAAATGCCAGGACGCCCCGCAATGACGCAAACTGCGTCGCAGAGAGTTCAGCCGGGCAGTAAACAACGCGGCGCAGTCCGAACCCCCACTGCTCAGCTCCGCTCGGTCGCCCCGCCAAGTCCGCTGGCAGCGTACGAGCAGCAACTCCAGGGGCTCAACAGCCAGTACAATCAGGCAGGCGACAGCGGTGCTGCATTGAGTCCTGTGCAGGCCCATTATTGAAACACGTGCAAAACTAACTGAGTTGCCAGCTCTTGAACGGGCTGTGCTACAACGCCAGACTCAGCAGTCGTTCTTCGATTTCATGAATGACATCAGCCACAGTGCGCCCACGACAGGATGTTGGCAGACTGATCGGTGAGTCGTTGTCGATCCATAATTGCACGCGTTTCTCAGCAGCCACAACAGTGCTGTGATCGCGACCGCCAAAATACATCCCGATTTCCCGGTAGGCTGACTTTGTCAGTTTCCGAGCCATGTACATTGCGAGTGCACGAGGACAACTCACAGCTTTGCGGCGCGATTTTGAACGCAAATCAGACGTATTCACACCAAACGCGTCGCAGATGACTTTCTCGATGTCGCTGATACGCACAAGTCGGCGACACTCTCGTTCCATATCTCCAAGAATCTCACGAGCACGCGAAACGGTAATGCGTTTTCCGGCCAGCGTAAAGTGGCCGTGCAGGCAGTTCAGTGCCCCCTGTATTTCCCGGACATTCTTACGACACTTGACGGCAACGTAATCCAAAGCTTCCTGGGTAAAGCTTTCTCGAATCGGCAATGCCAGCAATGCCGCGATACGACGTCGGGTCTCTTCGGACGGGCTTTCGATCCGACAGACCAGTCCGCTCATGAAACGCGTCGTCAATTCTTCGCGATGCTTGCTGAGCAGACGAGGATGACGGTCACCGGTAATCACAAGTTGCCCGCCGTGCTCCACAACCTGCACCACCGTGTGCAGAAATTCCTCCTGAGTTGCTCGCTTGTTATCAAGGAATTCGATGTTATCCACCAACAGCACGTCCACATTTCGAAAACGCTGTCGAAACGAAGGAACGGTTTTGGAGGCCAACGCCTGCGTGAAGTAATTCGTAAATGACTCGCTGGTCAGATACATCACATTCAGGCTGGTATGCGCGACCTTGATTTCGCTGTAAATGGCTTCCAGCAGATGAGTTTTCCCGACACCTGTCGGTCCGTGGACATATAAAGGATTGAAGCGTTCACCTGGAAATTCGGCAACCTGCCGTGCGGCCATCAACGCCAGGTCATTGCACTCACCAGACATCATACCCGTGAAACGTCGAAATCGCCGGCGATTCGCCGGTCGCACGGCAAGGGACTGAACCCCGGTTACCGATGCAGCGACTTTGGAATGCGTCACACTTGTCGCTGCGGTACCCGCAGATCGGTCCATCGAAGTGAGCGTGGCGACAGGGCGTTCCGCGACAGCCGACGCCTTCTTTGGCGGAGAAACTGGCGTTTGAAGCGTCTCATCAACAGAAAGTTCAAATCTTCCGGCAGGGCCCAGCAGATTTGCTGCGGCCGTGTTGAACTGTGACCGAAACCGCTTCAGCAGCCAGTTCGAAATGAACGGGTTGGGCACATAAATGTGCAGCGTTTCGCCGGAAACGGAAAACCTGCTGCGGTCACGAAACCAGTGTTGAAAATGTTGATCGCCAACGGCCTCACGAATAGCCGCCACGATAGGCTTAGACTCAGCGGCATGGTACGGTCCCGTCGCCTTTCCCTGATCAGCGGGCTGCGTCATGCGACCCCTCCATCGAAACTCCGCGCAGCAACACACCGGGGAAGAAAAGTGCAGAAGAACCGGCACTCCGTCGCCTACGGCAGACACATCGGGAGATGACTCATGTGTGGATACGTGCGACAGAGGTGCAGAATTCTGTCGCATGCCTTACTCAACTCAACGCCGACGATCTTAACTGGCAATAACCAACTGTCAAATGACGCAGCGTCATTTATCATTCGCAAAAACAGATGCGGAACGTAAGTCCGTTTTAGAACACCACTTCTATATTTGCTGCGAAGACACCGACGTTTCCGATTGCCGAATCAGAAAAATCTGCTCTCACTGAAATTCCTGAGTTATGCCACGAATCAAAGTTGTCTTTTCCATCGGTTCGATGCATGGCGGAGGGGCAGAGCGGCAGTTGGTCTCCTTGTTAAGACACATTGACCGAACCCGCATTGAACCATTCCTGTACCTGGTCTATGGCTCCGGACCTCTTCTGGCTGAGGTTCCGGATGACGTTCCGATAAACACCTTCGAATCACGCAACACGAATCGCCCAACTGTGTTTCCGGGAGCAATGCACCGACAGCGAGTCAACGACATGAGTCACTTTCTGCGGGAGGTGCAGGCAGACGTCAGCTATGATCGTACCTTTCTGATGACGCTGATTGCCGCTGACGCAGCACAGCGAGTCAAAATACCGAACGTTTCGACAATTGTCACGGACCCGAAATACGGGTTCCGCTCCGTCGCTGGACGATTCCAGTCAGTCAAGCGACGACGGCTGCAAGGACTCTATGCCCGGTCCGCATGCGTTGTTGCCAATTCCAGCGGCGCTGCCCGATCAGCCGAAACGTTCTACGGTCTGGCACCGCGGTCAGTCACGACGCTGTACAACGGCGTCGACATCGACCTTGTGGCACAGCAGGCTTCTGTGAGCATCAACGACGACTGGTGGAACGCAACGGGGCCGGGCAGGCAAATATTTCGAATCGTAACTGCTGGCCGGCTGAATCGAGAGAAGGGGTTCCATCTGCTGGTGGACGCGGTCGCTCAACTGCGAAGCCTGAACCCTAACGTGGATTTTCGATTGGCAATTTTGGGGGAAGGTGATGGGAGACAGGCTCTCGAAACGCAGGTCGCCGAACTTCTGCTGCAGGATACGGTTCGACTGCCCGGCTTCCGCAGTGAAGCTCCCGCATGGTACAAATCTGCTGACCTGTTCGTGCTTCCTTCTTTTTTTGAAGGAATGCCTAACGTGCTGCTTGAATCTATGGCCTGTGACACCGCCGTACTTTCCACCGACTGCCCGTCCGGACCAGCAGAGATTCTGGATAGCGGTCGGTTTGGAGTACTGTGCCCAACCGGAGACGTGAACGCTCTGGCTGCAGAGATTGAAAAATTTGTGGCGGATGCGGGTCACGCAAAGTGTTATACTTCTATCGCGGCCGAACACGTGCGGCAGAGTTTTGCAATTTCTGCAACGGCTGAACGTCTGGGAAACCTGCTGGAAACTGCAGCAGCCTCACGCAAAGGCTGAATAACCGTGTTTGAGATGATCGGCGCAAGTGTTATTTACGTCCAACGATCCTGACCTGCCAGGCCGGGGACCGCACCGGAAAAGCAGGAAAACGCGAAGTAAATCAATGGTGCTGAATATCGATTCCATCGTACGCGAAGAAGCTTTTCCGCTCAGGAACACGACTCGCCCTGTGAGTTCGGGGCAAACATCAGTGAATATCGTTGTGGCTGACTACCGAACCCCAGGTAACCGGCTGCATGTTTGCCGCCTGGCGAAGTCGGCCCCGCACACCAACGTCATCAGAACCAGTATGGTCGCACTGGCAATTCTGACTCATATCTCCAGTTGCCTGGCCCAGCCACGTGACCGATTTTCGGAAATCCGACGTCGCATGGTGGCCGAAGTCATTGAGGCCGAAGGTATCACGAATCCCCTGGTACTGGCGGCCGTTCGCAATGTACCGCGTCACGAATTCGTCAGCGGTACGCTTCGAGCTCGCGCCTATCAGGACACGGCGTTACCGATTGGTTCGCAACAAACGATTTCTCCGCCGTACATCGTGGCGTACATGACTGACACCATTGATCCGCAGCCGGAAGACCGCGTTCTGGAGGTGGGCACAGGCAGTGGCTATCAGGCTGCGGTACTTGCCGAAATCGTCAAAGAGGTGTATTCCGTGGAAATTGTTTCCACTCTGGCCAAGTCCGCGTCCCGGCGACTGGCGAAACTTGGTTATGACAATATTAAAGTTCGTGACGGTGACGGCTACGAAGGCTGGGCAGAACACGCCCCATTCGACAAGGTGATTGTTACTTGCTCGCCGGAGAGTGTGCCACAGCCACTCATCGATCAACTTCGCGATGGTGGCATGATGATCATTCCGAAGGGGCAGCGATATCAGCAGTCATTCTATTTGCTGCGGAAGGAGGGCGGTGAGCTGAAGGAACAGAAGCTGGTGCCGACGCTGTTTGTACCGATGACCGGAGAATCAGAACAGCAGCGACGGGTGCAGCCCGATCCCAGACACCCACGTCTTGTAAATGGCGATTTCGAAGTCGACAGCAACGAAGATGGCCGGGTTGACGGCTGGCATTATCAGCGACAGGCAGAGATGTGTTCGGAAAAACCAATGAAGGGCCCTGTCTGCCTGCGGTTTTCCAATCAGGATCCCGGGCAGTTGTCGCAGGCACTGCAGGGCTGCGCAGTGAGCGGGCGGAATGTCGCGGCACTTGACTTCGCCTTGTG
>JABABI010000194.1 GCA_014238335.1 Fuerstiella sp.
TTCATGTTTCACGAGACACTGGGGAGGTGGTTCGACGTTGGCGATCACTACATTCTGGCAGTAGTCGCCGTCGCCCAATTGTCGATGTTGGCCGTTTGGGGCCGACAGGTGGTTTATCGCAGGGGCTGGCACCGTCTTTCGGCGGCTGCGGCATTCTTTGCGTTGATGATTGTCTTTGACGCCGCCGTACCTCACATGGCGCTGCTGCGGCTTACCATTGAGGATATCGCAAAAACGTGGGCTTGTTTTTTCTTCCATCTGTATGGGTGGGAGACGCTGCTCACTCATCTCGACCATTATGCGGCAGAGAGAGAGCCGATGCCAGCGACGGTTTGCGGCAAGGATCGAGAGGCGTCCGCCCCGGCCCCGGCCCCGGCACCCACTCACGCAGCGATCCGCAAGATTCCCATGTCATCGGCGAGATCGCATACAGTCCTCGTGCTTGGCGCTGACGAGCGTATGGTACTGCCAATCGCTCGTTCACTGGGACGGCAGGGAGTGACCGTGCATGTCGGTTGGTGTCCTCCAGAGTCGCCCGCGTGTTCGTCGCGATACGTGACTTGCTGTCACTCACTCTCGCCGCCGCTGGAGGGTGATGTCACCTGGTGTGATGATCTCTGTAGCCTGATTGCACAGATCCGTTGTGACATTGTGATTCCTGCGACCGAACCGGCTGTCGTTGCGTTGCGACCACACCGTGAACGACTTTCATCTTTAACCAGACTTGCCCTGACCAACGAGCTGGCCCTCAGCGTTGCACTTGACAAGCAGAAAACAGAGATCCTTGCACGCAGCCTCGGCCTCCCTGCTCCGGATTCTCAGCTCGTTCGGACGCTGGGCGAAGCGGAACTCTTTTTGGAGAACCACTCGGGGCCTGTGATTGTCAAGCCACTGAGTTCGACCAGCTCCGTCAGTCACGGCCGGAAATGCTTCGTGCGAACGTTCTCCTGCCACAGGAAGTGTCGACAGTTTCTCGCCGCGCACCTTAACACCGGACCGCCGCTGCTGATACAGGTCTATCTTGCTGGACACGGCGTTGGTGTCGAATTTCTCGCGAAGAATGGTCGAATCCTATCAGCATTTCAGCATCGTCGCCTGCATGAGACTTCCGGTAACGGCAGCACCTATCGTGAAAGTGTTCCACTTGAGTCGAAGCTGGTCAATGCGACGACGCAACTTGCAGAGGCATTAAACTACACTGGCGTTGGAATGTGTGAGTTTCGCGTTGATCCGCAGACAGGGCGATGGGTGCTTCTTGAGATCAATGCCAGATTCTGGGGATCCCTTCCGCTGGCCGTGGCGGCCGGAGCGGATTTTCCGCTATATCTGTATCAAATGCTGCTGCACGATGCCGACGACATCCCCCAGCAGTATCGCCCCGGAATTCGCAGCCGGCAGTTGCGACCTGACATACGATGGTTGTGGCGAAGCGGTAGGCAACGCATCACGCGTTCGACAGCACCTCACGACGATGAGAATGGCTGGACGATCAATCACATTCCGCTGCGGCAACTGCTGCGGGATGTCTGCAGAGCGGTCACCTTTCGTGACGGCATTGACACATTTGCCTGGGATGATCTGCGTCCCGCCCTGGCAGAACTGTGCTCATTTGTCACAGTCAAGCCTCTTAGAAACCGGTATCGGCCTGCGACACCCATGACCGAACGTCTCCGCACCGAAGCACCGACGGAGCAAGTGAACGTCGATACGATTCAGCCACCGACTCCTGTTTCTGTCGCCTCCGAAACTGAACTGGTCGAAGCCTGAAGCCGCAGCACTCTCAAATCTACCTCTCAGGAAACCTGACGAAATGCAGATTCATGTGCCGCATGTCAGATCCTGCCGCGCTTGTCGCGGCACACCGCAACAGAACTTGCGGTGTGCCTGCCTATTGTTCTGTGGCTGAGCGATACGCCCGGAATTCGTGTTCAATTCCCCGAATCAGCGTAGCCGTCCCATTTTCTTCGCCGTTCGCCAGACGTCGCAGATCAAATCCGGCGGCCCGCGAAAATTTTGAAGTTTCAGAACTCTCCGGGCCACAACTCAACGGCTTTCCGGACAGGCTGCTGGCAGTGCAAAGACCAGACGTCGGCGGAACGTGCGGCCACAGCATCAGATTTGATTGCCTGGGCAGCCCAGCTTCTTGTGGGTGCGATCTTGAATTTGATGTTTGATTGCTTGTCCTGATTCCACGCTTTCACGTAGGCAGAACTCTTCACTTCAACCCGGATATCGCAGGGGGGCACGACATCCACAGCGCCCCATTCGGTCCGGACGCCGTCCGCAGAGCCAACCGCTTTGGCGACGAGGAATTCCGCCAGAATCATTCTCTGCGTGTTGCTGAGCAGGTCAGAACAGGCCCACTGCCGGAATTCCTGCAGTTGAAAGCCGGTTGGAATCAACGTCTGCAGGCCGGATCTTCTGTTCGACGTGATCATTCCATGACTTTATTCACACGGCCGTGCATGGCGGCGGTCACCCCGGATGGCGGAATCTTCAGCGACGGCTGGAGATCGCTGTTCGTCGATGAAAGCACTCGTTCAAGCCGACGCTTCAAATTGCCCCATTCACCGGGGAACCGAACTCGTCCAACGACAATTCGAACTCCGCGGCAGATGCAGAGCCGACACTATCCGCATAACCGGGACGCTCAACTTACCTGTTTTTCCGACCTGTTTACATAATCCTCCTTTAGTACGGCAGGGTATCCCCTCATGGGCTAGGTACTCAGAGCGGATGTAGCGTCCGCATTGCGCGCCAGGCCAGTAATCGCCCGGTAATTAGTTTCCTGGTCTGAGACACGTCATGTCACTGCCGCATTTCATAAGACAAGCTCGCCTGCTGCTGTCGCAGAGTTTGTATGAAGCGTGCAGAGGGGCTTCGTGATGGCAACGCCTGCAGACGGCTCAACTAAGACGGCGAATACCACTTCCATACGGAAACAGATTCGCGGCTCGATGTTGCTGCTCGGCGGGCGTGGCTGTTCGTTGTTGATGAGTCTGGTCACGCAGATCATTATCGTACGTGCTTTGTCACGGACTGATTATGGAGCCCTGGCCTACAGCATTTCGATTGTGGAAAGCCTCTCCGTCATTTCCTTGATCGCCCTTGATAAGACCGTGCTGCGATTCGGAGCGATCTACCACGAACAGAAGGATTTTCCACGTTTCGCTGGCAGTCTCGTCCTCGCAACCCTGGTCCCGTCGCTTCTCGGAGGGGCAATCGTTGCAGCTCTGGTCCTGGGTGGTTCGTCACTGGCACATTCGCTGTCACTGGACTCGATCTCATGGCCGTTGCTGATGGCGATCTGCCTGTTGATACCGGTCAACGGATTTGCCAGCGTGTCCCTGTCACTGATTACCATCGTCAAAGGCGCACGATCGGTCTTCTTCCGCAAACATCTGTTCAGCCCGGCGTTCAAACTAATCCTTGTCACTGCGGCTGCTGCGACCACTTCCGATCCGCAGCACATTGCCGTCGCACTGCTGATTGCAGGCCTCTGTGGCCTGCTCGCTGACCTGTGGTTAGTCAGGCGGTTACTGATTTCGGAAAAACTGACAACTCATTTTTCGTTCCGACGCATCGTGCTGCCATTCAGGGAATTAATAGGTTACAGCCTTTCCGTCTTGGCGTCTGACCTCTCATTTATGGTTCGGAGTACTTTACTGGTCGTGCTGTTGGGCTGGCTCGGGAGCAGCGAAGAAACGGCAGCGCTGCGTGCGACATTGCCGCTGGTCCGGCTGAATCAACTTGTACTGCTGAATTTCATGACTCTGTTTGTTCCGAACGCTTCTCGATCGTTCGCTGGCGACAACATTCAGCAGCTGTGGGAGACGCATCGGCAAACGAATCTCTGGATTATGGCGCTCAGCTTTCCTGTATTCGCAGTTACGGCGGCTCTGGCCAGACCGCTGACGCTTCTGATGTTTGGATCGGCATACGCCGACGCGTCGCTGCTGCTGGTTGTCCTGTCAACCGGTTACTATGTTCAGGCCATGTATGGTCTGAACGGTCATCTGCTGCGGATCCTGGGCCACGTTCGGTTATTGCTGGCTGTCGACATCGTCGGCGGGACACTGCTAATGACTACCGCCGCGGTGACGATTCCGATCTGGGGAGCGGTCGGAGCCGCGACAGCGGCCGCCTGCGGTATCGTGGTGCATAGTCATCTTCGATCACTTGTGCTGCGTCATGTGGGAGGCCTGAAGTGCGATCAGAAGAGCAGACCTGCTGTATTCGTTACAGCCTTCATGGTTGCAGTTGTGACTTCTGTGTCAGTCTACTGGTCACCGGACTGGATTGCAGGCAGCATCCTCGCCGCAGCCGCGTCCGTTGTCGTGTTGTTCGTGACTCGTGAACGCCTCAATATCGACGAATCGTTTCCGGAAATCCGCAGGATTCCGTTTGCCAGCCTGTTGCTGCCTGCCGCGTGTCAGGAACCGACGACAACCCTGGACTCGGGCGTCGAAGCGACACGCCTTGCGCACATGATGTCTTGGTTTCCAGGAATCACAAAGACGTTTGTGCTGCGAAAAATGATTAAAACGCAGCAGATGGGAGTCCGCGTTCGCGCTTCTCCGTTGCAGCGTGAACGAACAAACATCGTGCATCCTGAGGCTGCCGAGTTTGTGGAAGCGTCTGTTTTCACGCCAGTAATGTCAATTGCGATTGCTTCAGCAAACGTCCGATCGGTGTTGCGAAATCCTGTCCGTTATGTTTCGACGATCGTAACTCTGGTGCGAACAAACCGTGGTTCGCGAGGATATTTGACCGGGGCCGTCGCACTTTTTCCTAAGGCCGTCTATCTCGGCGATCAAATGCAGCGCGGCGGCGTTCAGCATTTGCACGCTCACTTTGCCAGTCATTCCGCTATGGTCGCGTGGGTCATCCATCGCCTCACTGGATTTCCCTTCAGTTTCACAGCTCACGGTTCAGACCTGCATCGTGATCGACACATGCTGCGGCAAAAAGTTGCCGACGCCACGGCCACTGTCACAATTTCGGATTACAACCGCGATGTGATCATCGAAGAATGCGGTCCGGAATCTGCGCACGGCGTTGATGACGTGCATTGTGGAATTGAGCCTCAGTTATTTTCGGCGCGCTTCCGACCAACGGCATTTGACCAGGGCCTTGGCTCGTTTCAGATGGCCTGCATCGGAACGCTACATGAGGTCAATGGTCAGGAATATCTGTTAAAAGCCTGTGGCATTCTCCTGAATGACGGGTTCGATTTCGTCTGTCACTTGATTGGCGACGGTCCGGATCGCGAAATGCTGGAAGATTTGGTCACCGAACTCGGACTTTGTCAGCAGGTTGTATTTCACGGTCGTCCCACGGCTGGGGATATTCGGACGGTGCTGGCAGAGGTTGATGTTGTAGTTGCCCCGAGCGTTCCTCCGGCCGATGGTCGTCGAGAAGGGATCCCGGTGGTGCTGATGGAGGGCCTGGGACCCGGCATTCCGGCCATCGGAAGTGATTCGTCCGGCATTCCGGAACTTGTGCGACCTCACAAAACGGGCCTTCTGACTCCGTCGCATGATGCTGCAGCGATCGCCGACGCCCTGCTCCTTATGGCGACAGATCCCGAACTCAGAAAGCGATGTGCGACCGCGGGAAGTGAACTTGTCCTCGAAGAATTCCATGTCGCGACGAACACGAAAGTGTTGTGGCGACTGATTCAGGACCGTTCGTTTCAACAGCACGCGGACATTCATCGCCCCGGGCAGGAACCTGCGAAGGCAGAAGATACACAGAACGTGGAGGCAGAATGTCTGGTCTGAAAATTGCGTTTGCGTTCTTCGCAGCACCGACAAGCGGAGTCTTCCTTTCCTTTTCCCGCAGTCTGATTATTTGCGCCGGAGGTGTCGTGGCCATTGTTGCAGCGCTGCGGCATGTCAGTCGTGTGAAGATATCCGCCGCCGCGGTACTTGTTCTTGTGGCACTGATAATGACTCCCCGGTATCCGGGGAGCCTGACGACGTTAGTAAACCTTCGTGCGTTGTCGAGTCCGGAGGAACACTCCAGTGCGGATGGAGCCCTGAAAGGTCGGGCGACGGAAATGGGAGGCACAGCATGTGTGTTTTTTGACCACCCCGTGGTGGAGGCAGGGCATGGCCAGTTCAAAGATTATTCACGCGAGTCCGGTGAGCGAATCGGACTTCGCGCAGTCGCGCCGAATCGGCAGACTCATTGCCTGCCACTGGATGTCGCTGCGGAGAACAGATTCCTCGCCTTAATGTGTCTGCTTGCTATCTTCTGGACACAGGGCACACAACTTCTGGGGCAGATAGATGACGATACCGCCGGGAAAACCGATCCGTTGAGACGCGTGTCTGCCAGAGCCTTCAAGATGCTCGCCGTCTACTTTGTTACCGGACTGACTCTGCCCTTCGCCTGCATTCGCGATTTCCGGCGGATGATGGCCGGTGGCGATGCTGCTGTGTGTATCGGGCGTCAGCAAGCAGAAGCTCAACCCGCTGTCGGCATGTCTTCTTTCGCAGGACATATATCATGAACATTCAGACGATGCGACCGAAGGACCTCAGTCGATTTGATATCGATGCGTGGCTGGAATATTCCTGTAAGGGCACCGGATTCGACAGTCCGTTCTTCCACCCCGGATACGTCGCTGCGATGGCCGAGTTTCGCCCGCACGTGGAAGTATCAGTGATCCGATCCCACGGCGCGGCGGTGGGGTTCTTTGCCAGTGAGCGATATTGCCAGCACGCGGCCCAACCACTTGGTGTCAAGCTGGCGGATTTTCAAGGAGTCGTGGGGCCTCGCGGTGTTGAGATCAGCTTTGACGATCTGCTGGACGGCACAAATCTGTCGTGTTTCCATTACGATCACTGGCTGGCCGATCAGACGGAAAACGAATCAACCATGGACGTTTCGGCATCACCGCGACACTTGGTTTTATAATGTATTTACAATTGATTTTTCATTAGGAATAATTGTTCGACAAATGCAATCAATAACAAAGACAATTTATATACCTATTGAAGAACAAAACAGAGAAATGGACGCTAAGCTTTTATTAGCTAGTTTGTTGGCCAATAAGGGATACACCACCATCATTGGTCGTCATCCGACCATCATTGGCAACCTGCCAAGGGTTCCTCCAGGACTCGTTCTTTTCAAGGGGGTAAACGCCGTCCCCGCGTTCCTGATGTCCCGATTGGAGCAATATCGTCACATCTGCGCCGCGACCGACGAGGAAGCATTGGGTCTGTGCAAGGCGGAGATCATGTCGCGCGATATGGACCCTTCGGTGGGCCCGTATTGCGATATGTTTTTCGCGCAAGGCCCGAGTCATGCCAATGCGCTGGCTAAGCACATCGCGGGAGCAGCCGGCAAGATCGAGACCGTCGGCAATATGCGG
>JABABI010000195.1 GCA_014238335.1 Fuerstiella sp.
GGAATGGCAACTCACAGCCCAAGTGGCGAGTACTCGCGCCCAAAAGTACCAAAGGTTGTGGGAAACAGCACCGCTGATCCGCAGATGTCGGCGACAACGACACACGAAAACGTATTTCGCATACGCGCTTCGGTCGACTTCGAGCGAAACGGAAAAGAAGGGCCACGCCAGAAATCATTCAATACCTGGCCCAGGAAAACTGACCAATTCTCTCACAATCCTCTTGACGAAAGCTCAGATGTCTGAGTCAAAAAGCGACCTCGTTACTCGTAGCCGAAAGAACTCTTGTCAACTCACGGTTCGAGTCCTGTTTGGGGAGCTTTCGGACGGTTATGCAAACCAAAACCCTCGATCACAAGTGTTTGGTGGTCGAGGGCTGGGCGATCTGCCACACGGGTTCGAGGCTACTCCCAAAGCTCACCGAGCATCTCCAACAACTCCTTCACCAGCACGTCCGAGGAGTGCATTTCGAACCGCGACGTCCCCAGCCAGGTTTCATAGCCTCCCAGCTCGACCTGATTCGGCGGCGGTAGATAACCGTAACTGCCGTTTGCCAATTCGATCAGAAACGTGCGGGGAGCCGGGCTCTTCTCTTTGATCTCCAGACCGATTTCCACCAGCACCTCAAAGGGCATGGAAACAATCGCCTGGTCGCCAATGCGAAAGGCCTGGATGATCACGTTCTCCGTCGGCGGAAACTCGGGATCGGCGAACCGAATGATTTGATTGGCGTAGTTGGCGGATTTCTTATGGATCGCCTCGCGTTCCTCGCGCGGCACTGCCAGCAATCTCCGTGCATTCCTCACCTGGGCCTCCGTCGGTTTGCGATAGTTGAGGGTCACTTCGCGCTGGCGCGTCGCGATCACCGGAGAGATGTCGTAGCTCTCAATCATTTTGACGGCGTGCCACGCTGCATCAGCGGCCTTGCTCGCCACGATTCGGCACTGCTCGAAAGGGGCCCGAGGTGCGCGTACGATGCCAAACGGAATATTGTTAATATCTCCGCTGGCTCCATTCGACATCATCGCCACAAAACTCTCCGGCGGGCGTCCTCCCATGCGGAACGGCATCACCCTGGCAAACTCACCAAAGTAATCGGCCGACGCCATCCCTCGAACGCGTCCGTTTTCTTCAGTCACCGTTGGAATTCCACCCACATAGTGAAGCGCGTAGTTGGCCAGCAACCCGAGCGGTTTATTGCGTTTGGTGCGAACATCGACCACGCAGATTTCGGGATCGATCGGACCGGCGGGTTTGAGAATCCCTTTGGTCCCCCCATTCATCCGCACCCGGTCGTAGCCACCAAACGGATTGCGCGTCGAAGACATGCCCTCTTTGTAAAAATTCCGGCGATTGCGGACTTCCGACGGTTCCTCATCGGATGCAAATCCGACCTTCGCGGGTTCGAGTGCCTCAATCGCTTTGAATAACGCCTCGGCAAGTCCGGCTCTCCGCTTCTTTTCGTAAGCGATCCGGCCGGGCGAGGTGTCGCCGCCCTTCGGGGTCGAGTGGGCATGCGTCGCTGCGATCATGATGGATTCCGGATTCCAGCCGGTTTTCCCTGCAACGGCCATCTTCGCCTCATCCGCCATTTCGCGGCCGATGCCGATCGCATCGATGATGGCGACCAGACAACGGTTGTCGGCGCCGTTTTCAAAGGCGAGTGCTCGAACCGAAATCGGATCGTGAACGTAGCTGGAAGACCCGGAGCGAAGCTGAAAGGGGAAGACATCGGGCGAGATGTCAACGACCGCGGCCCCAGCTTTGAAATGAGATTCCTGTGCAGCTGCTGGTAGTAGAAAACCCGTTACTGCGAAGACGAGGCCTGTGATTGTGCGGATTGAATTCATGGAGGCCTCATTGATCGCAGGAACGCAGCTGACTCTCTGAACGTGAGCGGGAATTTCCGGGCCGGCCGGTTTTTGCAGTGTCGGGTAAATCAATCACGGGTGCCAGCCATCGCTCGGCCAGATCAGCCATTGTTCAATCAGATCGACTCGTGCAAACTGACTAATAGCGTTTGGAGCGTGGTCAGGAGAATGTGTGAAAGTCGGCCGGTGTCATCCATCTGTTGAGGTCAGGTCAGGTGGTGGATACCCGTGTTCGGGCTTCATCGCATATGGGTTACGAGAGCATTCCGCCACTGAGACTTCCGATGATCCTTCCGCTGTTTCTTGATTCCAATGCAACCGTTGGGTGGCACCGGTGATCTTGGTGATATTGCTCGAACATGATCGTACTACGCTTCGCTGTGTCGGTCCGAAGCGACTTTGTAAGCCCACTTAGGCGCACATGTCACGCCCTCCGCAGCGCACCGGGCGGAACAGAAAAATAGCGGCTGTCATCCTTTTGACGGCGTGTTGCTATGAAATTTGGGCGACGTCGTGAATCAAATTCATGCTGTGTTGTCGGACCGATGACCACAGAACAATCCTTTTCACACTTCGATCGTGACCACCGAAGCAGTTAACTAAGAAGCTCAACGCTGCACGGGAAACAGGAATGTTTTTTCCTCTTTGGCGCTAATTCTTCTTCGTATCCAGCATCCTTTTCACGCGGGCCTGCTCTTTTGTCAAGGCTGTGCCCGTCACCGGATAGGGCTTGAAGGCAGGGTCGGCAGTGAGCCGTTCATCGATCGGAATCTCGCGCCAACGGAGCGATCGAAACCAGACATCCTGACCGTGGTCCTGCAGCCAGAGCCGTCCGCCGCGCCCCGTGAGATCGCCGCCGCGAATGTCGAGCAGTTTCACATACTCCGCCCATTTCCGATCCGCGTAGTCGAACGACAGTACCCGCTCGCCGTTGAGCCAATGCTCGATCACCGTGCCTTTGCAGAGAATGCGCGCCGTGTTCCACTCGCCAAAGGGTTTTGTTGCATCCCTGGACGGTGCCATGCAGAAAAAAATCGACGCGGCTGCCTGACGCGCATTCTCGCCGTAGGGACTGTGCATGTTGTCAAGGATCTGGTATTCGACTTGCCCAGGCCGGTAATAAACACCCGAGTTGCAGCCCTTCGATACTTTCCAGTCGAAGCGAAGTTCAAAGTCGTCCGGGACGGTTGAAGCCGTATAGGTCAGCGAGCCGCCGTTCTCTTTTCGGTAGAACACGTCGTCCTCGATCACCCAGTTGCCAGCATGTTCCCAGCCCGCAAAAGTTTTTCCGTCGAACAATGACGTAAAGTCTGCATCTGTCGTTTGAGCATTTGCGGTAGCCTCAAAGCAAACGACGGATGTGCAAAGGATGGAGAACGTGATTTTGATCATTTGATTCATGATGGTTTGCTCGGTGGTTTCGTTTTGGCTTTAGTGGGTCATTACTCCATTACGACCCATTTGTTTGAAGACGAATTCGATCTTTCGCGCCACACGCGGCGGCACTCAAACAAATAATCGGTCAGCATGCCACCAACGGCGGCGCTGCGGACCTGCTTCCAGGTGACTTCGCTTCGCCGCGACGGTCCTGAACCGGCATAGTCGAACAACATCTGCTTGTCATGCCAATGCAAGTGCATGATTTCCTTTGCCATCGGACTGAACGATTGATTCGTTACCGCACATCGGCCGCCGGGTTGTGTCGTCAATTTCGAACATGAAGATCACGCAAACAACGAGGTCCGTGGCTGACCGCCAGTGGATTTCACGATCTGAACACCAAACAGTCCGATTGCTCATTATTCTGACAGCACGGTGCCCGATCTGGGATTTGGCATTCGTTGTTTCCTGTCAGCATCGGTGGTTTCATGGTTGTGGGGTCTGCGGATATGATGAGGCGTTTGGTGGAGCATGATCTTCTCAATTCAGTTTCCAGCATCTCACTATCGCATGAACGCACCCGGAATGATGTTCGCCGTCTTGAATTTGGTTTGCCTGGTTGGTGTAGCCCAGGCAGGTGCCGAAGATGAGGTCTTGTCGAGTGGCATTCAGGTCACGAAATATGCGCCGAAGATCGCTTCGTTCCCAGGATGCACACACATCGCCTTTGGGGGCAAGACCGAAATTGTGACCGCGGGCGATCGGCTGTTCTATCGGAGCGATTCACAGTCACCGTTTCGCGAGTCGGCCATCAAAGGATTGAAAGACGCACATTCGGTCGTTTTCAACCCGCACAATCGACTCTTCTATGCGACGGACACGGGGAACCATCGGCTTATCACTTTTCGTGACCCAGCGAGTGCCCAGGTACAAAACAGTCTCATCTCGCTGGCAGAGGTAAAGCTCCAACGTCCGCACGACATCGTGTTCGATCAATCCACCGGCTGGCTCTACTCGCTCAACCCAGACAGTAGTCAGGTGTTTCGGTTCAAGACCGCGGGCGAGACAGCAGACGCGCTGGATCTGTCCCGGCACCTGGGCTATTCACGCGCGCTGACGATCGTGGACGGCAGGCTCTACGTCATTGGGTCAAGTGCTGGTGCTGTGGTCGAAGTCGTTGACTTCGGAAAACAGCAGTACCTAATCCACAACAGCTTCGAGAAGAAGAAAGATGCGCCGGCTGGCAGTTGGAAGTCGACCGGTCTGGTGTTAAACGATGTGGACTTCTTCAACGGCCACTGGTACGCCACATCTTATTTCTGCCCCACCTACGCTGGAAACAAAGACTACGACGAGAACAAGTTTATTCGCTTTAGAACCTGGCAGGACTTGAAAGAAGGAACCTGGGATGATCTCAGTCAGTTTCTTCCCGGCAAGGTCGTCCCGTACTACCTGACGCCGCGCAAAGAAGCACTTTTTATTGCGATTTTCAACCACGAAGATCCGGGCACGTTCGACAATGTGTACCGGCTGACAATATCCGAGTAGACCAGGCGTCTGCGCAAACACGTTACATCTCAGATCGGAGAGGAACATCCCATGCCTGTTTTCGCTCACAGATTCCACGCGCTGATGCTGTGGGCAGTTATCGTCAGCCCGGTCATGCCATGTGCATCAGCTCAAGACGTGTCAGAGTCGGTCAGACAATCCACGCGATCACGGCGCGTGCTCTACAACTTCGACGGCGATTCGTGCCTGTCGACAAAGGCCGGCAGCAAGGGACCAGTGCCCGTCAACATCGACGACGTGAAGCGGTTGATTGAGGAAGTTGCTTATGAAGGGAGCTGCGTTGATACGGTGCTGGTCTGCATTAACGCCCAGGTGATGTACTACCCGACAAAGGTCGGCACGATGCGCGGCACGCAGTCGACGCCTGACGAGCGAGCGAAATGGTCCGAATCGGAGAAGCAGCGTTTTAAGAATCTCAAAGCCTTTTTCGCCGCGGGAGTCGATCCCTACGCGGTCATGCTGGCCGAAGTCAGGCGGCGCGGTTGTGAAGCCTTACTCACGTTTCGCATGAACGATGATCACGGCGTTGATTTTCTCCGCACGAAGTTTCTGGTCGACCATGCGGGCTGGCGTCTGGGCACAAAGCAGTATCAGGGGAGCGGCGCGATGGACTTCGCACGCGACGAGGTCCGCGATTACACGTTTCGGCTGATCGAGGAAGCCGTGGAGCGCTACGACTGCGATGGCATTGAACTCGACTTCAATCGTTTCCCGCGGTTTTTTAAGGACGGCTCGACGGACGAACGTGTTGCAAAGATGAACTCCCTGGTCGAGCGAGTTCGCAAAATGCTTGACGAGGTCGGACGCCGGCGCGGTCGGCGATTGGTGCTCTCGGTGCGTCCGCCGTCGAACTTCGGCAGCACTCCGCCGACGCCCGAAACCGCAAGAGAACTCGGCTGCGACGTGCCGGCGTGGGTGAAAAACGGCTGGGTCGATTTCGTCACGGTTTCTGAATTCCTGTTCGAACGCGGCGATTTGCCGATCGACAGGTGGAAGCAGGCCATCACGACCGTACCGGTCTACGGCGGCATCGAATGCACGAAAGGCGGCGGGGCGAAAAACCTAACCGCTGACGAATATCGTCACGCAGCGAATCAGCTCATCAAAGCAGGAGCCGACGGTGTTTACCTGTTCAACTTCTTCACATCACGTGAACGCGGCAGGGCGGCTTATGAACCCCCGTTCGAAGTGTTGCGCGATCTGGCCGTGAAAAGGGAAAGCGACCAGACGGCTTCCTCGCGAACGAACGGCTGGCAGCCGCACGAAGTCCGGCAATTGACTGGCAAGGCCGGGACCGTTCGGCTTCCGGCGAGATTTCAGATCGTCACTGAGAGTTGGGATCGAGTGGTCGCCGTGCCCTACATGGTCAACATGCCGGAGAAGGACCGATTGCTGATGCTGGTCGGTTGTGACTATCCGCATCGCGCCTTTGTTCTGACCAGCGACGACCGCGGAGCGACGTGGACGGATCCTCGTCCCGCGCGCAGCGGCGATGGAAAAGCATCGATTGGTCTGGGCACGAGCCTGGCTTATCTCGGCAAGGGTAAGTTGGTTTTCTACGAGACGGGCAGCGTCGGGACCGGACACGCCTCGCGCTGGTTCAGCTCGGACTATGGCCAAACCTGGGGCGACCCCGTGGCGATTGCATCAACGTCAGACGAGAAGCCCTGGTCCATCTGGGATTCACCACTGGTTGATCGTCATCCCAAAACCGGCAAGATCACACAACTTGCGGAGACGGGCTACGCGCAATCAGGTACCAGTTCGCAGGCCTGGATCCGTTTCAGTACCGATGAAGGGCAAACGTGGAGCCAATCAGTCAAGGTCCCGCAATGGCAGGGCGTTAATGAAGCGTACTTATTTCGCGCCGGCAACGGCGATTTACTGGCGGCCTGCCGCACCGACGTTCCGCGACGGCTGAAGGGAAAGACTCTGGACCATTACGAAGGGCTGGGAATCTCAATCTCCAACGATGACGGCCGCACGTGGTCGACGGTCAGGAAGCTTTACGACTACGGCCGCCATCATCCGTCGTTGGTTTTGATGCCCAACCAGGACGTCGTCATGACCTATGTCGTGCGACTGGGATATGTTGACGACCGGAACGGGTTTCCCCGGTTCGGCATCGAGGCGGTTGTCAGCCACGATCACGGCGTCACCTGGGATCTCGATCACCGGTATCTGCTGCATGTCTGGTCTGGCGAACGTACGGGCGAGACCTACTGGTGGCCCAGCAGTCAGGCAACGTCGTCGACGCTGATGCGAGACGGCGCGATCCTGACAGCCTTCGGAACCGGATACCGCATCAAGGCTGGTAAAGACAGTCCACAGGCTCCGCGTGACGTCGGAATGATCGAGTGGCGGCTCAACACAAAGCCGGTCAACACCGAAAGTACAATCCGAGACGCCGCCTTCGACTCCGATCTGCGTAACGTTTTCGATCCGACGGAGTAGGATCATGTTTCGACAGGATAATCGGCTTCGGCCGTGCTGTTTCCCACAACCTTTGGGACTTTTGGGCGCGAGTACTCGCCACTTGG
>JABABI010000196.1 GCA_014238335.1 Fuerstiella sp.
GTTCCCGATGATCTGGCGGTCAAGCTGTTTGCTGCCGAGCCTCTGCTGTTGAGCCCGTCGAATATTGATGTTGACCACCTTGGTCGCATCTGGGTTTGTGAAGTCGTCAACTATCGACGATTTGCAAACAAGAATAATCCCGATCGGAAAGCAGGTGACCGCATCCTGGTTCTGGAAGATACGGATGCTGACGGTGTCGCCGACAAACAGACGGTGTTCTATCAGGGGCGAGACATCGATTCGGCACATGGCGTCTGTGTGCTGGGCAATCGAGTAATCGTGTCTGCCGGCGAGAACGTCTTTAACATGTACGACGACGACGGCGACCTGAAAGCGGATCGCAAGGAAGTGATGTTTACAGGAATTAAGGGGGCGCAGCACGACCACGGTATTCACAGTTTCACGTTTGGAGCTGACGGACGACTGTACTTCAACTTCGGAAATGCGGGCAAAGAACTGCACCGACTTGATGGCTCCTTCGTTACCGATGAGTCCGGCCGGGAAGTCCGCGACAGTCGACAGCCGTATCAGGAAGGGATGGCCTTTCGCTGCGAACTTGACGGCAGCAAGGTCGACACGCTGGGCTGGAATTTCCGAAACAACTGGGAGCTGTGCGTTGACAGTTATGGCGCCATCTGGCAGTCCGACAACGACGACGATGGTAACAAGGGTGTGCGCATCAATTTTGTGATGGAATACGGGAACTACGGCTACAAGGACGAGTTCACCGGCGCCGGCTGGCGTGAACCTCGCACTGGCTGGGAGGACGAGATCCCGCAACGTCACTGGCATCTGAATGATCCCGGTGTTGTGCCCAACCTGCTGCAGACAGGGGCGGGTTCGCCCACCGGAATTATCTGTTACGAAGGTGATCTGCTGCCGAAACGATTTCACAACCAGTTGATTCACTGCGACGCCGGGCCTAACGTTGTTCGCAGCTATGCTGTGTCTGATGACGGCGCGGGCTACAGTGCGAAAATTAACGACGTTCTGACGGGGACTCGTGACCAGTGGTTCCGTCCGTCAGATGTCTGTGTCGCGCCCGATGGATCGCTGATTGTGGCTGACTGGTACGATCCCGGCGTGGGTGGCCATCGTCAGGGCGATATTGATCGTGGTCGTCTGTTTCGAGTGGCTCCGGCGGGTTCAGCGTACACCGTGTCTCAGGCCGACTTCAGCACCATTGCGGGAGCAGCGAAGGCGTTGCTGAGTCCAAACGTCGCGACGCGATATCTGGCGTTTCAGAAGCTGAAGGAATCGGGAGCCACTGCGGAATCCACTCTGGAGAAGATATTCAAAAGTGATCCGAATCCACGATTCCGAGCACGAGCCCTGTGGCTGCTGGGACAGATCGATGGCCGGACTCAGAAATACGTCGCTGCGGCGGTTGCCGACAAGGACAGCAACATACGCATCGCTGGTCTTCGTTTGGGTCGACGAATGGGGACGTCTTATACAGAAACGATTGCAAAACTGGTTGATGACAAATCACCACAGGTTCGCCGTGAGTGTGCCGTCGCTCTGCGCCACGCTGATTCCGGGTCGAAACCTGAACTGTGGGGCAAACTGGCGGTGCAACTTCCGTCCCATGACCGCTGGTATCTGGAAGCGCTGGGCCTTTCGGCAGCAGGCAACTGGGATGAATGCATGGCTGGCTATGCGAAAGCTGCGGTCGCATCGGATTTACGCAGCATGGAAACCGCTGCCAGTCTGATGTGGAGAAGTCGAGGAAGTCAGACGGCTCAGGGTATCGTTGATCTGATCATTCGAATGGCCGCGTCGGCAAAGGCAGATGTGAACGCACAGCATTTGGTGGCGTTCTTCCGGGCTCTGGATTTTCAGCCAAAGCCAGTCGTTGCAATGGAAGTGAATCGACTTCTGGAAAAACAGACGCTGGCGAAATTCAAAGGCGACGCGGCATCTGTTGTGATTGCCGAATCGTTACAACGGCTGGGAACGAATGACTTCGCGAAGAATCCTGACGCGAAAGCCGCACTCGATCAGGTGTTAACGAATCTTGAGGGAAGTTCTCAGTACATTCAGCTGATCGAGGAATTCAAACTGACAGATCGCTATGGCGATGTTCTGAGTATCGCTCAGGCACATCCGGCCGAGCAAATTGGAGTCGAGGCCGTGCGTTCACTGCTTCGCGGCAAGCAATGGGATCTGCTGACAGCGGCATTAAAAGATAAAGACGCGAAGGCAGCGACGGCAACAGCCAAGGTGATGGGTAATTCACTGGAAAGCTCGGTCGCTGGCGTGCTGATGGGAATTATCATCGATGGTGGCGTTCCCATCGACGTGCGTCGTGAGTGTGTGCGAGCCGCTGCCAAAATTCAGCACGCCGCCCGTGAGCTTGGCAAACTGATCACGTCGAAGAAGATGGATACCGAACTAAATCAGGTTGCTGCTGCGGCACTGCACGCAGCGTCTTCTCGCGGTACTCGTGAGCTCGCCAATGCTTTGTTTCCACTGCCACCCGGGAAGGAAGGCAAACCACTGCCTCCGATTACTCAACTGATCACGATGCAGGGTGATGCGAGGAACGGGCGACTGATTTACAACACCACCGGCACCTGTCACAAGTGCCACATCGTAAATAAGATCGGTCGGGAGATCGGTCCGGACCTGTCTGAGATCGGCAGTAAACTCAGTTCACTGGCGATGTTCGAATCGATCCTTTACCCGAGTGCCGGCATCAGCCATGACTACGAAGCGTATTCGCTTGTGCTGGCGTCGGGTACGACGGTCAACGGTCTTATCACCAGTGACACTGACGAGCGCATCAGCATCAAGAGCGACGACGGAATTGTGCGAACGTTCAGGACGTCTGAGATTGATGAAAAGGTGAAACAGAAGATTTCGCTAATGCCAGCCGATCTGCAAAAGGTCATGACGGCACAGGAAATTGCCGACGTTGTCGTTTACATGCAGACGCTGAAAAAGAAGTAGAAAGAATTCATGGCGTCAGATTCTTTCCTGTTTCACCGCGTCGTCGCCGCGCTGGGCCTGTTCGTCATGATCGGTCTGGCGTGGTTGATGAGTAGTCACCGAAATCGATTTCCATGGCGAGTCGTGGGCGGTGGCCTGTTGACTCAGATTATTCTTGTTGGGTTGATTTTGGGAACGAATGACGGTCGCGCGTTCTTCTCATGGCTCGGTGACGGGTTTGAAGGGTTACTGGGATTCGTGGACGAGGGTTGTGCACTGGTCTTCGGTGATAACTTCAGAGATTTCTACTTCGCATTTCGAGTTCTTCCGACGATTATTTTTTTCTCGTCGCTGATGGCGGTGATGTATCATCTGGGCGTGATGCAGTTCGTCGTCAGGATACTGGCGAAGGTGCTGCAACGCACCCTGGGCACTTCCGGAGCCGAAAGTCTTTCTGCCGTCGCCAACATCTTTGTCGGCCAGACAGAAGCACCGTTCGTGGTTCGGCCGTATATTTCCGCGATGACACAGTCGGAACTTATGGCCATCATGACTGGGGGCTTTGCCACGGTCGCGGGTGGTGTGATGGCGCTGTACATCGGTTGGGGAATTGACGCCGGGCATCTGATGACCGCGTCGGTGATATCGGCTCCTGCGGCATTGCTGATTGCAAAAGTGATTATGCCGGAAACTGAAACACCGGTGACGTCAGGCGGAACCACTGCCGAGATCAGCATCGAAACCTCCAATCTGATTGAAGCCGCGACTCAGGGCGCATCGGAAGGTCTGAAACTGGCGTTGAATGTGGCGGCCATGCTGATTGCGTTCATGGGCCTGATTGCTCTTGCCGACTTTCTGTTCAGCGCCTCGACCCTGTGGGTCATGAATGAACTGTTCGGTATGCAGGCAGAGCAGGGAATCACACTGTCCCTGCTCTGCGGCTACGTGTTTTCTCCTCTGGCCTGGCTGATGGGGATCGAATGGAAAGACTGCTTCAACGCGGGAGAACTGCTGGGCTGGAAAATGTTTGCTAACGAACTGATCGCCTATGACCGAATGCGCACCATGATTCCGACGGAGGCCGATCCCGGAACAATTTCTGAACGGACAGCGATCATCATGACGTACGCGTTGGCCGGCTTCTCCAGCTTCGCATCCATTGGTATTCAGGTTGGGGGCATCGGGGGACTGTGTCCTGACCGGCGCTCCGATCTGGCGAAAATCGGGTTTCGAGCGATGCTGGGAGGGACGCTCGCCTGTTGCATGACGGCCAGCGTGGCCGGAATTGTGATCGGTGATGCGATCGTTACTCGACTTTAAATGCTGCCAGCCACCGACAGTCCAGATGCTGCAGTCGGGCCTTAAGTCGTCCGGCTTCGCGGTGGTTTCTTGCGATAACGAAGCAGGTAGAGCCGCTGCCGGACATGAACACGGTCCGGTTTGTCGTCTGATTCATGGCTCGCATGAGTTTTGACATTTCGGGATTCAGATCCCGAGCAGCCTGGGTGAGTCGGTTGAATGACACGTTCTGCAGTTGGTCCGTTGAGCCGGACTGCAGCGCGGTAGCTGTATCGCAAACATTGCTGCGTTCGTCGACACCAGGCAGACTGAGTCGCCGGAAAACCTCAGGCGTTGAATTGCCGCATGCTGGCTGAACGGCCACAAAGTGAAAAGACCCCGTCGATTGTATGGGGACAACCCGTTCGCCTCGTCCTGTGCAGACCGCAGCGGGGCAGTCTTCCACGAAGAAGTTGATATCGCTGCCCAGCGTCGCGGCGATATCGTGCAGCGTCTGCCCGGGCAGATTCAATCCCCATAAGCTGTTCAGTCCAATTAGTGTTGTCGCTGCATTACTGGAACCGCCCGCCAGACCGGCCTCTGCAGGAATCCGCTTGTTGACGGTGATCGCGGCTCCCTGTCGTGTGTGAGCATGGTCGCGCAAGGCGTAGGCGGCCTTCAGAATGAGGTTGGAATCGTCCAGCGGAAACGTTGCTGCCGCCGCTGATTCGGAATGGTCGGCCAGCTGGATGGTCAGTTCCTCGGAAGTCGTGGCTTCAAATCGCAGCACGTCATGCAGGCTCGTTCGCAGCATCACGGTTTCAAGTTCGTGAAATCCGTCATCTCGTTTTTCGTGCACTTCCAGGAACACATTGATCTTGGCGGGTGACCGCAGTTGAATGAACGATAACGTTTCCGCGGCACGTCCGGAGGCGCCTTCTGTGTGCAGCTGAGTATTCATGAATTCAACTCCTCACCTGACGCAGACTCCGGCTGGGTCTGTGAGCAGTCTTTCGTCGCCCACTGCCAGATCGTCGCGAGAATGGTGCCCGTCAGCATGCACCCGAACGTGTACAGGATGCAGGGAATAACCGCCGGTGAATCTTCTCCAAACAGATTTTTTGCCAGGGCAATCCCGGCACCGGCGTTCTGCATGCCAACTTCCAGCGTCAACGCCCGCCGCATGGGTTCCGGCAGTCGGAAAGCCGTTCCACCAAAGTAACCTGCCAGGTAGCCTCCTGCATTGACGACAGCAAGCGCCAGCAGCAGTGCACCGCTGGCCTGTGCGACGCCATCCCGATTCAGGGCGATCGCGATGGCGATGATGGCAAGGATTGCCAGATTGGCGACAGTCGCAGCAGCGTCATCGGCCACTCGTCGAAAGTCTTCACGAAATCGGCTGAGCAGGTGCCCGATGACGACCGGAACCACAACCTGCAGTACCAGCAGGCGGACCGCGGCCCAGCCGTCATAATCCACGTTGTCGTCAACGGTCAGCCACAGTGCAATCGGCACAATGATCGGCGATAACAGCGTGGCAGACGTGGTCAGACTTACGGAGTAACTGACGTTGCCTTTGGCCGCCAGTGTCAGCACGTTCGATGCCATGGCGCCAGGCACACATCCGACGATCAGGATTCCGGTCGCAATCTGCGGATCGGGCTGCATTACCTGCACAATGCTCCACGCCAGCAAAGGCATGCTGAGGTACTGGATAGACGTGCCGATCAGGACCGTTGGCCAGCGATGCAGGATCTGATCAACTTCCCTGACCGGCAGAAGAGCACCCACGCCAAACATCGTCATCACGATCAGCACATTGATCGCATCACCGCCAGCGGCGTGAAATGGATCAATGCTCAGACCGAATTCGGGCCAGAAGAAAGCAACGCCGGAAGAGGCGACTAACCAAAACAAAATGTACCGCTGCAGCATGTTATTGATTCAGGTTGTCGATAAAGTAGTGCCTGAACGACAGACAGCGGGAAAACGTTCTCCGACGCGTCGATACTTGACAATTGTCCCGATTGCCCGCCTCTTTTACGGCACAGGGCACTCAACATTGTTTTTCTGAAGATTTATGCCCGGCAACTCTTTTGGACAATTCTTTCGCATCACCACGGCCGGCGAAAGTCACGGACCGGGTAATGTTGTCATCATTGACGGAGTTCCGCCTGGAATACCGATTTCCGCCGAAGATCTGATGATCGATCTGGCCCGACGACGGCCTGGTCAAAGCAGGCTGACGACCCAACGGCAGGAAGCCGACGCCCCCGAGATTCTGGCGGGGATGTTCGAGGGCCGCACCACCGGCACCAGTATCGCGATCCTGGTGCGGAATACAGATCATCGCAGTAAAGACTACTCCGACATCAAGGACAAGTATCGCCCGGGCCACGCAGATTACACCTACGACGCTCGCTATGGGTTTCGCGATTATCGCGGAGGCGGGCGCAGCAGTGCTCGGGAAACGACCGCCCGAGTGGCTGCAGGAGTGATCGCAAAGAAGCTCATCAAGCAGGAATTTGGCGGTCAGGTGGTCGGTTATGTCTGCCAGGTCGGCGACGTGACAGCGAACATCACGACTCCCCAGGACGTAACGGTAAAGCAGGTCGAACAACTGCCTGATGGTTCTCCGAATATCGTCCGCTGTCCGGACTACGATGCTGCCGCAAAGATGATTGACGTGATCGACGAAGTTCGCCGTGACACGGACTCCATCGGCGGAGTCTCTGAGATCGTCGCCACGGGAGTTCCGGCCGGACTGGGAGAGCCGGTCTTTGATAAGCTTAAGGCGGATCTTGCGAAAGCTCTGTTCAGCCTGCCGGCTGTTCTGGGAGTCGAATACGGAATCGGCTTTGGCTGTGCCGGGATGAGGGGCAGCGAGAACAACGACGTGTTCGAATCCGCTGACGGGCAGATTACCACGGCAACAAATCGTCATGGTGGCATGCTGGGCGGAATCAGTTCCGGTCTGCCAATTGTACTGCGTGCTGCGATTAAACCGACCAGTAG
>JABABI010000197.1 GCA_014238335.1 Fuerstiella sp.
TGCAGCCAGCCCTTAGCAGAATCACAAGTCAGAAAAGCTGCGGAGCGGCGACCGCAGAAATCAGCGAATGCAACATATTGCTGTCGCCGTTTCACGGCTTTGAGCATGATTACCTGTCTTCTTCGGTGGGTTTCACGCACAGCTGCCTGCTTTTGCGGTTCCGCCGCTGGTTGTTTGACGTTCATACCATCACTACACCGGCGACTCATGGCGACCTCCGATGGCGACCTCCGGAACGTATAAAACGCACGGTGGCTGATTCCAGCGATTCGCACGGAGTTAAGGCACGCAGACCGCCAGACGTCTGGAAGTACGGGAAAAAATCTCTACCATACGCGCTGCAACGCCGCAGCCTGCGGTGCCTGCGTTTTCTGCTTCAGATGACTTTCGAAAGCTTTCTATGTCTGCCGATGATCAAAACCCTGACACTATGTATGACGCGGCCCATCAGCAGAAGGAAGCTGGGGATCTGGACGGCGCAGTGGCGACGCTCAAACAAATTCTGGACATCGACGCCAATCATCTGCATACCAACATGGCACTGGGCGTGTATCTGCAGAAACTTGGTCGTTTGGATGAAGCGATGATGCATGCAGTGAAGGTGACTGAAATCGAGCCGGAAGATCCGTTTTCATTCACCCAGTTGTCCGTCATCTACCAGCGGTGCGGCAAGATTCAGGAAGCAGAAGATGCGATGGCTCAGGCCCACGTCCTGCAGGGCCGGCCTGCCGGCGGCGGACACTGAGTTTCGATTGTTTGGTACCTGTGCTGCTGGTGAGCACTCATGAGATACAGCTGTTCCTGATATAAGCACGCGGCGCAAGCCAGTGAGTTTCTCAAACGAACCAGGCGCGCTTGAGCTTCGTGCTTCTGACTTTCGACCCTGCTGTTGCAGAACGCTCAGGCACGCACGTCGCTTCGATGCAGTTCGGTGCCGAAGAGTCGGGGCATGTCCAGTCGTCTCAGCGCGACATCGGCTACAAACAATGTCATGGCGATGATCAGCAAGAGCGGCCACAGCGGTATCGCCGTTGATGCGGTCTCAGTTGCCAGTGGTTCGAAGACAGACGCCGCACCCGGCTCGAACGCTCCGCCTGATGAACTGGCAATCGACTGCAACAGATTGTCGTTGGTTGTCCGCAGACGCAGCTCGTCGCTGTAACCAACAACCACGCCTCGCGACTGTTGGTATACCGTTTGTCCGTCCAGTTTCTGAGTGAGCTGCACGTGCCATACGCCGGGTGCGGCCATTTCCACTGTTGCTTCGTAGCGACCTGGCGCGGTTTGCTGTACAGCGATGGTTGAAGTTGTCAACTGCGGGTCAATCAGCGTGATTTCCGTGTCTGCCATGTTCAGGAATTGTCCATCGGAGTCCACCGAGTCGATCACGACTTTGCTGTGAGGACCACGCCGCTGAATGTCGACGACGAACCCTTTGCTTTCACCTTTCCTCATGCAGTGGCGAATTACCTGTGCCCAGAATTTGTTGTAGCCATCCCATGTGACCCATTCGGCCGCCCACCGGCTCTTTGCATCTGACGTAAACGCAACAGACATGCCCAGACCGTAACGCCACCAGCACAGTAGCGGGTCGCCCGTTTCCGCAGTCAGTATGACTTCGCTGGTGGCTTTGGGACGTGTCGTCACGTAGCCCAGCAGAAATGGTGCTTCCTCCAGGCTGACTCCGTCCAGCACGGGCGTTGAACGGACGACCATGGGCAGAAAGGGGTCTTCATTGATCGCGGATTTGCTGGCCGTCATCGTCTCCTTGGCAAAGATTTGGGGAATGGAATTAACATCGGTCGCGAAGTAGTAACGACCACGGCCCGCCTGGGAGATGCGTTCCAGCAGATTCTGATCTGCATCGCCGATACCGACGGTTGAGACCGTAATCTGTGAGGCAGCCATTTGATTGGTAATCCCGTCAAAGTCACCGGGAGTCGACAGGCCATCGGTCAGGATAATGACATGCTTGAGCTTAGCACTAATCGATTGCAGGGCCTCATAGGCCTGCACCATCGCGGGGTACAGCGTCGTGCCGCCTCCGGATTCGATGGACGCAATCCGATCCATGACCGCGCCCTTTTGCGCCCCTCCTCGAATTTCGCTGACCCAATACGGTGAACCGTCGAAGGCAATCACGCCAATCTGGTCTTTGGCACCCAGCAGGTCGACGGCTGCACGAGCGGCATCTTTTGCCATCTCAAGCTTTTGCCCGCCCATCGAGCCCGACTTATCGATGATGAGTACCATGCCCAGACCAGGTTTCTCTTTTTCTTTTTCGAAATCACTGCGCACGGGCAGCACGTCTTCCACAACGGTCTTGTAATAGCCACCCAGTCCGAATGACTCGTCTCCACCCAGCATAATAAAGCCACCGCCAAGCTGGCTGACGTATGCGCGAATCACGTCCATCTGCTGCGCCGAAAGATCAGTGGCCGGGACATTGGATAAAATCAGAACTTCGTAGTTCTGCAGGTCGGTCAGCGATGCCGGCATGCCCTGAGCAGGTCGCGTATCAACGGCAATGCTTTGCTCGTTCATCGCCCATTCCAGATGCCGTGCCTGTTCCGGCACGCTTTCAATCAGCAGAACGCGCGGTTGACCGGTGGTGAAGACCATGCCGGTGGCCATATTGTTGTCCAGCAGCGTGTCGCTAAAGTCTTCCGTCGTGGGAGCGTTGGCTTCTGACTCAGCGGATGTGGAACCAGCAGGTTGAGTAATTCTGGCTGAAAATATTGTGGACTGTTTGATCTGTTGAGTGAAGTAGAACTTATTCTCGCCTTCTTTGATGTCCTGTATTCCGGAGGCAAGGCGATAGTCGCCGCCGAATATTTCGACAACGGCCCTGTCGTCGTGGTTGGCATCGATCAAGACTTCGATTCGGAATGGTTCGCCTTCGGCCACCTGGGCTGGCACGTTGACCGCCGAGACCTGGATTTCGGGGTTGTCGCGCGTGGGTAACGAAACGGTCGATATCCGGGGTCCGGATATCGCCACGGCTGCCAGCACATCCCCTTCCGTCTGGTTGCCGTCGCTCAGCAGCACAACGTGCGGGACGAAATGAGGCGGAATCCCGGCGGTGGCAATCGCCACCACCGACTGCAGGTTTGTTCCCTGCTGCCACTTCACGCGTGATTCGTTGGCAACGTCATCAGGAACGTCACTGGCAGACTCAGCGTCGGTTGAAGGCGTTGGCGTGATTCCGCCCCGGTTCTCGCCCGGTTGAAGCTCGGTTTGAAAACGCCGCGGGGCTGATGCAAACGGCAAAATGGCGAACGAGGTCTCGTCCTGGCCAGCCGTGGCCTGACGAATAAAATTCTCGCTCTTTTCATGTCCCTTCGCATCGACGCTCAGGCTTTCATCGACGGCAAAAACAACGTAAACCTGCTGCGTTCGGTCCAGCCAGTTCAAGCCACACAACGCCAGGATGAGGAACAGCACGATGAAGCAGCGCACCAAGAGTGAAGTGACCATCTGCCGCCACGGTAAATCGACAAGGCTGCGGTAGAAATACACAACCAAAACAGGCAGCAGCAGCACGGCCCACAGCCATTCCGGACGAGTGAATTCGAGTTGTGGCCAGAAATACGTCATGCGCTCTACAGGTGTCGTTTCCATGTTTGAACAGCCGAACAGCCGAACAGCCGACGCAGGAATAGGGGTGCGGTCCAGCGGGTAGGATAAATGTCCAATGTCGAATTAGGAATGTCCAATGACGAAGTAAACGGCGGTCCCCGGACATTGGACATTCCTTGTTCGACATTCTGTGGTTCCCTTTACAAATCGCACTGGACATGCGGACGTAATGCCGAATACTGCCGACGAAGCATCTTTTCCCCACCGCACATGCCACCCAGAGACCCCGATCACCGTTATGTTGCACCGCAAACGAATTCTGATCCTTCCTTTGTCAGCAGCGGTCATTGCGTTGCTGTGCGGATGGCGCATGATGAATCCGCAGGGGATGTCAGACCGCGTTGGCGAAAGACCGGAGATGCGTCAGCCGGCGCCCGTGTTTCAACTGTATGATCAGGATTCCACGATCGTGAACCTTGAGGCCTATTTGCACCGGCACCGGATCGTGATCGTGTTTTTCGATGGTCAGGCCGGGCCGGAAGCCAACGAAACCCTGGTGGCTCTCCGAGACTTTCACCAGGCATTGCAGGCGGAAAACATCATTATTTTCGGTGTGTCGACGGCGTTGCCACAGGAAATTCGCAACAATTCCAGCCAGGCGTTTCCATTTGCAATTCTGTCTGATCCTGCTGCCACGGCCTCCGAATCGGCTCACCGAAAATGGGGCCGGTTCATAGAACCGGCATCCCTGGCCAAGCCAGCGGGGACGCAACCTGGTGTGTTCCTGATCGACCGCACCGGTCTTGTGCCATGGGAGGGGCAGTATCCCCGCCCGGAACCGAACGGCTCTTCTATCGTGGCCCGCCTGCTGGGTGATGATTAAGAAACTTGTGACCACCGGTTGCCACGGCATTTTCAGAAGCATGTGGTGTGTGCGGGCTCGTGGGAAGCACTCATATTACGCCAGAAGACGTATTTGGCGGCTAAGAATCGGCGTCTTACGCTGTTAATCGAGTGGTTTCAGATAGTTCACTCCGTAATCACGGGGCAGTGGAGTGACGTGATTGGCAGCCGCCCATGCATCCCATTTCGCGGTCAGTTGTTTCACGATGTCCGGATGTGCGGAAGCGAGGTTGCGCAGTTCCGTTCGGTCTTGCCGAACGTCATACAGTTCCCATTTTTGCTGCTTTAGAGCAACCAGTTTCCATGTGCCCGCAAGCACCGCGCGGTTCGATTCGTGCTCGAAGTACAATGTGCGGGAATGCGGAGCAGCACCATGGAACATCGGAACGAGACTTTCTCCGGGAAGTTTGATATCGCCGGAATACGTCGTCGCCGCGATTTCGTTAACGGTGGGCATCAGGTCGATGATATGTGCCGGTCGATGGTCGATCTCGCCTTTGCGCTGCAGACCGTTGGGCCAGTGAATGACGCACGGCGAAGCCACTCCACCTTCGTGTGTGTAATGTTTGTACAGTCGCCACGGTGTGTTACTGACGTTCGCCCAGCCGGAACCAGCGCTGTGATAGGTATCCGGGTCCCCCATCCGATCGAACTGTTTGCCACGATGCAGAATGTTGTTTGGGCTGGACTTGATATCGAAACCGTGTGGATCCCATTCGGCGCAGGCTCCGTTGTCGGACATGAATACGATCACGGTGTTGTCCAGTTCGCTGGACATTTTTAGATTCGTTACCAGGCGGCCAACGTTCTGGTCGATGCGGTCAACCATGGCTGCGTATATCGCCATACGTCGTGCCAGATCCCTGCGGCGGTCTGCGGGCAGCGAGTCCCAGGCGGGGTTCACTCCGGTGTTCTTTTCGCCGTAGTCCCAGTAACGCGATCGAGGCGTCAGTTTGGTGTGAGACGGGGCGATCTTCAATTTCTTCATACGGGCCAGTCGCTGTTCACGAGCCACGTCCCAGCCGGTTTGGTAGGTGTCGGCGTACCGAGCGATATCTTCCGCCGGGGCCTGCAGCGGAAAGTGGGGAGCGTGAAACGCCAGGTACAGGAACCATGGTTGAGTGGGCGTCTGTCGTGCCACGTCCAGAAACTGAAGCGCATGATCCGTCACGGCATCGGTACCATAGAATTGTCCATTCGGGTACTGAATTCTTGAACGCCCCGCCGGAAGCCGCATGTAGTGGCCCGGATCCCAGAACGTTTGAGCACTCACCAGAGTTCCGTAGAATTCTTCGAAGCCGTGCTGCGTTGGGTCGGGCGTCCCCAAGTGCCATTTGCCGGCAATGAACGAACGATACCCGGCTGGAATCAGAGATTCGGCTATAGTTGGGGCGTCGGGACTGACGCGGCCGCGATAGCCCGGTTTCCCCAGATCGGTAACCTTGTGGCCCACGCCGACTCGATGAGGATAATGCCCGGTGAGGACGCTGGTGCGTGACGGGCAGCAGCGTCCTGTGTTGTAAAAATGCGTCAGACGCAGGCCGTTTGCGGCCAGGCGATCAACATTGGGCGTGCGAATTTCTCCGCCGTAGCAGCCGAGATCGCTGTAACCCATGTCGTCCGCCATTATCAAGACGATGTTGGGACGCTTGCCCGTCGATTTGGCCGAAGTCGGGGCCTGCTCGTCGCTTAGAGATGATCGACATGGCAATATCGCAGACGTTGCCGACAAAATCACCATGACTGCTTGCCATGGTCTATAGCGTCCACGCATCATCGGATTCTCACTTGGTTGAAGAGACATTGAAGTCCGGCAGACGCTCGTCCGCTCAAAAGGGGATTGTCAAAGCCGATGCCGTCCCCATTGCCTCTGGACTGTCATCGTGGCCTGTTCATCGGGTAGACGACCGCAGAGCTTAACACGCGGCCATTGAGTCTGGGAGCTACACGTATTGCGATCCCGTGCCATCGGGCTGGCTTCAACCTCAGAACGGTATCTCTTTCGATATCGCGGGCAACTGCTGAGGGCTGCCGCACGTATTGCAGCTTGGCAAACTTCAAAGACGCTTCGGTTTGTAACTTGAGTCAGATTCATACACCCGAAACTCGCATCGGTCTCGAACTACGGACCAACGTGCTGTTAACCGATTCGAGTCCTGTCCAGCTCCCCGATCCGTACTCTATGCGAACATCGGGGCTTGTTGAGGTAGGTGCCTACTGCATCAACAACTTACGTCGATCCCGGCGGGTTGAATTCCATTGCTGGAAACGCATTTCAGCCATTCCAAAGGCCAAAGGCGAACAAAAGAAACCCAGATAGATCGACTAAAACAGCTCGATATTACCAGTCGTTGCTCGCTTCGGGTGAAGTCAAAACGAGAGCTGAATTTGCCCGCTTTCTGGGGGTGAGCCGGGCTCGGGTGACGCAGGTTCTGAATCGGTTGAAAACGGGTTGAGGAGGCTGAGATGGAAAACGTCAACCAGTGCACGAGTCGCGTAGCGGATCGACGATTTTGTTGCATCCTTTCACACCTCGGGTTGTAACCCGAGGCCATCGCATACCGTCGCTCGGCGACTGATGATTCGGCATTCTCTTTCTTGGGTGGAGCTAATTAGGGCGTATCTGTTCGTATCAAAGTCAGGAGAGATTGCTTTCGGTGTCACACCGTGCTGGCTTCGCGACAA
>JABABI010000198.1 GCA_014238335.1 Fuerstiella sp.
ACCGGATGGTCTTCTTCGGTCAGCGGTCACTCGAGCGAGCTGTTACCAACTTCGTGCAGCATTACCACCGCGAGAGAAACCATCAGGGCCTCGGCAACCATCTTATTGATCCAGAGAAAGGAGTCGGTGCCGTCGCTGGCAAGATCGAGTGCCGAGAACGACTCGGTGGCATGCTGAAGTACTACCACCGACGCGCCGCTTGATTCTGACCTGCACCACTCGTGGTCATTCTGCGGTGAAGGTCCGCGCTCAGCGTGGGCCGCCGCCAATTCCTCGTTCAGCGGCCGCTCTTTCTGGCCAAAGCATGACGGAAATCGCGAACGATTTCTATTTCTAACGCCTGATTGTCAAACCGCTTTTCTGGCAGCGGAGGTTTTTGACCCTATGGCAACCTATTGTCCGATCGTGAGTGTGACAACATTTTCTTCGTCTGAGTTCACCGAAACCTCCAGAGGCGAGTTTTCATAGGCGGCGTATTTGGTTGGGACGGCGTCACCGTGATCGATTGTGTGTTCGAAGGAACCGTCTGCTATGACCATCTGCACAACAATTGCATTGTGGTCTCCGGCTGCAGCTCCGTCATCTGCTGTGTAGGTGCCAAGCACGAACCCGCCATCGTGATCGATTCTGCCTGTTGAAGTGGTGCCATACTCAACAGATGTGAGCTCAATGGTGCCATGCCGAACCGGATTGCCGTTCTCAAAGACCACTCGTCCGCTGACCGGGTAGGTTGGCGTCTGATCAGAACTGCAACCAACAGCTGAGACGATCAAAACAGTGAGTACCCCATGCCGCATTCGTTCGTGCCCTTAAAACTCGCCAACAACCTGTTCATCTTGTCGGTTTGTCAGAAGCCCGAGGATGCGACTGCTGAGTGAAGTTGAAACAGGACGCACACTTCCGTCCGCAAAGGCAAACTGAACAACGCCGGCATGCGAACTTCCAAATGAATACAATCCGGCCCGAGGATCACCAGGATTGTGAGCCATCGGCACTCCTGGTCCCCCAATTCGGGAAAAGTTGGTGAGGTGTCGTCCATAATATGCAGGGCCGTTGAATGGGGTTGTCAGGTCTTTTTCTCTGGGAACATGTGGTTCTCCGATCAAGATGGAATTACTGGTCCCATCGCTAACGTCTGACATGCTGATCCTGTCAAGCCAATTGCGACCGATCGCTGTCTGATCACCCACAGGACGACTGGAAATGATCACGCCAGTGCCATTGCCACCCCAGTAGAAATCGGTCGGACGGCCCAGCGCGCCTGGCGAAAGGTCACCGTGGTTTGCCACATAATCGACAACGGCACCACCGGGACTAAACTGCACCCCAACGGGGCAACCACAAGGTGATGTGATCCGAATGGTTTTGTCCGGTGCAACTGCCGAATCAGGACTGTGCCGCTCCGGGCAGAGAAACACAGGGATCGCCTGATTTCGCACCGACGCGGGATGAGTTCCATAGACGGAGTACTCATCCCAGCGTTCGTGGAGTGCTGATTGCTCCATAAACGGAAGAAGTCGAACCAGCCACGATGGTTCATCCATGGCAATGCGTGTCGCCGTATCGTTCGGTGTTCTCGGAGTATCCAGAATCAACCGTGCCGGTGGAAATGCTCCATAGGTGTCATGAAACGAATGAGCGGCCAGGGCTATCTGCTTCAGGTTATTGGAACACTGCATACGGCGGGCTGCTGATCTTGCCTGCTGCACGGCAGGCAAGGTCAATGCCACAAGTATTCCAATGACAGCAATAACAACCAGGAGCTCAATAAGAGTAAACCCGTCGCGATGTTCCGCGCGTTGTCGCTGGAAGCCAGCAATTCGTCTCATGAACGGAGTCTTTTCTTTCTCACGGTTATATACTCATTGCTCTGAAGTTCCTCTTCGGCAGGATCTGTGTGAATGGGAATCCTGTGCCAGCGTCGGTTTGTGCAGTGTTGCTCGACAAATTCAGCGAAGCAACAGGATTTGTATCGACGGATTGTACTTTGATGAAAGAGCCCGGCAGTTTTGTCGGCATTCTGAAGTTCGGATCGCCATTTTCTTCCAGCGAAATGGTGCGTGAATGCGTAGCAACTGTCGAGACGGCCCGCGTGAGCGATAAAATTTGTAAAGATTCGATAACTTCGCATTCCGACTCATTGACCGTGCCGGGTTCGGTGCTGTCTAATGTTTTAAGCGCGGATCTGATTTCTGGCCTTTTGTCAATCGCATGACCACTCAGACTCAAACATCAGGACTCATAAGAGCCGGTCGCTGGTTAGCGATCTCGGCTGTGACAGTTTTGTTATTTGGAACACTGGTTCATCTGGGCCAGGAGTGTGGCGGACGTTGTTCTTCTTCGCATTGCCACGCATCTGTACAGGAATCCGGACGATCTGAACGGCCATGCCCGTTCGGTTGCGAACACCATTCGCATAATGCATCGAGTGAGCCCTGTGACAGTGAGTCGCCGAATGGTCATGACGAGCGTGACTGTGCGATATGCAGCGTGCTTTCTCACGTCACGGAGTGTCCCGAGCTTGTGGGAGTGCCTGCCGAGTCGGAACTCGTTGTCGCCAACAACTGCGCTCCCGAAGCAATGGCGACCGCAGACATCCTGTTTCCGGTTCATCCCCGTGGACCGCCGTCGCTCGTGTGATTTCGCCCACTTTCTGAGAAACGATCTGCGCGGAACCTTCGCAGCGGCAGCCATTGCTCTGCGTGCATGTGGCCGGTTGTTCTCCAATTCCGAATGCGGGCGTTAGTTCTGCTGAGCAGGCTCAGAGTCGCTGACTTGTGATGCTTCGAAAGCACCAGGCTTGCGCTGTGACTCCGCAGTTCCCGTGTGGCTCTTTCCCGCCTGCTCCTGCCCCGTCCAGACAGCGCGCCTGTGCGCCTTTTATTGTGCGCCTTTGATTCACGAGGAAATCACCATGAAACGCTCATTCATTCGCCGTTCTCGCGGCTTCACGCTTATTGAACTTCTTGTCGTTATTGCCATCATCGCTATTCTCATTGCTCTGCTGTTGCCGGCCGTTCAGCAGGCCCGCGAAGCCGCTCGACGAACTCAGTGCAAGAACAACATGAAACAGCTTGGACTTGCGCTGCACAACTACCACGATGTGCACAACATGTTTCCGTCCGGTTGGATCGCAGTCGACCCGGCAACAGGTCGGCAGAGTCCCCATGATGGCGTGAATGGTGCCGGATGGGGAACGATGATTCTTCCGAATCTCGATCAGGCCCCGTTGTACAGGCAGTTCAACGCAAACCTTGCCATTCATGCCCCGGCGAACATCCCGTTTGTCAGCAATGTCATTCCGGCGTGGCAGTGTCCGTCCGATCCGAAGCCTGACAGGTGGGAGATTGAAGAAGAAGGCAGCCCCGGAACCGTTCTCGCCGAATTGCCCACTGCGAATTACATCGGTGTGTTCGGAACGGAGGAGCTTGATGGCTGTGAGAATTCACCGGGGACTGCTCCTGTGACTTCGGCCGGACAGTGTCGTGGCGACGGAATGTTCTATCACCACAGCAAGACTCGGTTCCGCGACATAACAGACGGAACAACCAATACCTTCATGCTGGGTGAGCGACGAACGGACACAGAACTTGGCTGGTATTCGACATGGCCGGGGATGGTCTCCGAGGGTGAGGAGGCATTTCAAAGAATCCTCGGTTCCGCGGACCACGTACCCAATGACCCGGTCGCTCATCTGGATGACTTCAGTAGTCATCATGTAGGTGGTGCACAGTTTGTTCTCGGCGATGGCTCTGTTCGCTTTATCAGCGAAAACATCGACCACGGACTCTACCAGTCACTGGCCACAATTCAGGGTGGAGAAGTTGTCGGCGAGTTCTGACAGACGATCCACGGCTGCCTGAAAATGTTTTTCCGCGGTGTTGCTGAACAAAGTTTCGCCCGCTGCGCACCCTGTCCGTTCGGTGACTGCACATGGTTTATATCCGCCGAGGTTTCTCATGTCCGCTGTATCGCTACAACAGAGAACTCAAAACTTTTCCGATGCGTTGTCGACAGATTACTGTCCGTGGGCCAATCGTTACGTTTACTGGCTGAAGAACCCTTGCTGGTTGCTGTTTCTGGCGATCGCAGGATCGACGGTTTGTGGGATCTACCTGAATCCGTTAGTACTGATCCTGACAGCGCTACTGATGGCGATTGCGGTGATAGGTGTCTCGCTGCCGTGGATCGCAATGAGAGGACTCGAATGTCGAGTTTCCTTTGATGTTCCTCGAACGCGTGTAGGGACGCCAGCGATCGTTCGGTTGTCAGTGAAGAACAGTCTGCCGTTTCCAGTCTGGGGGCTGTCGTTGATCAAGGGGTTTGCCCGAAACGACAATGCTGATGGAAACGAAGGTGCCGCATTCGATCGCGTACCAGGTTGGTCAACGGTCGAATACTCGTGGCCTTTCGAAGCAACATGCCGTGGTCTTTACCCGAGGTCCGCAGCAGAAGTGGAAACGAGTTTTCCCTTCGGCTTGTTCCGCGCTCGTAAGTCAGTGGAATCAGAAGGCCGGTTGACCGTCTGGCCACTAACAGTATGTCTGGAAGGGATGCCGGATGCCTCGGAATCGCGACAAACTGAGGAACTGTTTTCGGAACGCTGTGTGGGCGAATTTGGCGACATAATGGGCACTCGCTCATTTCGCCCCGGAGACTCACTGCGCCGCGTTCACTGGGCTCAAACAGCTAGACAGCAGACGATGATCGTCACGGAACGCCAGGCTCCGGTAATGACTTCCGTCCGCGTCTTTGTTGATCTTTCTGAAACGAGCCATCCTGAACTGGTTCGCGAATCAACGGTTGAACTCGCCATCAGGACAGCGGCCAGTATCTGCGAATCTCTACACCGACAGCATTCACGAGTGGAATTGGCGCTGGGCGGCGAATTGTTCGTAGCGGCTGATGGTGCGGCCGGATATCAGCGCCTGATGGATTCGCTGGCCGTCGCAGATGTGACTTCCGAAGAATTGCCTCATCCCTCTCGGCGGCAGGGGTTTGAGATTCTGGTTAGCACGAATGCCGGGCGAGAGAACGGACATGCTCACCAGATTCTTGTTGGCACGTCGGCGGCGGGCGGATGGCTGAACATTGTCGACGACGAAGCACTTGCCGGCGACCTGCCGAAACTCTGGCGAAGCGCCTGCCATGCCTCCTGAAGTGACGTCTCGCCAAATACGCGACCACCGACTGACGCAGACAGATCCTGTCGGCAAATCATCCGATGAATCGGTCGTCGCCAGTCTCAGACTGCATGTGGTGTGTGTAATTTTGACGTTGCTGGCGGCGTACATCTTTGTGCTCACGGAGCACGATGACCACCAGCACACGTTTTGGTGCATGTTCGAAATCTCGATGCAGACGATTCTCGTGGTCATTGCGGCGGTGTACTTTCGAATTCGCGTTCGGCTGCTGCACCAATCGAGCGCGTTAATGCCAATGCTGCTGATGATTGCGTGTCTGAGTCTCATTTGTGAACCGATCCAGCGACTGCTGTTCAAAACGGGGCATTCGTTCGAGATGCTGGTGATGCACAGCCAGTGCAACCTGATGCTGGCGTTGGCGGTTTGTGGTTTTCGCATCACGTTTCAGCGACTGGCTGCGATCATCGCCGTGTTTATGACCATCTTTTGCTGCACGATTTCAAACGCACGCGGTCTGATTCCGCTTACCGCCCTATTCACCTTTGCCTCCATCGTGTGGCTGGTGGCATCATGGTGGGAAACGGTCGACCGCCGTCTGCTGAAATCGGAGCGATCAGGGTTCCCCAAATGGACACTGACAACGATCGTCGTCGTTCCGCTGATGGCATTGCTGGGTGTTGGAGCTTTCGGCTCCAACACGGTCACGACTGCACTGAAGGGCTTTATGCCGAGTTCCGGGGGCACGGGGCAGTACGATCCGTTTTCTCGTGGTGGCGTTAACGATGGCGATGCATTGATCGCCGGCAATGAGAACATAAAGAGTTTCGCGCCTTTGGAGAATGCTCCATTTCTCGACAGCGACAAGCCCAGCCTCTACGACGTCTTCAATGACACGTTCGACGAGCCGCCTCGGAAAATCAAGAAGCAGGACCGAGCGATTGCTCTGCCCGCCGATTTGCTTAAACATATTCATCAAATGATGGCAGAAGCGAAACAGGCTGGACGGGAGTTCTCGCTGCTGCGAAGCGAAAAGGAAAGTGACGAGCGCCAGATTCGCGATCTGGACACTCATGCGTTGTTCTATGTCGCCGGCAGAACACCGCTGCACCTGAAAACGGAAGTCTACGAACTGTTCGACGGTGTCGAATGGACACCGTCAGTCGGAGATACGATCGCCCAGGTTGCAGTGCGTGAAACGGAAGGACGCCACTGGCTGAACATCCCTCAACACGGCAAAGGGTTCGAGATATTCGACGGAACGGCCACGCATAGCCTGAAAGTGGCGAACCTGGAAGGAAATGTCATTCCGTCACCTCCACATCCGGTGGGAGTCAGCATTGATCTGGTCGACCGAGCAGACATGTACAGAGTCTGCGACAACGGTCTGATATCGCTCAATCGAGAATCCGTCCCCACAATGACGCCGATCAACTTCGTGTCGCGGTGCGTCGATCGATCTGTTCTCACAGGCAGCAACAATATCTCAATCGTAGCGAAGGCCAGCGTTAACAGCGTAGACGATTTGTGTTTTTACATTCCGCCGGGAGACAACATGGATCGAATACGGCAGTTGTCTGAGCAAGTCACGGCGTCGCTGCCGCGCGGAATTCAGCACATTGAGGCGATCGAACATTTTCTGCGCGACAACTATGAACTCGACCGATCGCAGAAGGTGACTGAAGACAGCAAAACGCCTCTCGCAGAATTCCTGTTTGAAATCCGCAGAGGTCCCGAATATCTGTTCGCATCTTCTGCCGCGGTGATGC
>JABABI010000199.1 GCA_014238335.1 Fuerstiella sp.
ATTGCTAAGACGTTGTGACCATAATGCAGATCATCGGCCACAGGAATGAAGCGAATCATCGTCTGTGTCGCCACAACCCAAAGACGTCCACCGGCCACAAGGCCAGTGGCAGCATGACGATAAAAAAGGGGACGGGTGAAGAACCCCGCCTAACGCGTTTCCAGATAAACGCATAACATAAGTCATTACCAGGTCTTTATTGGGGAAGGGTGAGTAACCGGATTTGAACCGGCGACCTCTGGAATCACAATCCAGCGCTCTAACCAACTGAGCTATACCCACCACAGTCGAGGCCGCTTCCGGCGTCGTGCGGCGGAATAATATCCTCGGCCCACAGAGCGTTCAAGTTCGCACGTCTGTTTGCACCACGAATCAACAGACTCATATTGATTTTTCCGCCTGGGCGACTTACCCGATAGCTGGCTCTCATGGGACGACTGCCATAATCTTCTGGTATTCAGAGCTCTCTGGATCCTGAATTCGACGATATCCAGCACAACATGTCCGTCATCGCCACACAACATCTCACAAAATCCTACGGCGGACGTCGGGGTGTCGACGACGTGAATCTGCGCGTCAGTGCCGGTGAAATCTTTGGATTTCTGGGGCCGAACGGAGCAGGGAAGTCGACAACGATTCGACTGCTGCTGGGATTCCTGAAGGCATCATCAGGCAGCGCAACGGTGATGGGACACGACTGCTGGGCCGATAGTGCCAGGATCAAACGACATGTGGGTTATGTGGCCGGTGATGTCCGATTGTATTCCTGGCTGACGGTGCGAAAGGCCTTGCAGATTGTCGGTGAAATCCGCGGCATGGACCTCTATGATGCCGGCATGCGGCTGGCTGAGCGATTTCGCCTGGAACCGGACTTGCCGGTCCACAAAATGTCTCGTGGGAACCGGCAAAAAGTGGCTTTAGTCACGGCACTTGCACATCGGCCAAAACTGGTTGTTCTGGACGAACCCACGTCGGGACTGGATCCGCTGATGCAGGATACTCTGGGGGACTGCCTGCGTGAGTTGGCCACAGCGGGGCACACGGTTTTCTTTTCCAGCCACTCATTAGGCGAGGTGGAATCGCTGTGCGACCGCGTTGCCATCGTTCGAGACGGGCAGATTGTCGTTGACGAATCACTCACCCGCTTAAAAGACAGGGCTCCGCGAACCGCCGTCGCCACGTTCGAATCCGCCACAGTTGCAGACACCGTTGTGGCGCCCGATTTTGCAACTGTGCAAAGCCGGTCGAAGAATGAACTTCGCGTTCAACTGACCGGCTCTTCGGTGAAACTCACGCAGTGGGCAGCGTCGCAACCGATTATGGATCTAAGTATCGGGCAGCCCAATCTGGAATACCTGTTCCGTCAATACTATGATTCAGATCAACGGGCGCACCCCTCCGCAGAAAATGGTTCGACAGAAGATGCAGCGGGCATAGAAGAGCACGTCCCGATTTCTGAATTGGAAAAGTCATGAAAGGGCTGCTCCGCAAGATCTTTCTGGAAGTACGCTGGCCCGTGCTGTTTCTTGGTATCGGCCTGGCTCTGATCATGGCCTTACTGACAGGACTGCTGCCCAAGGTTCTGGGTGACATCGACAAAGTTTTTGAGAAACTTCCGTTTGTGAAGCCACTGATTACGGCACTGCTCGGAATGGATCCAGGTAAAGGCTTTACAGCGCAGATGATGCAGGCATTTCTCTGGGTTCACCCGACGGTACTGGCGCTGATCTGGGCCCATGACCTGATGTACTGTTCACGAATGCCGGCTGGTGAAATTGATCATGGCAGCGTGGACTTCCTGCTGGGATTACCGATTTCCCGCTGGAAGCTCTATCTGACTGAGACGGCTGGCTGGATTCTGTCGGGGCTGTTTATCCTGGGTGTCGGATTCTGCGGCCACTTGCTCGCTTCGTCTGCGCTGCAGCCCAGGATGCATCCGGGCGCCTACGCCACATTCGGCATCATGATGAACCTGATGGCCGTCTACGTTGCCGTGGGTGCTCTGGCATTTCTGATCTCCTGCAGCAGTAACCGCCGCAGTCGAGCTGTGGGAATCATGTTTGCCATCCTGCTGATGTCATTTCTGCTGAACTTTGTAGCTCAGTTCTGGGACCCGGCAAAAACAGTGTCGTTCCTGAGCGTGATGCGGTACTACCGCCCCGCGGTGGTGATTCAATCCGGAAAGTTTCCGCTCGCGGACGTTGGAATTCTGCTGGGTGTAGCCGCCGTCTTCTGGACTGCCGGCGGTGTGATCTTTCGACGTCGCAGCATCTGCACGGTGTAAAGCAGAAATCCCGGGACGCGGCTTCGGCCGATCGACGAAAAGCGAAAGCCCCGGTCCTTTCCTTGGACCGGGGCTTTCAGCACGAATTTCGTGACGTCGTGTCTGGCATCAAACTTCGATCGCGTAACCGTCGCGATAGGGCCGAGCGAGAAATGCGTTGGCCTGATCGTCGCTGATGATCTGCTCTGCCTTCGCGTCCCATTTGAGCTCGCGGTCAAAGCGAGCCGCGATACCTGCCAGGTGGCAAACATTCAGCATTTCCATATGCGAATGCACGTCTGAGATTGGTTCCTGCCGTGTCTTCACACAGTTCAGGAAGTTGGCCCAGTGACCTTTGCGTTCGTTGTTTTCCATGGGAAGACCTTTGTAAACCTTCTGGATAGCATCGTCCGCCAGCGGATTGGACTGAAGTCCTTCCACCGGCGCCCCGGTCAGTTTGCCTCGGTTCACAAAAATGCGGCCCTCGTCGCCTTCGATCAGAATACCGTTATCACTGTGTTTGATGATCATCTCCGTGTCACCCGGGAACTTCACACTGAATCGAAATTCGCTCGCGGTGTTGTAGCGATCATTCTGCACGGGATATCCAGCCTTGTATTCAACCGGGTGCTTGGCCGTTCCGCCGATGGAAAGCGGGCCCTCTGTCTGACCATTAAGCCGTAGAGCCCACATCGCAATATCCACGTGATGAGCACCCCAGTCTGTCAGCTTGCCACCGGAATATTCATACCACCAGCGGAACTCATAGTGACCGTTGGTCTTCGCACGTGGCTTTCTTTTTTGACCAGCAGTCGCTTCCGGTTGCAGAACGCGGTAGTCAACCTTAGGAGCCGGGCCCAGCCACCGTTCCCAGTCCAGTCCCTGGGGAACTTCCGCGACGGGCAAAGCCGGACTGGTCGGAGCTCCACCAATGGAAACTTCCAGCTTGTTAATCCGTCCGAGACGACCTTCCTGAACGATGGCCATCGCTTTAACGAACAGATTAAAAGTACTGCGTTGCTGAGTGCCGACCTGCACGATGCGGCCGGTTTCCATCTGCACCTTGCGTATCAGTTTTCCTTCGTCAATCGTCAGCGTCATCGGCTTTTCACAGTACACATCCTTGCCGGCGAGCATCGATTCCACCAGAGTTTTGGTGTGCCAGTGATCCGGAGTCGCGACGTGAATGACGTCCACGTCGTCTCGTTCGATGACTTTTCGATAATCGTTGTAGGTGTCCGCTTTGTCACCCGAGAATCTTTGGGAAAAACCTTCCCGACGACCTTCGTCGACATCGGCAATGGCCACAATGTCCAGCCAGTCTCGGGCGGCATTCATGTTGCCTCCCGCCATGCCGCCAGCCCCGATCACGCCGATGCGGAACCGATCATTCGGCGATTTGGTTTCGTCAGCCAGTGTTTGCGGAGTCGAAAAAAAATACGGAGAGAACGCCGCGCCGGCAGCCAAAGTGGACTGCTTCAGAAACTCACGCCGTTGCTGATTTGTGGACGACATTGATTATCCCATTCAGTATTGGGGTTGCATGTAGTTGGCGTGGGATCAAGACGCTTGGTCTCAATCTTATTACGGAGAACGAAACGGATCGCTGACCACAACCAGCCGAATCAAATCATGACATCCGTTTCCGTGTGCATCCAATTGCTGCAGGATGCGATCCGTATGAGGGCGGTCCGATGGCTGTACGTGCCGACCAATGGCATAGGCCAGAAGTTTTTCGACGAGTGCTTTGGCAAACTGCCCGCGGCGATCCAGCAGAATGGTCTTAAGTCCCTCGACATTGTCAAACCGCTGCCCCCCGGGAAGTTCACCTGAGGCGTCAATTTTTCCCTGTCGACCATATGCCGTTCGCCATCGACCAATCGGATCGAAGTTCTCCAGGGCAAATCCCAGAGGGTCGATTTTTCGATGGCAGTCGCTGCAGGCAGCCGTAGCGCGGTGTCTTCGCAACTGATCACGAATCGTTTTCGCACCGCGGATGTCCGGATCAAGAGGTTCCACGTCCGGTGGGGGCGGCGATGGTGGCGTTCCCAGGATATTTTCCAGCACCCACACTCCTCGCACAACCGGCGACGTATCAATTCCGTTGGCCGTCAACGTCAGAATACTGGCCTGGCCAAGCAATCCGCCACGGCGAGCATCGTGCAGTTTCACAAGGTGGAACCCTGGTTCCGTTGGCGGCTCGATACCGTAATGTCTTGCCAAAGGCTTGTTGACAAACGTGAAGTCCGAGTTCAGAAAATTGGTAATGCTGAGATTTTGATCGATCAGGTGTCGCGTAAACAGAAAGGTTTCCTGCCGCATCGCGGAATCGAGGTCGTAGTGATAGAAGGCCGTAAAGTCGCCGCGATCAGGCGGAGTGGAACCGAGGTCTCGCAGCGTGAGCCAACTGTCAAGAAAGCCCTGCACGAAAGCGTCCGATCGCGGATCATTCAACATGCGTTCGACCTGGGCCGCCAGCACCTTCGGTTGCTTCAACGTGTCGTCCTGAGCCAACTGTCTCAACTCTGCGCACGGCATCGAGGCCCAAAGGAAATAAGAAAGCCGCGATGCTAATCCGGCTCCGTCGGTCGGTTTGGCTTCGTCGTACAGATCCTCATTGTGGATCGGATCAAGGTACAGAAAGTCTGGTGAACACAGCACTGTCTTCAAGCCGTCACCATAGGCTTCCATAGCTGATCGGCCCTGTTCCTGACGCAACCTGATAACATCCATGACACGATCGATTTCTTCCCGCTGCGCCGGACGACGGTAGGCTTCGGACGCAAATCTGGTGAGGTGGTACTTCATCTGCACCGCCGACAGCAAACCAGACTGGACAGCATGACTCCAATCGTCGCCCAAAGCGGCGCGCTGACCGGCAGTTGGCCATTCGTCATGAAACGGGCCTTCGATTTCAATTTCATGAATATGAATCTGTGGCAATTCCCCGTATTTGATTGCGTTGAAACGGGCTTCCACGATGCCTTTTGTCTTTCGCTTCGGAAACAGGTCGGGGTACTTTTTCTGGATTCGCGACCACAACGTGCGAGCATCCATCAAGCCGTTGCGGAACGTGAACCTGGGAGTGAAACCGGCGTCCAGCCAGATCCGTACAGTGTACCATCGGGCTTCGTCGGCCAATTCAATTTCGGCCAGCAGTGGTTCCATGGGTTGCGGTTTGTGCAACGCTCCCACCAGGCGATTTCCGGCGACGATCCCCAGACGAAAACGTTCATCAGGGTCCGTGCCCAGGAATGCAGGGTCATAGGGATTCAGCCGATGCATCGCCTCTGCATGGATTCGCAGCTGATAATAACCGTCATGGGGGACGCCTTCCGCGAACGCATGGATCGGTCCGTAAGCACCTTCGTGCTTGTCCGCGCCCACGACGTCGTATAGGGTCATGTGGTCATACCCGTTCGTCTTACGATGAACCTGATCGATTTCCGGTTGCTGTCGAAAGCCATCCCTGAAGACCCATTTTTGAACCTTTGGCTGTTCCAGTGGAAACATCGCCTTATCAACGACCTGCTCGGCCGCTTCAAGGTATTTGGCCAGCAGGTGTCCGGACGTGACGAGTGTTTCGCCAACGTTGTCCAGATGCTCTGTCGTCTGATCCCGAGGAAACTCCTGCGTGGGATCAAACATCGTCATGTTCAGATGCAGCAGGTCCCGCACGGTGTTCCGGTACTCGCGGGAATTCAGCCGCCGCAAAACGGTTGTGCCGGCATTCGCCTTCATGGTCTGGTGGTAGCGGCCGATATGATGAGTCAACCGCACGACGATCTGTCTGCGTTCTTTATCAGTGGGTTGCTTCGCGCCCTTCGGCGGCATCTCGCCAAGGTTTAGTTGATCCAGAATACCCTGATAGTCGACCAGATCGTTGTCGCTGCGTATTTCTGATCCCAACTGGTCGAAACGATGCTCGCCTTTCTGCTCACGTTTCCCGTGACATTTAACGCAGTAAGTGGTGAGGAACGGCTGGATAGTCTCAGCAAATGACGATTCAGACACTGCCTTCGCAGACGGTTTGTCATCTGCGCCAGCACTGCCGCAGGTCGCCAGCAGAAGGGTGGTCCCGAGCATCCGAAACGAAAAACGTGAATTCTTGGCCGGCTCCTGTTCTGAAACAGAACCGTGGGCCGCGGTAGCGGAAAACCACGACATTTTCACGCCCACTCCAGACCGGTCAGTGTGCCTGTGCCTGTACTGAACTTATCCGTCTCAACGCCAAAACGCTGCAGCATGGATGCATACAGGTTACATAACGGAATTCGTTTGCTGCTTTCCTTTGGATGCTGCTTGTAATCACCGTGTCGAAAACCACCGCCCGCCAGAATGATTGGCAGGTCGCTGTTAGTATGCGAATTGGCGTTGCCCATGCCGCTGCCCAGCATCGCCATCGTGCTGTCCAGCAACGTCCCGTTGCTTTCAGGCTCCTGGATCGACTTCAGTTTGTTTAAGAATCGAGAGAACTGTTCCATCTGATACAGTTCGATCTGCACCAGCAGTTTGATATTGTCCTCGTCCTTGCCGTGATGCGACAGGCCGTGGTATCCCTTGCGTATGCCGATGTCTGAGGCGGAAAAACTGCCACCGATTTCCAGCGTTGCGACT
>JABABI010000019.1:0-5535 GCA_014238335.1 Fuerstiella sp.
CGGTCACCGTCGCCCTTCAGTTTGTCGCACACGCCCTTCATCACCAGCATGCGATCCTGAAACTCAGCCATCGGTTGCAGGATTCGTTTCAGTTCGAAATCTTTGCCTGCTTCGTCCGGCCAGAAATTCCATGGTACGGTGCCGTTGGGGCTGAACATGACAACCAATCGCTGCTTGCGATTCCCGACAGCAGAGGGATTGCCGAATGCGCTGAGATTACTGACAAAGGGAAGCGTGGCAGACGCCAGTCCAAGTTGCTTCAGAAATTCGCGGCGTGTGTTCATGGGAGGGACACTCTTGTGTGAGGACTGAGTTCTGACCATCAGCTGCGGAGTTTTATTGTCGTTCGTGCTGGGCCGCACGACACGCGATTTCGACCATCAGCTGCTTCATGTTCAGCTGGTGGTCGGCGAAGATCGATGCGAGTTCGTCGATGGACTGCGGCCCATAGGCGAGTATCGGCTGTTGGACCATGTGATGGAATAACTGACGGGCAAAAGAACGGTGAGTTTCTCGACTTTGCAGCAAAAAACCAGCCAATTCGTTAGCTCCGTTGAATTCGGCTGTCTCACCGGTCCGCAACCGGTAGTGTCCGGACACGTCGACCCGTTTGTCTTTTTCGGTTTTGCGATATCGCCCCACAGCGTCAAATTCTTCCAGAGCGAATCCCAGCGAATTGATCATTCTGTGACAACCCGCGCACATTTCAGGACTGGTTTGCTGGCCTACTCGTTCACGAGTCGTCAGATGCGGTGCCAGATTGGGAGCCAGCGGAGCCACCGAATCGGGCGGCGGTTTCAACGCCCGTCCCAGAACTCCACGTGACAGAAATACGCCTCGATGAATCGGCGAGCTGGTCTTCCGATAGGCCAGCCCACTGAGTAGAAACGGGTGAGACACAATTCCTGCCCGAAGATCGGGCTGGAATCGAACCTTTCGAAATTCCGCATTATCATCCTCCTGATCGATGTTGTAGAAAGCGGCGATGCGGTCGTTTACCCACGTTTCGTCGCTCGTCAACAGTGTTCGAAATCCTCCGTCGTCGCTGGAGACGGCTTCATTCAGCAGCAGCTCCAGGGACGTTCGTAGATCGGCGGCGAATTCCGGTGTGAAGTCCGGGAAGACGTGGGCGTCTTTGCCAATATCTTCGAGTCGTTCGAGATTCAGCCAGACTCGAACAAATCGATGCAGCTGAATTTGTCCGCGATACGAATTCACCAGTCGCCATGCCTGGTCACGCACACCCTTGTCGTTATCCAGTGGTCCCTTTTCCGCCGCTCGCAACAGTTCGCGATCGGGCAGTGAGTCCACCAGGGCGAACGACAAGCGTGACGCTTTTGTGAACACGTCATTCTCACCGCTGACTTCACGGTACAGGAATCGTGGCGACTTCAGCACGGCCAGCACACTGCGACGAACGGCATCTTCCGCTGTGTTCGTTGTTTCAAACTGAGCGTCAACGCAGACATTTCGTTCCTGTTCAGACAACGGTCGTCGGAAGGCTCGATTCGCAAACTTTGCACAGAACTGCCGCAACCTTTCGTTACGTTCTTCGGACTTCTTTCCAGGCACGATTCGTTTCAGCATTGGCCACAGTCTGTCGACCACTTCGATCGCAGCAAACGTTGTGGCTTCGTCCCATTCTCTTGAGATGGAAGTGCCACGAATGTAGCCATCGCTGCGGTCGTCCGGTGGAAACGGAGTTTCGACGATCAAGACCTGCGTTGAACTTTGTGGCGAGAGATGCCGAGCCGGGATCGGCTGATCGATTCCGTGCGGGCGTTTCCACCACAGGCCGACAGATGCCGTCTTTTCCTTGAACGTGAACCATTCCAGGCGAAGAGGATAAATTCGTCCGGCCAGCAGGAACAGTGAACTGCGATACTCGGTGTCGTAACCGGATTTGACCCACGCATCGATCAAGGCTGTGTTCAGATCGTTGACGAACAGGCGACCGCCGTTTTCTGTTTTCAGCGTGAAGTCGTACCAACCCGTTTCGTCAACGACCAGAGAACCATCCCAGCGAATAGAGAACTCTTCGGCTTTCGGGATCTTTTCTTTGTCCGGTGTCCGCTCAGCAAAGTTGAAATTGATGACCGGATCGAGGCGTTCGAGGACCATGTCTTTGTCACTGAAACGGCGTGACTTGTAGTAGCGAGCGGTCAGCCCGTGGCGATTATCCGGCTGACTGGATGATGTGAAGCTTTCGATCAGGTCTGCCACGCAGTTGCGGTACTGCGTCACCGTCAGGCGGCTGAGTTTCGTTCGCGGAGGATTAATGCGAGCCTGAGCTTCTGGAGAATAGAAGGCCGCCTGCATCCACTCGGCGACCGCCGCTGCATCATCGCCTGTACACAGTTCTGTTTCACCTTCGGGCATCGTTGCTGCGATGACTGCGGCCAGATCGATTGTGGGCTTATCGCCGAACAACGGATCCGGATGATTGTCGGCCGTTCCTCCACCCGTCTTACCGTGACAACCGGCGCACTGTTTCGCAAAAATCTTCTGGCCTTTTTGCATTGTGACGTCGTCTGCCGCGACAACCGCAGTCGGTGCGCAGACGATGACAAATACAGCCAGGATCGGTTTCGCAAAAACGAACATCAGGAGCAGGCGAAGGGAGGAAGGTTGGGGCAGGCAAAACTTCGATTATAGCCAACGGAAGCAGCCAGTTAAAGGACCACGTTTGCGGCAGAAGCAGCATCCCCTGCCAAATTAACACCGAGCCAAATTTTCTATTTGCGTGTCTTTGCGGACAACAACGATCTATGACCGTAGTTATACTGCCAGGCATTCTGCGGTTACGCACATTCACTGGACTGACAATTCTTCACCACGCCGTTAGCTGATTCCGGGATCACAGTACTTATCATGGGATATCGGAATTTACAGCAGTGCGTTCGCGATCTTGAGCGGCGCCGCATGTTGGTCCGGGTTTCTGAAGGGATCGATGCTGATCTGGAAGCCGCTGAAGTCCATCGCAGAGTGTACGCGGCGGGCGGGCCGGCACTGCTGTTCGAAAACGTCCGCAATTGTCGGTTTCCTATGGCCAGTAACCTGTTCGGTACGATGGAGCGGACTCGTTTCATTTTCCGTGACGCTCTGGCCGGTGTGCAGACGCTGATCCGGCTGAAAAAGGATCCGACGGAATTGCTGCGGCATCCGCTGCGCGCACCTTCTGTACTGCGGACTCTGCTTTCTATGCGGCCCGCAAAACGATCTACGGGGCCCGTGCTTGCTCATGAGGCATCGCTTGATCAGCTTCCGCTGTTGAAGAGCTGGCCCAGGGACGGCGGCGCATTTATTACGCTGCCGGAAGTTTACACAGAGCATCCGGAACGTCCGGGGTACATGAATTCCAATCTGGGAATGTACCGAGTTCAGCTCAGCGGTAATGAATACGCTCCCAATCGTCAGGTCGGTCTGCATTACCAGATCCACCGCAGTATTGGGCTGCATCATGCCGCTGCAATCGCGAAAGGCGAGGCTCTGCGTGTCAACATTTTTGTCGGTGGACCACCGTCGATGTCTGTGGCTGCCGTGATGCCTTTGCCCGAAGGAATTCCCGAGGTCGCATTCGCCGGAGCATTGTCGCGGCGCGCTATTCGGATGATTCGTCAAGCGGGTGGTCCGATGATCTGCGCTGAGGCTGACTTTTGCATCACAGGCACGATCGCACCGGACGAGTTGCCGGAGGGACCGTTTGGTGATCATCTCGGCTACTACAGTCTGACTCATGACTTTCCGGTGCTGAACGTGGACCGGGTCTATCATCGCAAAGACGCGATCTGGCCGTTCACTGTTGTCGGGCGTCCGCCGCAGGAAGACACCAGCTTTGGCGAACTAATACACGAACTGACGGGTCCGGCGATTCCAGCAGTGCTGCCGGGCGTGCATGCAGTTCATGCTGTGGATCAGTCCGGCGTCCATCCGCTGCTGCTGGCGATCGGTAACGAACGATATGTGCCGTACGCGAAGGAACGCGAACCCCAGGAACTGCTGACTAATGCCAACGCAATTCTCGGTCAGGGGCAGCTTTCGCTGGCCAAGTATCTACTGATCACAGCACACCAGGATAATCCCGAGCTGGACATTAACGACATCGCAGCGTTCTTTTGTCACTTGCTGGAGAGAGTCGACTGGACTCGAGATCTTCATTTTCAGACGCGCACGACGATCGATACTCTCGACTATTCCGGAACGGGGCTGAACGAAGGTTCGAAACTGGTGATTGCCGCCGTCGGGCGAGTGCGGCGTGAACTGCCAACGGACGTGCCCACCGATCTTTGGCTGCCGGATGGGTTTTCAAATCCGAAAGTTTGTCTTCCTGGCGTTGTGGCGATTACGGCACCGGCCTGGTCGACAGGACCTCATAAGATTGACCCGGCTGCCGGGACGTTCAGCGAACAGGTGCTGGCTGATTCTGCAGTGAATCGCTTTCCACTGGTCGTACTGACGGATGAGAGTGAATTCTGTGCACAGTCGCTGAGCAATTTTCTGTGGGTGACGTTTACGCGATCAAATCCGGCAGCGGACATTTACGGGGTCGACAGTTTTACAGAGCAGAAGCACTGGGGCTGTCGCGGCAGTCTGATCATTGATGCTCGACTGAAGGCTCACATGGCGCCGGCGCTGGAAGCGGATGCAGAAGTATCAAAACGCGTCGATCGGTTGTTTGCAAGGGGAGGATCATTGCACGGAATCGGCTGAAATCGCCTTCTGCGGCGACAACCTGAGAGTCGAGGGTTCAATTGGCTCATTGGCTCTGATAATGTGGGTGATCCCGCACCTGTTTTTTCCACCTGACGACCAGACAAATCATGCGAGCAACGATCCTTACCCTCATCGGATGTTTGTCCCTCAATCATGCAGTGGCGGCAGACGTTGACTTCAATCGCGACGTACGCCCCCTGTTGTCCGACGCCTGTTTCGCCTGCCACGGACCGGATGCCGGACCACGACAGGCGGATCTGCGGCTTGATCAGAAGGAGGGTCTGTTTCGCACCATCGACGGCGTCACTGTTGTTGACGCAAGGTCGACGGATAACAGTGAACTGCTGAAACGCATTACTTCGACGGACCCGGATCGAATGATGCCGCCACCGGATTCGGGAAAGACGTTGACCGAAGATCAAAAACAGATCATCACACGCTGGGTCGAAGGCGGGGCATCATGGAAGGGACACTGGTCGTTTATTCCGCCAGTCAGACCCGATGTGCCAAAGACCAAAGTCAGCGCCACAGCCAATAACATTGATCGGTTTCTGCAGGAAACACTGAATCGAAAAGAAATACAGGCGCTGGGACCCACGGACGGCACGACTCTTGCGCGACGGTTGTCATTTGATCTGACCGGACTGCCACCGACGGCGGATCAGGTGGCACGTTTTGCAGCGGACACGTCTGCGAAGAACCAGGCGGCCTATGTCGACGAATTGCTGTCATCGCATCATTACGCGGAACGCATGACAGGGTCGTGGCTGGATCTGGTTCGTTACGCGGACACGAACGGGATTCACGGAGACAATCATCGAG